>JBMHDS010000084.1:0-18402 GCA_049889275.1 Bradymonadia bacterium | reverse complement strand
TGGGCTTAGGCTTGGGCTTAGGCTTGGGCTCCGGCTTGGGCTCCGGCGTGGGCTCCGGCTTGGGCTCTGGGGGCGGCGGTGGCGGTGGCGGTGGCGGTGGCGGAGGTGGCTTTACAAACTCCATCACAACGACGTTATTCTGCTTCTTCTTCACGGGCTTGACGTAGTTATGCGCCGCATACAAGCCGCCAGCCTGCACGGCGAACCCCAGGATCGTACCTCCAAGTATCAGTAAGAACCGACCCGAGCCGTCGTTGTGTGAAGGTAGAGAACGCATCGCTGCTAGTTTTTCTTATCCTGGTCGCTTGGGCCACCGCTCGAGGTTGTGTCGATCATCGACTCTGGGTCTACATTGATTGCGAACTTTTGAACTCCATTTCGACGCACCAAGTCGATCACCTTAACCACTTGCCCATGGGACGTCAGCTTGTCGGCAGCGATAATCGCCTGCGCCTTTGGATCTTGCCGGGAGATGTCTTTACAGCGGGCGGCAATACCTGCGACATCACTCGGCTCCCCATTGAGAAAGAGTTTTCCGGATTTTTCGATCACGATCGAAAGGGTTGTATCGAGAACCTCTCCGCCCGTCGCCGCCTTTGGCAGGTCCACCTCGATACTGTTCTTCACGATGTAGGTGGAAGCGACCATAAATATGATCAAGAGTACCAGCATCACATCGACGAGCGGCGTGACGTTGATACCAACGATACCCTCATCGTCATCTAAATTTGCGCCACCAGCCATATGTCAAGACGCTCCCGCTCGGCGCTCTGCCCAAGCCTTTACGATACCACTCAGAGACACCGTATTGCTGACATGGTTCTTCACCCGTACCTTGAACGAGTTAAAAATGACCACCGCTGGAATGGCGATGAGCAGCCCAACAGCAGTTGCGACGAGCGCCTCGGCAATTCCTGGGCCAACGACCTCAAGCCCCCCCTTGGGATTGTTCCCAAGAGCTTGGAAAGACACGATGATACCGATGACAGTCCCAAACAATCCAACAAATGGCGCATTGTTGCCCAGCGTACCAAAAAAGTTCAAATAGCGATCGTATTCCTGCTTCTGCGCGGCGAGAGCGCTCTCGATCTTCTGCTCTACCACCGCAGGTCCCGCCTCAAAGTCTTCCAAAGCATCGCTGATAACGCGTGCTTCCATGGAATCACCGGTGGCGACCAACTGTCGCGCTTTGTCTAAGTCATCAGCCTTCAAAGCCTCGATAAGGCTGGCGCCAAGCGACCCGACGTCAACTCGACGTTTCCGGAAGAAAATTAAGCGCTGGACGAACAATCCAATCATGATAGCGCCGAGGAACATCAGCAGATACATGACCCACTCGGCGCCGAGCTCAGAGAAGCGCATGAACGCCTTAATAATGGAAAACCCATCGCCGTGAACTGGATTAATTTGTGCGACTGTCATCTTTATTCCTCCCGTCAGAACCAGAGCGCCCACCGCTGTAGGCGACCGATGCCTCCACAGCTCTGCCACACAGATCGCGGCGGCGCCAAGCGCGCTTGGCACAGCGACCGCACCGAGTCCAGCGACAGCGCCCTTGGTCGACTAAAAACGCGCCTAAACTAGAGTGCGTTCAGTGCCGCGTCAATAGCGGCGCTACAGAACGCAACATTATCATCCCGGTGCGCTTGCTTCGCGCGAGACCCACATCGCGACGGAGTAGAGTGCACACCCGGTGTACCGGAGGGAGATGCGCCAGGGTGCTGTTGGAGTTACCTAAATGATTTAAAAAACGCCTCAGAATCTTAGTCACTGACCAATTCCATAAATTGCGACCGACTCGCACCGCACGCTTTACAGCCCTGTTCAGTGCGGTATGGTTGCGACCATGAACGGATTCGAGGGGCGAGCATGACGGACGGAAGGTCGAGGATCTTGGGTATTGATCCAGGCTCTCGGCTCTGTGGTTGGGGCCTCGTTGAAGTGGATGGTAATCGCGTTTCACATGTGGACAACGGCGTAATTGTACTCACGCAGCACGGCGAAATGCCTGCTCGCCTTGGGCACCTTTTGACCCAAATTAATCGCGTACTCGACCAATATCGACCGACAGACGTTGCGGTCGAGGAAGTGTTTCAGTACCGAAACGCACGGACCGCTTTGGTGCTTGGTCATGCGCGCGGCGTTGCCATCGCCGCTTGTTCCGCCCGTGGTCTGCCGATTTCCGCCTACACCCCCATGCAGATCAAGAAAGCAGTCACAGGCACTGGACGCGCATCGAAAGACCAAATCCAACATATGGTCGCTCTGCGTATGAAACTCGCCGAGACACCCCAAGAAGATGCGGCAGACGCGGTGGCCGCAGCTCTATGCCACGCACAGTACGCGGGCATGCCGACGTCGGTAAATTTAACCCCTAAACGCAAACGTAAACGAGACCAAGAAGCGGCTTTGCTCGCGCTCGCTGCGGATCGAAGGAGAACTCAAAAGTGATTGGACAACTGCATGGGCAGGTCGTCGACAAAGATATGGAGCGCGTACTGCTTGACGTCGCTGGTGTCGGTTATGAAATCGCCTGCCCTTTAACGGTCTTGGATAGAGTGCCTCCAAAAGGAAATGAAGCAACTCTTGCGATTCACACTCATGTTCGCGAGGACCAAATCACGCTGTTTGGATTTTCGAGTTTTCCCGAACGACAAATCTTTCGACAGTTGATTTCCATATCGGGCATAGGACCGAAGATTGGACTCGCTTGCCTATCAGGCATGGATCGAGACGCGCTGATCTCAGCGATTACAAGCGGAGATGTAAAGCGTCTGACGACGATTCCTGGTCTTGGTAAGCGAACAGCTGAACGTCTGATCCTCGAGTTGAGAGACAAATTGGGCGGGCTGGCTGTTGCCGCCAAGCCAAATAGTACGAATCTCAGTGATTTAGAGAGCGCGCTTAAGAATCTCGGGTATAAGGCGAAAGACGTTGAGAATCTTTGCACTGACCTCGCGAAAGATAGCGCAGACCTAAGCTTCGAGGCATTACTCAGGGAAGCCCTCAAGCGACTTCGCTGAAATCACTTTACTGGACATCTGTTTAGCTCCAGGATACATAGGCAAGTATGGAAAACCGTATTGTAGACGCGATTGAGTTCGAAGAGCCCGGTGGCGACGTCAGTCTCCGCCCTGCGGCGTTTGAAGAGTACATCGGTCAAGCTCGCGTAAAGGAAAACTTACGCATCTTCGTTGAAGCCGCGAGGCGACGAGGAGAGGCACTCGATCATGTCCTTTTGAGCGGGCCACCGGGTCTCGGTAAGACGACGCTCGCGCATATCATCGCCCAGGAGCTTGGGAGCCGCTTACACGTCACAAGCGGACCTGCGCTCGAGAAAAAAGGCGACCTTGCCGGCATTTTAACCAACCTTGAGGAACACGATGTATTGTTCATCGATGAGATTCATCGTCTCAGTGCCGTAGTTGAAGAGAATCTGTACCCAGCGATGGAGGATGGCCGGTTCGACGTGGTTGTAGGCGACGGCGTATACGCCCGAAGCGTTCCCATCGAATTGCGACCATTTACGCTTGTCGGTGCAACAACCCGCTCTGGCCTCCTCACATCACCCATGCGTGACCGGTTTGGTGTCGTAGAACATTTAGAATTCTACACGCCGGACGAGCTTGCGCAGATCGTCACACGCTCAGCGCGACTGATGGATGTGCAGCTCGTCGGAAAAGCAAGCCTAACCATCGCTGGTCGGTCACGCGGTACACCTCGTATCGCAAACCGATTACTGCGACGAATCCGTGATATCGCGGAAGTCCGCGCAGATGGCATTGTGACCGAATCGGTTGCTGAAAACGCCCTCGAGCAGTTGGATATCGATCGAGCTGGATTCGATCGCATGGACCGGCGTTTGATGCTCACCATGATCGATAAGTTTGATGGCGGCCCTGTAGGACTTGACACCATCGCAGCGGCGATCGGTGAAGAGAAGCAGACAGTAGAGGATGTCTACGAACCGTATCTGCTTAAGGAAGGCTACATTAAGCGAACACAGCGCGGCCGCTTAGCCACAAAACTCGCCTATACACACTTTGGGCGACCATGGGGTGCCCGGCAGGAGTCTTTTCTTTGACGACCGCTCGTTGCATGAGCACCTTGGTTTTCCTGATGCTCGCTTTTGGCTGTTCTCTCAACCCGATGTACGTGGACAGCGACACCCAGGGTGCCCTCGCGATTGCACAGACGCGTCTCGCAAAGAAAGGGCTGCGAATCGACGCTAATCCCGTCCACGCAAATCGAATCCACACCCACGCGGTCTGCTTCCACTTAGATGAGTATCGCGGACTGCAATGGTCTTCAGCTTTTGGCCTCACATCGCATCCGCTGAGCGGATTTGAGGTGTCCGGCGCCGAGGCCGACATCGAAGCGATCTTGCGAGCCTGCCCATTCCAGTTTCGCATCACCGTCACGGCAATCGACGGCAAGAGCCAAACCCAGCTCGTTGTTTCCTCCGAATGGTGGCGGCTAAACCGCGCCTCATGCAAAGTCGCAAACCCAACCTTGGGCACCTACACCTGTAAGATGGGCTTTCGAAGCACTGCCCCGCCTTACGATCCCCGTCCGTACGTGTACAAGCTCATCGCTGCGGATTAGAACACGCGCTCAAGTGAGTGGCCTCGCCACGATTCACCTATGAAGACGCCTTGGTGTTTGGTAGATCCCAACCAACATGACAGATTTGGAATACGACCATGTTTAACAAAGTTCTGGTTGCGAATCGCGGTGAGATCGCAGCCCGCATCGTGGAAGTCCTGCGAGAAAACGATATTGCAAGCGTTGCCATCTACTCAGAAGCCGATGCCAATGCGCCGCACGTCAGGCTCGCCGACGAGGCTGTGTGTATCGGTCCGCCGCCTGTAGGTGAGAGTTACCTCAACCAAGACGCCATCCTTGAGGTCGCGCAATCTCACGGCGTAGAGGCCATTCACCCCGGTTACGGTCTGTTATCAGAGAACGCTAGTTTTGCCAGACGATGTGATGAGCTTGGTATACGATTTATCGGGCCAACCGCAGACGTGATTGAAGCGATGGGCGATAAGGTGGTCGCGCGAGAGACCGCTAAAAACGCCGGCGTGCCCGTCGTGCCTGGCTCAAATGGGCCCATCACCGATCTGGACGAAGCTCATCGCGTAGCAGAGGAGATCGGCTACCCAGTCCTAGTCAAAGCCGCAGGCGGCGGTGGCGGGATCGGTATGGCACTCGTCAAGAGAGCAAACAAACTCGAACGCGCCATAGAAAGTTGCCGGGACCGCGGCAAGAGCAGTTTTGGAAACGAAGCGGTCTATCTCGAAAAGTATATCGAATCACCACGGCATATCGAGGTGCAAGTGCTCTTCGATCAACATGAACACGGGATTCATTTGTTCGAACGGGAGTGCACGTTGCAGCGGCGTCACCAAAAGGTGGTCGAAGAGGCACCGTCTCCCTTCGTCTCTCAGAAAGTCGCACTGCGAGATGAACTCTGCGAAGCAGCGCTACGTGCCGCACGCGCCATCGGTTATCGCAATGCGGGTACCGTCGAATTTGTCATGTCGCAAACTGGAGAGTTCTACTTCATCGAGATGAACACGCGACTTCAGGTTGAACATCCCGTGACCGAAGCGATCACGGGCGTCGATCTGATACAATGGCAGCTGCGAGTTGCTGCAGGCGAAAAACTCACGCTGCAGCAAGAGGACGTCAAGATCACTGGGGCTGCAGTTGAGTGTCGCCTCTATGCAGAAGAGCCGGAGAAGATGTTTCTGCCACGGCCTGGGCAGATCGGGCGCTACGAACCGCCTGTTATGCCAGGTCTGCGCATCGACAGCGGTGTGCAGAGTGAATCTGTCGTCACACCGTACTATGACCCCATGATCGCCAAAGTGACCGCATATGCAGACACTCGAGATGAGGCTCTTCAGCTCTCGGTCAATGGGCTTGAAGAGTTTGTAATCGAAAACCTAACCACAAACCGCTCATTCCTGATAAAAGTACTGCAACATCCATCGGTGAAAGCCGGTGACTTTGACACGAGCTGGCTTGAGCGGTACGCAAAAGGAAAGCTGTAGGGAGGTAGCATGGATATTAAAGCACACATCACTGGCACTGTCTGGAAGGTTGAAGTCCAGGTTGGCGAGCAGGTGGACGAAGAAGACATCGTGATGATTTTGGAATCTATGAAGATGGAGATGCCCATCGAGGCGCCTGCCGACGGCGTCATCACAGAAATTCTCGTCGAGCCGAATCAACCCGTGCAAGAGGGCCAGGTTGTCGCCCGTATGGAAGAAGACTAGTCCGCCTTAATCAGCTGGTTGACCAGCTCCCTGAAAACATCGCCGCGGTGCTCGAAGCTTTTGTAGGCATCGAAAGATGACGCCGCTGGTGAGAAAAGCACCGCGTCCCCGGGTGTCGCGAGAACGGCGGCTCGCTGCGCTGCGACCTCGAGCGAATCGAATCGCTGTACTTGGATTCGACCCTCCAGCTCGCGTATTAGCCGGTCGCTCGTCGGGCCCACTGTCAGAACATGCTTCGCCCGATCCAAGCTGGCAATGAATGGTGTTAGATCGAGCCCCTTCTCATACCCCCCTGTAATGACGATTTGCGGACATTCGACGGCTGCGAGCCCAACGCCGGCAGCATGGGGGTTCGTCGCCTTAGAGTCATTGTACCAAATCACACCGTTGTGCTGGCCGACCATCTCGAGCCGATGGGGTAGCCCTCTAAATCCGGCGAGTCCCGACATTAGCTGCTCAAGACCAAGCCCAAGCGCTGACCCTGCGGCGAGGGCTGCCAACGCGTTCGCTACGTTATGCTCCCCCGGCACACACAGTGCCGACGCGCGCATGATGGCAACGCCATCTCGGGTCAATGACTGTCCGTCAAATCCCCACCCCAGCGTTGACGGCGATGGTTGAAAGCCAACTCGATGAACACCGTTCGGAGCGTAGAACTCCGATACAGTCGGATCATCGGCGCGTAGGATTGCCGTCGTTCCGGGTAACATATCCGCCAGTAATCGAGCTTTCGAAGCAATATATTGTGCCTTGTCACCATCAAAATATTCGACATGGTCGTCGGCGATGTTGGTCACAATAGATACATCAGGTCTGAAGGTGCCACATGACCACAGTTGAAACGCGCTGACCTCGATGACCAGCACGTCGGTTGCGCTCGCTTGACCGACGACCTCGCAGAAAGGAATACCGATATTGCCACCGACAACGGCCAGCGTGCCCGTCTGTTCAATCGCCGCAGCGATCATCGCTGTGGTCGTGCTCTTCCCGTCAGTGCCAGTGATCGCGACGATGGGCGCCTTCGCTTGAGACGCAGCGAGTTCCACTTCGCTCACAACACGTACCTGGCGTTGCCGCGCAAGCTCAAAAACATCGGCGCCCGGCCGAATGCCTGGGCTCGGGACTAAGACTTTGGCATCTCCGATGTAATTCTTACCGCAGATGAGTTCAACCCGGCTATCCAGTTTAGAGATATCCAAGGCATCCTGATGTCGCTTGTCACTGAGAACAACGCGAGCACCGAGTCCTGCCAATAAATTAGCAGCGGCGATGCCACTGCGTGCGGCTCCCCAAACCGCAACAGTTTGTCCTTCGCGCACCATCAAGATGCGCTCGACCGCCGCTCTACCCATGCATCAGCCATTCTGAAGAAGTCGTCACCACCAAAGAAAATGACCATGTCGCCATCGGCCACCCGGGGCTCTAGAAAAGGGATAACGGCCTGGTTTTCCTCAACATAGTTAACCGTATTTCCCGCCGTCCGCAGCACCTCGCAAAACCATGGCGTGTCAATGCCGTCCATCGGCCGTTCTTCAGCCGCATACATCCGTGTGATTACCAATTCGTCAGCACCACTCAGCGCCTGTCCATACTCTTCCCCATGATACTTCATCAGGGTGAATCGATAGGGTTTGAAAATGCACCAAATTTTTTTGTGAGGTATCCGACGCGCGCTCTCTAAGACCCGTCTCATCCCAGTCGGATGGGAAATGTAGTCTTTCACAATGGTCAGACCAGTCGCCCGTTTGACCGTAAATCGGTTCTCGAGGCCTGCATACGTGTTCAGCGCTGCTTGCACGGTGGTAAATGACTGGTCTAGGCACCCCATGAGAATCGCGAGCGCGCCTGCAGCGTTATCCGCATTGTAGTTACCAGGAATTGGCAGCTCGATTCGACCGAGTGACTCACCTCGCTGCCATGCGGTGAACTCAACGCTCGCCCCATGGTCTACGACATCCGTGACACGATAGTCGAGGTTGTCGCTTCGGGTTCCATAACGCAGAAACGGGACCGTGAGCCTCTCCGCGAGTTGCCGTACCCCGCTATCATCCCAATTCAACGCGAGGCCCAACAAACCATCATTCTGGTTGATGAAAGTCGCCATCGTCTCAACGATATCACCGAGGCCACTGTAGAAGTTTAAGTGATCGACCTCGAGATTATTGACGAGGACGAATGTTGGCTTGAGGTTTAGATGACTTCTGTCACTCTCATCGACCTCTGCGACCGCGAATTGCGGCGCCCCGCAGCGCGCGTTCACGCCGTAATTGTTCAGCAACCCACCGATAATGAATGTTGGGTCATGCTTGGCCTCGATGAGCGCATGAGTAATCATGGCCGACACGGTCCCCTTCCCGTGGGTACCGGTCACACCGACGGATGTATGACCCTGCAAACACAGGCCCAGCATCTCAGAACGATGTGCTTCGGGAATGCCTGCCGCTCTCGCGGCCTCGCGCTCGATGTTGTCATACGGAACAGCGGTGGAATGAACGACCACATCCGCACCGTTAATATTCTCCGGTTTATGGCCGATGGTGACCGAGATGCCGAGGGCTTCGAGCGCCTCGGTCAATTGACTCGCTCGGACATCAGACCCTTTTACTCTGACACCCTGCTGGTGCAAAACTCGGGCTACTGCACTCACACCGATGCCACCGATACCAATAAAGTGATAAACTTTGTCGCGAGACCACATGGGGTATTCCTTTGCGTGCGCGTTCGTGGAATGGTCAAGAACCTGCCGGAGGAGCATAGAGATGGGGGCGCACGTTTTCAATGGGTGAGCGATGAGAATCTTGACGAATAGCGCTGTACTGCTGGCTTTTCTATCGATGCCAGCGTGCTCGAAAGACGAAAAAAAAGTGGAGGAGGTCGCAAAACCGGATGCCGGGGCTGCAACACCGGATGCTGCTGCACCACAAGAAGTACCGCTCAGTCCCTATGACCTACTCAAATCGTTGCCCAAACCACCACCAGCTTTCAAAGCTGAGCCCGGAACCACCCTCGAATCGCTCAAGACAAACAAGCAGATCAAGCCATCGCCCTACAGCCCGAGGTGGCTCGTCGCAAACGCGCCCTCACCGGCGTTTCCGATGATTATCTATCAGCTCAATCGTGAGATGACACACGTTGAGACCATCGTTGCCACCTTACACCCCGGCTATGGGGTCAAAGAGCGGAAAGATGCGCTGACAGAGGTGGCCACACGGAAGCTTGGCAAAGGTAAGGCGCTCGTTCACGCGACT
This sequence comes from Bradymonadia bacterium, assembly GCA_049889275.1. GTDB lineage: Bacteria > Myxococcota_A > Bradymonadia > UBA7976 > UBA1532 > UBA1532. The sequence continues at coordinate 8,870 of JBMHDS010000084.1, read as the reverse complement.
AAGGTGGGCACTCAATGGGCTTTGATCGACTATGCGATTCAGCTTCGCACGGACAAGACTGATAAGAGCCTGGAGTTGACATTTTCAAGACGTGGGCGTTTCGATCCAACCGCGCCATCGCCCCCTTGATGCGGAGACCGATTTGGTACAGAGTGAGCTTTAAATCTGACCGAATTGGATCCTTATGAAGCTACTGATTTTTGTATCCCTACTCGTCTTAGCCGCTTCAGGCTGCCAGGAACACGTAGAATTCACGTTGACGCCCGGCCAGCAAAAGAAAGTCGACCAACATATTCTGACGGAACGACCTAAGCCTAAGCATGTGGTCAACGCAAACATCGAAGACCAGATTCGCTTGATCGGATACGATATCGATAAGACGCGGGTGAAGGTCGGAGAGACATTTACGATTACCTATTATCTCGAGGCGCTCGGGCAACCGATGGACGACAATAACCTGTTTGTTCACTTTCAAGGCCGGAAAGGCCAAAGAAACGCCTGGATGAATCTCGATCATCATCCAGTGGAAGGCCTGCTGCCGCTTCGAAAGATGGTGCGGGGTCAGCTGATCAAAGATGTTCAGCGGGTCAAAGTGAAGGCGGATTTCCCAAGTGGGCCTGCACACATCTATTGGGGTCTTTTTCGCGGCAACTATCGACTCAAGGTCAATAATGCATCCGATGTGAAAGTAGATCGCGAAGGACGACTTGTTCTCGCAAAAATTGATGTGGTCGGCGCAAAGCCAAAACCCAAGCCCACAGCGCTCGCATCACCCTTACTGAAGTCCGAAGCGATGCGAATCGATGGCAAGCTTGAAGAGCCTGTTTGGAAGAGAGCCAAGTGGACGAAGCGCTGGACGCATCCGAGCGGTCAATCCAGAAAGACGCCTGCGACACGCGCTAAGTTTGCATGGGATGCGGACTTTCTCTATATCGCGGTGGAAAGTGAAGACACCGATGTATGGTCGACCTTTACCGAGCGAGATTCAAATACCTGGGAACAAGAAGTGATCGAGGTCTTCATCGACGCCGATGGCGATAAAAAGGATTATCTTGAGCTACAGGTGACACCCGCGAATGTGGTCTTCGACGCGAAATTTACCCGTCATCGTAGCCCGCTGGCGCCAGCTCGAGCTTGGAACATGAGAGGGCTCAAGACAGCCGTTCATGTCAACGGCACGCTCAATCAGCGAGATGACAAAGACCGGTCTTGGGTCGTGGAGATGGCCATCCCGGCGGCAGAAGTCCCCGGCGCCAAGCAACCGCTCAAGGCCGGCCAGAGCTGGCGGGCAAATCTCTTCCGCTTCGACCACCCCGCAGGACAGAAACGCCAAGACGCCGCCTCTTTCTCGCCACCAATTGTCCCTGATTTCCATGCGCTGAATGCATTTGGCTCCATTCGTTTGGTTGGACGACGTACGGCCGAGAGCACAGGAAAGCTCGGAAAAAAACTCCTCCGAACTTTTAATGAAAAGCTACCCAACCGCCCCATACCCACCCTTAAGCCGTCTGCAGGCGCCCCTCCTAAAAACCTCAAAGCAGAGCCAAAAAGCCAATAATTACAGCAGGTAATACCTCTGTCCACAGTCTGCCCCAAGTAGGTAATCGTAACCAAACTTGACACTTTGCGATACACGCAGACAATCAATAGTGGACCCTGGTGATTGGGGAGTTAAAAATTATGTCCGGTTCCGATAAGAGAAAACAAAGTCTGTACTTTCCTGAGGATATGCTCAAAGAGATACAAGCCGAAGCGGCACGGCAAGACCGCTCGCTCTCGTGGATTGTTCAAAAGGCATGGAAAATTGCCCGCAGCGAGATCAAGAAATACCCATCCATAAACGATCTTCCCGACGGTTAGACAAACCTTTAACGATAAAAGATAGATGCGTGCTGGGAGTTTCGGCTCGTCTGGCCGTTCCGTCTGCTGAAGCCGACGGCGCGCCGCCCGAATCAACTGGGCGCGCGCGCTGGTCTCATATCAACGAGGGACGTCAACGACGTGGAATCGTAGATCTCGGTAGGTTGTATCTGAGCCGGTGCTGTCATCGGCTATGAATTCACATCGTGTGCGTCCGTCGATCACGGGCAATTCATCTCGTCTTGAGCAATCGTATTCACCAGTCTCAGGATCGATGAGCCAAATCGCGCGACTGCCAACGTTGTTCATGCGCTCTGCGGTAAACACAACTTTTGTGCCATCAGGACTGAGCGCGAAATCACCGATGTTATGATTGCTCCAGTGGGTCGTCTTTAGGGTATTTGTCACGTTTTCGACCTCACCTTCTAGCGTGCGATTCACCCGCAGGATGTCATAGTCATCCCGGTTGGTGGGTGGGTCACCTCTCCGGCTACAATCACCGTGTGCTAAAAAGTAGATCCACTCTGAGTCATTGGAGAACACTGGATTAAAGCGAACCTCGTTGAAAGCAAAGTTCCCCATACGACGACAATCTCCATCTGGGTGAGTTGGACCCTCAAACAAAGTCAACGCCTCCGGAGGCGGCGGCGACGGCCTGGCTTGAAGCGTGTTGAGGCGCCACATGAATGCATCATTGGTGAACGTCGCAAGGTAAGATGCGTCGGGCGACAAACCAATCGGCAGTCGTCCCGAAAATTGAGATCCTGTCTGCCCATCTTCGCCAAAGGTGTATAAGGTTTGCTGCGCAGTCGTCCCTAGATTGAAGAAGCTAAGCGTCATTGATGACAGTGTTGTCTCGATGAGAATGATCAAAGATCCTTCAGATGTGACCCTAAATCCACCGTTCGTGCTTACACGGCCAGCCAGGTTACGGCACGACGGGCTCGCCTCAGTGCATGCCGCTTCATCGAAGCCTGCTACGGGCTCCGTGTAGACCTCAATGGTGCCATCACTCCCCATTTGTTGCCCTTGGCTGTACACGATCTGTCGAATGACGCCCTCTGTGGGCGCGTCGGGATTCGGAACGAATTCAGTGAATTCGAAGTTTCGGACAAGTCGCTCTGCGACGACTCGAGTGTCTTCTACGCGAACGCGCTTCTGTCGTAAATCAATCGGCGCCACTTTAAGCGCACCACCCTCTGCAATCCACCCCACCCAAGTCATGTCGCCATTGAGTCTACAGAGGCTTGTCGCGCAATCGACACCGTCGGCGCCAAGCTCCGCCGTCAGATTGATCTCTTCATCGTCCACGAAATCATAAGCGACAAGGTCGAGTCGGGGTGTACCACCATTCCGTGGTGTTACCTGCTTTACATACGACAAGCGTAGCTGCTGTTCGGTGCGACCCGTAGAGCCACCATCTGTGAGCGAGACACCACCATCCGTTTGGCTATCACCGCCAAGAACGCGTTGGTCGAGGCGGGTATCCCCGGTGCTCGAGTCTTCGCCGCAAGCTGTCAGCGCGAAGGCGAGCAGCACTGTTAACCCGTAGGTATATTTATTGCGCATAATTGCGCTCCTTATAAAGCGACCCATGATCACCACGGGTCGGTCGTGTAGCCGACTGGAATACCAACTCGAGCATCAGCCCGAGACTTTCTGCGGAATAGTATTTTGACCGGGACCTTGGAATCAAGGCACAGTCTCGATTATCTTTAGTGGAGAAATGAAAAATCGAGATTTTGCTCGATAGGACGACACGACCATCATGCCGAATGCGATCTATGCCATGCTTGCCGTTATAAGCTTAACGCTGGGCTGTAGCGAATGTGAGACGGACTACGATTGTCCAAATGCTCAGATTTGCAATAACTCGGTTGGACTGTGTGAAGCGCTCACCTGCCGGGTGCAAAAAGATTGTCGACCCGGCTACTCATGCAAAGACAACAAGTGCGTTCAAACATCGCAGTCTACGAATGCGGAGCCGGGCGAGACATTACAACTCGGCCAGTGAGGTTCTGTCAGCCGACTTGACTTTGGCTGAGTGCCCGTCGACGCCTGACCTCAAAAAGTGACTCGTCGGCATTTTGCAGAAGTTCATCTGACGTCATCCCCGCTGAATGCTGGGCATGACCGATCGACAAACATAATGGGCGGCCACCGAGCTGAATCTGTTCGGCCCCACGCACGAGTCTCTCAGCCGTGATTTGCGCCTCTTCCGAGCTACACTCGGGTAGAATGAAGACGAATTCATTGACGGCAATGCGACCGACAACATCAAACCCACGGTCGATGCTCAGACCGAGCTCCGCGAAAGTCTGGAGTGCGCCGTCGCCCTCAATGGTGCCCGCGAAAGCATCGAAGTCTTCGATCTCGCAGAGCATCACCGCCAACTCGTGCCCACTCTTGGCCGACCGACTACATTCGCGGTCTAAGTGGTCGAAAACACCGCGCTGATTGACCAGACCCGTCATCTCGTCACGGTCTGACTGCATACGCAGATTTTCAATCGATGCAGCGTTGTTTATCGCCGTGGCAAGAAGTGGCATTAAGCTCGCCAAGAGTCGTCGCACACGTGGCGACAGAACCCAGTCGACATAGCCGTATAGGGCGACGATGCCGACGGTCTGGTTATCGAGTTTCATTTCGTGCCACCAAAAGCGGTACATATAATCATCTCGCAGTACACCGTTGATCGGTGTCAACTCGGCACCGCGACGCAACCTCAGAGCCTCTCCTGGTAGGTCAGCGTACTCGAGTGTGGTCAGCAAGGACGCACAGTCGTCGCGCACACTTCGCTCAGCGATCGGCAATAGCGGTTGCTGGCCGAAAACGTGAAGCATCGGCTCAAGGCCTTCTTCTTCGGGGGGCAATATCAGCGTCACCATGTCCGCCTGCGCCCATTTATTAAGGAGTGCGCACACCCGATTTAACATTTGATCGAAATTAATTGGATCTGCACATGCCTCTGCGCAAGCAACTTTGCGCTGTAGGTCTTCAAACTCGTCTGAGCTTATCGCATTATGTCGCATAGTATTCTCCCATGAATCCGTGCACTCAAGGACCAATACAATTGACGTGCCAACTTTCCTCGCCCCGCAAAAACGGCTGACTGAACCTGCCTGTCGGCCTAATTTCGTCAAGACGTTGACACAACTGCAGGCGACATTGACGTTTTTCTTGCCCTCGCGGCAGAAAAAATCACGCCCGCGTAAGATTGGTCGCCACTTCAATCCCCGCATGCGCAACGAACTCTGTGGCTCGGACCATCTCACCTAGCCAATCAACGTTATATCGTTGAAGTGCCTAGTCAGAGTGCCGCGACAAGCCTAGGGACATGAGTCGGGTGTCCACACTCAAGATCAGCGCAGAGCCACGGTGGCCGCGCCGGGCGCCTGTTCAAAGCGCGCCAATCATCCACCGGATTAACAGTGCGTCATTACCCGCATACATACGTTGAGTACGAATACGACAGCATTACACTGGCTGGTTTCAACCACATATTAAAAACACTGATTTAAATCACATTAAAACCCCATAATTAAACATAGTGAATACATAAATAGATATACGCACTAATTAAACAAACATTTATAAGATAAATAAAGATAGAAATTACCGCCAATGAATACACTTACATAGTATATTTATTGAATATATACGGATATTTAACACAACTATTACCATCGCTCACCCAATGACACTTTTTAGCTCAAGATACGGATTGACGGTCCGATGTCTTTGGTGAACGCCGGGAGTGATAAGGCCTCCCCACTCGAGAGAGTGAGACAGGTCTACGGGAGTGCGAGACGTCAAGGAGACGAACCGTACGGAAAGCCCACGTCGCTCCTACAAAAAGCAACTACGGCATGGATGCCGACCTGCATAGCCACGATGGCACCGCAGTGAATCTCAGGGAGAGATAATTATGGGCCTTTTTGTAATGACAAATGCGTCTTCATTGAATGCACAGCGCAACCTGACAACAAATAGTCGGGGAATGAAGTCGGCCTACCAACGCTTGTCCTCAGGACTCCGCATCAACTCCGCTGCAGACGACGCAGCCGGTCTCGCAATCTCGACTCGCTTCACAAGCCAGATTCGAGGTCTCAACATGGCGATTCGTAACGCCAACGATGGCGTCAGCTTGGCGCAAACCGCAGAAGGCGCTCTGCAGGAAAGCACGTCTATTCTCCAAAGAATGCGCGAACTCTCTGTGCAGGCAGCAAATGACATCAATACCGATGCCGACCGCCGCTCGATCAACGAAGAGATTCAGCAGCTCACAAAAGAGCTGAACCGAATCGGCGACACAACCACCTTTAACTCCCACAAGATCTTGAATGGCGACTACATTCAGAACTTTGTGCATGTGGGTGCTCAGGCTCGGGAGCGAATCGACATCACCATCAGCGATGCACGAGCAACCGCTCTCGGTCGAACAGCGCTGGTACAAACCAACACCGTTTCGACAAATGCCATCAGCAAAGCTGGGGGTAGCGTTCTGGTCAACCAGATCACGATCAGAAATACCACCGCAGCGGATGACCGCGTGTCGACTTCGTTTGCGACGGGTTCAGCGATCGCAAAGGCCGCAGCCATTAATGATGCAACCATCCATACCGGTGTTGCAGCACGTGTTAATGCGACCGTCGTGTCCAATAATCAGGATGTCACGGCCGGTACGCTCAACGAAAATAGTTATGTAGAGATTAACGGCACGATCATCACCGGTTTTGCGGTCACACAAGATGACTCAAATGGTGAACTCGCCGCTCAGATCAATGCACACTCACAATCGACAGGTGTGGTTGCATCGGTAGACGACAACTTCAGGCTGGTACTCACGGCAGTTGATGGCCGGAACATCGAGGTGATTGCGTCTGACGCTCAGGCAGAGCTCATCACCGGCCTCTCCACAGGTGTCACAACCGCGACCATCGATCTCGAAAGCGACCTCGCATTCACGGTCGACGGTGCTAACCTTGGATTTGTGGGCTTCAACAATCCTCAAATCGTCGGTGTTAACTCGGTTAATTCATCGGTGGCGACTGTAGATGTACTTACACGAAACACAGCCAACCGAGCGATTGAGATCATCGATAGGTCCCTAGAGCAGATTTCACAACAGCGTGGTCAATTGGGTGCGATGCAAAATCGCCTCGAAGCCACCATCAACAACTTGTCATCCATTACCGAGAACGCATCGGCGAGCCGTAGCCGTATCTTGGACGCAGATTTCGCCAAGGAATCGGCTAACATGGCCCGTTCATCTGTCTTGCAACAGGCAGGTACGTCCATCTTGGCACAGGCGAACCAGGGCGGTCAGGCAGCACTCTCGCTCCTCGGCTAGTAGGTTCGCAGGCCCAACCCATCGACGCCGAGTGCGTCGATGGCGGGCAACTGTGAAATGGAAAGGCAAGCATGCGCAAGCGCATTGCCTGGATGACTCGGTAACTCGACCAGTTTACAGCTTGACGACGTGGCTCTTCACGCAAGGTAGCCATAAGACTCAAGCAGTGTACCTAGACGAGAACGAAAAACATTGTGAACGAAGTTCAATCCCATGCTGTACGGATGAATAGCCTACGGCGTTGGATAGACAACTAGTGAGTCGGATTAACCTCCACTCAGATGCTAGATAAAGCAGTCAGGGAGCATGCCGCGTAGACGGATGCCGCCTGAAACACGAGAACGAAAGATAGCTGACCCGTTTGGGTCAATGGAAAGTGTTAGTCGCCGTTATGAAACAACCGTTTAAAAATTCGAATCAGCCACTGAGCGCTGAGTATGCGGTTGGCCTCGGAGGTGCAAATCGACATACGAGCAACCCGGTAACGGTGCTTTCCTACGAGTCTCGCGACGGAATTGGACGGGATGATGTCGCTATGTGGTGCCCCACCATGGGCGAACTGTTCGCGGGCGTTAAATCGGGACAACCGATGACAGCTCACGACCAAGGTGATGGAAACGCTCCGGGGGAACGTGAGCTGCCATTAGCGAGCCCCGACACCAGTACACATACCGCTCAATCCGTTGCGGAACCGGCCGTGTGCCGGAACAGTATGCAAGCGCTGCAGCCAGGGAAGGCGGGCACCCCATTGACAACCTGGGGTGACGCGGACACAGGGCTGACAGCCGTTAACGTCGCGCCGCCGAGTGCGCGTCGTTTAGACAACGATAACAAGGAAATTGAAGAGCTTTTGGCTCACGTCAAAGGTGGCGGCGAGGCAAGAAAGCAGCGCACCGTCGGGCATTGGTCTGATTCACCGGCAGCGAAAGACCTCTTCTGGTCGCATCACGTGGGCTTTGGTGAGGATTTGAGGCGGGGATATGACCCCCTCGCATGTAAGAAGATGGACGACGAGCGGAATGAGCAGCTCATGGAACTAGGCCAAGCTAAGCCGTGTGCTGAACCGGGACCCGATGGACCACAAGGCCAGCTGACAGATCGTGAGGTTCGTGCCAGAAGCGGCCATCAGGTTCCTTTACGCCGTGAAATCGAAAGCTTGGCCACAAACAACCTGTGGAGTACAAAGCGAGCACTGGCTGCCACTGCAGCTCGAGTAAGCGGCTGCGAAGGCGCCCGACATGTGCCAAGCGATGCAGTTCGCTCAAGCCAATCGGCGGATAGACCAAGACGCGTTCTGCACGCGGATCGTAAACGTGTACCGAGCGGTCTAATGGCCCACCCTGTTTGGTACGAAAATAGTCCGTTTAGACGCGGCGACGAGGGATCGCCTGAAACGACACCGTCGAGCGCGCTTGCATTCTATCTGGGCGCTCAAGATGTCGATTCGAGATTGCTCATACCAACTGGTACCGAATATCGCGGTTCGCGTAGCAACGCATACCGGGCGCGCAGATATTCGGTCAGCGATGAGCAAATATTGCTCACATCGAAACAATTGACCGAGCTTTGGCTGCTGAGCATGAACTGCGCTCGTAGCAGTGCAGAGGTTGGCTCCAAGCAGCGTGTGGTCAGTGGAGCCGCTGGTCTCAACAGCATG
>JBMHDS010000083.1:0-104362 GCA_049889275.1 Bradymonadia bacterium | reverse complement strand
TGCCGAAGGTGGCGCAGGCGGCGCAGGCGGTGCTGGTGGCATGATACCTTGCTCTGGCGAAGGACAATTTGGCCGCAATGGACCAGATGAGTTGCCATGCTGCGATGGCCTTGTTCGTTTAGATGAGGCCTATCCTGATGGCAACGGTGGTTGTCAACCGGAGGAGAACGCATACATTTGTACTCGATGCGGCGACGGCATGTGTGGTCTGGGTGAGAACACCTGTAACTGCCCGGCCGATTGCATGGAGGCGCCCGTCTGTGTGCCGGAGGGTGAACAAATCATGAACTTTGAGCAACAATGCTGCCCGAATACTTTTCCGGTTGAGTGTAGTGTCATGGGTGCAAACGATCGCTGCGAGGCGTGCGCCGAACTCACCTCAATTTGTCTCGCTTGTGGCGATGGCGTTTGTTCGGAAAACGAGAATCGTTGTACCTGCCCAATCGATTGCGAAAACTAGTCCTGCACGCGGTTAGGTTCGCCCACGACGCGATTAAGCAAGTCGGCTGTGCGCTCGGCCATCATGTCAGCCGAGTATCGATGTAACTGCTCCGTCTTCGGTTCATACTCGACTGGACCCTGTGCGAGCTGCCGAAAGGCGCTGGCGAGTTGTTCTCGGCTGTCTGCCCAAAGCCCAACGCTGCATTGCTCGATGAGCTGTCCGGCATCAGCGCCGGCTGGTCCGAAACCAATGATCGGTCTGCGGACTTCAAGGTAGTCAAAAACCTTCGCGCTGAGAGCCGTTTTGTGTTCATTGCCGATAATCAAGAGCAGCGCATCCGCGCCTGCCATGAGTGGCGCGATCTCAGTGGCACCGACGCGCCCGTTCACTTCGATTCGTTCGGGCATTGGATGCTTTCTCAAAAATTGCGTCGCAGACGGATCGAGTTCTCCAAAAATCTTCAGCTTGAGCGGTGGCAACGAGTCATCCACCGCTTTGAGTGCTTCCAAGATGGGCAACATACTCCGCGAGCCGTAGCAGGCACCGGCATACAGCAGAGTCCGCACACCGTGGTCCACAGGTGTCTCAAATTGGACATCGGTTGAATCAAAACCATTTGGAATAACCGCCCAATGCGCGTCCGGGCCGGGTGAGAATGCGGCGACATTTCGGGCGAGCATGTTTGTGTTCACGTAGCTCACAGCAGCCGCTCGTCGGAGTAGGTCGGCCTCGAGCTTCTTTATCGCTTTACGCGATCGGCCTACGGCGAGTTTTTTTCGCTTAAGATCCACCGTCCATGGATCGCGATAATCGAGCACAAGTGGAACATCGAGCTGTTTCGCAACCGCTGCTCCAACGCAAAACATGCCAAATGGACCGCCGGTGACCCATACGCAGTCGATGCCTTCGATACGTTTTGCTGCCTTTCGAGCTGCTCTGGTCCATTCTGGGTATTGGTCGGGCTTGAGCAGCGCCGCCAAGAGTCGCTGGGCGTTTGTGCCTACTGGACCTGGCAGACGGCTCAATAATCTGGCGAGCCGGGTGCTTGGGATGAGCGCTGGCACGCGGAGCACCTCGACATCAGGAACCGAGAGTGTTTCATCAAGATTGGGCATTTTACGGAATATCGAGTTCGGCTCCGGCGTCAGGACGATCGGTTGCCAGCCCAGTGCCGGTAGGCGCCTTGCGAGTCTGAGTGGACGTCTCGCACCCACCCTTGCTACGGGTGGCCATGCCGCGGTCATCATGAGCACACGTCGCATTGATTAGACCATCTGCCTTTCAATGTTTGCCTGACACTCTAGACAGACCGAGCATTCCGGCTGCGCGTTCAGACGCGGCCATTCAATCGGCTCCTCACAGCGCCTGCATAAACCATAGTCCCCCGACTCAATGGATGCCAGCGCAGCTCTCGTACGGGCTAGCCTTAACTGTTGTCGGCGGCGGTTCGCTTGCACCATCTTCTGCTGCTGAATCGCATCGATTCGCGACAAGCGGCCGACTGATTGTTGGTCTAAGATGACGGGCTGAGCGGCTTCGATTGATTGACGGAGCGTTGTCTCGAGCTCTTCCTCAAGCGAGGTTAATGCCAGTCGTTGCTCTTCTATTTGCGCTGCGTTCAGTTCACTCATCGGTTGAATCCACTCATCTCCCGCCTTGTTGTCGATCAGTACCGCAACAAACGTTCAATTTCCTCATCAATACGACCGACGGGTAAGAATGACTGTTCGAGCGCTGCTGCAAACGGAACGGGTGTATCTAAGCTTGCGATACGTCGCACGGGTGCATCCAGCCATTCGAAGCACTCAGCGCTCATCTCTGCCGCGAGCTCGCCGCCAAATCCACCGGTCAGCGTGCCCTCGGTGAGCACGAGAGCGCGCCCAGTGCGCTTGACAGATTCGAATACGGTGACTCGATCCCAGGGTTTCAAGGACCTGAGATCGATGACTTCGATATGCGTATTTTGAGCTCGAAACCGTGCGGCGGCCTCCACGGCCCAATGTACGCCCAGCCCATACGTCACGATGGTGAGGTCGGTTCCGCTCTCAATGGTACGCGCGCGGCCAAAAGGTACTCGGTAGGGCTGCTCGGGGACGGCATCGGTCATTGTGCGGTAAAGCTTCTTGTGCTCTAGAAAGAGGACAGGGTTAGGGTCCGCAAAGGCTTCAAGTAACAAGCCCTTCGCATCGAATGGGCTTGCGGGCGCAACGATTTTGAGGCCCGGAACAGAGGCGAAGTATGATTCGATGCATTGTGAATGAAATGGACCTGCACCAACCCCACCACCTTGCGGGGCCCGAATCACGACGGGGACGGGGGCACCCCATCGATAATGTGTCGGCGCGAGATTATTAATAATCTGATTGAATCCGCAGGCGATAAAGTCTGCAAACTGCATCTCCACCATCGGGCGATATCCCGCTAACGCGAGGCCCAAGGCGCACCCGATGGCCCCGGACTCAATAATCGGCGTGTTCCGCACTCGCGCCTCGCCGTAGACCTCGACGAGCCCATCTGTAACCTTGAATACCCCACCATATTCAGCGATGTCTTGTCCGAGTAGAATCGTCCGAGGGTCGGCTTCCATTTGCTGCGAGAGGGCTTCGGCGATCGCGTCGATGTAACGTTTCTTCGTCTTACCTGGACTCGGTTCTGGTGGTGCCGGTTCATGCTTTGCGTAGACAGCATCTGTTTCGTTAATGGCCGCTGAGTGCCATGTGGTGGATTCGAGCCGTGAATCGAGCTGAGAGTAGATGCGTCGTCTGATGGCGTCTTTGGTCAGACTGAGACTGTCTGCAGATTCGAGGCCGCGGCGCACCAACTCGGCTTCTACTCTCGCGATGGGGTCTTGTTCGCTCCAGGTCGTCAGCAGCTCTTTGGGCACATACCCGACGCCAGACGTTTCCTCATGGCCACGCATTCGGAAAGTGACCGCCTCGATCACCGAAGGACCGTCTCCTTTGCGCGCTCGCTCAGCGGCGTGTTTCACCGCATTGTAGACCGCGTTGATGTCGTTTCCGTCGATCCGTGTCCCCGGCATACCGTAGCCCATCGCGCGGTCAGCGAGGGAGGCACACGCATATTGTTGTCGCGTGGGCGTCGATAAAGCGTATTGGTTGTTCTCGATCATAAATATGACTGGCAGCGACCAGACGCTCGCGAGATTCATCGCCTCGTGTACATCGCCTTCGCTGCTTGCCCCATCACCAAGAAAAGCAAGGGCAAGGCTTTCATGACCTTCCATCTGTGCCGCGAGGCCAAGTCCACACGCGACGGGTAACATAGAGCCAAGATGGCTGATCATGCCGACGATTCGGTGACTGAGGTCGCCGAAGTGAAAGCTGCGGTCGCGACCGTTGGTGAATCCGTCGCGTTGCCCTAAGAGCTGAGCGAAAAGTTTGTCGAGATCAACGTCTCGAGTGGTGAAAACACCTAGGTTGCGGTGTGTGGGTAAAATGTAGTCATTCGCGTCCAATGCGAGGACTGAGCCCACGGACACAGCCTCCTGACCGATTCCCGAGAACCACTTGGAGATGTGACCTTGCCTGAGCAGAACGGTCATTCGCTCTTCGATGATGCGTGGGCTGAGGAGACGCTGATGTGCGAGCCTCAAAAATTCATCGTCTAATCGCTCATCCATTGGGTTCATGACTTCGGCTCCAAGACCGCATAGCGCAATTTGATCCCGCCATTTTGAAACTCGATCAGTGTTTTTGCAGGTCGCCCGAGCGCCTTGAGTGCATGCTCGTTTGTCACGATCACCCCAGCACGCCAGTTGGCGAATTCGGTGCGGAGAAGTGTGCCGAGAGCCGCATAGGCTTTTGGACTCTTTGCACGTTTACCGTAGGGTGGATTGCAGATCAGCAGACCCTCGGGCGTGGGTGCTAAGCGCTCTGCTGCATCGCGCTGTGTGACATCGATGTTGACTTCGGCGCGTTCGGCGTTGCGCTGAGCGAGCTCAACCGTCTCCAAAGAACGATCAGAACCACAGATTAGAGTCTCAATGGCCTGCCGTGGTTGAGCGCCGGCGATGGTCTTGACCCATTTTTCACAGGCGAAACGTCGATGTCGCCCAGGCTGGTGGCCAGCCGCCCAGTGGGCCGCTTCAATCAGAAATGTACCGCTGCCGCACATCGGATCGCAGAGGGGCTCACCGGGCGCCCATTCGGCGACTCTCAACAATATGTTTGCGAGCGTTTCTCTGATGGGCGCAGGCCCGTTCTCGACGCGCCAACCTCGTCGATGGAGACGCTCGCCCGATGTATCAATGCTGACCGTGCACCGGTCACGATGAATCCGGACGAACAGAGCCGTCTTACCCGTATTCACCCAGCGTTGGACTCTCTCGACCACCGCACCGCTATGAAACAAGCGACTCTTGCTACATGTTGCTTGTGGATCGACGCCACCAAATGCGTCCAGTTCTAGGTTACGGAAGCCGCGCTCAAGCGCCTGAAAGCTTGGGGCAGGAAAACGAGCGATTCGCTGAAGAATACGAGTGGGGCATCGTAGGGACCGATTCGCGCTCAAGGGATGACCCACAAACGACACACCGCCCTTCTCGATTTGGATATTGCGAAAGCCAAACTCTCGGATCTCATCCGCCACCCAGCGCTCTAATCCGGGTGGGCAAATCGCAAAGAGCTCCAGGCGTTGTGAATGCATGGCGTTTGTCTCCTGGACCTCAGACGGCCCTGCAACAGTGGTCGCAAATTCTGAGCGCCCTGGGAATAGTTTATGCAGATCGGACATTAGCATTCCCTAATGAAATCATCCTTGGGCCCAGATTCAGGTGCCGACGGATGTCGTGGGCGGCTGCTGCATCATGATTTGAGTGCGCCGAACACAAGGGCGGCAGAATGCTATGGACATTAGCTGATGTAGGAATTATCTTACCTTGGATCACCTTACCTTTCATAAACGTTCATTGTAACCGAGTCGAGGCAGGAAAATGGAGAGCACACTGATCGAACTGATGACTGTTGCAGCGCCCGCGGACGAAGTCTCGATTTCCAACCTACTGATGAAGGCGTCCCCGGTCGTCAAAGGGGTCTTGGTGGTACTCGTCGCGATGTCGCTCATCGTTTGGTATATCATCATCTACAAGTGGCTCTACCTGCGAAAAGCGCGTCGGGAGTCTGAGCGCTTTATCACCACTTTTTGGGATTCCAAGCGTTTAGATGAGATCTACAGAACAACCGATACGCTGAAGTACAGCCCAACCAGCCAAGTCTTTCGCGCCGGCTATGTGGAACTCACAAAGCTCAAGAGCGGCAAGTCGGGTGACACGATGCACGAACAGATGGGCGATTTCGAAAATATCGAGCGCGCTCTGCGGCGTTCGATTAACGCCGAATCACTACACCTCGAAAAGCTAACGTCGTTTCTCGCGACCACGGCGAGTGCGGCCCCCTTTATCGGCCTCTTCGGAACCGTATGGGGGATCATGGTGTCCTTCCTCAGCATTTATAAAAAGGGGGATGCTTCGTTGCTGACGGTCGCCCCCGGTATCGCTGAAGCGCTGGTGGCAACAGCCATCGGATTGGTCGCAGCGATCCCAGCTGTTGTCGCCTACAATTGGCTGCTCGGACGGATTCGTACGTTGCAGGCTGAAATGGAGAACTTCGGTAACGACTTTCTCAACATTGTACGTCGGCATTTCTTTAGCTGAACTGAATTGGGCAAAGGCTAAGAGTCAGCGATGAAGCTTCAAAATCAACAGTCAACACTCAGTGAGATCAATGTAACGCCATTGGTTGATGTCATGCTCGTTCTACTCATCGTTTTCATGGTCACCACGCCCATCATGGTCGAGGAACTCAGCAAGAAAGAAGTCGAGGTCAATTTACCGGCGACTCGGGCGCCTGCCCCAATGAAGCCGTCAGACACGTTGATCGTCGTGCGAAAAGATCGCAAGGTCACTCTCTCCATGGGCAAGGGCGAGACCGAGCTCGCAGACTGTGGTGGTGGTTCAGCCGAGGAGTTAGGTCGCTGTCTGAATCAACTCGAGACGGCAGTCGCAAACAATCCACCCCTTCAGAAGTCCGATCGCATACTGGTTTTCGCGGAAGACGGGCTCGGCTATAGCTTCGCCGTAAAGGTGTTTGCGAGTATCAAAAGAGCGGGTAAGAAACGGTTGTTTTTGGTCACTAATCCGCCCTCGGATAGTCAGTGATGACAGAAGAGCGTCGCGATCCATTTGCGCGCGGTGTCTCACTCGTGGCCGCTCTCGGTATCAATGGGTCTCTGTTCGCTTCGATTCTATTGATGGGGATGCAGGCGCCCCAGCCAGAGCCGCCGGAATTGGTATCTATCGATTTCATTGAGCTCGCTCGCAAGAGTGACGTACCTGTAAAGCCTAAGCAGTTGCCGCGCATTACGGAACCGCCGCCCCCGCCTGAACCATCGGCCGAAGAGATCGGGCTGAAACGCAAAAAAGAAGAAGAGTTAGAGAAGAAAAAAAAGGCACGTGAGCGAAAACTCGCCGAGAAGAAGCGTGAGGCTGAAAAAAAACGTAAGCGACTCGAGGCACAAAAAAAACGCGATGACCGTAAAAAGCGTCGTCGAGCGATGATGCAGGCGATGCGGCGAATTGATAATGACCCGAGAGCCGATGACGAGGATGCGCCAGGCTTTAAAAATGGCAATGAGCTTGGTCGGTCCACCGACCCCAACACGCTCAAAAATAAGCTCATGTATAGCAATCGTATATCTCGAATTCTCGAGAGCCAGTTTCAAGTACCGAACAATGTTCCTGAGTCTTTTCGGAAACGCGCGAGCGCAAAGGTCTCATTTAAGTTGAACAGTTCGGGCAAGGTCGTTGGCAAGCCGAAGATCGTAACGAGCAGCGGCAATCGATTCTTTGACCAAGCGGCCTTGAGCGCAGTGCGTCGATTTGGAGCGGGGACGCCGCTCAAATTGCCATTACCCAAAGATGAAAATTTGAAGAAAGTTGTGCTTAGAAGCGGAATTCGAGCACGCATGAAAGGTAAATAGATATGTCTGTGTGTAGACATTTCACAATGATGTTCAGCATTGTCGCGCTCTGCAGTGTATCTCTCATAGCTCAGGCCCAAGAGAGCTCACAGACAGGTACATCGGCGTCGAGCGAAGGGATCGACGTTGAGGTTGAGCAGGGGGGCGTTGTGCTCATTCAGATGGCGGTGCCCCGCGCCATCAATCAGCAAGGCGAAGTGGATACATTTGGGCTGACAGAGGCTCTCTCGGGCACGGTCCAGCGCAACCTGATGCTCTCGTCGTTTTTCAACGTGCTCAAACCCGCACAGATTATCGCCAAATCCGATCAAGAAGGGATGAAACCTGTCTATAAAGATTGGTTTAACAGCGGTGCTCAAGGTCTCGTGAAAATTGGTTATCGCAAGAGCGGTGGACAGGTCACCGTTGATTTTCGGCTCTACAGCGTCGAAGGCAGCGAACAAGTGCGTCTTCCAAAACCCTTCGACGGTCCGATTAAAACCGAAGCCGCTGTGAAAAAACTACGCGCTCTCGCACACCAGTTTTGCAATGAAGTCATCGGCTATTACACTAAAACGAAGGGCTTTTTCGGCTCACAAATCGTCTTTGTTAAAGCCGGTCGACGCTCGAAGGCGATTTATACAATGAGCGCTGACGGCATGGAGGAGAAAGCCCTCACCGGTGGCCGTGGAATCAATATGTTGCCGAGCATGGGGGCTGGCCGATTATATTTCACGAGCTTTCGAAACGGTGGGCCCCATGCTTTTCGGCTGGGCTCATCAAACACGAAGGCGTTCGCGGCTTATTCAGGTTTAAATACGGGTGCTGTGCTGAGTCCTGATGGCAGCTCTGTGGCCATTACACTGAGTAAAGACGGCAATCCCGAGATTTACCTCCTCCATCCCGATACAGGCCGCGTAAAGAAGCGTCTCACACGCTCTGAAGCCATCGATACAAGCCCTGCCTGGTCACCCGATGGGCAGCGGATTGCATTTGTCAGTGATCGTCACGGTTCGCCTCAGATTTTCGTGATGAATGCCGACGGAAGTGGTGTTCAACGGCTTACTTTTCAAGGTGATTATAATCAAACGCCCGATTGGAACCCGACCTCTAATCTGATCGCATTTACTGCTCGGGATGAACGGGCCGTTTTCGACATCTTTACCGTCGATGTCGGCACAAAGGAGATCAAGAGACTGACGCAGAATCAGGGTAACAACGAAGAGCCGACCTGGTCGCCTGATGGTCGTTTTATCGCTTTCAGCAGCACGCGGTCGGGCACCGCGAAAATGTATCTGATGGATGTGACCGGACGCTATCAGCATAAGTTGAGCACGGGTAAAGGCGCCTACCTGACGCCATTTTGGGTTCGATACTGATGGGGGAAATGATGAGACGGATATTGATCATAGTGAGCTTAGCCTTGACCACCTTGGCTCTTGGTGCCTGCGGTTCGCGGCCGGTGGAAGCGCTATCGAGCGCTGAGAAAGCCATGGCTGATGCCGACTTGGCCAAGCGTTGTGCGCCTGATGAGTTTCTCGCCGCACAGAAGCTGCTGGAGAAAGCCAAAAAATTGGCCGATGAAGGTGAGCACGCGCGCGCTAAAGCTGTGGCGCTCGCTGCCGAAAAGAAGGCAAAAGAAGCCGTGGCAAAAGCCCAAGCGAGAAAAGAAGAGTGTTTGAGACCAGAGCAGGCAGACCAAGAGGTAGAGCTCTCCGACCAGGATGACGAAGACACTTCGGCGTCGGATGACCAACTCGCAGGTGGCTTACAGCCGATCTATTTTGACTATAATCAGCCCGCGTTGACCAATGAAGCGAAAGGCATTCTCGATTCGAATGCGCAGTGGCTTCTCAACAACGCAGATGTCTCCATCATGGTCGAAGGGCATTGCGACGAACGCGGAAGCACAGAGTACAACCTTGCGCTTGGCGAAAAACGGGCGAAAGTGACGCGCGCCTACCTCGTCCGTAGAGGCGTCAATAAAGACCGAATGGGTTTAGTCAGCTACGGTGAAGAGAGACCCGCTGATTACGGGGCGAACGCGGATGCGCATAAGCGTAATCGTCGGGCAGAATTCCGTCGCGCGCAACAATGACCCTAGCCGAAGACCCCCGATTTCGTGTAGTGTCCGCGCGCCGCGGCACATATTGCCGCATCAACCTGGAGTGAGCTGCTATGAGCGCTGTTCGATACCTTGTGCCAAACGCGTTTACCGCGCTCTCGCTGGTTTTCGGTCTCGCCTCGGTTGTGGCCTCGCAGTCAGGTCAATTCGATGCGGCGGGATGGTTTATTCTGTGGGGCGTTTTGCTCGACAAACTCGATGGTGCCGCAGCACGACTGTTGAAAGCCTCCTCGGAGTTTGGAGTTCAATTCGACTCCTTCGCTGATTTCATCGTCTTCGGCACAGCGCCAGCAGCGCTTGTCTACTATCGCCTCAGCGCCTTGCCCGAATACAGCTCAGGCAGTAACCAGATTTTCTTGGTCGCTGTTACAGCGGGATATGTTGTGGCGACGGCTTGTCGGCTTGCACGCTTCAACATCGCGGAGCCTGTCGGTGGTGACCGTTTCTTTTTTGGCCTGCCGACAACACTGACAGGCGCCTTGATCGCAGCGAGTTTCTTGTCGTCGGTCCTCTTCGACCAAGAGGCCCTTTTCCTTCAATACGCCTTGATTATTCAACTGGTGCTCGGCATCTCGATGGTCTCAAGCCTTCGTTTGCCCAAGCTTAAAATGAGGAAGAACGTCTTGGTAAATGCGTTTCAGACGATCAATGTGTCGATCGTCTACGTGACCACGCCTTTCAAGATGTGGCCTCACTATCTCCTCGGCTTGGGTCTTCTTTACATCCTCGTTGGGGTCACCTGGGCATACATGAACCCCATCGAGGCACCGGAATCGCCTGAACCGTCTGTGGGTTGATGTCCATCCGAGTGATTGTTGGGACTCCATTGACTAATCTCTCAAACAGATTGACAAAATAATCGATCACCTCTAGAGTGCCGCCTCCGCGCGTTCTAACATCGCACGCTTGTCCAAAAAGTATAGGTCGGTTACCGATTAATGAAAGCACTTGGACTGAAATTTAGGGTGGATGACTTGACCGCGACACCAAGGGCGGTCGCAGGGGTCCTCAGCCAGGCAGTGCTTGATGAGACCTTACCGGGTCTAATCGGCAAGCTCGGTTATCGGCCCGTGGGAGATGCTGCGATCGACGCCGAAGTGTATCTTTCGGCAGGCGCGGAGATTGTGGTGAAGGGTATGGTCAAGGTGGCAGTCGGTTTTGATTGCAGCCGTTGCCTATCCGATGGCCGACTCGATTTCGAATCGGAGCATGAGCACGTTCTCGTACGCCGCAAGGCCAGGCGAGACGGCGACGCCGAGTTAGTCATCACCGACGAAGACGAGGATCCTGACCTCGAGACCTACGACGGTGACGAGGTGGACTTGAGCGAGGTGTTCCGTCAGGATTTGGTGCTCACGTTGCCGATGAATCCGACATGTGCGGACGCCGGCGCTGAGGAGTGCGTGATGGATCATGACGCAAAGAAGGCGTTAGACGGGGACATTGACCCACGTTGGGCGCCGCTTTTGGAATTGAAAAAGAAGATGAATTAATGGGGTCAATCGCCCCAACGCAGGAGAGGTAATCATGGCAGTACCAAAGAGAAGAAAATCCCGTTCTAAGCGTGATTCTCGGCGTGCAAACCACAAGATCAGCGCCAAGGTTTACAACACGTGCCCACAGTGCTCATCACCTAAAGAGCCCCACCGGATCTGTCCGGCTTGTGGTTGGTACAAGGACCGCTACGCTCTTGAGGTGGTAGAGGTTGAGGCGTAATCGAACGTCTGCCTCACCCGCTGCTGACCAAAAATGAAGCAGCCGAGCCTTCAATCTGAGCTTCCTGTCGCTGTCGATGCGATGGGGGGCGACCGTGCGCCCGACGTCGTCGTCGAAGCCGCTATTCGTGCGTGCCGCGCCGGCCTCGGCCCAATCACCCTTGTCGGAGACCATGGCCGCGTCACCCAGTGTCTTGAACGCATGGGCGGCATGGAGTTGGCCATCGAGGTTGTACACGCATCTGAGACAATTCTGATGGGCGAGAGCCCTGGACGGGCGGCCCGTCGCAAACGCGACAGCTCCATGCACGGGTGCTTTCGCCTAGTCGCGGATGGAAAAGCGTGTGCTGCCCTAAGCGCCGGCAACTCAGGTGCCTTTCTGGCGGTGGGATTGCTGACGGTGCGTCGCATTAAAAACTGCGACCGTCCGTGCTTGGTCACGACCCTACCAACACATCCAAGGCCCACTGTATTGCTCGACGTCGGGGCGAATGTGGAGGTGCGAGCCGCGCACCTCGCGCAGTTTGGATTGATGGGGGCCTGTTACGCTCAGATTCAGCATGGCGCGGACTATCCCAAAGTCGCGTTGTTATCAAACGGCACGGAGGCGAGTAAGGGCACAGAGACGATTCGTGAGGCCCACCGGCTCCTCAACGCAACGCCCATCAACTACATTGGCTATGTCGAAGGTCGACAGCTACCGACGGGATGTGCGGATGTGGTCGTGACCGACGGCTTGACGGGTAATATCGTGCTCAAGTTATGCGAAGGGCTTGTGGGTACGCTCTTCGATCGCATCAAAGACACATTAAAGGGTCGGTGGAGCTCGCTGCTCATCGGTCCGTTGCTCAAAGGACCCTTGAGCGGGCTACGATCGCAACTCGACTGGGAGGCGGTCGGGGGCGCACCGATTCTCGGACTCGATGCGGTGGCACTTGTGAGCCACGGACAGAGCTCCCCGAAGGCTTTGGTGAATGCAATACGGAACGCCCGCCTGGTGAGTGAACGCCGGTTGGTGGCGTCACTCGACCACATCCTGCAAAATCACGCACCCGGTGCGGCTACGAGTACCTCCGAATTACCGATTTCATCCACAGGTGAGCTTGTAGCCGACTCCGATGAGTCTACCGCCTAGATTAATGAAAGAGCCACCTTCGGTAGGCTTGACATTAGGCCACAGAATTAGGTAGTCAAACCGGCAACGGGCAAATGCGTCCCAGCGTCTGCCATCGCGAGTCGTGTCGGTGGCAGAATAGGTTCAAATTTGGGAGATATAGTCATGGCGAGTATCGAAGACCGGGTGAGAGCAATCATCGCTGAACAGCTTGACCAAGATGAATCAGAGATCGTCCCCGAGGCCAATTTTATCGAGGATTTGGGGGCTGACTCCCTCGATCTTGTTGAACTGGTGATGCACATAGAGGACGAATTTGACGTTGAGATACCCGACGATGAGGCCGAAAACATTCGGCTCGTCCAGGATGCGATCAATTATATCCAGCAGCACCTCTCCAGCGGTGAATAACGCGCTCGAGTTCTACGAACTCGCCTGCGCCTTAGGATAAGAGCACATCATGCACAAGGCCCGGCCTCGAGTTGTGATCACTGGGATTGGGCTCGTCACGCCCATCGGTACCGACACACATTCCACATGGGATGCATTACTTGCTGGTCGTTCGGGCATTGGACCTATCACACAATTCGATACCACAGACCATCCCGTCAGCATCGCCGGTGAAGTACAAGACTTTGACGCGTCACGCTGGTTAGATCGCAAGAACCAAAGAAAGATGGATCGCTTCATCCACTTCTCGATCGGTGCGTCTTTGATGGCCCTAGAGGACGCGGGGTTGACCGTTCCGGTGCCCAGCCCTGAGAGAACTGCAGTGTTGATTGGTGTCGGCCTCGGTGGTTTGCAGACCATCGAGGAGGCGATCGCGATTCTCAACACCAAGGGGCCCAAGAGATTAAGTCCATTTATGTTGCCGAGACTCATCTCTAATCTTGCTCCGGGCCAGGTCAGCATCATGATCGGTTCGCGGGGTCCGAATTGGAGTCCGGTGAGTGCATGCGCGACGGGCGCGCATTCTATCGGTGAAGCCGTCCGAATGATCCGAGAAGGGATGGTTGATGTCGCAGTCTCTGGTGGTGCTGAGGCGACGATCACGCCCCTCGGCGTAGCCGGGTTTGCGGCGATGAAAGCACTGTCTACGCGGAACGATGCACCCCAGGAAGCGTCGCGTCCGTTTGATTTGGGTCGAGATGGCTTTGTGGCGGCGGAAGGTGCTGGTGTCATGGTCCTCGAATCTCTTGAGTCGGCACGAGCTCGAGGCGCCCAGATCTATGCTGAAGTTACGGGGTACGGACAGTCCTCGGACGCATTTCATATGACGCTCCCACATCCCGAAGGCCGTGGCGCCGTGCAATGTATGCAGGCAGCGCTTGCCGATGCCGGTATTGACGTGGAGGCCATCGACTACGTGAATGCACACGGAACCTCTACACCAGCTGGAGATATCGCCGAGTCGGTGGCGATTGAGACGGTTTTTAAAGAGCATGCCCAGCGATTGATGGTCAGCAGTACCAAATCCATGACGGGTCATATGCTCGGCGCTGCAGGCGCCGTGGAAGCTGCATTTTGTGCGCTCAGTATCCGCGATCAGGTGGCGCCGCCCACCATTAACCTCGTCGATCCAGATCCACAGTGTCGCCTCGATTACGTTGCGGGACAGGCAAGGCCCGCGAGAATACGTCGAACGCTGTCCAATAGTTTTGGCTTTGGCGGCACCAATGTGTCCCTAATTTTGAGCGAATATGATCCAGAGGAAACATGAGTTTACGTATTGCCGTAGCATCTGATCACGCCGGCTTCGGCCTTAAATCTCGCGTGTGCGCCTACTTAAAGGATCGAGCAGGCGTAACGCTTGTGGACCTCGGGCCGGCTTCTGCTGAGCGTTGCGATTATCCGGATTACGCGGCTGCATGTGCACGCCACCTACAATCGGGTCAGGCTGACCTCGGCGTACTGATTTGTGGCAGCGGTATTGGTATATCCATCGCAGCCAATCGGTTTCGTGGCATTCGTGCCGCCCTCGTTCAGTCGCCACTGATGGCGCAATTGGCGCGTGAACACAACGATGCAAACATTC
Organism: Bradymonadia bacterium; assembly: GCA_049889275.1. Lineage (GTDB taxonomy): Bacteria > Myxococcota_A > Bradymonadia > UBA7976 > UBA1532 > UBA1532. The sequence goes on along the minus strand of JBMHDS010000083.1, from coordinate 89,956 downwards.
TGTGCCTCGGCAGTCGGCTCGTGGGTGACCTCGTCGCGTTTGAATCCATCGAAGCTTTCATCGAGACAGAGTTCGCTGGCGGTCGCCACGCAGGTCGTGTCGCAAAAATCGAGCTTGAGGAGTAGCAGCAAAGTGTGTCCATTTTGTGGTTCAGATGATACTCGTGTCCTCGACTCGCGCTCCGTCCGCGACCAACAGGCCGTTCGTCGACGTCGGTGTTGCAATGGATGTGAGAAGAGATTCACGACCTATGAGCGCGTGGAGCGATTGCTGCCAGTCATCGTGAAGCGAGATGGCGCGCGGGAAAATTTTGATCGCGACAAACTGATGCGTGGGTTGCAGATCGCGTGTCGAAAACGTCCGATACGATCCAACCAACTCGAAAGTTTGATCAGCCAGGTTGAGCAGCATTTCGCCGGTGGGGCGGAGCGAGAGGTCTTGTCATCCGAAATCGGCAAATATGTTCTTGGCTGTCTCAGTCAGGTCGATGAAGTGGCCTACGTGAGGTTCGCCTCTGTCTATCGAGAGTTCTCCGATGTTCGTCAGTTCATGGTGGAGCTCGAAAATCTACAGACGTCTGAGACCGTGGACGGGGTTGAGACCTCGGGGGTGCCATGAGCGAACTCGACCACGCACATTTTATGGGCCTAGCACTTCAGTTGGTGGACCAGGCCGAACACCGAACCAGTCCTAATCCGATCGTAGGCTGTGTGGTGGTGCGTGAATCTGAGGTCGTTGGCCGTGGCGTCACCCAACCGTGCGGGCACAGTCACGCTGAAGTGATGGCGTTAAAGGATGCAGGGGCTGCTGCTCAAGGCGCGACGATGTATGTGACCCTAGAGCCGTGCTGTCACCATGGTCGGACAGGCCCATGCACCGACGCGATCATCGCCGCGGGCGTCAAACAGGTTTACGTAGGTGTCATCGACCCAAACCCCTTAGTGCAAGGACGGGGACTCGACTTGCTCAAAGCAGCAGGTATCGAGGCTGAGGCGGGTGTCCTCGGGTCAGAGTGCGAGTGGCATCATGCACCGTTTACAAAGTTTATTACCCACAAGCGGCCTTGGGTCACGCTGAAGGCGGGCATGACTCTCGATGGCCAAATCGCGACACCTGAGGGAGACTCGAAGTGGATTACGGGTGTAGATGCACGACGTGATGTGCACCGTCTGCGCGCCAAGTATGACGGCGTCTTGGTTGGTGCAAATACCGTTAAACTCGACAATCCCAAGTTGACGGTCAGAGATTGCCCTGGCGACGATCCCATCAGAATCGTATTGAGTACCGCGGCTGATCTTGAGCCAACGCTCAGCGTACTTGGCCCCGGAACCTTGGTCTATGTGGCGGAAGGTGCACCTCCCGAGAACGTACAAGCGATTAAGGGCACAGGGGCAAATGTGATTCGAGTCGCCCTGGACGTGGAGCAACGAATCTCTCTGTGTGATGTACTCGATGACCTCGCCCGTCGTGGCATCGTCCGCCTGCTCGTCGAGGGGGGCGGTGAGATCCATCGAAGCTTTATTGAACAACGTCTAGCCGACGAGTTGTGCCTCTACATGGCACCCAAGCTATTGGGAATGGGTCGACCGGCGTTTCCCCTCAAGGCACCGGCGAAGATCGACCAAGCGCTCGTCTTAGCTCAGCCTTCGGTCGAGATGGTCGGTCAAGACCTTTTGATTCGAAGCCCAATTCTTTACCCGGCGGATGTTGACAGCGATGACTAGAGAACCTCAGTTTGCCCAATGCGTTGGTCGAAAGTTAGTTGAACAACCGGTGCTCATTCAGCAAATTCGCAGCCAGGTTGTCCCGGGGCTTGCTTCATTTACATCGACTCTGTTGAGTTTTCGGTAACGGATCGAGTATGCCGGACACCAACACAGCACATTGCAGACGCGAACTCGAAGGGCGGTCTTGATTCTATGTACGGAAACCAGAAAAGCATTGCCAAGGTAGAAAAGGCGATCGAAGAAATTCGTAACGGTCGACTCGTTATCCTTGTGGACGACGAGGATCGGGAAAATGAGGGCGATTTGGTTATGGCGGCCGAGTTGTGTACCCCCGAAGCGATCAACTTTATGGCCGTCCATGGCCGAGGGTTAATCTGTCTCTCCCTGACGCCCGAGCGCTGCGATACTCTCGAACTACCCATGATGGTTCGGGACAATAGCAGCGGCTTCGGGACGGCTTTCACCGTAAGCATCGAGGCCGCGACTGGTGTCACGACTGGAATCAGCGCGGCGGACCGCGCGCGTACTGTGCGGGTTGCCGTTGCCCCCAACGCCAAGCCAACGGACCTGTCAAAACCAGGTCACATATTTCCCTTGAGAGCGAGGGCAGGTGGGGTGTTGGTCAGGACTGGGCAGACCGAAGGCTCGGTTGACTTAGCTCGATTAGCCGGACTCGAGCCGGCGGGGGTCATCTGCGAGATCATGAACCCCGATGGTACAATGGCCAGACGACCGCAACTGGAGGTCTTCGCAGCTGAACATGATCTCACCATCATTTCGGTCGCAGACCTCATTCAATACCGACTCACCAATGAACGTCTCGTGAGAGCGACCGCCTCCGTTGAGACTCAGGTGGGTGATATTGGCGTGTTCAAAGTTGTGACCTATGTGACAGTGGTCGATGAACTCGAACATGTGGCGTTCGTGAAGGGAAATCCGTCCCCAGATAAGCCCGTACTCGGTCGTGTCCAACAGGAAGCGATTTTGTCAGATGTCTTCGGCTGTGGGTCGCAGAATGGGCGAGACAAACTCCTCAGCTCCCTCGCTAAGATTGAAGCGGAGGGTTGTGGTGTATTGGTTTATCTGCAAAAGCCGGCACCCCGGGTTGAGAACGAGGTCCGGCAACTCGCCGGTCAAACACCGAAGCGTCCAGCGATCGAGCGGGGGGCCATCGGCTTACCGCAAGACTTGCGTGAGTACGGTATCGGTGCTCAAATTCTCCTTGATCAAGGGGTGAGGCAGTTGAAGCTGATCTCGAGTTCGCCCACTCGGATTAAAGGGATTCAGGGCTACGGGCTTGAAGTTGTTGAACGTATCTCGTTGGATGAGACAACGGAACATGGACAGGGAGGGGAGTCACAGTGAACGGAGTGCGAGTCGTCGAAGGTAATATGGACGCCACGGGTCACCGCTACGCAGTGGTGGTGGGACGCTTTAATCACTTTATCGTCGACCCCCTCGTTACGGGTGCCGTCGACACCTTGGTCCGACATGGTGCGGCGCACAAAGACATCGTGATCTTTAAGGTGCCGGGTGGCGTGGAAATCCCGCTGGCTGTTCAACGCGTAGCCAATTCGGGCGAATTTGATGCGATCATCGCGCTTGGTGCGGTCATTCGGGGTGCTACGCCGCATTTCGATTATGTCGCCGGTGAGGCCTCGAGCGGCTTAGGTCGAATTGCCCTCGAGACAAATATGCCCATCGCGAATGGTGTGCTGACATGCGACACCATCGAACAAGCCATCGAGCGCGCTGGGACAAAAGCTGGCAACAAGGGCGCCGAAGCTGCGCTTGCGGCCTTAGAAATGGTTAACTTATTGCGTAACATCAGCGCTGAAAGCAATTCGTGATGTCACCTCGCCGCACTGCTAGGGAAACAGCGCTATTGGTTCTGTTTGCTATCGACGTTGGTAAAGCGAATGGTGAGCAAGGCTCTGTCGATGAGTTTTTGGGCCATTTCAAAGATGACACCGAAGTGATCGCGGAGTTATTGGGTTACTCAGAATATGAACCCGCACCAGCAGATGTCCTCAGTCGTGCGCAGCAGATGTTCGCGCCTGATGAGAATAACTGGCAATTTGTCACCCGGATGGTCGACGGTGTCGTGTCGCATCTCAAATCTATCGATGAATTGATCGAGCGTTTCTCGCTGAATTGGAAAGTGTCGCGCATGGCGCGTGTTGACCGCAATGTTCTCCGACTCGCCGCGTACGAACTGGCCTTCGAGTCGGACGTACCCAGTCGCGCTACTTTGAACGAAGCGATTGAGATAGCGAAGCGCTTCGGGACTGAAGACTCTGGCAAATTCGTCAATGGTATTCTAGACCGCATCGCGCAAGAGTTTGGGCGGGTCTAATATGGCCAAATCGACCACCACGGACGCCTCGCTAAACGGACTCAGGGCTCAACCCGCAGACCCGCTGATCTTGTGCATAAACGTCGATGGCCGTCCCCTTCGTGGATTGTCAGCACAGGTTGACTGGCGGCTCGCGGGCCTGCTTTCGAAGCTCGCGCGGAAGGGGTTTGCGGGTGATGCGCCGATTCTGCGCCCAGCGCACGAATTCTTGCCCTGTGGGCGGCTCGTGCTTTTCCGAGCGGGTGCCTGCACGCCGAGGGAGATGGCCCAGCAAGTCGCTGGGCTGAACGGGCAAAGACCGGGCCTGTGTCCACACGATTTCGACTTTACTGTCGATGAGGTCAATCGGGCTTTCGGTGGCAACGTGATCATCTACGCGACAGGCGACCAAAAGCGCTAGGCATGCGGCGTATCAAACAAAAGCCGCTCGGCAACACTCGGCCATTCCCCCTCTTTCAGCGCCGCGGCTTGCTGGGCTTGGTCATCGTCACGTTGACCATCATTTTGCTATGCCTTCAACTGTTCTTTGGCCAGTTCATGCGAGTCGCGAGCAACTCTATGACGCCCTCGGTCGTCTCCGGTGATGTTCTATTCGTAACCTATTCCGACCCGAGTCCAGGGGATATTGTCGTCGTCGACGATGGTCAATACCGCGTATTGCGTCGTCTGACAGGTGTTGCAGGCGACGATGTTGAGATTACGCCCCATGGGCTCGTGAGAAACGAGAAACTGCTTAAGCCCAATGGGCTGATGGCCGATTGGCGCTCCGTCCCGGAGTTGTTGTCGAGTCAAAAGCAGATACCGAACAAGACGCGTGCGCGGTTACGGAGAAATCGACTCATTCAAGTGCCGCCGAGTTTTGTTCATGTGAGCTGTGATTTAGCCCGTTTTTGCCGTAAGTCACCGATACATGGTCTTGTGCCGACCGAGCATATCTATGGCCATGTCATCTTCCAATGGCCGGAGCGCACGAACACAGCTGACCAGACACAAAGCCCGCAGGAGTAGTTCGGAGGCCTCAAGCGGACTCAGTCTGTAGTTTTAGACTCTTTGGTCGGGTGATGAGCGCGAGAGATGTATACCGTCAAGTAAGCTCTCGTGGCCGGTTCAATGTTCGCCCACAGGGTTTCGTCATTCGTGAGTTCTCGAATCAGGCATCGGGTAAAGGGGCGGTTAACGATCCCGTCCACGACCGCACGAGGCGGCTGGGGTTCTCCGATAAGGCTTGTCTCCACCTGGATGCCCAAGGCTCCATGAATTCGACCATAGCCGGTCATCTTCAGGCATCGTCGTGCTGCTTTTTCAAAGCGGCGTGCGGATTCGTCGCGATTCACCTGACCGGTCTCGACTTTGACCATGGTACGGAGCTTTGGCATGCGTGCAGACGGATGAGTTGGCTGCGCATCCAGTCGTGTTTGAGCGACCTCCAAACCGTCTTTGTGAAGGCTCACATGGGTTGCAACGACTGCTTTACAAGACGATGTCGGTCCGGACGCTTCTGGATGTGGGGTTGGATGTCCTGTGATCACCAAATCGAGCATCTTGATGCCCGACTCTAGACCAACACCGAGGACCGATGGAGCGACCTGAAAGTGAATATCCTGCTGTTTGAATTGCAACACCAATCCATTGAGATGGCGCGGCTGAGACTTAAGCGCATTGGGTAGCCTAATCGCTAAGAGTTCGCGCTTCGCGTCATAGCCTGGTATCTCAAACTCATCTGCCGAGATTCGTACCGAGATCTCATCTTGTTGGTTGCATTGCGCGTAGACCCACTGAACCGGCAGCAGCGTCATGATGAATATTGATGTGAGAAGTGAGCGCAATCTCAGGCCCTTAGGCGATGGTTGTTGCTAAGCATATGTGCGTCGGTACTAACCGGATGGGTCCGACGAACATTTCCAAGGCGTGCTCATAGGCCCCCTTTTTCGACTTTGAACGTCTCGTACCGCAACATGGTGGTGCGATTCTCATGCGCGTTCTAGGTGTACGGTGACAGTCTTGTCGTCAAAGGCAAAGCTCAATTCCCCGGTGCACGATGGTTCGATACGAAATGTCCGCGCGAGGACTTCACCGGAGATGACATCGCTGTGCGCCTCAAAGGCGGACTTCAGGTCCGGGTCGGAGACACCGATGACGAGGTCGACTCGATCGGTGATGGCGAGGCCTAGGTCTTTTCGCGCTCTCTGCAGCCGACTGGTCAGCTCACGGGCCTGACCCTCTGCGATCAGCTCAGCATCTAGAACATGATCGATAGCGACTGTAAGGCCTCCGTCAACCTCGATGACCACATCACCGCGCGCTGTCCGATTGACGATGATGTCATCGGCGGTGATCCGCTCATCGGCGACAACAATGTGGCCGCCCGCTTGCAGTGTCTTCCAGTCGCCCAACGAGAGCTGTCCGATCGCCTGGGCTGCTTCTTTCATGCGTTTGCCAAGACGCCGCCCGAGCGTCTTGAAGTTTGCTTTAAAGCTGAGTTCTGCGAGGTCTGTGTCGTCGCTTCTTGCGAGCACCTCTTTTACATTTAACTCTTCGCTCACGAGCTCTACCTGCGAGTCGATTGCTGCGAGTATGGCGCTATCATGGTGTACGATGGTGACCCGTCGAAGGGGTTGACGTGTCTTTAGACGGTGTTTTTCTCGTAGAGCCCGCCCCATACTGACAACTTTGCGAACCACCTCGACTTGAACCTCGAGCTCCGTATCGATTTTACTCGCATCTACTTGAGGGTAATCGCAGAGGTGCACGCTATCGCGTGCGCCCTCAGCGCCAGGCTCGATAACCAGGTTCTGGTAGACCGACTCTGTGATGAAAGGCAAAACGGGCGCCATGACTTGTGCGAACGTAACCAACGCTTCGTATAGGGTTGCATACGCTGCGGCCTTATCGACCTGACCCTCGGCATCGTCAGCAGCGCGCCAGAACCGGCGGCGACTTCGCCGAATATACCAGTTTGTGAGGTCGTCGATGAATCCGAGAATGGGCGGCACCACTTTGTAGAGGTAGTAGCCCTCCATTTGCTCGTTTACATCTCGTACGAGCGTCTGCAGTACCGAGAGGAGCCAGCGGTCGAGCTCTGGTCGCTCTTCGGCTGAGGGCGTCATGACACCCTCGAGACCGCTGTCGGGGCGCCAGCCGTCTATGTTCGCGTATTGTACGAAGAACGACCACGCATTTCGTAGGGGTATTAAGACGGTACGAACCACCTCCTTCACACCCGACTCTGCAAAGCGCAGGGGCTCAGCGCGTACCACTGGAGAGTTAATGAGGTAGGCCCTCAGGGCATCTGAACCATACGTGGCAAAGACCGCCTCTGGGTTGGGGTAGTTCTGCTTCGATTTGCTCATCTTTGAGCCGTCTTCGGCGAGGATCATGCCGTTGACAACGCAGTTCGTGAACGGGGGCCGATCAAAGAGTGCTGTGCTCAAAACCAGCAGTGTATAGAACCAGCCTCGGGTCTGGTCGAGGCCTTCAGCGATGAATTCCGCCGGAAAATTGGCCTCAAAACTATCGGCGGCCTCAAATGGGTAATGGTCCTGGGCGTAGGGCATTGACCCCGACTCGAACCAGCAGTCGAACACGTCTTGGATACGCGACATTTGCCCGCCACATGCATCACAGTCGAAGCTCAAATGGTTGATCTTGTGTGGATGAATATCGTCGATTGGCTCACCGGTTCGTTGCACGAGTTCATCAATGCTACCGATACATGTTTCGTTGTCGCAGGATGCGCATCGCCATATGGGTATTGGCGTACCCCAGAAGCGATTACGCGACACATTCCAGTCCCGAGCATCGGCGAGCCAGTTGCCGAATCGGCGTCTGCCCACGGTCTCCGGTACCCAATGGATGGATTGATTGTGTTGAACCATCCGGTCACGCAAGGCCTCGACGCGGATGAAGCGCGCCGGCACAGCTTTGTAAATCAACGGCGTTCCACTGCGCCAACAGAACGGATAACTGTGCTGCAGCGTCGCGTGTTTAAACAAACGACCATTCGCTTTTATATCTTTGATGATTTGCGGGTCCGCTTCTTTAATGTTTTGACCCGCATACGGCGCGACGTCTGAGGTAAATCGCCCTTCGTTGTCAACGCTGAGCACCACTTGAATGCCCGCAGACTTACAGGCCTCAAAGTCGTCCTCTCCAAAGTCGGGAGCCATGTGCACCAGTCCTGTACCGTTATCGGTCGTTACATGGCCCGATGAGATGACTTGAAAACTATTGGGGTGATCTTTGAAGAATGGAAAGAGTGGTTGGTAGCGTTTGCCGACAAGTGTACTCCCTGACATTGACTCATGCACCGTTGCATCAGCGCCCAACACCTCGGCGAGGCGTGCACGGGCAACAATGTATTGTGCGTCCTCGTCCTTTTGACTCGCTCGCACGTATTCGATCTCATCTCCGACGGCGATGGCGAGGTTCGATGGGAGCGTCCACGGCGTGGTCGTCCAGATCAATAATGCGCAGTCCGGTTGGTCGGCGAGTGGCATCGCGACCGTGATGGCTGGATCTTGCACATCGCGGTAGTCCATATTGGCTTCGAAGTTCGATAGAGCGGTGGAGAGCCGCCAGCTGAAGGGCATAACCCGAAACGACTCGTAGACGAGCCCCTTGTCCCAGAGCGTTTTGAAAACCCACCAGACGCTTTCCATAAAGGTCGGGTCCATCGTCTTGTAGTCGTTATCGAAATCAACCCAACGACCTAATCTACCCACAACACGACGCCACTCTTCTGTATATTTGAGAACATTCGCGCGACACGCTTCATTAAACTCAGCGACGCCGAATTCTCGAACGCTTGTGGGCCCGGAGAGACCGAGCTCCTTTTCCATGAGCATTTCGATGGGCAGACCATGGGTATCCCAGCCAAAACGTCGCTCAACTCTGTAGCCTCGCATGGCCCAGTAACGTGGCACGATATCTTTGATGGTGCTTGCCAACAGGTGTCCGTAGTGTGGTAATCCGGTCGCGAATGGAGGGCCATCGTAGAAGACGTAGCGATTCTCCTCGGGGCGTTCCTGCACCGAACGTTCAAATATCTGCCCTTGTTCCCAGAGGTCTTGTACCTTTGCCTCTTCATCGGGAAAGCTGCATTGGGTGTCGACTGGAACGAATGCTCTTTGATTAGATGTCATGGCTACCTCACTGTGAGAGGTCTTGTGCTACCCAATTCATGGTAACACCGCAAGTCCGACCCGCATCCCCCCGTCTTTTTTGGTTCCTGATGCACGATTATTTTGCAAACCTGTACTGCAGGTCACATTTCAGGTTTTTAACCACTAAGTGAATGCCTTTGGGCGACATGTCTTCAATTTATCGCTATGGTGGTAGCCAGGACACGTGCTGCCGTGCATTCCAGCGACGGCAGTGGCCTGAACCGAGCAAAGGGGGTCAGTGTTGGACAAAATCATATCGGTCTCATTCGTCGTTGTTTTGGGCTTGATCGTATGGATGGTAAGCCCGCCACCCAAAAATGAAACGGTCAAGGCCGCTGTCGTGGCGAACATGGATGTCAAGAATAAGAAGATCGGCCAACTGATCGGGCAAGACGAGACGGCTAAACTTGAACGTCGAAGGGCCAAGTACCGAGTTGAGAAAGAGACTCAAGCGGCAAAAAACGGTCCGCCAAGCAAGCTCGAGTCTCTTGGACAAAAGCAATTCGATATGAACAGTGAATGCGACCTCAAACCGGGCGAAGTTCGTGATGTGATGCCGCCGTGGTCTGACTACGACGAAGACCCTCGCACCGGTATTCCTGAAAATGCTCACGAGATCGCCGCCTGGCCGGTCGTGACCGAGGGAGAGTTTGCGGTGAAGGGCTATGTTGATCCACAAGAAATTGTGGCCAAACAGGTGCCCTACGAGGTACCCCCGGAAGAGGATCCTCACCCACACTTTCCGAAAAGTGACTTTAAAGAGAGCCTAGGTCGCTTTTTTGAGGGCATTGAAGACGGGCCGATGCCTGAGACCGTCTATGTTGAAGAAGCGCTACCTGGTTCTTTGGTCTCTCTGCTCGGTTTACCACCGAAGACTAAGCTTACTATGCTTGGCGCACACTACACGGACAACGTACGTTCCTGGCGGACCGCTTTGGCATTGCCCGATGACCTCAATACGGTGTTTGGTATCAGCTACGTTACGCCCGATGGTCGTTCTACCCGCCAATACATCAAGTTTAACGCACCGAAATAACAGCATATTATCTTTGTCTTACGGCGCGTAAAGACAAGCCCTCGAAGCCTTAATAAACACGCCGGAAGTCGCCGGCATGTCTCGCATTGATAAACCCTAACGCATACGTTAGAGTTAGGGTTGTTGACTTTCTGATTCGATCTCACTAGGTTGCGCACGTTTGCAGGAGAACAGATCGGCGATGGGTAGCGAGGCATTCTTTCGGATTGGTGAACTGGCGGCGCGTACGGGCAAGACCGTGCGTGCACTGCATCTGTACGAAGAACTTGGCCTGGTGACCCCTGCGAAGCGTACACAAAGCGGATACAGAATGTACGACGAGAGCAACGCTGAGCGGGTTGAGTTTATCTCTTGTCTGCAGCGGTTAGACTTGAGCTTAAGTGAGATTGCCGATGTGTTGTCCGATTGGCGCGACGATGGCCCCTCGGGGCGGTCTATGGCGCGACTGCGGTCGTTGTATGAGAAGCGCTTGGCGGCGATACATGAGAAACGTAACGCGCTCGACGAGCTTGAAGCGGAGCTCAGAGCCAGTATGACCTTCTTGGATGGCTGTGTTGGCTGTGAACAGACAAAGGCTGCGCCACAGGCGTGCGCTCAATGTGTTGATGCTGAGCGTGCAGAAGAACCAAAACCAACGCTCATCTCTGGTCTACTCGTCCAGTAGATAGAGCGTCTAGGATAGTAAAGAGTTGGAGTGGACGAAGCGATGAAGCTACCCATTTACATGGATAATCAAGCGACGACACCGTGTGACCCACGAGTCGTTGACGCGATGGTACCTTATCTCGCGGAGCATTTTGGCAACGCATCGAGCCGTAACCACGCTTTCGGGTGGACGGCGGAGGAGGCGGTTGAGCTGGCACGCGAGCAAATCGCCGATTTAATCGGCGCGAGTGCCAAGGAGATTGTGTTCACAAGTGGTGCAACCGAAAGCGACAACATGGCTCTGAAGGGCGCTTTCGAGTTCTACGCGCGCAAGGGGAAGCACTTTATCACCGCACCGACGGAACACAAAGCCATCATCGACACCGCTCGTTGGCTTGAGCGTCAGGGCGCAGAGGTCACATGGCTCGAGGTTGGAGACGATGGATTCATCGATCCGGCAAAGCTCAAGGCTGCCATCCGCCCCGACACCGTTTTGGTGTCGCTTATGCACGGCAACAACGAGATCGGAACCATTAACCCCATCGCTGAATATGGCGCTATCTGTAAAGAAGCGGGTGTGCTGTTCCATACCGACGCCGCTCAGACCGTGGGCAAGGTGCCCATCGACGTCGACGCCATGGGGATCGATATGCTTTCCATGTCCGGTCACAAAATGTACGGGCCGAAGGGGATCGGTGCGCTTTATGTCCGCCGTAAAAAACCACGGGTTCGCATCGCCCCTCTCGTTCACGGCGGCGGGCATGAGCGAGGTATGCGGTCGGGTACCTTGCCCGTCCACCAAATCGTCGGACTCGGTAAGGCCGCGGAGCTGTGCCGACTTGAGCTTGAGAGCGACCTTGAGAAGACGACCGCGTTGCGTAATCGGCTCCTCGACAAGATTTCGGCTGGGGTGCCGGAGATTCTCATCAACGGCAACCAGGAAAATTATTTGCCAGGCAACCTCAACATCAGCTTCACTTTTGTAGAGGGCGAGTCGTTACTCATGGCGTTACGCGACGTTGCGGTGTCCAGTGGCTCTGCGTGTACTTCAGCGAGCCTTGAGCCGAGCTACGTTCTACGTTCGATTGGGCTTGACGATGAGAATGCGCACTCGAGCATCCGGTTTGGCGTCGGTCGCTTTAACACGGAAGAAGAAGTAGACTACGTGGCTGAACTTGTGGTTCGCTCCGTGGCGAAACTGCGAGAAATGTCGCCCCTCTGGGAAATGCACCAGGATGGGATTGACTTAAAAACGATTGAATGGGCGGGGCATTAAGCCCTTAGGAGAACAACGATGGCGTACAGTGACAAGGTTGTAGACCATTACGAGAATCCACGTAACGTGGGCTCATTGGATAAGAATGACGAGACTGTTGGGACCGGTTTGGTTGGTGCGCCAGCCTGCGGAGATGTGATGCGTCTCCAGATCAAGGTGACCGATGATGGCCGGATTGAGGATGCGCGGTTTAAGACCTATGGCTGCGGATCAGCGATCGCAAGCTCTAGCCTGGTGACCGAATGGGTTAAGGGTCGGACCATCGATGAGGCGCTCGAGATAAAAAATCGAGAGATTGCAGATCATCTTGCGCTCCCTCCTGTGAAGATCCATTGTTCAGTGCTTGCAGAAGATGCGATACGCGCAGCGATCGAGGACTACAAGCAGAAGCAGGGACTCGATACCACTGACGCGTGAGGAGGCGTGACGATGATTGGACTGAGCGAAAACGCTGCGGTTAAAGTTCGCGAGTTGATTGAAAAGCGTCCAAACGAAACCCAAGGGCTTCGTGTGGGTGTTCGCGGTGGTGGGTGTTCTGGATTCACCTATTTTCTGGAATTTGCTGAGGGGCCTAACCAAGGAGATCGCGAGCTCGAGTCTCATGGTGTACAGCTTTTCGTTGACCCAAAAAGCTATCTCTACCTAATGGGTACAGAAGTCGACTACGTCGATAATCTTGGTCAATCGGGGTTTAAGTTCACCAATCCGAATGCACGCCGAACATGCGGTTGCGGCGAGAGCTTCAGCGTCTAATCCACTCCTCCACGACCATCACGCCGAGTCTGAGCATGCTCTTATCGAGGAAAAGTCCATGAACTGTTGGCAATGTCAGGCACCCTACGGTCAAGCTGAGTGGCAATGCGGACAGTGTGGGGCTTTGTTACCGCCGAATCGCGCCCGGACACACTTCGACGTTCTTGGGCAGCCGCCTAGCTTCAGAATTGACCTTGACGAATTAGCTCGTTCACTTCGTACGCTACAGCGCCGTTTTCATCCCGACCGTCATGCGCATCGGAGTGACACAGAGCGTCGTTTTTCGCTCGAGCATGCGACAGCGCTAAACGACGCACACAGAGTGCTCAGTGATCCGCTCCGTCGTGCTGAATATATGATTCAGTTAGGCGGTGTCGACCTGTCGGATGAAGCGCGACAAGTCAAACTGCCTCCGTTCTTTCTGATGGAGATGATGGAGTTGCGCGAAGCGTTGGATGAGCTTACTGGTGCTGACAATCATGTCGAACGTGGGCGAATTGAGCGCGATGTCGCCGCCCGATACGAGGCCTCATTGGAAGCCATCGCAGTTGGCCTCGAGGACACTGAAACACCACTGGTTGACGTGGCGCAATCAGCAGCAAAACTCAAGTATCTAAAGCGCATACTAGACGATATAAACGAACTTTCGCATTCGACTGCCGATGAAGGGCGAGGCCATATATGAAAGCCGTTGGAATTGACCTTGGAACGACCAATAGCCTTGTGGCATGCGTTGAGAACGGACGTTCGCGTGTTCTACCCGTCGATGGCGATCACACGACCTTACCCTCCGCTGTTCGGTATCGCTCCGAAGGACAGGTCGTGGTGGGTCGGGCTGCTCGCGCTGCTGCGGCGAGCGCCGCGGATGAGACAATTCTATCAGCGAAACGCTTGATCGGCCGAACGGCCGAAGAAGCGCAGGCTGTTGGGTTCACTGATTCGCGTCTTCAGCAAGATGGAGCGGTGGTTCGTATTGCCCTTAAAGAGTGCGCACCTACGCCTGTCGAAGTATCAGCCGAGATCTTAAAGGCGCTCAAGGCGGAGGCGAGCAAGGCGCTCGGTGGAGAGGTGACGCAGGCTGTGGTCACCGTGCCCGCGTATTTTGATGACACGCAGAGACAAGCGACACGCCAAGCTGGACGTCTCGCGGGTCTTGACGTCCTTCGTTTGCTCAACGAGCCGACAGCTGCAGCGCTTGCTTATGGGCTCGATAAACAACGCGAGGGTCGCTTCGCCGTGTTCGATCTCGGCGGCGGTACTTTTGATATTAGTATTCTCCATCTCATCGACGGTGTTTTCGAGGTGCTGTCGACCGGCGGGGACAGTCAGCTCGGTGGAGATGACTTCGACCTCGTTGTCGCAAAGGAATTGCTCAAACGTATGGGGTTCGACTCTCTCGATGCCGTCAGTGGAGCTTGTCTGCAACGGGTTCGTCTCGCAGCAGAGGCTGCAAAGATTGAGCTGACGGACCATTTTGAGAGTGCCGTGAGCGTCGTAGATGATGCCGGGGAAGCCCACCAATTCATGCTCAGCCGCGATGAATATGAGGGGATTGTTGAACCAGTCCTTGCACGTGTCCTTGCTCCATGTCGGCGGGCCTTAATGGATGCGGGACTCCGACCAGAGCAGCTCGACGGTGTCGTTTTGGTAGGCGGCAGTACCCGTTCACCATTTGTGCAACGGTTTGTGGCAGACCTGTTTGAACAGCAGCCACTATCGGACATCGACCCCGATCAGGTGGTCGCATTAGGCGCAGCCAGCCAAGCGGACCTTCTCTCTGCCGAGTCCGAACTTCGGCTGGTTGATGGCGGAGATGTCTTGCTTCTTGATGTGACCCCCCTATCCGTTGGTTTGGAGACGATGGGTGGTCTTGTGGAAAAGGTGATTCCGAGGTGTAGCCAGATACCTGCCAGTCGTAGCCAAGAATTCACAACCTATCGCGATGGTCAATCCGCGATGGACATTCACATTCTTCAGGGGGAGCGAGAGCTTGTCGAAGATTGCCGTAGTTTGGCCAGGTTTCAGTTAAGTGGCATTCCTGCGAGACCAGCCGGTGCAGCCCGCGTAAAGGTGACCTTCCAAATCGACGCGGATGGCATACTCAAGGTCTCGGCGGAAGAGGTGAGTACAGGCACTCGCCAGGAAGTACAGGTACAGCCGAGCCATGGCCTCACCGATGCTCAAGTGGAAGAGATGCTGCAGGCGTCTCTGGATTTTGCCGAAGCCGATGTAAATGCCCGTTTTTTGAGAACGGCGGTGATCGAAGGCAAGCGCGTGCTCGCAGCAATTGAGCCGGCGCTGAACTCCGATGCCGATCTGCTGAGAGACGGAGAAGCCGACGCCATTGGGGACATCGTTCGGTCTCTTAAGGCGAGCATGGATGGCGACGACCATCGCAAGATTCAAGACTTGACCGAGATGCTCGACAAAGTGAGCTCTGGCTTTGCTCACCGACGAATGGAACGCGCCCTGAATGACGGGTTGCGTAACGTCGATCTCGATCGCCTCGAGCAGGAACTTGAGAATCAGACAAAAGAGGATAATTGAGATGTCGCTTCGATGGACGGACGTACACGCGCTCGGCGAGTTACTCTACGATGCGCGCCCTGAACTTGAGCCATTATCTGTTCGATTTACAGATTTAATGCAGTGGGTGCTTGAACTCGAAGAGTTTGAAGATGATCCCAGTCGATGCGGGGAGCGGGTGCTTGAGGCCATTCAGATGGCTTGGTATTCCGAGTGGAAAGAAGATAACCTTTAGGGCCACATCAGATGAATTCACAACAAGGCATCTGGCTCCCGATTGGTATTGGCCTATCAGCGGGCATGCTACTCACCTTCATGGCGATGCATTTCGGCCTCACGCCTCGCGCTGCGAGCATGCTTGGGGGCGGTGTGTCGGCCTTGATCGCCGCAAGCGTTGTGACGAAGCGTAGAAGTGCTTCGTTGACCGCCCGGCCCAAATCCAGCGAACCGCCAGTCGGAAAGACGCCATCAGGGGGATCCGATAGGCCCCAGCATACACGCCGCGACCAGGACCATTAGCAAGACTCGCTCTCGGGAATTTTCCTGGCATTACCTCGGGCCGTGCGCACATCATATCGCTTCTCTAGCTTTGTCAGTTTGGTCTGCGCCGCGTCGATGAGGTCAAAATCACAGGTGCGTGCGAAGCTCAGTAAGCTCAATAATATGTCTGCAGCTTCATCGCGTATCGCAATGTGGTCGAGCGTTTGTTCCGATGTCTCTTCAACGGCGGTGGTGTCGGTCCACGTGTAATGGGCGAGCAGCTCATTGGCCTCGACGCTAATACAGATGGCCATGTTTTTTGGCGTGTGGAACTGGCGCCACTCGCGCTCATCAACAAACCGTTCGAGTCGTCTCTTGAGTGATTCGAAAGCCTCAGACATGATGCGAACTCCAGCTATCGGGTCAACCCAGCCAATAGCATGACACCGGAAGGAGCACATCTTTAAGTTTAGTTTCTCGTACTCGCACGCTTTATTTGATGCGAATCGTTTTCGGCGCTACTAATACGTCTGGGACGTATCGCCTCGTCCCGAGGACGCTATCGAGGCGCCCGCCGAGTGGCTCGGTTCGTAGGGGAATGACATTGGTATTGCCAACACACCGATCCATTTGGACGCTACTGATTCTGAGCGTAACCGGTGCCTGCCAAAGTGAGCAAAGTCAGCTGGCTCGTCCATCGGAGAAAGCGCACGCCACCCCAATCAGAACCGTACCCGATCCGTCGCCGAAAGCGTCTGCTGTCTCAGACGCCATTCGCGCTGAGAAAGTGGCTCAAGTTTACCGGCCCATCGGCCCGAAAAGCCCAGGCCCTGAGGTGTGCGCTGATTGCCACCCAGATGTGGTGGAAGGGTTTCTCAAAACGGGGATGGGGCGCTCTCTCTATGCGGTCAAGGGTGCGCAGCGGATAGAGAACTTCGCCAAGTCTAAAGCGACGATCAAGCATCCTGTAACAGGCGTACTCTACCGAGCGTTTGTCGATGAAGACGGTCGATTTTTCCAAGAAGAGAGCCTGCCTGAGACAGGCTATCGTCGTGTTGTTGAGGCAAGTCATATCATAGGCTCTGGAAACCACACCCGTTCGTATCTAGGGACTGTGGATGGTGAACTCGTCGAGTTGCCGCTGACCTGGTACAGCGAGCGAGGCATGTGGGACATGAGCCCAGGATACGAGCGCGCAAACCACCAGCGATTCAGTCGGCCCGTGAAACCCATTTGCCTCTTCTGTCACAATGACCCGACACCAACTGCGACTCACAAACTGGCTATGTACGAGCGTCCACTCGCTGAAGGCATTAGTTGCGCAAGGTGTCACGGAGAGGGCAGCGGGCATGTCGCAGCGATGAGTGGCACGGCTGCGCCATCGGACCCGAGCGACAAAATTCTAAACCCTAAGAAGGCGACGAAGGAGAAGCAGCTGCAGATTTGTCAGCAATGCCATCTCGCGGGGGAAGCACGCGTCTTACTTGGCGATCAGACGTGGTCCCACTACGATCCCCGGCAGCCCCTCGCCGACTTCATGTCCTTGTATGTTTACAAATCCGACGGTGGTGCTGAGTTTGGCATCGCAAGCCATGGCCACCGCTTAGCGCTCAGCGCATGTGCAAAGGCCTCTGGAGACAAGATGACGTGTACAACCTGTCACAATCCACATCGTCGCAATAAAGAGATGGAGGTAAATGGCGGTTGCAAGTCTTGCCATCAGCCCGACGATTGTGGGCAGCGTCACGAGATCGGATCGTCAAGTTGTTCGAGCTGTCATATGCACAAAGGCGGCACCAGCGACATTCCCCATGTCACATTTACCGACCATTTCATTCGCAAGAATCCAGCGCATGACCAGGCAAAAACGAGACCGGACGGCGTCGAGCTCGTCGATATCTTAGCACGCCATCGCAAAGAGGATGATCCGCGAGATGCCAAGGTCAGATTGGGCATTGCGCATGCGCGTATTTGGCGCCTTGATGGCAAACAAAAACATCTTCCGAAGGCGATGAACGTGCTGCAAGAGGCCCTGAAGGCGAGACCGCAAGCATCTACGGGTTGGGAGGAGCTTGCGATGATTTACAAATCGATGGGTCGGCTCGGGGATGCGAAGTCTGCATTTGAGAATGCTGAGAAAGCGGCGGGTCGCCATAATTTTCGAATCGAACATGCCGAAACGCTCGAACAACTCGGTGACCTTGATGGCGCCCGAAAGGTGCTTGAATCATTGACTAAAGAGCAACCGGATGACCGCGCTGGTTGGGGTAATCTAGGTAACATACTGTTCCGTCTTAACCGTATCGATGACGCCCGCAAAGCGTATGAAAAGTCGAATCAATTTGGCCCGAGTCTCGCTCTCACGGCCAGCAATCGCGGCTATCTTGAGCTTAAATTAGGCCGATTTGATGAGGCAGAGAAACACTTCAATGAGGCCTTAAAGCGCGATGGGACCCTCGCGTCGATGCAGGCAAACTTGGGTACGCTTGCACTTGCGAGAGGGGCTCCGTCCAAGGCGCGAACGTTCTATCGTCGCGCTTTAAAAAGAGACCCTAAGTTTACGATTGCGCATTGGCTGCTCGGGCGTATCGAGATGGATGCCAAAGACTGGAAGCGAGCAGAGCATCATTTTGAGTCGATGATTGCGCTTTCACCAAATGATGTCCGTGGCTATCTTGAGCTCAGTGAACTCGCCCATAGGCGGGGGCAGATCGATGACGCATTAAGAGTATTGCTGCGCGCCCAGTCGGCAATGCCGCATCACCCACTTGTACTACAGAGAATGATGCAACTCCGAGGACAACAACGCGCACAGACTGCGAAGGATTGATCGCTTCATCCTTGCTCGACAAGCTGGTAGTATAGCGCACACAGGTTGGAGGGTGGTCAAATGAAGATAAGCCAGGTTGTGATTACAGTGGGCGCGGCGGCAGCACTTGGTCTTGTGGCCTGGTACCTATACCTCGCGCAGACACCGCCCTTCGAGCGGACGCATCAGCGCGGTTTGAATAAGGCCAACGCACATATTGTCAAAAAGAACCCCAAGCAGGCACCCAAGACGGGCGCTGACAATGCGAAAAAGCCCACCGAGGTAAAGCCCGCTCAACCTGCACCCTAACTTGGCTAATAACGTTTGAGTAGACTCTCAAAGAGAGAGCGATCTCGGGCGCAGCTCAACGCAAGTGCACGCTCGATAACACCTTCTCGAACAAGCTTCGCAAGGCTTGAGTCGAATGAGATCATGCCACTGCTTGTACCCGATTGAATCAAGCTAGACAGTTGGTGCAATCGACCTTCTCTTATCGTGTTAGAGACGGCGTAAGTCACCTTGACCAGTTCGACCACAGGTACGCGAGATTGGGCGTCGGGTGTTGGAAGCAGCCGTTGAGTCACCAACGCACGTAGTGTGTCAGAAAGCTGAACGCGCACTTGCAGTTGCTGGTGCTCTGGAAACACATCCACGATGCGATCGATCGCTTGCGCGCTGTGGCCGCTGTGTAGGGTCGACAGTACCAAATGGCCCGTTTCGGCGGCCGTAAGCGCCGCCGAGATGGTATCTTGGTCCCTCATTTCACCCACCAATATGACATCTGGCGCTTCTCGAAGTGCGCTGCGCAGCCCGTTACTGAATGAATTTACGTGGATCCCAACTTCCCTTTGATGGATCACCGAACTGCGGTCCCGAAATCGATATTCTATGGGGTCTTCAAGGGTAATGATGTGCCGCTTAAAGTTTGTATTGATGTATTCGACCAGAGCAGCGAGCGTCGTTGATTTGCCCGAGCCGGTTGGACCGGTGATCAAAACGAGACCATAGGGCAGTTGGGCGAGCTCAAGGAGCTGTGATGGCAATCTGAGGCTCTCCATACTCGGCACTTTATCCCAAATGGGTCGCCATGCTGTCGCGAGGCCCTCCATATGTCTGAAGATGTTGACGCGGAAACGCCGTTTTTGGTCGTTCGCATCGAGAATCTCAAAACCCAGGTCTAAACTGCCTGTCTCGCTGAGGACTCGGTGCCGCTCAGGGGTCAGATCGTCGCCAAAAAATTCTAAGATTTGACTTGCTGTGAACACTGCGTCGGTAAGCCGCTGATACTGTCCACCCATCCGAATTCTGGTGGGTCGATCTGAACTGATGACCACATCAGAGACTTGATAGTCGAGCACCGTTCTCAAAATGCCCATGATGGTTCTATCTGAAAACAGAGCGTCGAGTTCATTGCCCTCATCAAGGGCCGTGTGCTCGATGGTGAGAGCGGTACTGGTCTCGGGTCGAAAAGCAAAGGCGAGACCTGAACCGAGCGTCTTCACGACGTAACGATAGGTGTGCGCATCCTCGTCATGGTACTCGCCCTTCACGCGACCTTGTTCTCTCAGCATTCTCTGGTCTTCTGCTGTCAAAACGAGGTGGCCTACCTCGGTGAGAAACGCCTCGGTGATACTGTGAGCGCCCGTGGTCGCGGGCAGCCCCGGTGTCAGGTAGTGGGGTGGGTAGCCTTCTCGCAACTGCACAGATTCAGCGCCGAGAGAGATACACTTTTGAAGAATCTGTTTTAGTGCCTGCATTCTGAACCCCTAGAAGCACAAGTAGAATTTTGCACAGTGCGCTTGGATTTTCCAATTTTCGATGGTTTGACACCGCATGTTATACGCGGTCTAGCTGTAGGACCGTGAGCGCCTGAGCGGTCCCCGGGGTTTGGTCGATAAAGCCGACACGTTGCACCCGATAGCTCTGAAGTTGCTGGGCATCAGTGGAAACGCTGTTCATGCTGGGCCCGACCAGCACGATGCGCTGTGGTGCCAAAGCAGCGAGCTGCGCCATGGCCCGCGGGCCGAATGGCACCCGCATGCCATGGCAGACGGCCTTCGTGACGCTGCCTGCGAGCTGTCCGAATCGATACAAACCCTTGGACGCTTCACAGACTCGCAATTGAACGTTATCGAAACCCGCTCGCTTTGTGTTCTCCCGCGCGTCATCTATTGCTGCGCGACAATAGTCGAGGCCCGCAACCCGAGCGCCTCGCCTCAGCATCTCAATAGTGTGCACGCCTGTTCCACAACCGACCTCGAGAACGGTGTCGGCTGCGCCCACATCTAACCACTCCATGATGACATCCCTTAGACGCACGACGGTCATTGGAGACTGGGGACACCAGGCTGGTACCGTAGACCGAATCAAATCGTCGCCGACCTGATAGTGGATGCTGAGGCTGCCCCTCAACGCCACGGGGTCCTTGAAAGTGCCTGGGCGTCTGTAGGGCAGTACATCGAGCGCTAGGCTGACGTCCTGGTCAACGGATGGGAAATCTGCGCTCGTGATCGGCCTGTCTGATGGTTTACCAAGACAGATCACACATCGCGCTGAGCGGTGAATGGAATGGGGCATAGGGTCGTAAGCATCGACGACGACGTGTCTTACTTGTCCTTGTCGCGTAAGCGTGTCGTAGTGTCGCCAACCCAACGTCCTCAGATCTTGGGTCACCTGTCTTAGAATGGTCCGGACGCGCTGTGTCTGTACCGGACATGAGTCCAGTGGAACGGTTCGCTGATAGCCAACGATGCCGAGCTCAAGAGCGCCGTGATGATTGACGAGAGCCCGTGCGATCGCGCGTGTACGATATCCATCACGGGGGGCAGCGCCGATGCACTGTATATCGAGCTTGGATGGGTCAGAATGTCTGTGACGAGGCATCGCACCGAGTGCGCGGGCGATTCGCTTTCGTTGCAACTCCAACTGCCACTGAGGTTGCAACTGCCGCACGGTACATCCAGGGCAATCGTAGAGGTATTGGCAGTCATCAACAGCTCTGCTTGTACTCGGTTCGAGCACCTGGACGACTTGCCCCCAAGGGCGACCATGGCGCTCTGTTGGACAGATGTCCACAGTCTCTCCGGCGATTACACCGGGTATTGTAAAGCGATCTGTTTCGGTGTAGCCGACCCCGCGACCGAGGGTGTCGCTGTCTTCGACCTTCAGCCGGATGGTGGCCGATGACAACTCTAGGGCAGACGGGATGAGACCTGGTTGATCTCGACGACGCGTCGGTCACCATTTGCCCAGATGATGCCCGCAACTTCCCAAAAGTCATTCGTATCGCTCAAGCGTCGAGTGAACTCACGGGTGAGCACACCGCCCAAGTAAATGCGTAAGGTGACGTCGCTGGGTCCGTACGTCTCGGCGCCGCCGAAGGGTCCGACGGAGGCTCGATAGTAGTGGACTGCAACCCGGTATGGCCCGCCTAGCGTTTGGGTGTTCTCAGGACTGTCGAGATTGATGTTCTCTGGTCCTGCACCGTTGGTATCGTCAATGTCGAGTGACGGATTGTCGTCAGGTCGACCGATTTGACCCCAATCGGGTGTTGGGTTGCCGAAGTAACAATCGTACTGACCACCATCACGGAACCAATCAAGTCCACGAGGATGTAGAAAGTGGAGGTCCACATCGGAGCCGTCTAGGTCGGTCTGATCAGCATCTCCAGGGGTGTCCCACACCAGCTG
Organism: Bradymonadia bacterium; assembly: GCA_049889275.1. Taxonomy (GTDB): domain Bacteria; phylum Myxococcota_A; class Bradymonadia; order UBA7976; family UBA1532; genus UBA1532. Next base: position 67,497 of record JBMHDS010000083.1, on the reverse strand, counting down.
GAGGTGGATGTCTTCATCAGGATTCGAGTTGATCACCATGCGTGCAACCGCATCTGGACACTGCTCGCTCGATGCCCCGTCGCTGTCGGTGACCACAAGCTCAAGCACGTAGGTGCCGGCCAGGTCGACGAAAAATACAGCACTCGGCGTGCTCGTCTGGTCAGCAGGCCCACCCTCAGCTGGACGTAATGGATTACTGAGTCTCTCCACGGGAGTTGCGGTAGAGCCCTCAGGGCGCTCAACCACGACCCACTCGTAGGCGACGGGTCGGCCGTCTGGCCCATCCTCATCGGTAGACAGAGAACCATCTAGCGTGACAACATCGAGTGGTCTCACGGTCACTTCGTCCTGCTCCACTGCAGCGACTGGGCACTGGTTGAGGGAACCACGTCCGCGCAATGGTACTTCGACGACCGGTTGTTGTGGGTCATTACCCTCGATGACCATCGTGCCGGTATAGGCCTGCTCTGCCTCTGGGAAGAAAACCACCGGCACGTTGACGCTCGGCCGAAAGGGCGGATCCTGTGAAAGGTCGGCCGCAGCGAGCAGACCTGGTAATGGGTCTGGCAATCCGCCTTCGGGTATCGAGAAGGCATCGCCGCCTGCTGTGATTTCGATGGAACGAATCTCTAGGTTATCTGCACCGCAGCTCTCGATTGTGACGACACTCTGGTGTGGCATTCCAAAGGTGCGACCACCGAACTCAAGCTCCCGCGGTACGACATCCATGCAAGGGGAAGAGCCGTTGGCGACCAAGTTTATCCGAACGTCGGGATTCACAGCATCGCTCTGGATACTCAATTCGCCTCGGTCGGCGCGTTCAAAGGGGGCTTGGTAAATGACTGTCAGTACAAACGTACCGGATGGCGCGAGACCCGGTTGACCATCCCCATCAGGGTCCTGCAACAGCTCTCTGTTTTGGACTGGATCCTGTCCATCGAGTTCCAGCCCGAAACTGGCCGAACCGAGAACGTCCAGCGCTGAAATCGTTGCGGCCTCGACACCAACGTTGCTGATTTGGACATCGATACGCGCTGAATCTCCGACCGCGACGCGGCCAAAGTCAACATAGTCCGGAACCACCACAAGCTCAGCGCTTGCTGCTTGTCCCAGAATCGGAATCTGTAGGCGGTTGTAGTTTACGTCATTGGTGGACATTAACAGTGAACCCGATGGGATCTCGGTGTTCATACGGGTATAGGTCAGCACGAAGGTGAGTGCCTGGCCACCGTCGATCTGAATGACCCGCTGGAATTCCTCCGATGGTTGCCCGTCGATGATGCCGGGATTTGGGGCGCCGTCCATCGCTTCGCCGTAGTACCAGCTCAGCTGGAAGTCGCGCACGTCTGTGTTTGCAGCGAAAGCGAAGTCTTTGAGCAGCACGGGGCCGGCCCCTGAGTTGACCAGGGTAACACGGGATTCAGCTGAGGCACCTGGTGCAACCTTTGGAAATGAAAACGCGCCTGGATCTTGAAGAGTACCGGTGCTCGTCGCATTCAATCCTTCGTCGCAACCGAATTGGGTGACCGCCAGAGTCACCATCGCCAAACCGACGCACAAGATGCTTCCAAACCGCTGCATTTTCAACATGCTCACAACTCCCTCAACTGCCACACGGCAGGCTTCACCGTAGCTCGAAACTGCCCTCATCATCCGGATCCGAGGCTTGCATACCAGTGCAAATTCCTTCCCGATCGGCGATTTCGCCTTTGACGAGGCTTCTTTAAGGCTGTGCGGGCCACACCGAACCCGTCGGTCGCTCAACCTGTATTTAATCTACTATTCGTTAGTTTTCTGGTTTAACCAAGGGAAAAAAGCAATTCCCAGGTGTTTTCTTGTCGCCAAACAGCTCTTCAGCCCGTTCGCGGCTCTCTCGATGTCGGCGATGGCGGAGGGGTTACCGGACGCGTGTGAGGTTTTCAAAATGTTCAATTGTGATTGGGTTTTACGATCACACAGTTTGTGGCTGAGATTGACGATGAGGTGGGTGCTCAGCCCAGCTTCAAGATGTTCAAGTGCATCTTGATGTTCGAGCAACCAATTCCACATCGTCTTGGTGTGTGTTGGCTGCACAGCACCGGCCAGCGCGCTAATCGAGCGTATGGGCAGTTCACCGGAGCGAGCCGCGCTCAGCGTTTGCTTGAGCAATGGCTGAGACCTAAAGGCACCGAGTGCTGCGCCGATCGCTAATTGCATGACCGCGTCATTTTTATGCACCTTCAGCGCGTCGAGCAGCGCCCGATGGAACTGGGCGCCCCCATCGCGTGCGAGGAGGTGTAGGTGGCGGCTTAATCCGTACTCGCCGATCGCGCTCGCAGCTTTAATGTACGCTTGTCTAAGTTTACCTTCCGGTAAATTAAGGGGTGGTGATGACAGCAGCATAAGTTTGGCTAAATCGAGCCTTGAAAGGGGCGTCTCTGGGTTAAACGAGAACGCTTGTTTGCCGCCGATTAAATTTTCAACCCAGCGCTCGAAGGGGGCGGTCACCTGTTGTGCATGGGCGGCTCGCCTCATGGGGTCTAGAGATTCAAGCACCGCGATCCGAGCTGGTTCGTCGCCAGCCTTCCATATTGCGCTGAGTCCAGCGCTGTAGGTCGCAGGAGAGAGTTCGCCCATGAGCAAGAGGTTGAGTAGGTGGTTTGGCAGCGACGCCTTTTCGGCTCGTGTGAGTTGTTTAAGTTGAGCCGGGCTGAGCGATGGGTATTGGTTGTTCGCATGCCATTCGTAGAGGCCTGACATACCATCGTTCGCGTGGATGAAAGTGGGGCATGCTTTGACGGGCACCGTGTAGCGCGCATCTCGAGTCGTCACGCTGCGACAGTGGACTTCTGCACTGGAATTGGTCACCAACTTCAGACAGAGTGGGATGGACCAAGGGTTCCCTTGACCGTGCGTTGAATTCGTCAGACGGGCTCGCTCTTGTCTGACCGACACCTTAAGCTGATTTTCCTGGCAAGCTGTTTTGAGACGAAGGAAGGGCACGCCGGGCTGCTTTATATACCACTTTAGTGGCTCTGACTCAGCGGTCTTTGCGTCTGACCGCAAGCTCGCCCACAGTGCGTCGAGCGACGGCGCCTCAAACCGATGGCGTTCGACAATTTGGCGCAGACCCATTTGAAAGGTATCAACGCCCACTTGACGCTCAAGCATCGTAAAAAGAAGCCGGCTGCGTGCGAGTCCAAGTCGTGATGGATTGATGTTGTGCCCGGTTACGGCATCGGGTTTGAGTGAGGCTGGTTCGTGCAATAACTCAAGTCTCACCAAGTGAGAGATCAGATCCGATTGCGATGGCCGCCTGACTAAGGTGTTCGTGTTTGTTAGCCGGTGATGGGTACTTAGCCACTGGCCTAGGCCATGGTAAAACCACTCGTCTGAGGGGGTCTCACTGCTCACAAAGTGACCGAGCCATTGCTTTGAGGCTGCTTCTATCAGATGTTGTTCAAGCCAGGCCTGACGCAGCGGCGAGGTGTCTTCGGGTACACGTAAAATCAGTGGTTCTTCGACCAATAAAAGTCCTGGTGCTGAGATAAAATTGGCATTGAGCCCGTGGATGGCGATCACGTCTAGTTTGTTGGGTATCTGCTCATTGAAGTAATCGCTGAGAGCATTGATAACCGGTCGTAGACGCCTCTCCGCGGCCTCGCCCAACGCAGCTTTGCCTTCGTGCGTAAACAGGCGCACGGATGGTGCGTCAGCGCTGGACACCTGCTTCGTCGCCTCAAACTGCCCGACGGCTACGGACACCATTGATGTGCCAATGGGTTTGCTCTCCGCGAACTGGAGGATCTGCTTTTCGTCTTCGACCTTACGTTCGACCTCCAACGTGTTTGTGAAAACAGACTGAGTGATTGGAGCTGTCACATAGAGCTTGACCGGTATCTTGAAGCGTGGCTCGTCGAAACATGGAAAAAAACTGCGGGCACTGCGTCGTCCGTTCGCGGTGATGATAAAGGCGCGCTCTCCGTAGAGATGACGTTGCAACCCAGGTTGACGTTTCTTTAACTGGCTTGAGTAACGTATTTTTACAACGGTCTCACCGGGTGGGACAGACCGTCCAAAATTGATCAGGAGCCCGCCATTAGGTCCCGAAATCGCCTCCGCAACAAAACTCTCGGCATGATTCTCAACCCCGACGTAGCTGATCGCCAGATCGCCACCATGAAGTGTGAGCCAGCGCATCTTCTGTTTCAGTCGCATCGTGATAATCGCTTCGCCATCAAAGGTATTCTTAGCCGTGTCTAAGTTCAGCTTTATGGTGTAGTGCAGCGGTTCAATATCGTCCGTGAGGCGTTGTTGTCCGTCGAAGCTTGGTGGTCGAACAGCGCGTGTGTAGAGGCCGTCGATCAGTGCGCAGCCAGACATCGTGGATAGCATGATGATGGCGTGTAGCACGCGAAGCAGCCATGGCTGGAAGCTCAAAAACTGACTCCGTGGGTGACAAAATTTATGTCGCGCCGTCATCATAGACCTCATCTGCCGTTGACCTTGTTGGTCTAGTGAGCTTTTGTCGTCACTGCAAGCCCAATCTGTTCTGTGGCGCTGGTCGGGTCAAAATCGAACTCTTTGAACTTGTTCAACCGACGTCATCACCGTAAGCTAACTCCCAAAGAGAGGGTATGTGGCAAAGCTTTTTTTCCTTGGGACCTCCGACGCGTTTAACGCAGCGGGTCGAGCAAACAGTTGTTACTGGGTCGAAGACGCATTGGGCCATTATGTGGTCGACTTCGGCCCAACCGCCCTCTACCAGTGCCAGAGATACGGTCTCGATGTGAATCGTCTCGATGGTGTGTTTCTCACGCACCTGCATGGAGACCATATCGGTGGGTTGGCGATGTTACTGGTGCACCTGCAATATCAATCCGATCGTAAGCGCCCGCTTGTCATCGCGGGTCCCGAAGGCACTGAGCAACGTGTTTTGGCACTCAGAGAAAGTGCTTATCCGTCCGTGGTTCGCTCAGGTCTTCAGTTCCCCATCGAATATCGAACCTGGGCGGTGCCCGGTGATGTGGATGTTTTAGGTCGAAAGGTGCGAGCAATTCGAGCGCGACACGACCGTATCGCAGTCGCGACTTCCTTTCGGGTAGACACTGACGCATACTCGTTCAGTTTTAGCGGTGACACCGGCTGGCAGCCAGCGCTCGCCGAGCTCGTGAGTGGCTCCGATGTGTTCGTATGTGAATGCACAAATGTAGTCGCCGATTACTGGGCTCACCTCAGCGTCGAGGAACTCGAGGCGCTCCGTGATCAATTCCACGTCAAACGCATGTTTGTCTCACATATGAGCGAGCCGGCTCGCGCGGCTCTCTTGGAAGCTGAGAAGCGACTCAATGTCACGGTTGCCGACGATGGCTTGCAGGTGGATGTGTCCTAATACACGCACGATGGGTCAAGTAATCTATGGATCCGTCGCTGGTCTATGCCCATTTCTTTCATGTTACTTGCAGGAGGATTCACTGTGAATCGGCGTAAAATTGCATTGGTGACGGGTGCTTCGGCAGGCATTGGCGCGGCGGTCTCCGTGGCGCTTGCCAAAGCGGACTATCAGGTCATTGGCGTCGCTCGTCGCCTGGACAAAATCAGGCGTCTCAACGAACAACTCAACGACGCCGCAACAAAAATTGATGCGCGCTGCGTGGATATTCGGCGGGAGGCGGACATCGAATCGCTCTTTGCCTATATCCGCGACGAATATGGCACGCTCGATGTGTTAGTGAACAACGCTGGTCTTGGCCGTGATGCGAGTCTTCTTGATGGAGCGACCGATGCCTGGCGACATATGTTTGAGCTGAATGTGATCGCGTTGTCGGTCTGTACACGTGAGGCAGTGAAACTGATGGAGCATGGGCAGCGGGCCGGTCACGTCGTTCACATCTCGTCCATGTCTGGTCATCGTGTGCCAACGGGCAGCGGTGGCATGTATTCTGCGACCAAGCACGCCGTACGTGCACTTGCGGAGGCGTTGCGAAGAGAGCTGCGCGCAAAACAGAGTCCGATCAGAATATCATCGATATCGCCTGGTTTCGTCGAGACGGAATTTGCCGAGGTGATGAGTGGCAGTCGAGAGGTGGCACGGGACGTATACAGTCGTTTCGAATGTCTGCAACCAAAGGACATCGCGGCTAGCGTCCTCTACCTGTTGAGTCAGCCTCAGCATGTTCAAATACATGATATTTTGATGCGGCCCACAGAGCAGGTCAGTTAGTCGTGGCTCATGACGCCGTTCTCGAGCCTTATGGGCTCTTTGACGACGGCTCGCGCTGAATGTTTAAGCCCGTGTTGGTGGCTGGTTACTTCCGTTTGAGCACAATACGCATATGTCCTTTATGGCGTAGATCAAATATTTCATAACCCTTGAGTATGCGGACTTGGTGTTGGGCGCTGGACACCGAGTAGTGTGTGTCGATGGTTTCTTCGTCATCTTCAAAGAGGGGGACACGACATGTTGACTGATCAACACAGACCGCTTTGTTGTCTTCAACACGCCTGACCGTGGCCGGTACATGGGTTCGAATCTCGAATCCACGTTGATAGGTTGGCGCACCGCCATCCGCTTTGGTGGATGTTTCCGACACCATCGCAGTTTGCGCGACCGTGAGTCTTTCGCTCGGTTTCGCCGCGCGGGGCTGTGTGTGCTCTGGCGCTGACGATTGAGGTTTTCTCTGCGATGTAGGCTTGGTCAAGTACCAAATGCCTAGAATTGCCACAGCGAGGCCAAGAGACAGCAAGAGAACAGGCGGTCTGCTTCGCTTTGCAGCCGACTCGACCGCGCCTGGGTTGGCAGAGACCGTGTGAATGCGTAGACCACTCGGTAGCTCGCGTTCAACCGTCTGTGCCGAGGGGGTCAACTCGGCTGGTGCTGCGACGCCCCAGCTGTCATCGGGTCGTTCCGATGCTGGTGACGTCGGCGCCACCTCGGGCACAGCGGGTTTGACCACCGACTTCTGTTGCCACTTGGCTTGACCTGTTGCCAGCCAAGACGCCATGTCTTGCGCTTGCACCTCTTCTGTTTGAGCAATCGGGCTTATGGGGGTTGTCTCACTTGTATTTGGTGCTTGATTCCAGGCGGTATCATTGGGCCAAGATTTCAACTCACTGAGTGGTGAATCGGTCTCGACGGTGAGATCGATTGATTCGTCCTCATCCACATCTTCGGCCTTGACGGGCCGAGTCAGTAACGCCGCTGGCGCGGGTGTGGGCATAGCACCGATTGAAGCAGCGAGGGCTCGCCGATAGGCGGCGATGGTCTTAGGGCGTGACTGTATCAGAGAACGAACCGGTGCCGGCGGTGATTCCAACAACCTCGCAGTCAGCTGCTCCAAGAACACGATATCACGTAAGCGTGCGTCTTCCCGGCTCTGTTCGGTAAAGTAGGCGCGCCCCCAGCCCGTCACCGTGACCTCAGCTCCGTCCCAATGACACCGATCGAGCGATAAGCTGCCGTGCGACAACGCCGCGTCATGCGCAGCCTCGAGTGCGCGCGCGATGACGAAACACATCTCGAGGGCGTCTCTCGGCTCCAACTCGGAATTGTCGAGTATTGGAGGGCGCTCTTCAAGCTCTGATATCGTCCAAATGCCAACATCAGGTAGCACACCGAATTCGAGTACGGGCTTGAAAACATCGCTTTGAAAGTTGGCGATATCTTTCATCACAGCCAGGACACCGGGCTCGCTCACGTCGGCTTGTTGAACCGCGAGCTGAAACAGTTGGCCTGTGGCCATATGACGTGCAGACCAAGCCGTCGGAAAGCCAGCGACCGCCGTCTCTAGTTGGTAGCTGCCAATGATGTCCCCGTTCTTCATATGCAGAAGATGGCACGGTCGAAGCTGGGTATCAATTACCCTCTTCATCCCAGTGCGCTTGATTCTTCAGGCGCTCACACCTTAAGTGACTCGCATGACCTCATCCACGGTGGTAAGCCCTTGCATGACGCGCTCGAGGCCCTCTCTCCGAAGCCCCTGGTGGCCTCGTTCATGCAGAACCGTTGCGAGTTGGATGCGTGTTGTATCCTCGGACTTCACCAGATCCTTCAGCCGATCATCGGCGCTGATCAGTTCAAATATGCCGGTGCGTCCCGAGAAACCTGTATTATGGCAGCTTTCGCAACCGACCGCGACGGGGGTTTGCTCCACTGCGAGCCCGTATTCGGCGAACAGGTCGATGGTTGGTGCATCTGCAGCTTTCATTTCGCAGCAGTGGGCGCAGATGCGGCGGACCAAACGCTGAGCGAGCATGCCGTTGATGGCTGACGCGACAACATATTTTTCAAGTCCCATGTCAAACAATCTGACGAAGGTTTCAATGGCGCTACTCGTGTGCAGCGTACTGAGTACCATGTGGCCTGTCAGCGCCGCTTTAAACGCAATGTTTGCCGTCTCAGCGTCGCGCATTTCGCCCACCATGATCACATCGGGATCCTGCCGCAGCATTGCTCTCAGGCCGCGCGCGAAGGTGAAGCCAATACGTGGATTGGTTTGCGCTTGGATGACGTGCTTGAAGCGATACTCGATTGGATCCTCGAGGGTAACGATGTTGCGCCCGATGGCGTCTGTTTGCTGAAGCAAGGCATAAAGAGTGGATGTTTTACCGCTGCCGGTGGGTCCGGTCACGAGCAACATGCCGTGAGCGCGCTGCGAGAGCTGTGTCAACTCTTCGGCGAGGCTCTGACTGACACCGAGGTCGGTCAGGTTCATTCGAGCATTGCTCTGCGGTAACAACCGCAAGACAACCTTTTCGCCATATTCAGTCGGAAATGTGGAGATACGAACATCGACGTCGAGTTGATCAACTCTAAATCTGAACGCGCCATCTTGGGGTAATCGACGTTCCGCAATATCCAGATTGGCCATCACTTTGAGTCGAGACGCGACCCGCTGACGAAAGGCTTGGTCGAATGGCGGCCGGCTCACAAGAAGCCCATCTATCCGAAAGCGAACGCGTACACTCTTGGGGCGTGGCTCAATGTGGATGTCGCTGGCCCGCTCGTCGACGGCACGCGCGAGGATTCGGTCGACGAGGACAACGGTGCTCTGATCTTCTGGACTTGAGTGCACAGGACCTCCGCAGTATTCAGGTTAGAAGGTGACCCAAGACGTCTGGGATATTGGTTTCGAGTACAAGATGGTACGCATCTTTAAACTGGCTGGGATCGGGTAGACCCACGAGGCGCATTTGTTCGGCTGCAACTGGGTCCGCGTAGAGCGCGATCTCATCATCCTCAACCACATCCCGTAGCCGCATGGCGGCTAAGTAGGTTGAGACCCACTCTTTGAGCTTTGTGTCAGATGGTGCAGGAAGCCAATCCTTTGTACGGCCAGACTGGATCTCTTGGAGCAGAGCCGGACCGATGCGGGCGTGTAAGACCTCATCACCGGCGATCAGCTTGAGCGTGTCGCGAAAACCACTCTCGGGCAGCGCTTGCAAGGCATGCTTGACCAAACCCATCGCAGTGACTTCACCGATTGCGTAGGTTTGCACAACCATTTGTACAACTTGCTCGTGGATGGAGAGATGGGTGTCTCGCGCCTGCTGCAGCTGGGTCAGCTCGAAGACAGCCTCGGGCTCGGCGCCCAGACTGATGGCAGCATGTGCACAAAGTCGTGTATGTCGTTGTTCGTCGAGGACCATCGTCAACGCCAGCTCTTGGATATCAACTGGTGCGTTGATATCGACGAGCAAGGCCCAAAACCGGCGGGCCACCATGACACCGATATATTCAGAGCGCATCCTCGCCAACCAGCCTCGCTGCGCCGCAAATCGCACGTCGTCCCTGAGCGTTGGCACTTGTAACTCAGGCTGTGTTGGCAGTCTTCGCCGGAAGAATGTCTGGTCGGCGAGAGCTGAGCATTCGAATGACAGGGATATTTGACTGGTCATGGCAGCAGGTTAGCTTGCCACGTTCAAATGCTCAAACTCTAAGCGTTGATGTCGTCAGCGAAGGCATCCATACCTGGGCATGTACAGATCGGATTGCGGTCACCATATGCATTATCAACGCGCGAAACCGGTGGCCAATACTTGTGGATGTAAAGCCATTGCGCCGGATAAGCGGCTTGCTGCCGGGTATATGGGCGGTCCCATTCGTCCGCGCTGATCCGACGCGCGGTATGGGGTGCGTGACTCAGTACGTTATTACCACGCTCAAATTCACCGCTTTCGATCTGAGCAATTTCGGCGCGTATACTGATGAGCGCATCGCAGAGCCTGTCAAGCTCCTCCCGCGATTCGCTCTCCGTCGGTTCGATCATCAATGTCCCTGCAACAGGAAACGACATCGTTGGTGCGTGGAAGCCATAGTCCATGAGACGTTTGGCGATATCATCGACGCTGACGCCTGCGCTGTTCTTGAATTGCCGACAGTCGATAATGAACTCGTGCGCAACTCGCCCGCTGCTGCCTGTATACAGGATATCGAAGTGAGACTTTAGCCGTGTCGCCATGTAATTGGCGTTTAGTATTGCAATCTCTGTCGCTCGTTTAAGACCTGACTCGCCCATCATGGCGATATATGCATACGAGATGGGCAGAATTGACGGGCTCCCATACGGTGCTGCCGAAATCGCCCCCGTCGATGTTTCGGTCTGCAGACCACCCGTGGTGTGACCCGGTAGGAAAGGCGCGAGCTTCTCTACGACACCGATTGGCCCCATACCCGGTCCGCCACCGCCGTGGGGGATACAAAAGGTCTTGTGTAGATTGAGATGGCAGACATCCGGGCCGAAGTCGCCGGGCCGGCATAGACCAACCTGCGCATTCATATTTGCGCCATCCATGTAAACGAGCCCGCCGTTCTCATGAATGATGTCGCAAATTTCACGGATAGACGCCTCAAAAACACCATGGGTTGATGGATACGTGACCATCAAGGCTGCGAGTCGATCAGCGTGTGCCGCAGCTCTGGCCTTGAGGTCGTCGACATCGATGTCGCCCCGTTCATTGCACTTGACCGGCACAACCTTCATGCCGGCCATCACAGCGCTCGCAGGATTGGTTCCATGGGCGGAGGTTGGGATGAGGCACACGTCACGCTCGGTATCGCCATGCGCTTGGTGATAGGCCCGTATCACCAAGAGACCGGCGTATTCACCCTGCGAGCCTGCGTTCGGTTGCAAGGATACGGCCGAGAACCCAGTGATCTCAGCCAACCAACTCTCAAGGTTGTCGAACAGCTTTTGGTAACCTGACCACTGCGCCTTTGGCGCAAACGGGTGAATGCGGCCGAACTCAGGCCAGGTAACCGGCAGCATCTCCGTGGTCGCGTTGAGCTTCATCGTGCATGAGCCGAGCGGAATCATCGATGTTGTCAGACTCAGATCGCACGCTTGCAGCCGATTGATGTAGCGTAGCATTTCATGCTCTGCCTGATATCGGTTGAAGACGGGATGGGTGAGATAATCGCTTTGGCGACTCAATGCCTCCGGTAACTCGGTGAGCGCGCTCTGCGCGAAGCCGTCTACATCGATACTCTTAGACGCGCCAAATACACCCACGAGTGCTCGCACTTCGTCGAGAGTTGAGACTTCATCGAGCGCAATAGAGAGCGAAGCGGCGTCGAGCAAACGAAGATTAAAGCCATTCTCGAGCGCGTTCTGCACGAGGTCCGCCGCCTGCTCGGCTTCGATGACGATGGTGTCGAAGAAAGCGTCTGAGCCAACCTTGAATCCCAGTGCGACCAAGCTCTGCTTGAGGGTCTGAGCGAGCCCATGTACTCGACGCCCAATTGAGAGCAACCCACGTGGCCCATGATAGACCGCGTACATACTGGCCATGATAGCGAGCAGCACTTGAGCTGTGCAGATATTGCTGGTCGCGCGGTCACGGCGGATATGTTGCTCTCGCGTCTGGAGCGCAAGACGATAAGCCTGTCGGTCGTCGGCGTCTTTGGAGACACCTATGATGCGGCCCGGCATGAGCCGTCGATGTTTATCATGCGTTGCGATGAACGCTGCATGGGGCCCCCCGAGACCGAGGGGAACGCCGAACCGCTGGCTATTTCCAACGGCGATATCAGCGCCCATTTCGCCCGGTGACTTAAGCATGGTGAGCGCTAACAGGTCGGTCGCCACAACACATAGGGTGCCCGATTGATGCGCACGTTCGATATGCTCACTGGGATCGACGATTCGACCACGGGTATCTGGGCATTGTACGAGTAATCCGAAGTAGGCCTCACTGCTAAAGTCGGCGCTGGCTAGTTCGCCCACGACGATCTCGATCTGTAGTGGTTCCGCTCGTGTCTTTAACACTTCCACCGTTTGTGGATGGCAGCCGGCATCAACGAAGAAGGCGGGCCGTTTCCCACGATTGATCGCCCGGCACATCGCCATGGCTTCGGCGGCCGCTGTGCCCTCGTCGAGCAGCGATGAGTTTGCCATGGGTAGACCGGTTAAATCGGCGATCATCGTCTGAAAATTGAGCAGCGCTTCGAGTCGACCCTGCGAGATCTCCGCTTGGTACGGCGTGTATTGAGTGTACCAGCCCGGATTTTCCAAGACATTGCGTTGGATGACGGGTGGCGTCACACAGTCGTGATAGCCCAAACCGATCAAAGAACGAACCACCTGATTCTGGTCGGCGAGTGATCGCAGATGCTCGATGACCTTGACCTCACTCAGCGGCGGCGGCAAGTCAAGCTGCTGACCGAGGCGGATCGACTTGGGGATCGTCTCTTGAATCAGCGCGTCCATGTCGGCGATGTCGATGGCATCTAGCATCGCTTGCACGTCGGACCGCCGGGGTCCGAGATGGCGATGTTCAAAACCGTCGGCGGTGGCGAGAAGAGAGGGCAGCGAGTCGCTCATCCTAGCACTCCAAACACTCGATGAATCGCGCGGACAATAAACGCAAATGTCGCTGAAGACTAGCGCTATCGTCATTGTTGGATAGGACGGATTAAATCGTTATTATTTTCAGCTGCTTAGGCTATAGCGCTGGAACGGGAGCCGTTGTTAAAATCGCGCGTAGGTCCTCGTCGTTGAACCGTAAACCAAATCCGATGAAGACATCGCGCAGCTCATCGTTCCACACTTCATCGATTCCAGCGGTCAGATAGAGGTGACTAAAGAAGTTATAAGTACCCCAGATGCGCTGCCGGGGATTAACGTTCGCATCGAAGGCAAAAATGTCCGTTGAGATTTCTAAAGCGTCGTTGAGTAGATGTGTGTCGAGTCCAAGCCCACCCGTGTTTTCGATGACGCCGATCCGGCCGGTTGCGAGCCAAAATCGCTTTGCGAACTGCAGTGAGAGGCGAAATCGGTCCTCTGTGACGGTCTCCGCTTCGCGAATGACAGGGTCGAGATTTGAATCGCTCGTGTTGGTGACGGTTTCTCGGAATCGCGTACGCCCGCGCGGGTCGTCGATGAGTGACACGGTATAATATTTATCGGGCCGCGGTTGCAGCCGTAGTTCCAAGGCGTTTCGAACTGTACCTCGATTGGTGTAGACATCACTCCGCATGCCGACGACGGTCTGTAGACGGGTAATCTGCTTCACGAATGTGCCTGATTCTTCCATCAGCGTGTTCATGTTGCGAGCGAGCTTGCCGTCGTTGACGAGCTGCGCGAGTGTGCCGTCGCCCGTATCGATCTTCTGCGCGATGGACTGGGTATGGTCCAGTGTACCATCGAGTTTATCGAGTGCTGTTTGCAGTCGGCCCACAGCCCCCTTAATGCCATCGAACCCACTTTGAACGTTCTCTTTGTTGTCACCGATGATATTGCGCACGTTGCCCACGATCGTCTGAACATCGCCGAGAATCGCCCGCGCCGAGGTACGAAAGTTGCGCGTGAACTGTTTTGCCCCCTTAGTGACCTCCACCACATTGTCGACGACGCGGTCAAATTTTCCGGAGTTACGTCCGATGGTTGAGCGGATATCGAGGGAGACTTTTTCAAAACTCTCTAAAATGTTGGCCAAGCGTTTCTGACCTTGTTCTCCGCCGAGCACGTTCTTGAGGCTATCGGTGATGTCGATGATATTTTTTGAGATCCCCTTCAGATCATTCATGAGATCTGCAGGTGCGGTGTCGTAGTCGACATGCTTAATCTGGTCACCATCCTTAAGCGGCTCGCCCAAGAACCCAGGTGTCAATTGGAGAAAATACTCCCCTAAGAGGCTCGCTTGCCGTTTGGCGATTCGGGCGTCCGTTTTGAGGGGGGTCGTCACGAGCAGCCAAACCTTTGCTTCGGTCCCTACAAGCTCGATTTTCTTAATCTGACCGACATTGATACCCGCGATCGTCACGCGAGATTTCTCGGCGAGCCCCCCCACGTCGTCAAATATGGCGTAGACCTCGTAGCCCGCTTCATTCTCGCCGACGCCCTCACGGACTTGGCCAAACATCCAGATGAACGAGATCACCGAGATGATAACCAAGAGACCGACTTTGAATGGTGTTACAAGCTCTTTCATCACGCAGACCTTACTGGAACATCATTGCGGTGAGAAAATAATCGGCGATTAAAATCAAAACACTGGACAGGACGACGGATTGAGTCGTCGCGATACCGACGCCTCGGGCACCACCAGATGCGTAAAAGCCCTTGTAGCAACCAACCATGGTCAAGATACCACCGAAGGCGCAGGCTTTGACGAGCCCGTTGATCAAGTCTTTCGGATCAACAAACCACTGCACCTTGCTGATAAAGATGCCTGGGTCGATATTCAGTAAGACAACGCCAACGAAGTAACATCCACCCATCCCCACCAAGGTGAACAAGACGCTCAAGATGGGCACCATCACAAGGCCGGCGATCACTCTCGGTACAATGAGGTATTGAACCGGATTGACCGCCATGGTGTAGAGGGCATCGATTTGCTCCGTGACCCGCATGGTCCCGAGCTCGGTGGCGATGCCGCTGCCGGCACGCCCCGTGACCATCAAGCCCGTGAGAACGGGTGATAACTCCCTTGCGAGAGAGATACCAACGGTTGGTCCCACAAGGCTTTCCGCATTGAACATTCTGAATGCACCAGCCCCTTGAAGGGCAAATACGGCGCCAGTGAAGAGGCCAGTCAGTAGAACGATAAAAATGCTGCCAACGCCCACAAACTCCATGGCATTGAAGAGCTGTTTGATGCGGTATGGAGGCCGCAGCGTCCACGCGAATGTCTCAGCACATAGGATCGCAGCACGGCCTGTACCCTCAGTGCTTTGTATGACCCAACGGCCAATCGATTCCGTGAATGCGCGCATCTGATGTAGTTCTTTTCATTACTTAGACGTACATTACGCTATCATGGTACACAACTGCTGAAGCGTCAATTTCGCGCAAATCTTTATAACGCTTTATAATCCGATGACGGAATCATTAAGGGCTCATCGAATGGTGTCGCGAGTATGAAAACGCTGATTATTGGTGGTGGCATTGTTGGCTATAATATCGCCGCACGACTCGTAGAAGAAGGTCACGACGTCACCGTGGTGGACGAGGACGATGAAACGCTCGAACGGGTCAGCAGTCACCTAGATGTACAGGTTGTCAAGGGGTTCG
Organism: Bradymonadia bacterium; assembly: GCA_049889275.1. GTDB lineage: Bacteria > Myxococcota_A > Bradymonadia > UBA7976 > UBA1532 > UBA1532. The sequence continues at coordinate 52,006 of JBMHDS010000083.1, read as the reverse complement.
GGTCTCGACCGGATGTGCTGCAGCAAGCGGGCGTCCATGCGGTGAAAATGGTCGTCGCGGTGACCAATTCAGATGAGGTCAATATGGTGGCATGTTGGACAGCTGGTGCCATGAGTGATGAGCCGGTGGTTAAGGTCGCGAGGGTACGAGACCCGAGCTACACCATGCCGACCTATCTCGACCCGGAGTCCCATGACATCGACCTTATGCTGAACCCGGAATCGGTCACAGCCGCTAAAATTCTCCGACTCCTGCGTTACCCGGGTGTCACCGATGTCACCGAGTTTGCCGATGGTCGCGTCAAGCTTCTCGGCGTTCGCCTCAATGCGACGTCTCCTTTTGTCGGTCTTCAATTAGTCGAATTGGGTCAGGCTTACCCGGATGCGAGCTTTATTATCGGCGCGGTGAGTCGTTCAGGTGATGTCATCATACCGAGAGGAGACACTCGATTGCTCGAGGGCGACGAGGTCTATCTAGTGGCCGCGTCTGAAGATGTTGACGAAGCTTTGAAGTGCGCAGGGGTGATCCCCAATCCTGTTCGCCGCGTCTTGATCTTGGGCGGTGGGAGAATTGCAGAGTTCCTCGCTGAGGGACTCCAACAAGAAGGATTGAGACCAAAACTCATCGAGCCAGACCGACGCCGCGCGATGGCGCTCGCGGAGCGTTTACCAAAAGCGATCGTCATTCATGGCAGCCCCACCGATGCAGACCTGCTCATGGAAGAGAATGCGGGTGATATGCAGGCCGTCGTGATCTGCTCGGAGAGTGAAGAGACCAATCTCATGTCCGCCCTACTCGCGCACAGAATGGGCCCAGCGCGGATCATTGCGACCACAAACGTTGTGGAGTATCGCTCATTGATAAAGACCCTCGGCATCGATGCTTGTCTGTCACCAAGACTCATCGCCGTCAGCTCAATCCTCCGATTTATTCGCAAAGGGCGTGTTGTGGCGGTCCAAGCGCTTGGCGATGGTGACGCAGCCGAGGTTTTAGAGTTTGAGGCTCAGCTGTCGAGTGAAGCGATCGGTAGAGAGCTTAGGTCCCTGTCGATCCCTCGAGGGGCTCTCGTGGCAGCGATCGTGCGAAATGAGACCGCTCTGGTGCCGCGCGGTCCCACGGTGATTGAAGAAGGGGACCATATCGTCGTGCTCGCGCAAAAAGATGCGGTGGATCAAGTCGCCCGCCTGTTGCGCGCCCGAAAGACTCCGTAGACATGGCCGGTCGATTCAAAGGTTGGGTTCAGCGCGCTGTGCTGATTTCCAATTTACTCGGCGCCCTCACCGCTGCCCTCGGTTTGGCCATGTTACCATCTTGGATTTATGCCTTCGTTGATCAGACGGCAGACCGAGATGCATTTGCGACGGCAATGGCTCTGTGTCTCGGTGTGGGCGGTCTTATCTTTCTTGTTACGCGACGCGCATCGACCCAAATTCACGTGGGCCATCGTGAGGGCCTTTTGGTCGTCGGGCTCGGTTGGCTTACGGCTGGGCTCGTTGGAGGCTTACCGTTCTATCTTTACCCGATTTTTGCGGACGCGAACCTCTGCTCCGCAGGCATGCAGTTGGTCGGTTCCGACTTTTGTGCCTACACAAACGCAGCGTTCGAATCCATATCGGGTTTTACAACAACGGGGGCGAGTATCATCACCGATGGACTGTGGGGTGAGCCGGGCTTGACCCCCGATGGTCGTCCAGGTCTGCCTCGTGGCATTCTTCTCTGGCGAGCGATGACTCAATTTCTCGGCGGCATGGGCTTGATCGTATTGGGAGTCGCTGTGCTGCCATTGCTCGGTATCGGCGGCATGCAATTGTTCAAGGCCGAAGTACCGGGCCCTCAGGCTGACAAAATTGCGCCGCGCGTCGGCGAGACGGCGAAGCTCTTGTGGCGTGTCTACCTGATCTTGTCGACCGTTTGTTTTTCGCTACTCTTGCTCGGTGGGCTGGATAGCTTTGAGGCCCTGACCCACACCTTCGCGACGATGTCGACTGGAGGCTTCAGCACACGCGCCACCAGCGTGGGGGGCTTCCAGAGCGGCTTTATTGAGTGGGTCATCATCGTCTTCATGCTCCTTGGGGGCACTAATTTTGCGCTTCATTTCTTCGCCCTCCAGCGTCGACCGCAAGTGTACTGGCGCGACCCTGAGTGGCGGCTCTACATGGTCGTGGTGATAGTGGCCACGATACTGGTCATGGTTGGATTGAGCCGGGGTAATGGCTTGCCCGATGAAGCGTCTTCATTGCGCACGAGTCTGTTTCAGGTGGCTTCCATTATCACCACAACCGGTTTCGCGAGCGCTGATTTCGAGACGTGGAGTGCGGCTGCGACCATGACCCTCGTTGGTCTCATGTTTGTGGGTGGGATGGCTGGTTCCACGTCGGGTGGATTTAAGGTCGTCCGACACCTCGTGCTCTTTAAGACCTGGACTCGTGAGTTGTTCTACCTCGTTCATCCGGGTGGTATTCGACCCGTCCGATTGGGTGCCAAGATCGTGCCACCGGAGATTGTCCGGGCGCTCGCGGCGTTCGCTGCGGCTTACTTCACCATTATGACAATGGGGACGATGCTCTTTGTTCTAGATGGTTTGGATTTAACGACCGCCTTTACCTGTAGCGTCTCGAGCCTGGGTAATATCGGACCGGGCCTGGGTGACGTTGGGCCCTACGATAACTATGCCGTGTTGAGCGCCCAGTCGAAATGGTTGTCATGCTTGCTGATGCTGCTCGGACGGCTCGAGTTGTTTACTCTATTGGTGATTCTGAGCCCCGACTTTTGGCGTCGTTAGATGGGTCGATGCGTCCGTCGTCATGATCACTGGGTAGTCAGTCGCACGCACTTCGATTCGTACGAGGCTGCATCTCGCTTACAATCGCTGAACTTGAAATTGAGCAGCGTGTCGCCAACCGACTTAGATTGTTGATTACGATGCGCTTGTATCGCCTGTTGAAAATCAGCGAAGGTTTTGCGTGCCTCGGTCGGCGGAACATCAGAGAGTTCAAGGTCGGGCAGGCCAAACTTAGCGAAGCCTCGAGTGAACATGGTCACGCCCGCGCTCGACTTCTCAATCCCTGGAACGATCTGGTCTGAAAGCGCCGGGTCCGACTCTACCCAATGATCAAAAGCCGAGCGGTTGTAATCGAGTCGAGTGGAAAAATCGACGATGGTCTGGTCGGGCGTTCTCGGTAATTTTTGTATGAAACCCAAGACGATGCGTACTTGCTCATGGGCTTTTAGCGGTGCGCCTTTATAGCGCACAAACGTGACGTTGCTCGACCCCTTGATCGTCTCACCATGTTTTCTCGTCGATGCGATCAGGCTCTCTAGGTCAAAGGGCAAACTGTCGCTCAGAGCGTGAGACATGACGAGCAAATCACTGGGTGATGGCGTAATTTTTCCTGCCTGTTTACGTTCGGTCAAAAAGACCGCGAGCTGTCGGTCAAGCATCTTCTGATCCGCGAGATCACCGCGGCCGAAAACAGCAAAAGTGACCACAGCGGGATGTTGAGCTGCGGCCATCTTTTGGTTGATGAGCGCCGTCAACGATGGACCTGGCGGGTTGAGAGCAGCCGACCGGTCCACTGTAGATGGCCCGCCTCCGCAGCCCAGCAGCATCGCCAAAACGATCGGGTAAGCCATGTTTCGAATCGTGCTCAGCCTTCGCCCTCGAGTGTTCAATTGCTTCATGGACGTCCTCAACGTGGAATCCCGTCTCGTGCAAGCTGGTCTGCGCGCTCATTGAGTTCGTCTCCAGCGTGGCCCTTGACCCACGTCCAGTCCACCTTCAGCCGAGTGCAGAGCGCATCTAACCGTCGCCAGAGGTCGTCATTCTTGACCGGTGAGCCGGCCTTCGTCAGCCAGCCATTTCGCTTCCAGTTCTTCGCCCACTCAGTGACACCTTTGATCACGTATTGACTGTCTGTGTGGATATGGACTGGGACTGGGCGTTGAACAGCCTCCAAGGCTTGGATGGCAGCCATCAGTTCCATGCGGTTGTTGGTTGTCTGCGGCTCACCGCCCTTCAGGGTCTTCTCGTGTTCGCGCCAACGCAGAACAACGCCCCAACCGCCGGGTCCTGGATTTCCCGAACAGGCGCCATCGGTCCATGCCTTCAGTGTATCGGTCAAGTCATGCTCACTTTCATATGAAAGATGGGCAAATTTTTGATTCTTCACCCATTACAGTTCAGCCTGACAACAATACACAAAACGTGGCATTATGTAAGTCCGCGTTGGTCACATGTTCGCGTTTGGTATTGGAGGGTTCAATCATGCGTACCTTGAGTTTTTGTCTGGTCGTAGCCTTTGCACATGCAGGCTGTGGTGAATCTGACAGCCCGAGTGGAACAACGCCGGTTGAACAGGCGCGCGCGATACGCGATGCAGGCGGCCTCGCAACGCCCGAATGTACGACAGAGGCCGATTGTCAGACCGGTGAGGCATGCAATATGGGCACATGCGGACCGCCCATCATCTCTGAGACTTGTCAGAGCGCCAACGATTGCCCCGCTGGTGAGATCTGTAACGGTGGGCGCTGCGAGCCCGCTGGAGGTTGCACGGGAGACGGAGACTGTCCAATGGGCTCAGCCTGCGTGGATGGCGCGTGCGCTCAACCTGGTTGCATGAGCGATCAAGACTGTCCGGCAGGCCAGCTTTGCCAGGGCGGTGCCTGCGTTGTGGACGAAGGGGCTTGCGTCGATAATATTGACTGCGCCGCCAATGAGGCATGCATCGGCGGGCGCTGTGAAGCGAGCGAGCGATGTGCGATGAATGCAGACTGTCCGCCCGGCCAAATCTGTGAAAATGAGCGCTGTACTGAGCAAGTCTCTGGTTGCCGCGATGACTCGGAATGTGGTCCAAACGCTGACTGCATCGACGGTGCCTGTGTAGCGGGTGGGCCATGCGCAGACTGCCCTGAAGACACCCGGTGCATCAACGACATGTGTGTGCCCATCGAGCGCTGCAATGGTGATGGAGATTGTCCAGCTGGGCAGGTCTGTTCAGCGGGTGAGTGCGTGCCTGAGGGTGGCGGCGGTGGCTTACCGTGCGGCCGCGACGAAGACTGCCTGCCACTGTTTGCCTGTATCAACGCTGAGTGTGTGTTCTCACCATCTTTTGCCATGGCTTGTGTGGATGATTCCATGTGTCTCGGAAACCAGGTCGCCTGTGTGGACGGGATTTGCGGCCTGGACTTTGGTGGCGGGGAAGAGTGTCAAATCGATGCTGATTGTGGCGTCGGTGAAGTGTGTGAGAACAACGCATGTGTACCAGACGAGGGGCGATTAGGCGATCCGTGTGACTTTAACTTTGACTGCGCGGCAGGCCTTGAATGTCTTGAAGGCGTATGTGCTGAGCCTGCACCGATGGGTTGTGCTGGCGATAGAGACTGCGCTGCCGGTGAAGTCTGCGTGGCTGGGGAATGCGTGCCCGATCCGGCGCAGCCCTGTATGAACGATTTTGACTGTAATGGCGACCGGTGCATCGACGGTGTCTGTGTGCTCCCGTGTATCGATGACGATGAGTGTTTGTTCGATCAGGTCTGTCGCGATGGTGGCTGCGTCGAGAACGATGGACCAGCGCCGGCGATATGTGATGCTCCAACAGCCATCCGCGCTGGGCAGACGCTGATGGGTGCAACCGAGGCAGGGGCTTCGCAATCAACGGGCAGTTGTGTTGGCAACTCGGCTGGGCCAGAGGCTGTGTTCGAATATTTCTCTCTCACCGATGGCGCGGTCTGTGCGTCGACGAACGGCAGCGACTTCGATACGGTGCTTTATGTAAGAGAAGAGCAATGCGGTGCGGACGCCGCCGAGCTGGAATGTAATGACGATAGTGGTTTTGATGTTGCGTTACGACCACAGTCGGCCATTCAATTCCTCGCGGAACTCGGTACACGGTACTTTATTTTCGTCGATGGCTATGATGCCGATGATTTTGGTGACCTAGCCCTCGCGCTCACAGAAGGGCCCTGCGAAGGAGAGCCCTGTGATGCGGACCGCCGCATCAATCTGGGTGATACTTTGATCGGTGAGCTCGTAGGAGAATCTGTTCATCGGGGCAGCTGCGCCGGCGGTGGACCGGAGCTGATCTATGAGTTCTCTACAAACCAAGCTGGTGCTGTCTGCGTGAGCACGGGCGAGTCGATGATCGACACCGTACTTTACATTCGCCAGGCCGATTGCGCTGTGGGTGAAGAGGTGGCCTGCGACGACGATGATGGTCCAGGTCTGACTTCGCAGATTACATTCAACCCCGAGATTGGCGAGACCTACTTTATCTTCGTTGATTCCTTCGCTGCCGCCGGTGGCCAAGGGAGTCTATCGATTCAGCCTGGTGCCTGCCCTTAAAATCGCGCTCGATCGCTAGGTTTGATATCATTCAAACCTAGGCGCACCTCTCGGCTTGACGGATGAAGAGAAGGCGCTTTACGGGCCTCAATCCGAGGGGGAGTTGAGTTATGATTCGATGTCGCGGTCTGCTCGCAGTTGTTGCGCTCTTCGCGTGTGCTTGCGGCGAAACTTCAAACACATTACCCAATCGGGATGCGGGGGAGATGCCCTCCGACATGGCGCCAAATACAGATGGGCGTGTTCAGACCGATGCAACTCCTCCCCTAGATCAAGGCTCGGAGATGGACAGCGGTATCGAGCCCGACGCCAGCGCGAACAGCGATGGCGCAGTCGTGACTGATGCCAGGGCGCCCGACGCCGAGCTCTCGGACGCGCTCATACCCGTTGATATGACCCAACCAGCCGACAGCGCAGCACCCAGTGACGCTGGCCGCATCGACGGTGCCTTGAACGATCGCGGCGTTGATGATGCGTCCGTGGTCTCTGACAGTGCAGTCGATATCGGTGTCATCTTTGACGCTGCCGGACCCGATGGCGATGCGGCGCTCTCAGACTCGGGGGCCGAAGATGCGGGCGCCGTTGAAGACATGGCCGTGGTCGATGTAGCGGTGGATGCACAGCCGCCTTTAGTGGACGCCGCGCCCGCCGATGCAGCGCCCGTCAATGATGCACAGGTCTTACCGACCTGTCCGGAGCAACCCTGTGAACTCGGGCGTGTTTGCATAGACGGTCAATGTCTCGTTCCAGAGCCCGAATGTCAGTCACCCGACGAATGCCCCGATGGTGGTGCTTGCATCCGCGGTATCTGCCAGCAGGCGAGCTGTTTAGATCGGCTATTGAATCAAGACGAGACAGACGTTGATTGCGGTGGCGCATGTGGGCCATGCCAAGTTGGAGAAGCCTGTCAGATCGCGCAAGATTGTGTCCCACGGGTCTGCGAGGACGGACGGTGTGTTGCTCCTGATTGCGCCGATGGAGTGGCTAATGGGGATGAGGCAGACGTTGATTGTGGTGGCGAGTGCGCGCTTTGCGAGGCGGGCGCTCATTGTCGCTTGGCATCGGACTGCGCATCAGATGTATGTGTTGATGGGCATTGCCGTGAGGCGAGCTGTGATGATGCGGTCCCTAACGGTTTAGAGACCGGCGTTGATTGTGGTGGTGCCTGTCCGCAGCCTTGTGGTGATGGCGGTGGCTGCGAAGATGGTGACGATTGCCTCAATGGAAACTGCATCGAGGCGGTCTGTCAGCCCGCAGCTTGCGGTGATAATTTACTCAATGGCGATGAGACTGACGTGGACTGCGGTGGTCCAGCTTGCGTCGCGTGTGCGGATAATCTCGCATGCGTTTTGTCCACAGACTGTTTGAGCGGTGTTTGTACCGATGGCCGTTGTTCGAGCCCGCGCTGCGACGACGCTGTACAAAATGGTGACGAAGTCGACATCGACTGTGGCGGCTCATGTCCGAGCTGTGCAGAAGGGCAGTCCTGCCAACGGTCTCGTGACTGTCAGAGCGGTGTATGTCTCGAAGACGTTTGCCAAGCCCCTCGTTGCGATGACGGCGTCGTGAATGGTGGCGAAAGTGACGAAGATTGCGGTGGTGAGTGCTCTGCATGTGCTGACAACGCGCTTTGTCGTCTCGCTGCGGACTGCGCATCGCGAGTGTGTACCGACGGCGTCTGCCAGGTGCCCAGCTGTGACGATGGTGTTCAAAACGGCCTCGAGACAGATACCGACTGTGGTGGGGCTTGTCAGCCTTGTGCGGCTGGTGGCGCTTGTGTGGGTGACCTCGACTGTGTCAGCACGGTCTGTCGCGCCCAGATTTGCCAGGTCGCTGCCTGCGACGACGGCGTCCTCAACGGGTCGGAGACAGATACTGATTGTGGTGGAGATTGTGATGGGTGCGCTGATGGGCTTCGCTGCGGCATCGGCGCGGACTGTGAGAGCCTCGTGTGCAGCGACGGGCAGTGTGCTGAACCGCGCTGTGATGATTTGGTCGCCAACGGACAGGAGACCGATGTTGATTGCGGCGGCGATTGTCTGCCATGCGCCGATGGGCTCGGCTGTGGGGCTGCCCGCGATTGTGTCAGTGGCGTTTGTACGGACGCTCTGTGTCAGGCGCCTGCATGCGATGATGGGATTCAGAACGGCGATGAAATCGGTGTGGACTGTGGATCAGAATGCGCCAGCTGCAGCTGTGTAGGCGACGCTGTCACCGAGATCGTCGATGTGGGTGAGTTCCGGGTCAGCACGGTAGACGGCCTAAGTTTTGAGGCCTCAGGCTGTGCTCAGACCGACGAGGCGGCGGAGGCGGTGTTCCGCTTTACCCCACCAAATGACGGCGTTTATTGCGCCGACACCGCAGGTACTGAGTTTGACAGTGTCGTGTATATCCGAACGGATTGTAGCGATCCGTCGTCGGAGGTCGCCTGCAACGATTCACCTGATTATCCAAGGGTGACCGACGGTCGAGTGCACTTTGCGGCAACTGCCGGCGAGCCTATCTTTATCTTTGTCGATGCCTACAGCGGCCTGCTGACGAACTTGCCATCAAGCGGAGATGCAGTCCTAGCGCTCACGGCTGGACGCTGTGATGGTGAGCCCGTCTGTGTGGGCGATGCCGACTGCGGACCAGGGTTTAGCTGTGATCGAGGCATCTGTGTTGAGACACCGATCCTGTGCGAGGGGTTTGGTGATTGCCCATTCGACAAACGTTGTGAGGATGGCGTCTGCGTTCAAATCGGCGCATTTGCCTGCAATCGCGATGATGTTTGTGGTGAGAACCAGAGGTGTGTCAACGCGATGTGCATGGACCCGCCCCCAACGGGCAGCTGTCTGCCAGATGAGATCATAGATTTAGACGTGACGGGTCGGCATGACGGCTCAACTGCGGGTGCGTTCGCCACCAATAACGGGACCTGTGCACCGAGTGAACTGTCACCGGAAGTGGTGCATCGGTTTCGAGCTTTGGAGCCAGGTATGCACTGTGTCCGGACCACAGGTTCAGGCTTTAACACCGTTGCCTATGCGCGCTTTAACTGTCAGCAGCCCTTCTCGGAGACCGGTTGCAACGACGATTCTCCACTCGGTGGAGCGACCTCACAGTTTAGTTTTTTCGCTGCCGTCGACCAAGACACGTTCATCGTTGTGGATGGCCGTGACGGTGAGCTTGCCTCTCAAGGTGATTATAGTCTGACGGTGTCGACTGGGCCTTGCCCCGAGTGCGAAGTCAGCGCTCAGTGCGGTCCAGGACAGGTTTGCCGTGGAGAGACCTGCACATTTGCGCCAGAGAGCGGTTCGATTCTATTCACGGAGGTTGGTTTTGGTGATGTGGGTGATCGCTATATCGAACTTCACAATCAACGTAACTTTGATGTGAACATCGGCGGATGTGAAGTCCGAGTGGACGGTGTGTCTATTGCCGTTGATGACTTCACCATTCCAAGCGAAGGCTATGTACTCATCGGAGAAAGGCGGGCCATTTCCACTGGCCTCGCATTCGAGCAGAATCCAAGCGTTGAGCTACGATGCAACGACGTGGTCGTCCACCAGGTCGCTTTGAATGATCCAGGTTTTGTGCAACTCGATGCGGGCAGTCTGTTTCTTAGCGCTGATTTAGAGACCCCCGATTTGAGTCGCCAAGGTGGTGCTTGGTGTCGCGCTGAGATGGGTACACCCGGACTCGCTAATCCTGTTTGCGATCGCTGTGCCGTCACGCCTTGTGAGGGCGATGATACACGCGCATGTCGCGACAATGTTCAGGTTGTCTCTCGTACTGAGTGCGAGCTGGTCGAAGGGCAAATTCAAAATCGCTGTAACGAGGTCGTCGAAGAGACGGCCTGTCCTGCCAGCTGTGTCGACGGTCGCTGCGTACGCACACCGTCTTTGGGGGATGTGATCGTCACCGAACTGATGGTGGACCCCTTAGGGACAATCGACGCGAAGGGTGAGTGGATCGAAATACAAAATGTGTCCGATGCTGCGCTCAGCATGGCGAACTGCACGCTATCGGATGGACGCTTTCCGGCCTCCTTAGGTGAAGGCGTGCTCAGTCCGAATGGCAGGCTGGTCGTTGCGCGCACGCTCGACCCGCAGAACAATGGCGGTGTCAACGCTCAAAGCACTTTCGCATTTGCTCTGTCAAACGGCGGAGACGCAATCACTCTCAGCTGTGGTGACATCACTGTCGACGTCCTCGACTATGCAGGGTTCTCCGTGGTGCCTGGCTATAGCCTCAGCTTATCTCGAGATGCACTGACCGAGGCGGCGAATGACGCGGCGGAAAATTGGTGCGCAGGCTCAGTGGCATACGGTGTAGGAACAGATTTTGGCTCACCGGGTGAGTCGAATTCAGATTGTGACCCATGTCAGCCAAACCCCTGTCAGACCCCGCCTGAGGCGCGGTGTGACGGTCAGACAGCAATCCGATATCTGGAGGCGGGCGTCTGTCTTAACGATGGAGGGGATATACAGTGTGACTATGGCGAACAAGAGATTATCTGCGGCGCAAATGAGGCGTGTGTAGACGGTCGATGTGAACCGCTTGACCAACCCTGCGGACCAGAGCCTTGTGCGCTCGGCTCAGTGTGTGATCGGGCCGCTCAAGCCTGCGTGATGGCGCCTGCACCAGGTCAATGTGAGGCGCCCATTGTGCTCGATTGGTCTCCAGTTGGCGCAGACGTGCTGTCCATCGATGGCTCTACAGCCGGCGCCCAATCACTGATCGGCGATGCGACATGCGGCGAAGGTGGCCCCGGGCCCGAGTCGGTCTATCGACTGAGCGTCGATGTCGACGCGACCTTCTGCGTCAGCACCGATGGAGGCGATGACCGATTTGATCCGATGCTACATATTCGAACAGCCTGCGCCGATCCGTTGACCGAGCTGGAGGACCCTGACGCGTTTGGTTGCAACGATGATATCGGCGACTGGGATGGCGATGGCGTCTGCGAACTTGGCGCTGATGGTTGTCGCACAGCGGCGGAGATTCAGGTGCGCGGTCGCGCCGGTCAGGACTATTACATCATCGTCGACCAGCGTCTTGCGGGCGTTGAGACCAACTACACCTTAAACCTTCTGCCCGGGCCTTGTCCGTCAGCACCCGCGCCCGTCGAGTGTATTTTGGACGAGAATTGTCCAGACGGTGAGGTCTGTCGCGACGGCGCATGTGCTGTACCCCCGGCGCCAAATGCCGCTTGTGAGCCTGAACGCATTATCCAATTGGCCGGCTTTGGCCGATATACGGGCGATACCACAGGTCGACCCTATGGTCTCGTAGCGACTTGCTCTGAGACCGATCAGGCACCCGAAGTGGTCCATCAAATCCAATTCGACGAAGATACACCGGTCTGCGTCACCACACAGGGGTCTGCGTTCGATACGGTTCTGTCTGTCCGGCGTGCCTTATGTTTGGGGGCGGAGATCGCATGTAATGATGACCTCGCAGTGCAGGAGATCGTACAGTCTAAACTCCAATTTGATGCGGTGGCGGGCACGCCTTATTTCATTGTGGTGGACGGCTGGAACTTATCCGCGCCAAAGAGTGGCGAGTATGTTCTGAGCATCAATCAAGGTCGCTGCGCGGACGCGCTGGGCTTTTGCGCTGAAAATAATACGTGCCCAGGGACGTGCCGGGAACCGATCGTGATCGCAAGTGAAGGTGAATGGGAGGTGGACACCACAGATGCTGCCACATCCATCGATCAGACCTCATGCACGAACGCCGTCGGGCCTGAAGCTGTGTTCCAGCTTCAGATGGATTATCGCGGCACCCTGTGTTTGTCCACCGTGGGCACCGATGCGAGCTATGACACCGCGATCTCGGTGCGTAATGGCTGCGCAGACCCTAACAGTGAGGTTGCCTGCAATGATGACGTCAACGACGCCCGCTTGAGCGCTCAAGTTGAATATTTTGTGGAAAGAGAGACCGAGCCGTTTGTCTTGGTAGACAGCCTGAACGCGGGTGGTAACTTGCTTTTTTCAGTCCGCGAGGGGGCTTGTCCAAATTGTTTCGACGACATCGACTGTCCCGAAGGTTGGCGATGCGAGAGCGAGCGATGTGTGGAGTGTCGCAACGATAATGACTGCGAAAATGGACTGGTCTGTTCCGATGAACGCTGCGTATTCCCGCCTTGTGATGGTGATCAAGACTGTGGCGCCGGTACGATTTGCTTAGAGAATCTGTGTGTGCCCGGTGACCGCGGCGCCTGCGATCCCGAAGCGCTCGTGTTCCTCGACGGTGTCGGTGTGACCGAAGGGTCCACTGAAGGTTCGTTTACGACGCTCACAGCGGGCTGTGCCCCGACGGCCGCCTCGCCCGAGGTGGTCCATGAGTTGGTGGTAGACGCCGACCAAACCTTGTGTGTATCCACCGCCGGCAGCGCCATCGATACGGTGGTTTATGCACGCACTGAGTGCTTGTCTGAGCGTTCGCAAGTGGTGTGTGATGATGATGGCGCACTCGGCGGCGGTCAGACATCTCAGTTTACGTTTAGAGCGCTTGCGAACGTACCGTACTACCTGGTCGTGGATGGTAAAGATGGGCCCGGTGACCTCGCGACGGCGGGTGCTTACCGGCTTGAACTACAGCCTGGCCCTTGTCCCGAGTGTGCCGCCGATGGCGACTGCGCACAGGGTCGTTTCTGCGTCAACGCTCAGTGCGTCGAGTGTCGGGATGATAATGATTGTGACGGCAATTCGACCTGTGATGCGGATCGATGTGTTGAGCCTGCTGTTGTCTGTGATGCAGACAATCCATGCCCTGAGACAGATTTCTTCTTTGGTACCGTCGGACAGCTCTGTGATCTTGCCCTCGGTGAGCCGGATGCGGGGATTTGTGTTGAGCAAGGTATGTGTAGACAGCCCATTCCGATTCAACTCGGCGATGTGGTCGAAGGGGACAACTTTGGACGTGAGCGCATCTACGGCGCCAATTGCGGTGACGGTGGTGCGGGCGCCGAGGTGATTTACAGCTTTGAAGCACCGGCCGACGGTGAGGCGTGTTTCTCTGTTGTGAGCGCCGATTATGATGTGGTGATTTACTTGAAAGATATCTGCGCCACCAATCCGGCCGTTTTCTCCTCGGGATTTCTTACGTGTGAAGACACAGCGGGCAATGAGCCACCCGGTGCCATTAACGACCGTTTTGACTATCAGTTGACCGCTGGTGAAACCTATTATTTTGTTGTCGACTCAAACGAGCCCGATAATGAAGGCGCATTCACGTTCTTTACCCACTATGGTCTCTGCGGCGCGGTGCCGGCACCGCAGTGTGACGTCGACGCAGACTGCCAATTGGGTCAGGTCTGTACGGAACAGCGACAATGTGTCGCACGAATCGGTACTTGTGACGAACCCACCGAGATTACAGACTTTGGCGCCTATGCGCTCAGTACATCGACGGCCAGAAATCAGTTGGATTCTAGGATCTGCGGTGCGTGCGCGAATCCAGGCGGTGGCCGTTGTGGTGAGGCTGTTTATCGATATCGGCCCGAGGCAGACCAGCTGATTTGCGTGTCCACTCTCGATTCTAACTACGACACGGTTCTCTACGCGTATAGCGGTGTGTGTGGCGCGGGTAACGCCGAGCTCGCGTGCTCCGATGATGTCCCCGATGGTCGATCGCATTCGCAGCTTCAATTGAACGTGCAGGCTGGAACGGACTACTTCTTTGTGGCGGATGCGTGGAGCAATTCAAGCCGTCTTGTCCTGACGGTCTCCGAGGGCGCATGCCCATAAACCCTCAGCTACCGATGGGGTTCGTGTGCGCGCCCGCGGTCGATAAACGACTCTCTCAGGGATCATAATTGAGTGACGGCGCGAGCCAGCGCTCCGCTTCCTCAACGCTCCAGCCTTTGCGCTTTGCATAGTCTGCGACCTGATCGCGCTCGATTCGCCCGAGCCCAAAATAACGGGCCTCAGAACGGGCAAAATAGAGGCCGGATACCGCCGCAGCAGGCCACATCGCACAGCTCTCGGTCAATTCAAGTCCGATGCGCTCAGTGACGTCGAGCATTTTGAAGATGGTGCGTTTTTCTGTGTGATCAGGGCACGCAGGATAGCCCGGGGCAGGGCGAATGCCCGTGTAAGCCTCAGCGATTAATGCTTCGTTGTCGAGCGCCTCCTCGCTCGCGTAGCCCCAGAATTCAGTCCGGACTCGTTCGTGCAGACGCTCCGCGAAGGCCTCGGCGAGACGGTCAGCTACAGCCTTGAGGAGAATGGCACGGTAATCGTCGAGCTCGGCTTCGGCTGCTTTGACCAACGCTTGAAGACCGACACCCGCGGTGACCGCGAAGGCACCGATGTAATCCTCGGCGTCAGCGCTGATATAATCGGCTAGCGCGAGGTGTGCTTTTCCGGCAGGTCTCTTGATCTGCTGGCGAAGCGTATGCAGCGTCGCCAAGGTCTGAGTCCGTGCCTCATCTTCGAAAACGATGATGTCGTCACCTTGCTGTTGGGCTGGAAACAAGCCATAGACAGCGCGTGCCACCACGGCGCCGGTCTCGATGAATTCATCGAGCACTGCGTTAGCGTCGGCTACCAGGCGTTTGGCTTCTTCACCAACGACGGGGTCGTTCGCAACCGCTGGCCAGCGACCCGGTAGCTCCCATGAGCGCAAGAATGGCGTCCAGTCAATCCGCGTGCGCAGCTCTTCGAGCGAGTAGTCGTCGAGCACATGGATACCGAGCTGGTTGGGCCGCGGTGGTGGTGTTGACTCGAGCGCCATCGAGCGGGTTCTCGATTTCGTCAGCGGTACAAGCCGGTTCTGGCTGCGTTTGAGATATCTTTCTCGAATGTCTGTGTAGCGGCTCGCGAGCTCAGCCCCGTAAGCCTCCTTGCGTTCATCGCTCAGCAATTGACCGACCACATCAACGGCGCGCGACGCGTCTTTCACATGCACCGAGACACCCGAGTATTCAGGGGTGATTTTGAGCGCGGTGTGGGTCTCCGATGTGGTCGCGCCGCCAATCATCAGCGGAATCTTGACGCCGCTTCTCTCCAATTCCTTCGCGAGATAGACCATCTCGTCTAAGGAAGGCGTAATGAGGCCACTTAAGCCGATCACGTCTACGTTGTTGTCGATGGCCGCTTTGACGATGTCTTGTGGCGGCACCATCACGCCCAGATCGATGATCTTGTAGTGGTTGCATTGAAGGACGATGCCAACGATGTTCTTGCCGATATCGTGGACATCGCCTTTGACCGTCGCCATCAAGATCTTAGATTGGCTGTCTGCGCCCTCGTCACTGCTCTCTTCGTCCATGAAGGGCTTCAGCCACGCCACGGCCTTCTTCATGACACGCGCTGACTTAACCACTTGGGGCAAGAACATCTCACCGGCGCCAAATAGGTCGCCGACAACGTTCATTCCCGCCATCAGCGGCCCTTCGATCACATCGAGTGGGCGGGGGTATGCCTGTCTCGCCTCTTCTGCATCGCCTTCGATGTAGCGCGCATCACCCCTCACGAGCGCATACTTGATCCGCTCTTCGACGGTGCCTTCGCGCCAGTCCTCCGAGGCTTTCTCGTTGGTTTTTTGACCGCGACTCTGCTCGGCTAATTCAATCAATCGATCGGTAGCTTCAGGGTTTCGATCGAAGAGCACGTCCTCGATGGCTGTGCGCAGCTCATCGGGGATCTCCCCGTATACGGTCAATTGACCCGCGTTGACGATCCCCATGTCCATACCTGCCTTAATGGCGTGATACAGAAACACTGAGTGAATGGCCTCGCGAACGACGTCATTACCCCTGAAGGAAAACGAGATATTACTGACACCGCCGCTGACGCGTGCATGCGGTAAGTTGGTCTTTATCCATCGGGTGGCCTCAATGAAGTCCACTCCATATCGTGCATGGGCCTCGATCCCTGTTGCGACAGCGAAAATATTGGGGTCGAAGATAATGTCTTCCGGCGGAAAATCTACCTCGTCTACCAAAACACGATAGGCGCGTTCGCAGATTTCGATTCGACGTTCATAGGTGTCCGCTTGGCCTTGTTCATCGAAGGCCATCACGATCACAGCTGCACCGTAGCGGCGGCATAGCTCAGCCTGTTCGATAAATTGGGCCTTGCCTTCTTTCAGGCTGATCGAGTTGACGACACCCTTACCTTGAATGCATTTAAGCCCGGCCTCGAGTACGCTCCACTTCGATGAATCGATCATGATGGGTACACGGCTGATGTCGGGCTCTGCAGCGACAAGGCGCAAGAACCGAACCATGGCGGCCTCAGAGTCGATGAGCCCCTCATCCATATTCACGTCAATGATTTGCGCGCCGTTCTCCACCTGTTGTCGGGCAACATCGAGCGCTGTCTCGAAATCGTCGGATTTGATTAAGCGCTTGAAGCGGGCAGAGCCCGTGACATTGGTTCGTTCACCAATATTGACGAAGAGCCGATTTTCGTCGAGCGAGATGGCCTCAAGACCACTGAGTCTCGGTACGATGGGTCGCGTTGGGATAATCCGCGGCCGGTGTTCTGAGACGATCTTGGCGATGGCTTCAATGTGCGCGGGGGTCGTTCCGCAGCACCCCCCGATGATGTTCACCAAGCCGTCCGCAGCAAAATCTTCGACGAGCCCTGCCATCTCACCTGCGTCCTGGTCATAGGCACCCAACTCATTGGGCAACCCAGCGTTCGGGTGCGCGCTCACGTGGGTGTCGGCCACACGCGAGAGAATTTGAATATACGGTCGCAGCTGCTCGGCGCCGAGGGCACAGTTCAAGCCCACAGAAATCGGTTTTGAATGGCGCACTGAGTTCCAAAAAGCCTCGGTCGTCTGGCCTGATAAAGTCCGGCCGCTGGCGTCCGTGATAGTCGCAGAAATCATGATGGGCAATCGATGGCCGAGCTCATCGAAGAGCTCTTCGAGTGCGTAAAGCGCCGCCTTTGCGTTGAGCGTGTCGAAGATGGTCTCCACCAAGATCAGGTCCGCCCCACCGTCTATGAGACCTTTGGTGGCGAGCTTATAGTCAGCGACAAGCATCTCATAGGTCACGTCTCGATAATCTGGTTCGTCCACACGTGGTGAAATCGAAGCCGTCTTGTTCGTTGGGCCAAGCACACCCGCGACAAATCTTGGTTTTTCCGGTGTCGAGAACCGGTCTGCAGCGCGCTTTGCTACGGACGCCGCTGCGACGTTGAGCTCGTAAACTTGATGCTCAAGACCGTAGTCCGCCATCGAGATTGCGTTTGCGTTAAAGCTATTGGTCTCGATGATGTCTGCGCCGGCGGCGAGATACTTCGCATGAATCTCTTCGATAATCTTCGGCTGTGTAATCGCAAGGAGATCATTGAAGCCCATCAATGGGTGTTCATGGTCCTGGTAGAGTTGGCCGCGGAAGTCCGATTCCTCGAGCTTGTAGCCTTGAATCATGGTGCCCATGGCCCCATCGAGAATGAGGACGCGCTCCAACAGTGCTGCTTTGAGAGTCTCGTGCGACATCTTAAACCTTCAGCGGGAATTGTTAAGCCTCGACTTATCCCGAATCGATGGGCTTAAATCAATTCAATTTGTCAGAGTAGGTGGGTCTCGCCACGAAGCCAAGCAGATTACAGCCTGACTCCGAGGGCTTTAAGAGTGGGGGATTGGACTCAGCTAACCGCGAATGGCTGAGACAAGCTTCTCCACGCTGTCCTTCGCGTCACCGAGTAGCATCCGTGAATCATCGTAGAAGAACAGCGGGTTCTGAATACCAGCATAACCACTGCCCATACTGCGCTTAAAGATAACCGTCCGCTTCGCATTCCATACCTCACAGACAGGCATTCCATAAATATCGCAGCTTGGATCATCCATCGCCGATGGATTGACGATATCATTGGCGCCGATGACCAAGACGACATCTGTGCGGTCGAAGTCGTCGTTAATGTCTTCCATCTCAAGCACGATGTCGTAGGGCACATTGGCCTCGGCGAGCAGTACATTCATGTGACCTGGTAGCCGGCCGGCCACAGGGTGAATGGCGAATCGGACACGCACGCCCTTTTCTTTGAGCTGCTTTGTCAACTCGTGGACGGCATGTTGCGCACGGGCAACCGCCATACCGTATCCAGGTACGATGACCACATCCCGCGCATCGGTGAGTTCACTCGCCAAGGTATCCACGTCTGTTTCTTGATGTGTGCCTTGTTCACCCGCTGCTTGTGCGGGCGCAGACGAGCCGCCCGTGGTCCCGAAGCCGCCGAAGATGACGTTCCAGATGGAGCGGTTCATCGCCTTACACATGATGTAGCTCAAAATCGCGCCACTCGAGCCCACCAAAGCCCCTGTGATGATCAGCAGATCGTTGCCAAGCATGAAGCCGGCTGCGGACGCCGTCCACCCGGAATAACTGTTCAGCATGGAGACGACCACAGGCATATCGGCACCGCCGATCGCGGCGACGAGATGTACACCCAATATCGACGCGATACCTGTCATAATACAGAGATACAGAAAGGCATCGGAGGCCAGAATCTGAGCGGCCGCAGGTACCTTTGTTCCGGCCGCTGTCACCTCGTACATACCCGTGGTCCCTGCGACGAACATGTATCCGAGAATGAATGAGCCAACGACCATCGCGAGATTCAAAAAGTGTCTCGCTGGCAAAAGCAAGGGTTTGCCCGACAGCGTTCCCTTCAGTTTTAGGAATGCGATGATGGAACCGGTGAAGGTGATGGCACCGATGAAGATATCGATGAAGACTTCCCAGAGAAACACGGAGCCGTGGTGCGAACCACTCTGGTCGAAGTATGTGGCAAAACCGACCAATACGGCAGCAAGGCCAACAAAGCTATGGAGCAGTGCGACGAGCTCTGGCATCGCGGTCATGGCAACTCGGGCGGCCATCATCCAGCCGATGGCGACGGCGATGACGAGCGCTGGGGCAAGATAGCCCATGTAGCCCATGTCGATTCGGTTTGTAGTCGCCAAGCATAATGTGGCACCGATGGCGATAGACATACCCACGATCCCGTAGGTGTTGCCCGCGCCGGCTGTCTCTTGGCTCGATAAGCCACGTAGACTCAAGATAAACAAGATACCGGACACCAAATAGGCAACCGTCATCAATGCGTCTTGCAATGCAATGGCTGGTGTTGTCGCAGCGCCAGCAGCGGCGAGGCACATGGATTCAAATAGCTGATTCATGCCTGACCCCCCTATTTCCTAAACATCCGAAGCATGCGCTTCGTGACGAGAAAACCACCTGCGATATTGATGGTCGCGAAGAAGGCCGCGATGATGCCGAGCATCACGGCGACAAAACCGGCTTGCTGGTTTACTTGCAAGAGGCCGCCGACGATGATGATCCCGCTGATCGCATTGGTCACACTCATCAAAGGTGTGTGCAACGCCGCCGTAACACTCCAAATGACTTGCCAGCCGACAAAAACAGCCAGGGCAAATACGGTTACCTGCTGCAAGAATTTGGTGGGCGCTTCGAATCCTGGCTCCGGTTGGTAGCCGAAATTCAGCCAGGCCCAAAGACCGAGCAGCAATAAGCCGATCACCGATGTAATCGGTGAGAATGCCGCTTGCCTCTCGCCTGTCGGCGCAGCGCCGTGTCCATGGCCACCATGGGACGACTTTTTGGGTTTTGGTGCAGGCTCTGCTGCCTTCTTGGGTTCAGGTTGCTTTTCCTTCGTCGCGGCCGGTGACGGCTCGACTTTGGGTGGTGGCGGTAGCGCTTCGCCGTCTTGGAGTAAAATCGCACCCCGAACCACTTCGTCTTCCAGATCTACGGCGTATTCCGCTTTACCTGCACTCGTCATGTCGCTGAGCAGGTGACACAGGTTGGTGCCATAGAGTTGACTACTGATGGTGCTCATTCGACTCGGCAGGTCTTCATGACCCACAATCTTGACGCCGTTTGAGTGGGTGTAGACTTCACCGGGCTTGGTGAGCTCGCAATTACCACCCTTTGGCGCGGCGATATCCACCACCACGGAGCCGGGCTTCATGGCCTCAACGGCACGAGCTTCCCACAGAATCGGTGCATCACGACCCGGAATGAGCGCGGTCGTGATCACGATGTCTACGTCTTTAGCCTGCTCAAAGAACAGGTCCATTTGGGCTTTGTGGTACTCGGCGCTCATGGTGCGGGCGTAGCCACCGCCACCGTCGCCGGACTCATCGACCTTAACCTCGAGGAAGGTACCGCCAAGGCTTTCCACCTGGTCTTTCACAGCTGCCCGAACGTCGAAGGCGCGAACCACGGCGCCCAATCCACGTGCGGCACCGAGTGCCGCAAGACCTGCAACACCAGCACCCACGATCAAGACCGTTGCAGGTTTAACACGACCAGCGGCAGTGATCTGCCCCGTGAAAAAACTGCCGAACTCATTGGCCGCCTCAATGACGGCGCGGTAGCCGCGAATGTTGTCCATGGAACTGCGCGCGTCCATTTTCTGGGCGCGTGTGATCCGAGGCACATTTTCCATGGCCAGGCAGGTTGCCTTGCGTGCTTTAAGCGTATCGAGGAGGCCATCATTTTCACCAGGCCAGATAAAGCTGATGAGATGTGCGCCTTCTTTGAGCGAGGCAGCCTCTTCGTTTGATGGTGGCTCAACCTTGAGCACAAGATCGCTGTCTGCCCAAACCTTCGCCGCATCAACAATGCTCGCGCCAGCTTCTTGATAGGCTGCATCGAAGAAGTTCGCGTCTAGCCCTGCCCCACCTTCAATTTGGACTTCAAAACCCAATTCGATGAGTTTCTGTACCGTTTCCGGCGTGGCCGCGACACGTCGCTCGCCTGGCCGAATTTCCTTCGGAATGCCGACTCGCATGAGTCCCTCACGTATGTCGATTAATCGCCCCGAGGTCTACCACGTTCACGCAGATTTAGGGAGAAAAACCATCAAAAAGGCCGCGAATAACCTTGAAACGGAACGTTTGATTCGTTTCATTGGCAGGTGTGTTGTCAGCGCTCAGTTTAATCACCGCGCTGAAGCCTGTATTTGGGCGTGGGGCCGAAGCAAAGTTTGTGCCCCCGTATCGAGGATCCAATGAACTGGTTGACCTTTGCACAATTAGCAGAGCGCAGAGAACAATTCGACGCGTGCGTGGCGTGCACACCTGCCATCGATCGTTTTTGTTCGACCCTCGCTTGGAGCATTCCTGCCGCCCACACGATGATGACTGAACCTGAGCCTTTCATTACCGAGTCATCGGCGGGTTTTGTGGCGATGATGGTCATTCCCGTGGCGAATGGCCTCCGCCTTGCCGCACCGCTGGAGATCGCGTGGGGTTTGGCGGCTCCATTCGCGGGCCCTAAACCTGCACCGCTCGTCAGACAGGTGGCAGACATGTGGGCAGAGCGCGCCGACCAAGTAGACGGTATATTGGTGTCGGGTATCCCACCGACAGGCGTGTGGATCCGTCCGCTCATGAAACGGTTTGTCGACACTGAGCGAATTGGTCTGGGTGACAAGTGCGTACGACGCATGGCATCGCTCGCCGGTGGGCTCGACGGTTTCATGACTCGGAGATCGGCTCGGTTTAGAGCCAATTTACGCCGAGCGGAGCGGCAGGGGCACCAGCTGGGCTTGGTGTTTGAGCGCTATACCCAAGACCACGACGGTTCGATTTATGAGCGCATACTCGACATTGAACGCAACAGCTGGAAAGGACGCGCCGGCGAGGGGTTTGATCAAGAACCGAGTCGCTCCTTCTACGCTGAGGTGATTACTCGGCTGCATCAAACCGGTCGTCTTCGAGTCATCTTCATCCGCCTCGATGGCCAGGATGTCGCCTTTGTGTTCGGTGGCGTGTTTGGCGACGTATACCGTGGCTTACAGATGAGCTATCGCGACACTCATTCCCAGTTTAGTTTGGGCAACTTAGGGCAGTTAGCCATGATTCGCTGGATGTCGGAAGATGGCATTGAGACGTACGACCTTGGCACCGAAATGGATTACAAACTCAGCTGGGCAGAATCATCGTTCACAACACAAATGTTTGTGATTCTTCGCCATTAGCACCTAGGCACGTTTTCGAAAAATATCGTAGCTCAGCAGCTTACACGGAATCGCGCCATTACGAATTCTTCGACTCTTGGTCGGTGAGAGCCCAATCGCGCCGTAGGGGGCGGTCTCGCTGATGATGACTGTGGCACTAGAGCCGCCAAATTCGCTTTTCAACTTTAGGCCTAACTGCGCGTAGGTCTCTTCCAAAGCGTCCTTACGCAGTCGCTCTCCATACGGTGGATTGCTGACGATCGCAACGCTCGAATCGGCGTTAATTTTGTCTGGTCGGTTGAGGTTTTCAACCGCACAGACCGCGAGTTGAATCCAGTCATTGACGCCTGCGCGCTCGGCATTCCGATACGTTTTTGCAATCATGTCGGCGTCGCTATCCGTACCGAAAATGATGGGGGCTGCGGCGGTTTTGACCTCGGTCTCGAGCCGCGCGATATAGGTGTCGAATGGCGCGGTGTCGAAGTTGACCCAGTGGTTGAAACCGAACTGCCGCCTGCGACCGCGTGCCAGACCTGGGGGGATTTGAGCTGCCATCATGGCAGCCTCGACGAGGAAGGTACCTGAGCCGCACATGGGGTCGAGCAGCGGCTCACCGGCTTGCCATCCAGATAACTTGAGAATGCCTGCGGCGAGGGTTTCTTTGAGCGGCGCCTGCCCGGTCTCTTTGCGGTATCCCCGTCGATGAAGTCGCTCGCCGCTGGCATCTAGACTGATCACGCACTCATTCCTGTCGATACGCACATTGATACGAATTTGAGGTCTGTTGCGTTCGACCGATGGCCTTCGACCCGTCAGTCCCCTAAAGCGGTCACAGATGCCGTCCTTTATCACCTGGGCGACAAACCCGGTGTGACTCATCTCGCTCTTGTGACAACTGGCGTCGATCGAGATGGTCTTATCCACATCAAACCAACGCTCCCAAGCGATGCGCTGAGCGCCCTCATAGAGCGCGTCCCGTGCCGTCGCGGGAAACTCAGCCACCGGGACGAGTACCCGATTCGCGACACGGCTCTCGACGATGATTCGATGCATTGTATTGCGGTCCGCGACCACACCGATTCCGCGATGACTCGGCATGATGCGTTCAATCCCCATGGCTTCCAGCTCTTTCGTGAGCACGCCCTCAAGGCCACCATCGCAGGTCACATAGAGGGGTCGAGGTCTCCTGAAGGGGTCGTCTTTTCTCGCGTGGATGGTCATCTATGCTCCAAACGCCATGATCGGTGTGCGCGCTTACCAAAATCTTCTGGCACAGTGCGCTCGGTTGTCTCGGTTACAATTGCGATATCCGTCAAGGCTTCATCGAGTCTGAAACGGCGTGAATTGGTCGAGAATAAGAGTGTACCACCGGGCGCAAGTATGGCGAGGGTATCGCGGATGAGTTGCCCATGGTCACGCGTGATGTCGAGCACTGTCTTGGCCCGCTTACTGTTGGAGAATGTGGGTGGATCGAGCACGATCAAGTCGAACTCTTTTCCGGCTTCGCGAGCCTCGGTGAGCCAAGCGATCACATCGGCCTGAATGAACTGATGTTGCGGACCACTCAGTTTGTTCACCGCCATGTTGGCTTCGCCCCACTCAAGGTAGGTCCGGGATAGGTCAACGGTGGTGGTCTGCTGAGCGCCGCCTGCGGCTGCATAGACTGTAAATGAGCCCGTGTAGGCGAACAAATTCAGAAATCGGCAGCCATCGGCCATCTCTCGCACGGCCGCACGGGCGTTGCGATGATCGAGAAACAGCCCCGTGTCGAGATAGTCATTTAAGTTGACGATGAATTTGAGTCCGTTTTCGCGAACCTCAATTGTTCGTTTCTCGTGGCCGAGGGCCTCGTACTGAGACTTGCCACGCTGGCGCTGACGGGTCTTGAGGTAGACATGCTCGACCTCGATGTTGAGAGCAGACGCAATCGCCAAACAAAAAATATCCATGGAGCCGAAGGTGGCGGTCTTGTCTTCCGACGCATAGACAGCGACGTATGCGCTGTCCTCATAGCGATCGATCACAAATGGCAGTTCAGGAATGTCCTTGTCGTACACCCTGTAACAATGGATGTCGTTTCGCCGAGCCCATTTGCGCCGATGTTTGGCGGTCTTGCGGACTCGGTTTGCCAGCATCTCAGCTTGTTGCTCTCGTCTCGATGTCATCGCTTTGAACTCAACTCAACCGGCCACTTACAACAGACGTCGTTCATCGGCGAGTTGAGCCCTCAAGGTCCCCAGCGTATTGTGGAGCTCTTCGACTGTGATGCTCTGCAATGTGTCTGGCAGCAGCCTCCGATTACTCGCTTCGTAGACTGCGAGCATCTTCATGTACTCGATCATCGTCGTCTCACGGGTGGGCATGAAGTCGCGGGCGGCTTGGCTCAGCGCGTCGGCCGGTTCTTTAACCGGGCCGCCATCATCATCGCGGGCCATGAGGTCCGCCGCCATGAGTAAGAGCGCTTCGAGCTCAGCGGCTGCATATCCATCGAGTGGCTCGAAGATGGACTCAAGGGCACCTCGATCCTGTGGTAGTGCGATATCATACCGAAGCGCGATCGCTTCAGCGAGCGACACACGCTCCGCGGTTGTTTGCGGTGCGAAGAACGGAATCTTGAGATCAAAACGACCGGGGCGTTTCATATCTGTGTCGAGCTTGTCGGGCCGATTAGTCATCATAAAGAAGATGATGCGACCACGATGCGCGGTCTCCGACATGAACTCCTTGAGTCTGGCCATCACGCGGCTGTTGACCCCGCCATCACCCTCGGCGCCGCCCAACGAGCGGTCACCTTCATCGATGATCACAATGATTTCTCCAATCGCTGTAATAACGTCGAGGACTTTCTCGAGGTTGGCCTCCGTGCTTCCCACCCACTTGTCGCGGAAGTTCTTGAGCTGAATGGCAGCAAGACCGCTCTCCTTGGCGAAGGCTTTTGTGATGAACGTCTTACCTGTGCCCATCGGGCCGACGCAGAGTATGCCCATGGGGACCTGGGCGGTGCGGCCAGCATGGATGTGTCGAGCGACTCGGCGTAACGCCGTTTTCACGCCTTCGTTACCGCCGACGGCTTCGAAACCATGTTTGGGCTCAATGACCTCGATGAGACCAAAACACTCTTGTTCCAAGATTTCTTTCTTCCGGAGTCGAATCCTCATCAGCGCAGTTTCGAGCGCCGACGCTTGGGCCGTCTGGTTTTCGGCCGGTCCGAAATCGAGCGGGCTGACGACGTCTTTGACCTGTCGTAACTGTAACCCTGCGGTGACGCGAGCCAGCGTTTCAAGTGTGGACGGCGATTGTTTGTCCAGTAGGCGGAGCAAGTAAGCGCGTCGATCTTCGAGGCCTGGATGTGGGACTTGCAGGGTGGCCACCCGTGGGTTGCGCGTCAGTCTCTTCGAGAGGTCGGCCAATGCGCCTGTGAGTAAGACAACTGCGTTATCACCACGGCTGATGAGGTCTGAGAGGCTCCAACGATGGAGTCGAGCACTGGCGGTTCGGTCATGAAAGCCGAGGCCCGATGCCGGTCCATCGGGCGCCACTAATTCAGCATAGTGGATCAGGACAGCCACCGGTTCATTGGGCGCGCTGAGAAGCACCTCGAGCGCTTCAAGGACAATTTCCGGGGAGCGCTCGAACCCGATCTCGCGGGCGACTCGCCGCTGAATAGAGGCTTTCGACGCGCGCTCAAAACCGGCGGGCGCGACCTTCTGTTCAGCGATAAAATCGGCGGTCACCCATATTTTGGCGGCGCGGACGGCATGCTCTTGGGATTCAAACCAAACGCCACGACCTGGATCGTAATGGACGACGAGTTTTCCGCTTGGCTCGAAGAACTGACCCAAGAAATCACCCATCGCCCAGCTCTGCCCTGCACAATTCACGAGGTCGTGAACGTTGCCGTGGAGGACAAACTGGCTGACCTCCGTCTGCAGATAGCGCTCTTTCAAAGTGCGCATCCACGTCGGCAAATCCGTTGCCCTGGGCAGGTCAGGCCGTGTCATAGAGTCTCCTCGAACTCGGTATCGGGTGTTGCGTATTCGCCCGTGTCTGCTGTGCTAGAGACTCTTTTCGGGGGCCTCGACCTCAGTTGCCGACTCAGTTGCTTTGCCGCGTGCGGCCTTGAGCGCTTCTAGACGCGCGCGCGCCTTGTGGCTCGTGGTCTGTGCCTTGATGGCGTCGAGCTTACTCTCTAGGGAGTCTTCCTTGAGTTCGTCGCCAATTTGAACCTCGGCGCTCACGCGCTCGGCGTATTCCCTCACATTCTCGAGCGCTTTGACTTCATCATCGACGGATAAACCATCGAGCTGCTCTTGAATGTGCTTTCTCGCCTCAGCATCCTTGATTTTAGCGACCATCTTATCTTTTTCACGCTTCAGCTTCTCGATCTCACTCTTAAGATTGTTCAGTGAGTCTTTCGCCTTCTCGGCATCGGTGGCGGCTTGTGTAAGGTCTGCGCGGTCTGTGGCGAGGGTCGAGTTGAGTTCCTCTTCCTGTTCGAGCAAAACAACGGCCACCTCATCGTCGCCTTTGTCGACGGCCACCTCGATTTGTAATTTAAGCTCCTCGAGTTGGCTCTCAGTGCGCTTGATCCGCGCTTCGAGTTTCGCCCGATTCTTGATCAAACCCGCCGCAGCTGACTTCAGCTTCGAGTACTTCTCGGTCATGTTGTTGATTGCATTCTCGTAGGCGATTTCGGGGTTTTTCTCCTCGAGCCGACCCACGAATATGCTGAGAAAACCTTTTACTAGGTTAAACAAGCGTGACAAAAATCCCATGTGTTCGTCCTCTCGACTCAGTCGATTCTTTGTATCAATTCATGCGAGCGACGACCGCTTCGCCGTCGGTCATCGGTGATCATATGTTATCCATGCGCCTGTCGGTCAGCGGCTCAAGCCGCGTCGTCGACATGTCGGCACCACTCTATTAGATGGCGACCCTAGCTCGAATAACGGCCAAGTTCAACGCCAAGTGGTCTCGGTCAGCCCGTTCAATTCTGGGAGACTCGGATTTCCATCGCGGTATCGGGCGGTGCTGCCACGATCGGCACCCGGAGAATGTTCGATCGGGAGTTTTTTATTTCGGTACTGGATATTTTATTGCTGATGATATAATGTCCGCCGCCCAAACTATCGACCATGACGCGGAGTGGTTCACCATGGCAAAGTCAAAGCGTGAGAAGATTAAGTTGGAGAGTACGGCCGGTACCGGTGTGTTCTATACGACGACTAAGAATCGTCGGACAGCAACCGGTAAGCTGGAAATGATGAAGTATGACAAAAAGGCGCAAAAGCACGTTCTTTTCAAAGAGACGAAGCTCAAGTAGTCACCCTGTCTCGTCACACGACGTCACCTCCTCAATTTCACATCCAAGCGTAGTCTCCTGCGGGGCCAACGCCGGACCTCTGTCTGCGCCCTGAAGGTATATCTTAGCGCCCAAAAGACTGGGTCCGGTCAACTGAGCGGGTGGACGCCCACACATCTTGGCTGCTGTCGCCTAGACAAAGAGTTCCGCGAAAGCATGACCGTTTAGCAGCCGCCGTCCTACACGCACACGGCGTAGGCAGATCGCATCGCTGCCACATCGGATATGCACCAGTCCATCACGGATAAAGGGGGTGCCAGGCGGTAGCGCGTCAAAGGCACCGGCGCTTGCGACGCGCGCACTGTGAATCACCATAAGCTCATCGCCTAAACCGGTAAAGGCACCGGGTTCCGGAAGAGCTGCTCGAATGAAGCGGTCCACGGTGTCTGCCTCCTGGGTCCAGTCGACTTCCCAGTCGTCGGCCTCAAGCATGGGCGCCCATGTCACCGTCCCATCCTGCGGCCAGCTCTCAGGCGGCTCGCCCTTGATAAGCAGTTCGGCAACCTCGGCGATTTGCTTGGCGCCGTCGGCCTCCATTCTTGCTGCGAGGTGTCCAGTGGTCTCTCTCTTGCCAATGACATGGGTCACTTGTCTCAGCAGATCACCCTCATCGAGGCCTTCGGTGAGCCAGTGTACGCTGGTCGCGGTATGTTCATCGCCCGCCCGAATTGACCAGGTGCAGGGGTCCGGCCCACGCCAACGAGGAAGTGGGCTCGGATGCACATTGATGCCGGGCGCAAGGTCGAGCACCGAACGTGGAATCAACTTGGGGTAGAAGCACGCGACGATCAACGTTGGCTTGGTGCCGGCGAGCGCTTGGACGACCTCGTTTTTTTCTAGGTCTGGCAGATGCCATCTTGGTATGTCTTTCAGCCGCGGCAGCAGTCTCCTTAAGCCTTTGCCGCCCCTGCGACCGTGTACGACGCCGCTTAGGGAGAGTCCTCGATCCAGTAAGGCGAGTGCGCCTGCGGGATCGCCGAAATATAAAATACCCATCTAATTGTCCAAACAACGCTCGTAGAGCGCGATGGTTTTGGCCGCAATCCGAGGCCATGTGTAATCGGAGCGTACCAATTCGTGTGCACGGTCGCCCATGGCTCTTGCGGCCGCCTCATTGGATAAGACTTGACTCAGCCCCGCCGCGAGACCACTCGCTGATACCTCGGTCTCAACGCCACAGTCGTACTTGGTCAACTCCGGAAAGAAACAGGTCTTCGTCGCGACGATAGGACACGAACATGCCATCGCCTCGGTGATGGCCATGCTGAAGCCTTCATGCCTGCTGGGTAAACAGAACACCTCCGCACTCTTGTACAACGCAAATTTTCGGTCATCGAAGACCGGACCTACAAAATGTGTTCGGTGGGCGAGGCCGGCCTTTTGGATCGGGCGCTCGGCTTGGGCCTGACCGCCTTGATCTTGACCCACGAAGACGAGATGTACCTCGGGGAAATCCATTGCGATGCGTGCAAACGCCTCGCTGAGTAAATCGCAGCCTTTGCCTGGATGAAGGCGCGACAAATATAGGATATAGGGCGCCTGCCCGAGCGTTGGGATGAGCGTCTGAACCGCGTCGCGATTAGACTCTTTCTCAAAAATCTCTAATCCAACACCGTTGGGTATGACCTCGATGTGAGCAGGCAGCGAGACACCGCTGTAGAAGGGTTGCTGTGCGCCGGTTGCTTCATTCTGATTGAGGGCATGTAAGGCGGCTGCGTCGCGGATATATTGCCGATAACCGAGTGCCCACATACCGACGAGTTTCTTGGGTGCCTTTTCCATCAATGCAGCGCGATGCAGGCTTCCATGCGGGGCAAACACGTAGGGAACCCCCAGCTCGCGGCAAATCCGGCTTGCCATCATGGAGACGATTGGCCAAACCCCGTGTAGATGGGCAATGTCGGCACCATCGAGGGCGCGTTGAAACTGTCTCCTCGTGAACTGGGAGATGAACAGTTTGGGCTGTATGCTATGTCGGATGATGGGCTGACCTACATGATTGCGGATAAAATCATCAACATACGTCTCATCTGCTGAATCCTCGCTGATCAGAACCACCTCGTGACCGGCAGCGACCTGTGCTGCGACCAAGCCAGCGATCACGTGCGGTGGCCCGCCATTTCGCGGGTCCAGTTGGTTATAAACATGGACGATCTTCATTGATTTAGGTCCACTCCGACGTCGCTCCGTCAATGTTGGGGTTTAGATTTCGTGTCTTTCATCAATCCAGCAGTCAGCGTGATGCGTGATCGCTCTCGAATGCAATATGTCACAAACCGACTGCGAGCGCCGACACCTATCGTCTACGAACACGAAATCATCGCTCCAAAGACCCTCGCGAAATGACCTATCGGAGCTGATGCGTTTGTGACAGCGCCCTAATTTTGTCATTTGTGACTTGACCATAAGCGCTTTGTCGTTACATTGCCTGCATCCACCGACGATTCACAGGAGCAGGTCAATTATGAGCGATGTACGTCACCACAAAGTCTATATCATTGGTTCCGGACCCGCGGGCTACACAGCAGCACTATACGCGGCACGAGCAAACCTCTCACCCTACATGGCGACGGGCATTCAGCCCGGCGGACAGTTAACGACGACCACCGACGTTGAGAATTATCCTGGTTTTCCGGACGGCGTCATGGGACCCGAAATGATGACTCTGTTCGAGAAGCAAGCCGTGCGTTTTGGTCTTGAGGTCGTCTACAAAATGGTAGACCGCGTTGACTTTTCCAACAGGCCGTTTCGCTTATGGGAGGATGACGGCTCAGAGCACACAGCCGACGCCGTCATCATCGCTACGGGTGCATCAGCCAAGTATCTTGGCATTCCCGGCGAGCAGGAATACCTCGGACGAGGCGTGAGCGCGTGTGCAACCTGCGACGGTTTCTTCTTCCGGGATGTTGAGTTGATCGTTGTCGGTGGTGGTGACACAGCGATGGAAGAGGCCAACTTTTTGACTCGCTTTGCGAGCAAAGTCTACGTCGTCCACCGTCGTGAGGAGCTTCGGGCGAGCAAGATCATGCAGGAGCGCGCCATGAAGAACGATAAGATTGAGTTCGTTTGGAACACGGTTGTGGAAGAAATTCACGGTGATGACAAGGGCGTGGTGGCAGCCACCTTGCTGAACACGAAGACAGGCGAACGTTACCGCCAAGAGATCGGCGGTTACTTCAGCGCCATCGGCCACAAGCCAAACACCGACTTATTCACGGGCGTCCTCGATATGGACGACGTCGGTTATCTCAATGTCGAGTCGCCGAGCACGCGCACCAATGT
Organism: Bradymonadia bacterium; assembly: GCA_049889275.1. Lineage (GTDB taxonomy): Bacteria > Myxococcota_A > Bradymonadia > UBA7976 > UBA1532 > UBA1532. The sequence goes on along the minus strand of JBMHDS010000083.1, from coordinate 21,084 downwards.
GGAAGGCGTGTTCGCAGCTGGTGACGTGGCCGACCCAATTTATCGTCAGGCGGTGACTGCAGCCGGCATGGGCTGCTCCGCGGCCATCGATGCTGAGCGCTGGCTAGAATCGCAAGAATAGCCGTCGCTCGCTCGGCGTTTAACCCTGCACAGGGTTGAACGCTGACCTCAAATCCAGCACGTTCTTTAGGTCTCATCGCAGAAATTAGCGCCTTTCATCGTTCTACATTAGACTACAAATGTCGACATGTACGGTTGGGTGCACCATTGCTGCGCGTTTCTTGGTCCATTCTAAAGGGCTTGATATGGCCCGCGCTATTGCCGCTCGGTGCAGCCGCCGCGTTCTTAGCCTACGGTCGCCAGCCCCTCCCCGTTGGGGCTTGGTGGGACCTCTTGCCTCAAATCTTATTGCTCATGTCAGGTCTATTGGCACTTAGATTTGGTAATGGTCGCGTACTCGCCATCGCCGGTTTAGTTTGGTTTGGGACGCACTTTCCGGTGTCTGAAAGTGCATCCTACGCACTGGCCAACGTGGTTCTTGTGGGCGCAGGTTTCTTCCTGGTCGCAGCTTTACCTGAACGCGGGCCACGCTCATGGAGTGCGATGGTCATGATGTTGCCGACATCTCTGCTCGGTCTCGTGATGTTCTGGCCTGCAACTTGGCATAAAAGTCTCGATGCCTTGCACCAAGCTGTCAGTATACCCGGCTGGATGACCAAAGGGGGGGTCTCCTATGCTGTGTTTGGGCTGTTCTTGTTCGCAAGCGTGCTGTTGCTCACGAGAGTGCACAAGAGCAACGCACCCGTTGACAGCGGCTTGTTTGGGGTCGTTGTCGCTTGGCTTCTCGCCTATAGCAATGTGGGTCAGGCCCATGCAGTTTATGGACTGTGCACAGCGCTGATGGTGTTCCTCACAGCCCTTGAGACAACCCATGCACTGGCGTTTAGAGACCAATTGACAGGGTTGCCATCACGGCGCGCATTGGAGCGGACCTTATCGAGTCTCGGCGGCCAATATACTCTGGCCATGGTCGACGTCGATTCATTTAAGAAATTTAACGATCGTCATGGTCACGATGCAGGCGATGAGGCGCTTCGCATGATCGCCAGTCACCTGCGTGGTGTGACCGGTGGTGGACGCGCCTTTCGTTATGGTGGCGAAGAATTCACGGTGGTCTTCCCGAATCGGAATGTCGAGGCGGCGAGTGAACATCTCGAGCAGCTTCGGCAGCGCATCGCGTCGAGCCCGTTTACCCTGCGATCCACCGATCGACCAAAGCAAAAGCCGAAAGCGCCGAAAAAGTCGAAGGGCCGTGGCCAGGTCAAAGTGACAGTGAGCATTGGGGCAGCACAACGAAGTCAAAAGTCACCTTCGACCACCGCCGTGCTCAAGACAGCGGACAAGTGCTTGTATAAAGCCAAGCGTCTTGGTCGGAATCGCTTGGTGACCGCATAGTCCAGCATGCTCTATCGGCCATCGCTCAGTTGGTCGTTCCCCTCGCTGGCTCGTATTGGAAAATAGACGCCTGGCCTCGATCTGCGTGCAAGGAAACAGACGGGCGAGCCGATGCGCTATAGACGAGTCACTCACCCCACCGATGAGTAATCGCTGAATCTCGTATCGCGACTTAGATTTCGTATAAAATGACGGTTCTGAGGGTCCACTGCGTTGAAATCACTTTTGTGAGATCGTGAAGTACACTATCGTCCCTACCGACACCGTGTCTTATTTTTGGGGGAACGATGAAAGCGATACCGGTTGAATACGCTGATGCAACGCCTGGCGTGAAGGCGATTTACGATGATGTCATGTCGACGATGCAGCGGACAGATTTGCCCAACTGGATCAAATATCTTGGGAATAATGAAAAGATCTTGAACGGCAACTGGCAGAAGTTTCGCTGTACCATCGTAGACGGTGAGATTCCTATGCTGCTCAAGCAGATCATTATGTTTATCGTCTCCAGGCATTATGGTTCAGAGTATTGCATTGCTGCGCACGCGCACGCTGCCCTTGAGATCGACAAGACACTCAAGTACGAGGACCTCGTCGATTTGAGCCAAGGTCAGGGCTACGAAAAGCTACCCGCCGCCTACAAGGTGGCCATTGAGGTCGGTGTAAAGTGTGCGCTGCACCCGCAAGACGTCACCAGCGATGACCTCGATCTGCTCCGGGAAGAGGACTATTCCGAGGAGGAAATCCTCGAATTAATCTCTCAAGCTGATGTGGGTATCATGTTCAACATCATCACGATGAACGCTGGGATACCAATGGACGCTGAGTACCGCCGGCATTTGCCTGAAGACTTCATGCCCGGTGCCGATGAATAGAGACCAGGACCAGCTCTCGCAGCTGGTCCGTTATGCGAGCCTCTGCGATATTCTTGCCGGTTGTAGTCAATTTGCCGATCTAGTCAGCGTCTGTGATTACATCACCAAGAAACTGAAGTACGTCATCAACGGTTACGCCTGGACCTACCATGCAGTCCGCGAGGGCGGGGTGCAAATCGTCGCTCGAAAATCGAAGCGCCTGTCGGTCACAAAAGAGCCACTCGATGAGCTGATGGCCCATCGGGAATTTTGCCGAGGCGTATCGACCATGGTCGCCGTGGACCTCGATGAATCTAAGGGCGACGCTGTGCACCTCTGCGAGCCATTAGTGATCGAACGTTTGCGACAGGTCTTGATCGTTCCCATCAGACGTAACGATGAGATCGAGGCCTATGTTGCCTACTACGCGAAGGACCAATGCTTTGACGACCTCGACAAAAAATTTATCGTACTCGTCAGTGAGTTTGTTCATGACAAGGTGGCATCGATTGAGACGAGGGGAAAGCTCGAAGCGTCCCTGTTAGAATTGGCAGAGAAGAAGCGTTATTCATCTTATCGAAACATCTCTTTGGCCATGGCCCATCACGTGAATACGCCACTGAGCGTATCGGTCAATTGCAATGCCCTAATCGATGCGAAAGTCGATGATTTAGACAGTTTGATGCGCAATAAGAAATTGTCGGCGCGTGCGTTGTCCGATGGTTTATCAGAGATCTCCGAGTTACAGGGGCTCGCCGGTGAGAATCTCAATCGCCTATCGACACTCATTAATGGTTTCCGCGAGGCGTGCGTTCATGTGGAAGATCAAACGAGTAGCGTCTTCGCCCTCAACGACGCCATTCAGCGTACGCTCGCTCAGGTCAAAACGTCGGCGACGGTGGATGTGAACGGTGATGAGGAGGTGTGGCTGTCGGGCCACCAAGACTCGTTGGTGGCCGTCTTCGTTGAGCTTATCGAAAATGCGCTCAATCATGGGTTTGACGGGTCAATCGATGAACCACGCGTTACCTTAGATATCAGGTGTATGGATGCGCTGGTGTCAATCCATGTCCGAGACAATGGTGTCGGTATCCAGGATGAGCACCGGGCGCGGGTTTTTGAGCCGTTCTTTAGCGGTGACGGGATGGCGAAAGGGCAGGGGCTCGGCCTCTACAACGTCTATAATCTGGTCTCAAATGTCTTCTCGGGGCAGATACGCTGCGAGGCGAGTGAGCAGGGCGCCTATTTTGTTTTGATTCTGCCCCGCGCCGAAAAAAACGCTTAAGCGCAGTCTAGATTGACCGCATCACGCCTGTGAGACACCTCACGATTGAGACTCGATCGCTTTAAGCGTCTTCACAATCGCATAAACCACATCGGTGTAATCCGCGAGCGGGGGTATGTGAATAAAGCCGGCCCCAAGAAGAGATTGAGCGCTCTCTGTCGCGTGGCAGCCATTGAAGAAGGTCTGATTGCACAGAAACGTGCCGGCGTGAGTTGAGACTTTTGCGTTGATCCCTAGAGCTGAGAATGAGCGTTGAAACAGCTCCGGGAAGAAGGATGACTGATAGGCGAGGGGCGCACCCTCAATAGACGTCCTCATATACGGCGTGTCACCGTCGTTATCGGGGCGCAGACAGTGCTCCAGATTTAACGCGACCGTCTCGATGTCCACATCTGTTCTGTGTGGCGCAAATCCAAGGCCCAGCCAATATCTAGGTTTTCTCTCCGCCAATAGCTCGTTGAAGACGGCCCTTGTACGCGCAAAGCTCACCGGTAGGGTGTAGGCGTCCGTAAGCGCATGTTGGTTTGCGATTTGTACAGCCATTTGAGCCGTTGGGTTCTCCTCGAGCTCGATTCCATTCTTAGAGATAAACGGTTCAAAACCCGTAACTAAAAACATCCCCTGGCTCCCCATCTTCAATCCCCGATGGCGTTGACAGCCATAGCCTGCCAGAAACCCAACCGATTGCGAAGTATCAGCCGTAGCCTATGCCAATATGCATTGTCTATCGGCCGAGACCTGTATAAATACAACGGCCAACGTCACGGAGGGTCTTCATGGGTCAAGTTCAAGTTTCTCGTCGAGGCGGGACGGTGCCTACATCGCCCATCAGAAAGCTCGCATCACTCGCCCGTCAAGCGGTCGATCGAGGTGTGAAAGTCCATTTCATGAACATCGGGCAACCCGACATCCCAACACCTCAGGGGATGCTCGACGCATACCGGCACTTTGATGAGACCGTGTTGGCTTATGCGCCGAGCGATGGGTTTGTGTCATACCGAGAAAAGCTCGCCGCCTACTACAATGACTTACCGGCATCACCCTCAGTCACAGCAGACGACATTGTCGTCACGGTTGGCGGCTCCGAGGCGATCTTATTCGCGCTTGCAGCGGTCACAGATCCGGGAGACAGGGTGTTGGTCTGTGAGCCATATTATACCAACTATGCGGGCTTTGTTCACATGCTCAGCCTCGATATCGATGCAGTGTCAACTCGACCAGAGGAGTCCTATCGAATCTCTCCTGAACGTGTTGAAGCAGCCATCACGCCGAAAACGCGTGCACTCATCATCCCGAGCCCGGGTAACCCAACGGGTGTTGTGCTGTCCGAAGATGAACTCGATGCGCTGATCGATATTTGTCGGCGCCACGGCATTTTCTTCATCTGTGATGAGGTCTATCGAGAATTTGTTTACGACCAACCTATGGGCACTCGCGCGCCGTCCGTTTTGAGTCGTGCTGACACCGATAACATCACCATCGTCGTCGACTCTGTCTCCAAACGATATTCCGCCTGTGGTGCTCGGGTGGGCTGCCTCGTGACGCGCAATCGCGAGGTACGGGATGCCGCGCTTCGATTTGGGCAAGCCCGTCTCTCGCCCGCAACAGTCGACCAATACGCTGCCATGGCGGCGTTGGATACGCCTGACACTTATTTCCAAGAGGTGGTCAAAGAGTATCAATCACGACGGGATACACTCGTATCGGGGCTCGCAGCGTTTGGTATACAGGTTGAGAAACCTAAGGGCGCCTTTTATCTCGCCGTGGCACTGCCGGTGGAAGATGCCACGGCGTTTAGCGAATGGATGGTCTCGGAGTTCACACTTAATGGCGAGACCGTCTGTGTCACGCCACTTGAAGGTTTCTATCAGACGCCCGGACGCGGCAAAAATGAGATTCGGATGGCCTACGTCTTAAACGAAGCTACATTGAAGCGCTGTACCGAGATTCTCGGCGCAGCGCTGCGAGAATGGAAAGCCCGTAACATCACTTGAGAGCAGGTCATCCCTGCACCATAGACTTGCACGAACAGGCAGGTTCGAGCTATGCACTCAAACACCTGTTGTGCAGGTTAGATTTAGAATAAGGCGTCTGTGATGAGACACAAACTGCAGCGATTACTCGACGAAAAGGTCAACCCAATGGTTGCTCAACATGGTGGACAGATTCATCTCGTCGACTATGTCAACAAGACAGCATTCATTCGAATGTCCGGTGGCTGCCAGGGCTGTTCATCATCAAAAATGACACTTAAACAAGGTGTAGAAAAAGCCATCTTCGAAGCGTACCCCCGCGTGAAGCAAGTGGTTGACGTCACCGATCACGCGTCAGGCGAGAACCCGTATTACAACTAAAGCACCATCGATGCGTGATGAAACGCTACTGCAGTTCAAGGATATCGTCACGCGCTTCACGCGCGAAGAGATCGAGCCTTACGTAGACGATTGGGAAGAAGCCGGCATGTTTCCGCGGGAGCTGTACCGAAAAGCCGCAGCGGCGGGCATTCTTGGTGCAGGGTTTCCAGAGGAGATTGGTGGTGCCGGTGGTGATGCACGATTTCCGCTCGTCGCGGCTGAAGCCATGCTTACGGCCGGAAGCACGGGCGTCGTGGTGGGGTTGCAATCCCTTGGTATCGCGCTGCCGCCCCTTTTGCATCTCGGCTCTAGCGCACAAGTCGAGCGTTGGGCTCGGCCGGCCTTTGCCGGTGAAAAGGTCGCCGCCTTAGGTGTGACGGAGCCGGGCGCGGGCAGTGATGTTTCGGGCATCAAGACGCGCGCTGTACGCGATGGCGACGAATACGTCATCAATGGCAGCAAGCTCTATATCACCAGTGGCGTGCGCGCTGATTTTGTCGTCGTACTGACACGCACGAGCGATGAACCTCACGCAGGGCTCACATTTTTCGTCGTGGAGAGTGACCGTCCGGGCTTTAAAGCGTCAAAGCCGCTGAAAAAGACGGGTTGGTGGGCGAGTGATACGGCGGCGTTATTCTTCGATGATGTTCGCGTACCTGTGGCAAACCGGATCGGTGATGAAGGAACGGGCTTTGTGGCGGTCATGGAGAACTTCATCGGTGAACGGCTTGCACTCGCCTTCTACGGGCACGCCACCGCCCAAGTTGCGCTCGATGAAGCCCATGCCTACGCACGCGAACGTCATGCATTTGGACGTCCGCTCGCAGGCTTTCAGGTGACTCGGCACAAGCTCGCGAAGATGGCCACGCAGGTGGAGGCAGCTAAAACGCTAAACTATGTTTTGGCTGAGCGCCTTCAAGCTGGTGAAAAGCCTGTGGCAGAGGTTGCGATGGCTAAGAACTTTTCCGCCCAGGTCGCGGTGGATGTTTGCTACGAGGCGGTCCAGATACTCGGTGGTATGGGCTACATGCGCGAATCTAAAGTCGAGAGATTGAGTCGTGATGCGCGTTTACTGCCAATCGGAGGAGGCACCTCAGAGATCATGAATGAGATCATCGCGCGGTGGCACTTAAAGCTCTAATTGGGGCGTACATCGCAGTTGATTAGGCGCTCAGGTCCAATTGCCAAGGTGGCAGGGGATTTGAGTACACATCGTCACCTGGACTTGTCGCTTCGGGTTGTCGGCTGACTTCATACAAGGGCGCACTCTCACTGGCTCTAAAGTAGCCGCCATCTACGGGCTGATGACCTTCGCACACCATACGGGCCGCCAGGCCGATGACGGCGGCTTGAGCGCTCTCTCGATTAAGTTGGGAATAAGGGGCGCGTACTTCAGGCAAACCAAACGCGAACATCCCGTCCGTTGTCATGTAGCTTTGGTCACCCATGATCTCCACGAAGAAATGAAAGAGGTTGTGGGCGTCCTTGGGGTCGAAATCTTTCAGCGCTCTTGGGCTGAACGCTTTGCAGGATGTCTCAACGAACACCCCAGCGAGTTCTTCTTCTGCGAGTCCGACGACAAATTCCACTGCTTGTTGAGCCCAATCTCGCGACACGCCTTCGAATTGTACGCCAACATGAAGCAGCCAACGGTGTTTGCGGATTCGCGCGACGTCTGCGTCTTCGATCACCTGAGCCCGGCGGCCAACAAAGATGAAATCTTCTGCAAACTCCGCATCTGGTCCCTTGACCTCGGCGCGCAGTTCGGTATTAAACGCGGGTGGTTTTTCCGATGAGCCTGCGATGGTCAAGATGATTCGTCCCATGACCCCTTTTCGACGGTTCTGACGCAAGATGCAAGAGTCCTTTTCGATGGAGTACGTTTATGTCCGACTCATCTGAGATCTCGAGGCCGAGTATCCGGCACATTAAGCCCCTCGGGCCGCGTGTCCTGGTGAAGCTCATCAAGCTCGAAGAGCGTTCCGCTGCAGGTTTGTTTCTGCCGGAAGGCGTAAAGGAAGAGCATGACGATGCCGCATATGGCGAGGTCATCGAGGTCGCTCGTGCAGAAAAGAGCGATGAGCCATCGCTGGGTGAAAATGTCAGCGGTGTGCCCATGGGCGCGATGGTCTTGTTCCCCAAGCAGGAGGGGCTCACAGTCCCTTGGGACGAATCGTTACGTCTTTTATTGGTCAAAGATTTGGTCGCCGTTGTGGAAGAAGTCGAACTCAGCGAACTACAGTAGGTAAATATGAATGATCTGACATTACAGCCTGGGCGCTTCTCTTGTATCGATGGACCGCTCCTCACGATCGTTATGGATGGCGTGGGCCTTTCGTCACTTCAGGAAGGCAACGCCGTCTTTCATGCGTCTACGCCTCACCTAGATGCACTCTTTAAGGGTCGGTTAAGCCGAGAGATTAAGGCCCATGGCCGCGCCGTTGGCTTGCCATCTGATGGAGATTTGGGCAACAGCGAGGTTGGCCACAATGCCCTCGGCTGCGGACGCATCTTCGAGCAAGGCGCGAGCCTAGTGGAAGGCGCCATTACAAGTGGTCGTTTGTTCGCGTCCGAGACATGGCAGTGGCTGACAGAGCCTACACGTTCGGGTGAGAACACGCTGCACTTCATCGGCTTGGTCAGCGACGGTAACGTCCACAGCCATATTCGACATCTCTACGCGATGGTTGATCGAGCGGCCGCAATGGGGGTCGCGAAGGTCAGGGTACATGCACTCCTCGATGGACGTGATGTGGGCGAGATGACGGCGCTCGAATACATCGAGCCGCTCGAGGCACATCTCGATGCGCTGAGCGTCGATGGACGCGATTACGCCATCGCAAGCGGTGGTGGTCGCATGGTGATCACCATGGATCGCTACGACGCCGATTGGCCGATGGTCGAACGTGGTTGGGCCCACCACGTGCGTGGTGAAGGGCGGCGATTCAAGACGGCGTCTCAAGCGATTCGCACGTTGCGCGCCGAGACCGGCAAGACGGACCAGTTCCTCGAGCCGTTCGTGATCGCACGGGATGGTAAGGCGGTCGGGCCAATCAGAGATGGTGATAGCGTTTGTTTCTTCAATTTTCGTGGTGATCGCGCCATCGAGATCAGCCGTGCGTTTGAAGACGGTCGTCTTGATGCCTTTGAGCGGGGTGATGTGCCCGAGGTGCGTTACTGCGGCATGATGCAGTACGATGGTGACTTAGCCATCCCCAATCGTTACCTCGTTGCCCCTCCAGAAATCGATCGAACGCTGGGCGCTCATTTGGCGCACCAGGGGGTGAGCCAGTTCGCTTGCAGCGAGACGCAAAAGTTTGGTCACGTCACTTATTTTTGGAACGGCAACCGAACGGGGCGCTTTGATGACAAACTGGAGACGTATCTCGAGGTGCCCTCCGATGTGATTCCATTCGAGCAGACGCCGGCTATGAAGGCGCCTGAGATCGTGACAGCGACGCTCGATGCAATCCAGAATCGGCGGGCTAAAGCATTGCGAATCAATCTTGCCAATGGCGACATGGTGGGTCACACCGGCGTCTATGACGCAGCCATTGCGGCGATGCAGTCCGTGGATACTGCTGTCGGGCGTCTTCTCGACGGCGTTAAGCGAGCAGGCGGACTCGCGTTGATCATGGCCGACCATGGCAACTGTGAAGAGATGTTCGAGCGCAACAAGAAGACCGGAGATATCGCTCTACGTGCAGATGGTCAGCCTAAGCCAAAAACCTCACATACCCTTAACCCTGTCCCATTCGTGATCTACGACCCAGCCCAACAAATTAAGGTCGACCTCGACATGGCCATCGCAAACGCCGGCTTAGCAAACGTCGCAGCGACGACCCTCGAGTTATTAGGCTTTGCCCCGCCAGAGGACTATGCGCCGAGTTTACTTGGCCGTTGAGCTGCAGCCAGCGCTTGTTCAAGTCTGTCATTGCCCCAGAATAAAGCGCCGTCGACCACAAATGATGGTGCGCCAAAGGCACCTGCGTCAATAGCTGCTTGAGTCGTTGTCTTAAGTCGTTCCTTGATCTCTGGATTCTGGGTCGCCTGGATAAGGCTCGGACCCGTCTCACCGAGCGCCTGTGCCACCACGTCTGGACTCGACACATCCAAGTTGTCCACCCAAGCGGCCCGAAACAAAGATTGACTCAGCGCGACCAATTCGGTCGGCTTCGCAGCGCTCAGCGCGCGCATGGCGAGCAAAGTATTGTGCGGGAATGAACTTGAAAAGTTGAAAGGGATCTTGAGCTCGTCAGCCCAACGACGTAGGTCGTCGAGCATGTACTTCGCACGGGCAGGAACAGCTGCTGGCATGGTATTACCTACTGCTCTGAATACGCCACCCAGCAAGAAAGGGCGCCAGCGAACGGTAACACCCCTCTCCTGAGCGGCATCCTCGATGCGTGCCGCGGCGATATAAGAGTAAGGACTGCCGATATCGTAGTAGAAGTCGAGTGCACCTTGCATTGAATCTGTCTCCAATCTATATCGCCTGGTGATTGCAAACTATCGCCTTAAGAGCGAGGCGTCTATGGCTAATCGCGAACCCATGGAAGGATATTGAGCCCTTGCGACTCGCATTATTTCTCGTCCTCTTAGCCGTCCTGGTGACCCTGTTGGTGGTCAGCCACGTCTACCTATACAGGCGCCTATTACGCGACCCGCAGGTGCCGAATCAGGTTGCGAAATTGGGGCGGTCTTTGCTCTGGTTCATGGGTGTAGGCACGCTCATTGGTACACCTGCGGTCCGTTATTTCGACGTCCCAGGGAAACCCTACGTCGGTTTCATTTGGTTGATCTGGGCCGGTTTAGTGGCGCTCTGCGTGAGTATTTTGGTCGTCGGCGACGTCATCCGTGCGATATATAGTCGCGTGCTGGCGGGAGACACATTTGACTCCGGGCGTCGTCGTTTTTTCGCCCGTGGCCTCGCTGGCGCAGCCACGGCAACGGCCGTGACAACGGCAACATCCGGCGTTGCCTTGGCGCTCTCAGACCCAACGCTGGAGTCTGTACAGGTCCCCATCGATGGGCTACCAGATGCGCTCGATGGTTTTCGAATCGTACAACTCAGTGACACCCACTTCGGGCCAACGCTGCGCCATGAGTTTGCGGACCATCTTGTCGAACGCGTCAACGCGCTGCGACCCGATCTGGTCGCACTGACCGGTGACTTAGTCGATGGCAGCGTGTCAGATTTGGGCCCGATCGTTCAGAAATTGGCGTCTATCGAGTCCCGACATGGGATCTTTTTCGTGACGGGTAATCATGAATATTACTCCGGGGCGGGTCCGTGGGTCGAAGCGCTGGACAGCTGGGGGATCCGCGTTTTGAGGAACGAGTGTGCTGTGGTTGAGCATGATGGCGCCGAGCTCGATATTCTGGGTGTTGATGACTGGCGCGCCAGTCGCTTCATGAAGGACCACGGATATGATTTTAAGCGCGCCAATCAAGGTCGTGACCGTAAGCGACCTTCGGTGCTCTTGAGCCACCAACCGAAGGCCATACACGATGCCGCTGACGGCGAGATTGACTTGGTGTTATCGGGGCACACCCATGGCGGCCAGATTTGGCCCGGTAAGTACATCGTGAAGTTAGTGCAGCCATATGTGCGTGGATTACATCGGCATTCCGAACGTACATGGATCTACGTTCACTGTGGGACAGGCTTTTGGGGACCGCCCATTCGCGTGGGCGTGCCGGCGGAAGTGGCCTTAATTGAACTAAAGCAGGCATGAAAGCCCTGTCTGATTTGAAAAACCTACATCGCCGGACTTGACCGGTGAGTCATAAACTTAAACACTGCGGGCGACGACGTGGCAGAGTTCGACCGCGCAGCAATCAATTCTTGAAAGGAATGACCTTGCGATATTTGATGATCAACGTAGCAGCCTGTTTGGCATTGGCCGCAGCCGGATGCGGCAATAAAGCCGCGGATACAACGGCAACAAATGCGAAAAAGACGGCTGAGAAGTCTGCAGCAAAGCCTGCGAAGAAAGCAGAAGAGAAGAAGGCGCGAGTCTTCTTTGTATCGCCCAAAGATGGCGCCAAGGTCGGTACCGAGCTCGAGGTTGAGTTTGGCCTTGAAGGGATGTCCGTCGCGCCTGCAGGCAAGGACATTAACGATAAAACAAAGGGCCATCACCATCTGATTATCGACGCGGCGCCGATTCCCTACGGTGGCATGGTGCCTATGGACGAGAAGCACATTCATTTTGGCAAGGGTCAAACCAAGGCTAAGATCAAGCTAACGCCGGGCAAGCACACATTGACAATGCAATTCGCTGACGGTGCTCATAAGTCGTACGGAAAAGCCTTGAGTGCGACCATCACTGTGGAAGCTGTCGGCCCGATGCCGAAAGCGGCGCCTACATCTGCGCCCACATCTGCGCCCACCAAATAGGGCTTCGGCGGGGCCGGTCAGACCTGAATTCGGCCCTTTGAAAACCGGCCGGTACCATATGTATTGATGAGGCGACGTAGATTACGCATCGCCTCATAATACGAATCTGAAGACGGGTCTGTCTTGTCCATCTCTGTGTAGAGCGCCTTGAGAGAGTTGAGGAGGTCGGTCATCGAATCTTTGAATTCGGTCACCCGGCCTTGTTTTTCAACCAATTGAGCGTTGGTGGTCTCGAGTCGCTCAGCTAGATTGCGTAGTGCTTTGCCCTCCGTCTCCTTACCCTGCAAGAACGCGGCGGCTTGGGACGCACTCAATTGAATGATTGTCGCTGAGGATTCGGCCACGACGGTCGCTGACCTCTGGTTGCCGGTCAGTATGGTCGATTCACCGACATAGGAGCCGGGTTCGGATATGCTACCGATCTTGATGCCGCCTCGATACACGTCAAGTCGACCGGACAGCAAAATGATCATTCCACCGCCCTCGGTGCCCTCCTCAAACAAAACTTCGCCGGCGGCGACCGTTTGAGCGAGGCTGTGAATAGACTTGACTTCAGACACAGCTTGCCTCCACACCATTCTGTGTGACCATAGCAGATGTATTCGATAACCCTGTAATTTTTAACAGTGAAAGTTTGACGAGGAACGGACCATGCCACAATCGACCATTCCGCAGCGCCTACTCGAACATGCAAGGCGACGTGGTTCAGAAAACGCGTTGTACGAGCGGCAGCACGATAGATGGCGAACCTTGACATGGCGTGAATACGCTGACCGCGCCCGCGCTTTTGCTGCTGGTCTAGTCAAGCTCGGTTGCCAAAAGGGCGACGCCATCGCCATCATCGGCGATGGCTGCGCGGATTGGCTCGTCGCAGATATGGCAGCGATGATGGTCGGTGTTGTTCCAGCAGGCATTTACACCACATCGACCCCAGACCAAGCGCTGTATATTTTGTCGCATTCGAAGGCGAAAGTCTTCGTGTGTCAGACACCAGAGATTTGGCATGCTCTGTCATCACGTATCGATGAACTACCCGACTTGCGATGTGTCGTCTTAATGCATGGTGCCGAGGCCTGCGACGCGTCGCTCGTCACATCATTTTCCTCTTTTCTTATCCACGACGCCGCCGTGCACTCGGCTGTGGATCAGGCGATTGAGGGGTTAGAGCCCGATGACCTCGCGACCTTGATCTATACCAGTGGCACGACTGGGGATCCGAAAGCCGTGATGCTATCTCACGGCAATCTCGCGTGGACCGCAGAGATGCTCAACGATGCGACCGGACGCATCGTATCGACGGAGGATTGCGTCGTCAGTTACCTGCCCCTGTCTCATATCGCAGAACAGATGTTCTCAATTCATCTACCAGCGACCTATGGATTCCCGGTGTGGTTTGCAGGTTCCCTTGAGCGTTTGAAGGACACACTTATCGAGGCCCGCCCGACTCTCTTTCTCGCCGTCCCGCGGGTCTGGGAGAAGTTCATGGCTGCGCTTGATACCAAACTGAGTGAGTTGACTGGCTTTAAAAGTAGCCTGGTTAAATGGGCGATGAATGTTGGCCGCCAGAGCGGGCACTGTGCTTTCAGCGGTCAAGAATCCAGCAGTCTCCTCAAGCTAAAGTATCGCCTCGCAGACCGCGTATTTTTCAAGCCGCTGCTCAAGCAGCTCGGCCTCGACCGACTGCGCTTGGCTGTGTCTGGAGCAGCGCCCATTTCGCAGACGGTGATCGAGTTCTTTCAAGGATGCGGATTACTGATCCATGAGGTGTACGGTCAGTCCGAAGATACGGGGCCGACCACATTCAATCGACCGGAGGCTGGATGGCGTCGGCTCGGCACCGTCGGTCGCCCTGTGCCAGGCGTTGACGTCCGCATCGCAGCGGATGGAGAGATCTGTGTTCGTGGTCCGAATGTGTTCAAGGGTTATCTCCACGATCCCGAGGCCACCTCGGAAGCCTTGGTGGATGGTTGGTTACATTCGGGTGATATTGGTCATTTCGATTCAGATGGTTTTCTCATCATCACCGACCGCAAGAAAAATATCATCATCACGGCTGGCGGCAAAAACATCGCGCCGCAGCAAATCGAGAGCCAACTTAAAAGCATCGATGGTATCTCACAGGCCGTTGTGATCGGGGACAAACGTCGATATCTCATCGCCATACTCACCGTCGATGCGGAGCGTGTTCGTACATTGGCTACGGAAAAGAGCTGGGCGGCAGGCTCGCTGGCCGACCAACCTGAATTCAAGGATTACGTTCAGACTCAACTGGACATCATCAATGACAGGCTCGCCCGTTATGAGCAGATCAAATACATCCATCTGCTAGAAAACGAGTTCACCGTTGAAGCGGGGGAGTTGACCCCGACGCAGAAAGTAAAGAGACGCGCGGTGGAGCTTAAATACACAGCGGAAATCGATGCGCTTTACGCACGGTAATGTCTTTGCTTCAGTGGGTGTCCGTAAGCGCAATGCAAAGCGTTCCGGACCCGCCGCGTCCGCCGAGCCAATCAACGGTCACATCACCGACGCCTTGCACCAGCCACGTCATATCGACCCGTTGTTGTGGCGACGGTAAGCTTGGATAAACTGAGTGAACACCACCCGGCGCGAAGGAGCCCCAACCGCTCAAGTGTTCTGTCGTCTGGATAGGCGCACCTGAAACGATGCGCGCCGAGGCCTGCGTTGATAGCTCGGCCTGAATCACGGGCGTGCCTGGCAGGGATGCGCCATGGTCGAGACCGCTTGTGGACAGAAAACCCATATTCCAGAGGGTGAGTTTAATCTCATACAGGTCGTCCGCACGCGCGGTCACTGTCGTGGAGGCCTCGACTCGCGCGACAGAACGACGGATTCGGTTTGCAACCACTGTGCCTTTCTCGCATTCGTCTGCAAGTAGAACCTCAGGCGGGTTTCGAATTGTGCGCATGTAGTCGATGCCACCGATCTCAACCGTGCCAAGCTGTGCGTGTTCGTATGTTTGCCATGGCGTCGCTGTATCGCCTCGCTCCACAAAAGCCCCGATGAGTTGAGCGATTTTGTCAGGATCCGGCGTCGAGAAGAATGCAGCCGGATCATCGTATTCAACACCGGCATATCCAAACGGACTCCACAACTCGAGGGTATACCCGGGTACGCCAAAGGTTGTCCCCAACGCATCAGCCCATACGCCGACGATCGCTTTCTCTGGATCATAGGCAAAGTCCGGATAAGTCTTATAGACAGTGTAGTCTGTGCCGTCGACCGCTTGCATGGCGAGTCGATGCATAAGCTGAATGTCCGTTCGAGGAAGCGGTGAATCTTTCCTGTACGGTTGGGTGAGCAAACAGCCCGTGTAGGTATGATTTGTGACCGCCGCGCTGATGTGCGGGAATCGAGTGAAGGTTTCAACGACCGCCCGCGACTCTGGAACGCTCAAGGGGTATTGGCCACCGTCCATACCGAACATCGAAAACGGTGCCCAGTGAGCGGGGAAGTTCCGATTGAGGTCGAGCCCGAACTCGCGCTGTGCTTCGACCCAGGCATTGCCGTCCCAGTTCACGAATGAACCTTCTTGGCAGAATACGTAGGCATCCGATGGGTCATCATCGACGGTTCGCGGGCGCATGAAGTAGGGATTATCATCATCCACAACATAGGCCCCCGCTGGATGTCGCCATCGCATCCATCGAATCGCGCCATCGCCCGTCAGGTCTTTCGGGACCAGGCCGATTTGTTGAGCCCCATTTCGCGGGGGACGCAGCGTTGACCGAATGAATGGTGAGCCCTCGATCATCGCGTTGTACCCATCTGGCGCGATGCACGGCATGACATAGGCGGTATGTGTTTCGAAATATTGCGTTTCGGCTGTGTCGCCATGGGCAAGTTTCTCAAGCCAGCCCGAAACGGTGAACAGCGTCGACATGACGCTGGTCCATTCAGCGGCGTGCGTACCACCGTCTAGCCAAAACCCTGGACGCTCGTGGAGATGAGCGTCTTGTCGTCCGATAATCAGAAGGAAGATGGGGCGTCCGTGGTCTGTCTCACCGACCACCTCAAGCTCGACCCATGAAGGGTGGCACGCAGCGGCTTGTCGAAGCCAAGCCTCGATCTCAAGCCACTGCAGGTAGGTATCCCCGCGGTATGGGGTGAAAGTAGCCAGGGCTTAGTAAACCCGTAGCCAGTCGAAGTTATCGACGTTGAACTGAGGATCATCTTGGAACCAGGTCAACGGGCCAACGAAGGTGACACAAGAGCCGGTGTCAACAATGGTGCTGCTCGTCCTGAAGATGGCGGGTGCACCATGTCCGTAGTCAAATGACCAGCACTTCGAGCTGCCACCACAAGTCGATGGGTCACCCTCGAGGATACCGGTGACGCGCACTAGCTGGTGGACGTCGGCGACGGTGAGCTCTCGGTCAGGCTCCATCACGTAGACGTTCTGGTCGAATTCACCGAGGACCCAATCGCTGGCTGCCTCGACTTGGCCCTTGTCGTAGTAGCGGCCAACGCGAGTGACGCGGAACGAGATCTTCTGTCCGACTTGAACAGCGAATGCAGGGTAATCACCCTCCATGATCTCATCGTTGTAGAGTCGCATTTCCATCGCGCCGTCACCGTCGGCGACCCAGAAGGTTGTCTGGCTGCGTGGAATATCAAAATTACCGAGATAACTCGTCGCGATCACGGTGGCATCGGTCACTGTGATGTCCACGTCTGCAGACTCACCGTGCATCTCTGGGACGGCCCCAATGACATCTGCTAAGCCCGAGTTATAGTCCTCCGCGTAAGGCTCATAGACAGCCGTACCGCCGTTGGGAATCTCTGCATTGGCGCCTGTTAGCTGTCCGACGAAAGAAATCTCGTCTGGGCAAACGCCGACGAAGCCACCAGCACCACCAGCACCACCAGCACCACCAGCACCGCCGCCAGCTCCTCCTTCTGCACCGGCACCACCAGCACCACCGGCACCACCAGCACCACCGCCTGTGCCGCCGGCACCACCGCCAGCACCGCCAGCACCGCCAGCTCCGCCTTCTGCCCCGGCACCACCGGCACCGCCGGCACCGCCGGCACCACCACCAACACCGCCAGCACCGCCGGCGCCACCCTGGCCACCGATGGCGCCCGTGCCACCGGCACCGCCAGTGTTTGGATCATCGCTTTCACCGCATCCGATGGCGAAAGCCGCCACGGTAATCAGAAACCAATTAGAACGTAATCTGTTCATTTCTTAATCTTCCTATTCAGGTTCAACGTTGACGCGAGTCATGTGGCCCGCCGAACTATGGTTTGGCGCAAAGGCTCATCGGCCATTGCTCAAAGACCGTCTACCAGCCCAAGGGGGTAAAGATCAATTGACATTCGTGTAGCGGGATTGGGGCCATGGGCACCTCAATCAGCGATTTATCCATTTTGAACAACGACTTACGTCGCAAAAGGAAGGGCGAATATGCAGTGAGACGATGCGCTTTATTTGCTTATGTTGTGAAGTTGATCGCATGATATCGACATCAAACAGCATTGAGGCAGCCGCATGATGCGTTTTTACTTGCTCGTTTTAGCCATACTCACCGCGTGCGGCGAGCCGACGGCACCGCAAGACGTAACTGATATGTTTGTTCGGCCAGTGCGAGACGCTCGGCCCGTACGCGTCGATATGCGTCCCATAAACGACGCAGCTCTGCCCAATGACATGGGGTTGCCAACCGGTTCTCGCGATGAGTCTCGCAGCACTTTTTTTCCCGGTGAGTATGTGCCCTATGGCACCTGTCCGGATGTCATTGAATACGGTGGTCAAACAACCCAAGTTAATCCGATGCCGCCGAATGGCGGCACACTTCGTGTCACATCATACCCTGCAGCCTATGATGGTGGTCTAGCAGCACTCCTTCAAGCTGTACCCGCGGTCACACGAGGCGAAGACCCCCCGACCCAAAGCGTCGAACAGGCGGTCACCGCGGTGACCGTTGTTGCCACGCGTTCGGCCCATGAGGTCTCTCCTGGTCTCAGTCAGGCGCAGGGTCGTTTTTGGGTTGCCGACGGGCAAGCGACCCTTGAGGTGTACTTGGATTTGACGCCAGACGCGCTGCCTGGATTTCCGATTCATGTGGGGCAGGTGATCAGCTTTAACGCGACGAAGGTCGGGCGCTATGGTGATCGCGCACAGGTCAGGTCCGGTCGAGATTGGCAGCTCATTGAATCCGCACCCGCTGTTGGTCTAGCGCCGGGACCCAATGCTGAGGTTGCAGTTTTTGAACCCTCCGGAGAAATGACCGAGGAGCACATCAATCGCATGGTGAGAGTCACAGGCATACTCGAGGGTGAGGCCGACCGATGCGGCAGTGGACATCTATGCTGGCGACTTAATTATGGTGCCGCGGAGACGACTTTCCGAACCCGGGACGACGACCTAGTGGCTGGGACCTGCGTGACTTTTGTTGGGCCAGCGTCGTCTTTTAACGGCAACGTGCAGCTCGAGCCATTTAACCCACTTTGGGCGCGACGATATCAGCGTGGTTCAGAACTTGGTGAACCCTGCGAAGTCGACGAAGATTGCACCACTGCGATGTGCGTAGTGCGGGACAATATCGGCACATGCGGTGTTGCTTGTGAGAGCGCTGACGAGTGTCCACAGGGAAGCGAATGCAGCGAATTTGGTGTCTGTTTACCGAGAATGGGCAGCGACTGTCCGGATTCGGTGACGTTTGTTGGCCAGCTGCAGGGCTTGGACGCGGAGGTCCCGAATGGAGGCACAGCGCGACTGGAACCGTTTCCTCGCACTTACGATTCGGGACTTGAAGCGCTCGTCGCTCAGCTGCCCGCCATCACCCCTGATGGTGACCCGCCGGCGCGCTTTGTAGACCTGCCCATCGAGAGAGCGACGGTCATCGCAACGCGACCGTTTACGGATACCGACGTACCAGAGAGTCAAGGGCGGTTTTGGGTCGCCGATGGTCGCGCCACCGTTGAAGTCTTCCTCGACTTGGGTCAACTCGGCGGCACACCGCCGTTTCCAGTAAGCGTGGGGCAAGTCATCTCCTTTCGTGCAACCCGAATCGGGCGCTATCAGACGAAGCCACAGATCAGTGCGGCACTCGACTTTGCCGAACACACTGATGTGGCTCCTTTTGATGATGGCCTGGCAGGCCCGAACGCAGAGATTCACCTTTGGGAACCCGATCGAGTGCTCGATCGCAGCGACGCAAACAAGCTGATCCGGGTCACTGGACAGCTCGATGGTCGAGGCAACACTTGTGGCAGCGGCAACCGTTGTTGGGAGCTCGCCTATGGCTTTGGAGACCCTCTCATCCTGCGCACGTCTCACCCGCTCGCTGAATTCGGGACCTGTGTGACTTACGTCGGGCCCCTCGGTGTATTTCGAGGTAATCTCCAACTCGACTCGATCAATCTGGACTGGCTGAAAGTCTACGAGTAGTCCACCACACGTTCATGTGTCCGATAACAACCGGACCTTCGCCTTCTTTTTGCCTAGCCGCAGCAACACAAAATAAATGATCCGCGGGCTGTCAATCTGACGCAGATCCGCGTATACAACGGATCCCTTAGGCTAGATCGGAGCGTTGAGCGGTGAACGATCGACACATCAGTTTACTCTGTCTTCTCTTCCTCGCCGCTTGCATGGCGGACCCGCGGACAGATCCTGTCCCAAACGAACAGATTTGGTCGGACGCCCCAAGCGATCGCGCGGTCGCTGAACCGATTAACTTCCAAGAGCGTGGGCCGCAAGATGGCTACGGATTACCCACGGCCACCGCCGTCTCGATCGAGTCCCTCATCAATCTTTTGCCGCAGCAAGATGTCAGCTTCGATGAACCACGGACCTTCACCAGCGCCGACGGTGCGATTCCGTGTAATACGGGAGATGTGAGTGTGTTGCCGCCGAGTCAGCTGCCCGCGACCATTGAAGGCGTGATCACCTTGCACCCAAGGCGTTACCTCAAGATCCCTGTCTGCGACCAAGATGAGAAACATTACGGCTCGTTTACCATCGAGGACGACACCGGCGGCATCGTCGTTCTACGCGATAGCAGGATCGCGCCATTCCGTCCTGGCGATCGGGTTCGCATGACAGTTCACGCGCTGACCATGACATACCTACAACCGTCCACACGAGCGATCCTCTCCGCCAGCGTTGAGCGGCTGCCCGATTCGAGCAATGACGGGACAGGCGTTGTGTACTACGACCGCCTGACGGTCCCGTTCTCCGATGCTGACTTCACGAAGGTCAAACGGATTGAAGGGTGGGCGATACAGGCCCCGAGCAATAAGAACTTTGGCGCGCTCATCGTCGCCGACCGGGATATCCAAGTGGTGCCAGGCCAGGCGACAAATCGAGTATGTGAATCCAACTGCTTCATCCAGTGCAAATGTGGCCAAGACGTGTGTCGCGAGCTTGTGTGCCCAGCCGTCTGCGCTGGCGAAGAGAAGCAGTTCGATAGTGCCGAGCTGCCGGTCTGTTGGCAGGTCGGTTTTGATGTGGAACTCACCCGCCGGGGCTTTGGTGTCGAGGCCGGTGACCAACTCACCGTCACGGGCCCCGTCGTCGACAATTATGATATCCAAATTTGGGTCCAAGACATTGGACAAATTGAAATTCTAAGCGAGAACTGAGTGAAAATGAGAGCCATAACAGTCTTTGTACTCCTTGCCGTATGCGCGTCCAATGCCCTTGCTGAAGAGGACCGCTTCAAACTTCGTGTACTCGTCAACTCAGCCGCTTATTACACCGAT
>JBMHDS010000082.1:0-21811 GCA_049889275.1 Bradymonadia bacterium | reverse complement strand
GACGACTCAAACGACGCAGACGCCTAGCGACACAGCCATAAACGCAAGGCGAATGATCGCCACTCAGGACCGCCAGGGTCCAGTGCTGCGGTCGACCGAAACGCCAATTCAGTGCCTACAGACCAGCTCTCGTTGCCCTCTTGGGTGTTGTGGCAGCCGACCTCCACCGGATTGGCGTCCACAAGCGCCGGATCCACCTCGAGCCCTAGACGTGCTGCCTCGGAGCAAAAACCGCCGCGAAAACAGACATACGATACGTTCGATGGACTACATGCACCGGTCTCCGGCTCGAAGTTCCCCCCAGCATTGGCACAAACGCGGGAGCCAAACTCGGGCGATGGCACCACCAAACCGTCCGCGTCGACCACCACATTGACCGATAGGTTAGGAATGCATGCGTCGTCTGACTCATTGACGAGTGTCCCATCATCGCAAACGAGAGGTGTGACCGATGCCACACCAGCCACTCTCCCCTCCTCCACCGCTGCAGCTCGATAGTCCGCGGTGGGCTCGCACGCGTTCCCGTCGGCGTTCACCGCCGTCCCGTCCGCGCAGTTGAGCGGTGTCACCGATGAGATGCCGTCAATCCGGCCTTCGGTGAACGCCTCATCGCGAAAGGCCTGCGTGGGTTTGCAGCTGTCTCCCGCAGCGTTGAGCTCGGTATTCTCTGTGCATTGGAGCGGGGTGATAGATGCGGCCCCTTCATCAAAGCCTGCCCTCCTGGCGGCTTCACGCACTTCATCGAGGCGCTCTGTTTTGATCACGAGTTCACCCTCATCGCTGATAACCACATTATCTGTGAGCCGTGGCTCACATGTATTCGACGCCGCATTTAAGGCCGTGCCGGGACCACATTGGATCTTGGGCGCTGTCGAGTCTTCGCTACAGGCCACCAAGAGCACACAGCCCATGGATACGAACGTTGCCTTTTTGTACATGTCGCTCCCCAATCATTCCGGCTGACCGACCCAGCTGATGGCCAATCTCTCCCTGGCGACTCGATGATAGCGATAGGAACGCCATCATGGCCAGAAAGAAAATCTGCCGGACACCGCGCGCTGACGCCTGTTCACTTGCCAAACATGGCGTGAACTTCCTATTCTCATCATCGGCGTATAGAGCACCGAATTGCGCGACGCAGGGACAGGGGTTTTTCGATGATTTCACGGAGAAAGTTTGTTGCAGGTCTTGGCGCCGGCATTGTGGCCAGCCCATTCATCAACATTCTGAATAACAAAGCCATCGCTCAACCGCGTCAAGGGCCAAGGCGTTTGATGGTCTTCTTTAGCCCTGACGGTATCGTGCCGCAGCTCTGGCGTCCTCAGGGAAATGAAAATGATTTCGTGTTCCCTGAGAATGGTTTTCTCGCGCCACTCAACGACTATAGAGATGATCTTCTGGTGCTCGAGGGGATCGATTTCCTCACTGGCAATAATCACGAAGGTGGTATGGCGGCGATGCTCACCAATGGGCAAGGGCCGGTGACAAATGGTCGGTCTGTTGATCAAGTCATCGCCAGTCACATCGGTGGACAAGATCGCTTTAGCTCCATGGAGCTCGGTGTCCTCACCGACCCGTGGGGCGCGTCCATACAAACTCGCATGTCGTACTCAGCTCCGGGTCAATATGTTCATCCCGATGCAGACCCTCGCAGCGTGTATCGACGTATGTTTGGCGGTGTGAGTCAAGACGCTCAGGTGCTTGAGAATATCAGGCTCAGGCGCCGCAGCGTACTCGACATGATCACGGGCGATTTGAACAATCTTCATCAACGTTTAGGACAAATTGAACGGGTCAAGCTTGAGCGGCATCTCGACGCAATCCGCACCGTCGAGCGTGGACTGTTCCCGGATAACGACGCGGCCTGTCAAACGCCACCGACCCCGGGACGTCTCAACAAAGATGACTATGCAGCTGTCCCCCAATTGCTTCGCTCACAGATCGATTTGGCGGTCACAGCGCTCGCCTGCGAGATGACCAAAGTCACCACGATCCAGCTCTCTCATACGGTGAGTCCGGTGGTTTTCTCATGGGTTGGCAATAGCGACGGCCACCACGCGCTGTCCCATGCGCCAGACAATGACGTTGCGAATATCGCGCAGCTGACCGACGCACAACAATGGTGCGCAGGGCAATTCGCTTACATCATTGATCAACTACGAGAAACACCAAATCCAAGCGGCGATGGCACACTCTTCGATGACACCTTGCTCATTTGGGTCAAAGAGCTCGGTGATAGCCGCGCGCACGTCTGCGAGTCGGTGCCTTTTGTCATCGCGGGCTCAGCCGGCGGTGCATTTAGACCTGGACGCTACCTGCGATACAACGGCGTCTCCCACAGCCGACTCTTGGTAAGCTTGTGCCAAGCCTTCGGCATGGAGATCAACAGCTTTGGTGACCCCGTGACCGGGCCCGGTGCACTGCAGGGGCTGTCATGATGTCGAGATTACTTGGGCAACGAGGTGCACTCTTTTTGTCGCTTTGCTCCGCTGTCTTGATGCTCACAGCATGCGGCGGTGACGACGGTGGGACATCGGTGCAAATGGATGCATCGGTCCTAGCAGAAGGGCAAAACCCTGAACATTGCAACAATGGTGTCGATGATGATGGGGATGGCGACACGGACTGTGATGATAACGGCTGCGCGAATGCGGCACCATGCAGCGGTGCTGGCGCTGGCGGTACGGGTGGTCCGGATGGCGCTGGCGGCAACGGTGCCGGCGGTACAGGCGGTACAGGCGGTACCGGTGGTGCTGGCGCGACGGGGGGGGCCGGCGGTGTCGGAGGCAGCGGTGGTGACTGCCAAGACGATGAGACCTATTTGGCAGAAGCCGTATGGCAGCCTATTTTTGAGTCGCGCTGCTTTGCATGCCACAGAGAGGGTGGGCTCGCCGCTGAGACACGCATGGTTTTAAAACCACGCGGTGTGGCCGACTGGGCGACGCACAACCTCACCGCTATCACGCAAGTTGTCCGAGACCAACAAGATGGCATTCCACTGCTGCTCCTCAAGCCCACAGGTCGTGCGGCCGATGGACACAGCGGCGGTACGCTCATTCAAGTTGACTCGCCCGAGTATGAGATTTTGTCAGAGCTCGCCGGCCGCGTGCTCGCCGAGATCGACGATTGTGGCGTGCGGCAAGGTGGACCTGTCGATCCCACCGATGCCTGCGAGACACTTGAACCAGGCCGTCGTATGTTGCGTCGGCTCTCGCATATTGAATACCAAAACACCATTCGTGACCTTGTGGGTGTCCACATCGATGCCAAAGGCGCGTTTGTGGCCGACAGCGTTGAACACGGGTTCGAGAATCATCCCGAGAAGCTCGATGTTTCGAGTCTGCTGGCGGACCAATACCGAGAGCAAGCGGAGAGTATTGGTGAAGAGATCGACATTCGAGACTTGATTCCATGTGATATCGCGGATGGTGATATCTCCTGCGCGCATCGCTTTATCGCCGACTTTGGTCTCAAGGCGTACAGGCGTCCGCTCACCGCAGATGAAATTGCCGCCTATCGTGAGCTCTACACGCTCGTGGTTCAACAAGAGTGCTTCGAGCAAGGGATTCGTTGGGTTGTCATCGCAATGCTTCAGTCCCCTCACTTTTTATACCGCAGTGAACTCGGTCGGCGGGATGGCGAGACCTTTAGCCTCACCCCCTACGAGATCGCATCAGAGCTGTCTTATTTGGTCTGGCAAACCATGCCAGATGACGCGTTATTCGAGCTCGCAGAAGACGGTTCTTTGTTGAATCCAGCGGTCATCGCCGCTCAAACGCAGCGTCTTCTGGGAGACGAACGCAGTCATCGAATGGTGGAGAACTTTGTGTTTCGATGGCTGCATCTCGACCAACTGATGCAGGTGGTCAGAGACTCGGAGATCTATGCTGCGCTCTACTTAGAGTTAAGAGAAGCGATGCTCGAAGAGACCAACCAATTCGTCTCAGATCTATGGCAGCGAAATGAACCACTCCGAGAGCTATTTACTGCTGAGCACAGTTACTTAAACCAGGACCTATCGGAGTTTTATGGGATACCGGTGGGCGACGCTCCGGCTAACGAAAGTGGTTTCCGCAGGGTGAGCACTACACCGCAGCGGACGGCTGGCGTTTTATCTCACGGTTCTTTTTTGACAACCCATGCAGCGCCAACGTCTTCATCTCCCATTCACCGTGGTGTGATCGTCAGAGAGCGCGTGCTCTGCAACGAGCTCGAGCCACCACCGGATGGGCTCGATATTACGCCACCCGAGTTCGACCCATCGCTCAGTACAAGAGAGCGCTTTTCAGCCCACACGGAGGACCCCGTTTGTGAAGGCTGTCACCGACTGATCGACCCCATCGGACTTGGTTTTGAAAATTACGATGGCATCGGGCGTTTTCGCGACACTGAGGCCGGTGAGCCCATCGACGCCAGTGGCCAAATCATGCGTTTGTCAGGCGCTGATACCCCCTTCGACGGGCTTGCCGAGTTAGGCGCAGCCCTCGCCGAAGATGACGAAGTCTCTGCTTGCTACACGCGACAGTGGTTGCGATTCGGGATTGGAGAGACAGAAGGATTGGACAGCGACTGCTATGTTCGCACGCTTGAAGCGTCTTTTCGCTCAGAGCAGAGCGGGCTTCAAGCAGTGGTCAAAGCGTTGACCGCAACCCCACATTTCACAAAACGGACAGGCGAGGCTGACGAGAGCGACGCGCCGGCAACTGACTTAATACCCACGGAGCCTGGCGGTCGACCCGAATCACCAAGCCCAGCCCCACCACCAGAAGATCTCGACAACCCGATCTGCGGTGTGCCCCCGGTGATGGGCAACGGTGCTGTCATTAATGATCCACGGCTGACGGTGAACACCCGAGATGACCGCTGGGACGCAGGCTATTGCAGCTATGTGACCATCTTGAATACCAGCGATGAACCTGTGGATGGTTGGATGCTTCAATTCGAGATCGAGGGCACCATCAATAACTCTTGGAATGTTGAGCGCAACGCGGATTCAGAGACTGTGACCTTCAGTAACGTGGAGTGGAATGGGCTCATCGCGCCCGGCGGCCAGGTTGAGTTCGGTTTTTGTGCCACCCTTTAGTCACTCGAGACACCGCAGAGACAACATCATGTCGAGCTCGCCCATCAAAGTTCAGCCTCTCACCGAGGACCATCGTGCAGCCCTCGAGTCGTTCTTGGGGCAGCATTGGGAGAGCTCTCTGTTCCTATCATCGAATCTCCGGAGCGCAGGCCTTTCGAACACCAGCCGACGCTATGAGGGCGTCTATGTGGGGGCCTTTCAACGTGAGCGTCTCGTCAGCGTCGCGGCGCACTACTGGAATGATTGCATTGTGCTGCAGGCACCGATCGACACAGCCAAGATCGTGCAATATCTGGTATCGCAAAGCCGTCAGCCGGTCGCGGGCCTGCTCGGCCCCCATGCTCAAGTCATCGCAGCTCTGTCAGCACTCGAGATTGACTCAAGCGACCTCCTAGCCGATGTGCCTGAAATCCTGTACGCGCTCAGCTTACGGTCGCTCACAGCACCACATGCGAGAGCTGGTCAAATATTGACGCCGCGAGCGGCAACCCCAAGAGACCTTGATACGCTCACTGAATGGACAGTCGACTATACAGTGGAATCGAGTCACATCCCGAGAGTTCAGATCAACATCGAGCACACCCGCCATCGACTGTCTTCGAATATTGAGGAGAGCCTCATTCTTGTCCTAGAGGACGATGGCCAACTTGTGAGCATGGCATCTATCAATGCTCAGACGGATACAGTGGGCCAGATCGGCGGGGTTTGGACACCGCCGGATTTGAGGTCCCGCGGCTATGCGAGACAAGTGGTGCATTACCTCCTGCAAACGCTGCAGGCTGCAGGCAAGGAAAGAGCTATTTTATTTACCCCGGAGAGCAACACGCCTGCCCGGAGAGCTTATGAAAGCATCGGATTTTCAGCGGTTGGCGATTACGCAGTTTTTCTTCTTACCGCACCGAAAGATGTGTCGGGGTAGAACCCAAAGTCCAACACGGTCCAAAAGCTGTGCACTCAATTCTCCTGCATATCGGGGCAAAACACATTATCCCGATACATGGGCGGTTGGGCATTGCCAAAGCTCAAATGCGCGTCGGCCTCATCACAGACATCGGTGAAGATATTCCGCTGGACCATCACATCCCTCACATCATCAAAGCTCACACCGAGGGGGGCGATGGATGCTGAGCCAAACACATTACGCTCAATGAGTACATCGCTTGCCCCAAAAGAGACGAGCACGTGACCTGAATTATCATCGAAGACGTTCGAACGCACAGCGGTTTGCTCAGTGTAATCGGTCACCGAGACTGCGGTGATACTCACCTCGGATATGGCGTTGTCGATGATATGGTGACGCGGCCCGTCATTGCAATGGACCGTTCGGCCCCCACCGCCAACGATCACACCGATAGTCGCTCGAGACAGTTGATTACCACGTATCAGGGTGTCCCGACTCGCTTCGCCATGCACATCAAGCAACGCCTGGTTCATTTCAGAGAATCGACCATTCAAAATCTGACTATCAGAACTCCCGAAATCGACCACCACCCCGTGCCGCGCAAATTCGACCTCTTGATCCACGATCACGCTACGACTCGCGCCGATGAGGTGTACCCCGTAGCCCTGGCCGCCGCTACCGTAGGCTGCGGGATAACTCATAGAGCAGTTTCTCACTTCGGTCAGGAGCGAATCGAGCACTTCAATGGTAAATTTACCAAACCCCTGCCCATCAACCGCCTCAAGCAGCGCACCATGCGTGTAATTGAGCAAGACGCCACCGTCATCGAGCACTTCGGGGTTCTCGCAGTTTGCTTCTCTAAACCTTTGCTCCAGCGCCTGAGGGCAATTTGCGTTCAAGCGAACATGTGTCAGCGTAAAGCCTTCGACAAGCTCGGTGGGTGTCAATCGGGGCCGAGCCATCGATGGGATATCAAGGTTAATCGCGCGGTCGAGGGTGACGTGTGTTTGACCGTCCACCACCTCAACTGCGAGCACCGCGAACAGTTGCCGCTGATGTCGGTTGGTCCGTTCAATGTCTCGCCCGTCAAGACAGATGGGTGGCACAACACCGAAGTCATCGGCCGTCAAGCGCATCCATCTTGTGCCATCAGGCAACGCCCCATCGAGCATAATGCGCCTTGTACCTGAACGAATTGAGCCAACCACAGTTAATGACTCTTGCGCGTTTGGACCACCTCCGCGTACCTCGAAGGGCCATCTCTGACCGGAATTCGCCGCAGGATCCCACAACCAGGTCGGCCGTTGTTCGCCCTCATCGTTCTCGCCGGAGATCCGAATTTGATCCCGAGTGATCCTCACTGGGGTTGTTGCACGGTAGGCACTGGAACGTAGACGAATGGTGAGGGACCCCTCTGGCGCTTGAGCGATCATCTCTGTAAGCCTCGCGCCATCATCACAGTTCGGCTGTTCCGCGCAACTAGAGAAATCGAGTGCTAAGTCGGGTGGCGTTTGAGGCACAGGATTGGGCGTGAACTCTATCTGGCGAGCATCGAGCAAGTCGATGCCCTCAACGATCAAACCGCCCTCCCGAGACACAAGCCGAAAAACATCGGATGCGTTGCGGTTTTGGAAACGCAGCTGCGGTGGCAGCCGCTCTTCAAATGCAGGTCGCTCGTCCCAGGTTGAGTAATCCGCAGACACCACAACGGGCGACGATAAACCGTCACCCGGGACCAAGGCATGTTGCAAATCACCCTCAAACCCAACGCTGATTAAGCCATCCTCGTAGCGCCAGACTGTGCCACGAAAAACGGCCACCACATCTCGTTGGCGGAAATCAACACCGTCCGTGAGTGGAAAGGAAATACCTGCTCCCCTATCCAGCAGCACCCGGCCATCAGATAACACCGTATGCGGCCCGTCGACCACTGCCTCACCGAGACGCAACTGCACAGTGTCGAGAACAGGTAACGCGCCGTCGGCGCTCTCAGCATCGGACAAGCTGGCGCCATCCTCAGTGCCAACGTCTAGGCTTCGCTCGACCCCAACATCCTGGAGACCGCTATCTGATAGAGGCTCAGCATCAAGGGTCTGTGCGTCATGTACAATCGATTGGTCTGGCACAAGCAGGCCAACATCGCCAGGATTTGCTCTGGGTGCCCCGTCCTGACAACCGACCAAGAGCTGCAAAAAGAGACTGAGCTTTAAGACTCTCGCAAGTGGAGCCATGCCCCTCACAGGCGAGCGATTCAATTTCTTCATCTATACTCCACTGCGTTCACGCAGCACAAACTCCATGGCGGTCGCTCCGTCTAACGAAACTCGTCGGAATGGGGCTCTCTGGCGTTAAGCGGCGCCAATACTGCGGTCAACAGCCTGGCCCGTACTTTTTGGCAACCGAGGCTAGCCGAATCCCCGACTACAGATTCACCGTGTACGGAAAACGAAAATGCAGTTTCATAAAGGCCTGTCCGATATGCCAGATGGACTTCTCACGATCACCCCAAGCGAGGAAATCACCGCCGAGTTCTTGGGGCGGATAGAAAAAAGACGTCCAGCCGAAACTGACCAGGAAGCTCTTCGACAGCGGCAGCTCAACGGATGCAGAGAGGTCGAGACCCGGTCTAAAAAAATGAGTCTCCGGTATGGCCTCTGATCCCCCTAGATACAGATAGCTTAGGTTCAACCCCGTCCCGAGTGAGAGGCGTGGCATACGAAGGAGCGGCAGCCCTACACCCAATAGACGCCAATTTGCCCCGTACATCGACGTGCCCTCGCGGGCCGGTGACAGATAGACGGTGTCCGGGATCAGCATCACCGGGCCTGGTCTAAACCGGACCTCATTGACGCGGCCAGCGAGTTTTCGATATTTGGCTGGAATTCGGTGCTTTTGCGACTGGATGAGCGCGCGGTCAATCACCGCCGCGAGGGACAGCTTGAGCCCTGTGTGGTATCGCTGCTCATCTTGGACTGGCCCGGTCAGCATGTGAACCGCGGGTCCGATACCGAAGTCGATAGGAATCTCCACAGGCCCACGCCTACGCGTCATTGCAGGCTGGCCGGCGCGGCGCGCCTTTCTTCGTGCACGCCGTCGTTTTTGAATTCGTCTTTGTCTACGTTTGTTCTGAGCCACAACATCCGAGACATCTTCCGACACATCGTTCGATGACTGAGCCACACTCAGACCTGGCGTCAACAAGAACGCCGCACATATCAACAATCGACACCGAAACTTAAACGTGCAACTGAACGCGTTCATAATGGCACCGCTCCCCTTTTTGCCCTCTACATTCGACCATGCCTCGGGGCGTTTCACAACCACCGTCCGATGATTCCTTGAGACAGCACCTCAGCGGGTTTTGAGTGTGCAACCCATACGCCTTGGGGGATTGAGTTTGCCGCTGTTCATTGAAGGTTTGATGTAAGCCACAGCATCCACAAGCGACCTCGTGGCGAGAAATCACTACACTGATGCCGTCAATGCACTTAAGCTGAGGTATCCTACTGGATTTGGGATCACCACGTGAAACGGCTGACTGCAATTGTTCTCTTTCTGGGGAGCGTCATTGGCGTATTGAGCTATGGCGGTGTACTCCATCGGTTCATAGACTCCATTTCCGTCGGTTTCGTCGTATTGGGCGCCGCTAGTTTTGGTCTTGCGGCCAAATCCGAGGAGCGGGTTCAGGCCCTGGGAACAGGCGCACTGGTGAGCGGTATTCTCGGGGGGCTGCTTGGCGCGCTCATCATGGCTGCCAAATTCGACTCGATTCCCGACATCCCGGCGGCTGCGACCATCGCCTGCCTACCACCCATTTATGGCATCGTGGGCTGGAGTATGACCCGTCTGGCAGACGCAGAACGCAGCTAATCACCACAGCGCATCAGCATCAGCATCCCCATCAGACGCTCAACCGCCGTCACCGAGTCTTCGCAGACAAAGAAATGCGGCGACGTTTCTGGTCGACTTCCAAAACGGTGACTTTCAAGGTTTGGCCTGCGCGAACAACGTCATGGGGTGACTTCACAAAGTAATCGGCTAACTGCGAGATATGAACCAAGCCATCCTGATGCACCCCCAAGTCGACGAATGCGCCAAAGTTCGTCACGTTCGTGACCACGCCCTCCAGGCTCATCCCAACCTCCAGATCAGATATCTCGTGCACATCGTCACGAAAAGCCGGCGGCTCAAATTGTGACCTTGGGTCACGTCCCGGTTTCTTGAGCTCATTTAAGATATCTTCGAGCGTTGCACGACCTGTCTCTTCGTTCTCATAGCGGGTGCGATTGATACGACCCACAAGCTCGGCATCTCCGATCAAATTCGACAGCGTCACACCGATGTCTTTAGCCATGGTCTTTACCAGGCCATAGCGCTCGGGATGAACCGCCGAAGAATCGAGGGGGTCTGTGCCGTCTTGAATCCGGAGAAAACCAGCACACTGTTCAAAGGTCTTCCGTCCTAACCCTGCCACATTTAAAAGTTCGCGACGTGTTGTGAACTGACGGTGCTCATACCGATGTGCCACGACGGCTGTCGCGAGCTTTGGTCCGATACCCGCGACATAACTCAAGAGCGCGGGGCTCGCCGTGTTCAAGTCGACGCCCACTCTGTTTACACAGCTCTCCACGACAGCATCCAAACGCCGCGACAGTTTGCTCTGGTCAACATCGTGCTGGTATTGACCCACACCTATAGATTGAGGCGGCACTTTGACCATCTCGGCCAGCGGGTCCTGAAGGCGTCTCGCGATGCTCACCGCCCCACGCACGGTCAAATCGACATCGGGCAGCTCGCTTCGAGCCAGGTCGGATGCGCTGTACACGCTCGCCCCCGCTTCATTTACAGAGACCACCATGACATCGAACTGACATTCCTTGATGACCTTGCGAGCGATGACCTCCGTCTCGCGACCACCGGTTCCATTCCCCACCGCGATGGCTCTTGGTCGATGTTTCCTGAGCAGGCGTAATAGGTCACTGGACTGAGGGTCCTTACGACCCACCAAGAAGAGCGTTTTGTAATCGAGGAGTTCGCCTTGGGCATTGACCATCGCGCATTTGCAGCCAGTACGAATACCTGGATCGATACCCAGTACGGGCTGAGGCCCCATGGGCCCGGCGAGCAAAATCGCCTCCATATTTTTTTGAAAGACGTCGATAGCCGCATCATCGGCCTTCAACTTCATCTCGACCCGGACCGCACGCTCCGCCGCAGGCAACAGCAAGCGTTTGAGCGCATCCTTTGCCGCATCATGCATCTGCGGTCCGAAGGGCGAGTTGGGAAAGTACTTACAGCGCCTCAAAAGTTGCTGCAGCGTGCGCTCTGAATCAGGCCTCAACGTGACGGTGAGAACTCCCTCTGCCTCACCTCGACAAACCGCCAAATAACGATGCGAAGGGACCCGCTGTCCACGTTCTTCATAGTCGAGGTAATCACGGTATTGAGTGCCATCAACGCCCTTTTTGGCCAACTTTGAGCGCAGGACACCGTGCTGTTGAACGAGGCCCCGGATCAATCGCCTCAGCTCAGGATCGAGCCCCAACTCTTGCGCGACGATGTCGCGCGCACCAGCGAGCGCATCGTCAACGGAGTCTACACCGCGTCGAATATCCACGTAGCGCTGGGCCTCTCTGCTCGGATTCCCATCGCGTGGTTGAAACATAATCCGCTTGGCGAGAGGGCCGAGGCCTTTCTCTAGGGCTGCGTCAGCCCGTGTTTTTCTGCGTTTCTTGAAAGGGGCATACAAATCCTCAAGACGCGCTTTGTTTTGAGTGTTTCGGATGGCCTGCTCGAGCGCGTCAGTCAGTTTGCCTTGGCTTGATACCGCCTCAAGAATCGTGGCTTTTCGCGCCTCGAGTTCAGACAAGTAATCGCGGCGTTCAAGAATGGCCCGC
Source organism: Bradymonadia bacterium (assembly GCA_049889275.1). Classification (GTDB taxonomy): domain Bacteria; phylum Myxococcota_A; class Bradymonadia; order UBA7976; family UBA1532; genus UBA1532. Next base: position 9,930 of record JBMHDS010000082.1, on the reverse strand, counting down.
AGTTGCACTTCATCAAGCCCACCCGTCGCTTCTTTTCGATATCGTGCTACGAAGGGCACGGTGGCACCGTCGCCAAAGAGAGTCAGGGCCGCTTTCACGGCGCCGGTCTTGAGTTCTAAGGACTGCGCGATGCTGTCGACAAGTTGCTGCATGGGTCAACCTCCGTCGCCTACTGTGTCCCACCAAGCAGATAAGTCAAGTCACATCACGCCGAGAAAAACCTAAACTGGGTGTGTGAGTTTGACATCTGCAGGTTGTGGTCCCTTCGGCAGTCTCAGCGGCTCATCCGACGGGTTCGTCACCACAATCGCTTGTCCTTTAGTGGCGACAGACGCATTCGGGTTTAGATTGATGAGGTCGTGGAACCATTCTTCATTCTCCCAGGTGAAGATCTCCGAAGAGGCCTGAGTGTACATGCGACGAGGCGGGTCTGCCTGGCCGCTGCTGGTCTTGAGTGAGTGTTGATATTCAGCCAGCTGGAGAGTATCTGCTTGGTCTGCCCAGTCAGCCATCTCGCCCTCGGTCGCGCAGCCCGCCGCAAGTGTAAACACCAGTGTGGTCAAGCATGTTTTGAGCGTTGTCTTCATCGTCATATCTCCATCGCGGTTATGGCCACAACTCGGCCGTTTCATGAGATTTGAACCGCGAGTGAATAGAACTGCGCACTCCACGCGCAAAATCTTTTCGGATGGACACGTGTGGGGGTCAGCAGCGCTCGAATCCTATCGGGTTGATACGCGCACGCGAACAGCTGCGCGCCTCTCAGTGGTGGCACTAGATGGTGAAGTTGCCGATTGGAATCTCCCGAGCGGAATCAGCTTTGGGTAGAACGAATGAGCGCACCTCACGGGTCTCTGTGGCTGAACCTGCATTGCGAATGATGGTTAACTGGCCAGAGAGATTTTTCTTTGCGCCGCGATAGTAGACAAGACTTAATCGGTACTCACCCTTAGGTCCACTGCCCAAGACATAAATCTCGGGACCAAATCCCGTTGTAATGTCGTAATACAAGAGACCGCCATTAGGCGACTCTCGATTTCGGTAGCTCACATGTTGACCACCCACTTCATGAACGTGGAGGTCGACATCGGTGTTCGGTTCATCCCATGTAAGGACCAGAGAGACAGCCCGCTGAACCGGTAATTTAGACACCCCATCAACAATACAGCCACGCAGCATCTCATGCGATGCCGTTGGCTGTCGGCGCAGAGCCATCATGTCTTTGAAGGTATCCCGTTTTGAGGGATTTAGTTGCACCGATGCTGCGAGCTGTCCACAGGCTTCTGCGACTCGCTTACGCCTGCTGAGTGACTGCGCATAACGCCGTCTCGTCTCGTAGTCGTGCGGTGCGAACTCAACCATCTCACTCAAAACACGCTCCGCTTTCTCAAATGAGGCGCGCTGTTCGATGAGCCGGGCATACTCTTCAATCAAGTCTAGATTACCCATATCAAATCTACGTTTTGTCTCTATGGACGCCACCTGCTCATCGGTGAGTAAAATGAGGTGTTCGCGCGCAACCGGGTGACCTGCCATTTTCGAGAACCACAGCACACACCTCTGCAGTTGGTCGTTCTTTACTGGGCACCGTGATTTGGCGAAGGGCAGTACATCGGGTACTCGAGCCAATGAGACCGCATTGGTGATCGCATGCTCGAGCACCTCCGGTCGTAGGTCACCGTCTTTGAGTAAGTCGAGCGCCAGCTTGAACAAGGGCTGCACCAGCGCGTCGCCATCGATTTTACCAATCGTCAGCAGCTGGTACTTATCGGCGGTCGAGTAGCGCTCAGAGTTGAGCAGTTCAGAGATAAGCGTCTTCAACTCATTGACGTTTTGCGCGTTGAGCTCGATCAAGAACCCATTGCTCGACAACGGATCGATGGCGGCAGATAGAAAAGCGCGCCGCATAGACCCCCATTGACTTTTTTTCATGTAATGCTTGGCTAGAGTGAGCGCCACGATCGGCTGTGGTATCTCCGCTTTCAAGAGCGCCTCTGACGTTTGGATAAATAGATCCTGTGTCCAGACCGTTGGCTCAAGATGACTGAGAACAACCCAAAAGTCCGAGTAGACATCTCCGCTCTTGACCTGCTCTCGCCATGACCGAGCCAATCGATTAAACTTTCGTCGATTTTTGGTCTGCGCATACAGGCTCAGCAGGCTCCCCTTCTCCTGTGGGGATAGGTCTTTCTTGCGTTCCAAAGCCGCGATCTCTTCCCGGGGAGTTGTCTGACCCATGGCTCCACCCGACACACGAAAAGACATGCGAACGGTAAAGCTCTTGGACTTTACCTCAGCCGGACGAGGAAAACGGATACGTTTCATCTGTCGCGTCATGCACTCTGATATGCGAGCATTACCAAGACTATTGGTCCGATGGTTTACGCCCATGACTCGACCATGCTGATTGATGCTCAAATCAGCGATGAGAGCCATCCTGCGCCTGACCTTTTGTTCGCCAGCTGTACGCATCACGCATTGGCTGAGAACGTGTTGCCTACTTCTTAAAACACGATGCAGCTTAACGTGCCATGGTCCTGTTCCTGGCTGTATCACCGTGAGTTTTGTTCGCACGCGTACGCGCGCTGCTGGAGGACGACTACGTCGCTTTGCCTTGGCTATCACGCGCCGGTCTCGACCGAAGGAATCAGCCTCCCGAGCAACCCGACCGATCCCGGCGCCGCCACTGCCGCTGCCGCGCACGCCTAGCCCACCGCCACCGACCAATGGCGCCTGATCTGCGGCTGGCGAATCGAGAACGTCGGAAAATCTCGATTCGGTGGGTTCACTGGCTGCCATGAAATTCAATCTTGTGGAGTTACGTACTTTTGCTCGTACTCGACGGGGCCTTCTCTCACGACGAATTGCTCTTGTCTCAGGGCCTTCACCTTCTTCCTCCCCTTCGATTAAGTCTGCCGGTGCAGGCGATGCTGCTTGTTGTGCCTGCAAGAGAGAGCCGAGGCTCTCTTTACTCTTTTTGAGCGCCCCTTTGGCAGCGTATTGAGCACGCCGTTCTTTGTCCTTTCGGCGAGCAACATTAAATCGCCGATAGGCCTGTTCGTTCTCTAAGACCAGAAACGAGGTATAGCGGCTCATGACACCATAGTGCAGCGATGTCTTGACAATTTTATCCCGACTGATGCTCTTGCGCTGCATCTCTGCGATCACGGCTCGCGCCCAGAAGTTACGGAGCAAATTGCTGCTTGCGTTGTGGTCGGGGCGAACTTCGAATTGCTTGGTGAACGGACGTCCTTGATACAGGCCATCGATGGTGATCGTGGTCGCACCGTGGTCGAGACGCCCCATCACTGCCAATGCGCCATTCCGTGCTAGTCGAACAGCCGCCTGTGGCGTCAAGCCCTCCACTGGCGTTGATGTCTTTACGGTCACATTTGTGAGCAGGGGCTCGTTGAGCAGTGCGCTCACCCTCGATGTCGCTGCGCTCAAGCTCTCCACCGGCGTCAGCCTCAGCGCGTGGCCGCCCCCCTCTTGGGCGAGCGTATCAAGATAATCCGTATCGGGCCCGTGGCCCACAGCCAAGGTGTGCAATGTGACCGGTCGAGCGCCCACTCGCTTGCTGATGTTGGAACGAATGAGGTCGCCGTCAAGCTCACCAATAGACGCTGTGCCATCGGTGATGAGAAGAACGTTTGTTTTGCCATCCATCGCCATAGCGGTCTCAAGCGCCGTGGTGATGAGTCCGGCGAGGTCGGTGGCACCACCGACCGCACGCGAGTCCATACACGAAGTCAAGGTATCGAGCTGATGTCTCGTCAAGGGTTTATCAGCACAGACTTTTTGACTGTAGTCGCCGAGCACAACGTTGACGCTGCCCTCATCCCCCGTCATCGAGATGAGACGCTCAGACAAAGCACGAATCCGCTCGACCTGCCTATGCCCGATGCTCGCCGATGTATCGATCGCCAATACCAAATTTGAGGTGCCCTCACCACTCATCGCGGGTAGGTTTGGCAAATAGTCGAGCAGAAAGAAATTCTCCGTGCCATGCCGTGCAAAGGCAAGCTGTGTGTCCTGATTCTTGGGCACCGCAAGCCGGACATCGATTGGACCCACTGGACGAAACCGCTCAGCTGCGTAGCGAAGCTCTGTCACACCTCGGCGCTGCGTTTGCTGAAAAGCATAACGCTCTGCTTTAACTGTGCCCGTGAAGCGGCTCTGCATCGTAAACGTAAAGCGACCCATGAGGCTACCTTGAGTCTCACCTTCAAGGCTTGGTAACCCATAGCGATACTCAAAGTGCGCTCCACGTCTGGGTAGAATTTGCTCGTAAGCGAGAATGACTCGCTTGTCACCCTTGGCCGGGATTGGGAAAATCTGAGTTTGAAACCGATTGCCGCCCTGCCACTCAAGCAGCGCAGGATCTTTCTGTTTTCTCACAATCTGCTCGTAGATCTTGCGCGCGCGTTCTCGCTCGACCAACTCCCCTTCCATCATCTTGCCCTCTACGTCCATTGCGAGCCGACTAATGGACGCCCCCTCGGGTAACGTAAAGCTGTAGGTCCCTTCAGTCTGTCGCGCCGTGTGGTTACGGAAAACCTGCTCCACCACTGTTCTTGCAAGACGGCCTTCGACCTCGACACGGACATCAACAGAGCGAATCGATAGGGGCGTCTCCTTCGAGTTCTCTCCTGGAACAGTCAGCAGTCCAAGATTGCCGGGTTCAAAGAACCCCGATAGTTTGGGAGGCCGCTCACCTGACTCTCGAGCGGGTGGTGACACAGCGGCCGTTACGCCGGAAGGGGCCTTGACCGATTCATCGTCGAGCTGGCATCCACACAACAGAAGCAAGCAGGAAAAAGGTATAACCCTCCGTCTAATGACACCATCCATGGGGCACTCCAAGTATTTAATTTTGTTATTGGTTCGCGCGACTTACAGAGCGAACAGGCAAACAGACAAGCAGAGAGGACCGAAGGTTCCAACAATCACCTGGAAGCAGGAGTATTGGTCAAAAATGTTGTGCAAAATGACGGTTCATACGATGCCTATCTCAAGGTGCCTTCGGTACACCAGTTGAACGGTTTTGTTCATCACCTGATGCGTTAGAGCAACGAAGCACAGATTCGATGTTGCACTCGGTTCGGCATAGAGTAGTCAACATGTTTTCGTATCCCATCTCACCGTCGGACCCACCATCAAGTCGCCATCTGGATGGAGATGTAGACTCTCAGGCGCACGCTTGGTTCATCAGCACGCCCGGTGTCACTGGCCCACAGATACGCTTACTGCTACATTACGCCAATGGCAGCACAGACCGATATGAACGCCAAACAAGGCAACACGCCCCCCACCTGGCTTGGGCGGTCGCGCTTACGCCTCTTGTTTGATGTGGTTGGGGGATGGCGGCAAAATTGGTCAAAGTTTGTTGAGGTGCTGCGCATGTTTTCTGCCATGGCCCGGCCTACCCAGGTGCGTTTGAGGCTCGAACGACTTCAGTCGTTCGGTCACTGCGATGTGGTGCCGACGATGTCCCAATTGCTGGTTGCGTCCCGCGACCAGCTCTCATTTAGTCTCGGCGCAGATACGAAAGAGTTCTACAAGAGTCAAGGCGTACCGTGGGTCTTCCATAACGTCCGGCGATTTATCGCTTACCCCACGACGATGATGGATCCAGTTGGTTTTTTTTCGTCGCGGGATACGATCATTCAACACGTGCTGCAGACCTTTCATCGGCACGCGACTTACGATTTGGTGTTGCTGCGCAGCCATGAAGATGGGCTCGCGGAGATGCAAAAGCAGTTAAAGCAGTTAGCTGAAGGCGCTCATCTCCATCAACGCTCGCTGGACTCTCTGGTGGAAGACGGGTCTTATCATGACCGGTTGAGACGGGACGTCAGCGAGTTTATCGATAACCCACTGGTTCAAGCGCGGCCAATCCCCGATGGTCTCGTGGACAATCAGCATCTGATGCTGGCCATGGACCAGTTCAAAGACATACGCGGATATACTAACTACGCCGCGCGCTTGAAGGCTGGACCCTGGCAGGTCTTCGTCGCGTTTATGCAGATGGCGTTTAATGAAACGCTCGGTGAGCTGATCAACATGACGGTTGGACCGAAGACAGTGAACGTCGATGCCTGTGAACCGGAGTTCGTCTCGAGGCATCTCGGATAGACGACTGGGTGAGCGGCCGTCTCGGCGAGGTGGTCTATCCCCCACCCTTAGACCCATCTGAGCTTTATGCGCAATTACCCACTGAACGAACGGTTAAACCAAACCCAAACCATACTCAAGAAACCCGCCGCGTTCATCCCCAAACCAAAGAGCGTGAACTGTGCGTTGCTATAACGTCTTGCCCCCTGAAAGTATAAGTCCACCCCCAGTGCTGGCACGGTAGCCAACAAAAAGCCGCCGAGCACCCAATCATCGAACACCAAACCAACCACAAGCCCCTCGGTTGCCACCATACCGATGATCACGAGTTTGGAGGTGATTGCGCCAAGCCGCGTGGCTGTTGTGCACCGACCAGCCGCTTTATCAGGCTCAATGTCCATCACCTGGCCCATTAACTGGGCGTGGCCACAGAAAAGAGCGAGATAAGCGAATGCCCATAAGGACGGGAGTGACACCTGACTTAAGGCGGACCCAAGCACCACGACAAGGAGATAGCCCATCGGCGCGATGAGGTCGAAGGGAGGCTTGCCCCGAAGACCCTGACCTGGCCAATTGTATAGGCCATTAATGAGGACCATGCCCCCAAAGAACAGAGCAGCCGTCAGACCTGAGGCGTAGCTAAACAGTGCGACGAATGGGATTTGACAGACGGCGATCCATTTAGGCAAGCGGGCAAGCTGTGACTCGGTCCCACGGGCACCGAAGAACCAAGAGTCTTTTCTAGGGTTGCGCGCGTCGGTCTCCATGTCGACGGCATCGTTCCAACCGTACACCAGTAGGTTGAGTGGGAAGGTCACGTAAAAAAGACCGACCCACCAAAGGGGCAGCTCTAAAGTCGCGGTGCCAGCGGCGGGCAGCACGTACAGCCAGACCGTCTGAAACCATAAGCCCGGCCGTGAGGCTTTAAGTAAGAATGTTGCGTACCTCAAAAGGGCCACTCCTCCTCCTGGCATACTTTTCGAATCAGATCTATGACTGGCACATCTAAAGACCCCTGCAGACAGTCATGCCGTGCGCAGGTTTCGCTCGTTTTACGAATAAGCCGCGTTCGCGCATTATTGGGCTTATCGTTTGAGTTCGGCGCGCAGTTTTGCAATCTCCTCGGTGAGTGCGTCGATCTTTCGCTCCAACGGCTCGTTGTTGTCCATCATCATCTCGTCCACAAAGACCGCGTTAGTCAGCCCCAAGCCGATGACCCCACCCGTGAGAACAGAGAGCACAAAGAATGAGCGAACCGCAAAAATGGTCAGCGTATCATTGGCACCCATTGCCGTGATCACGAGCTGAGGCACTTCATGCCAGCCTTCGATGGTGAACACTTGGAACATTGTGTACATGGCTGTCACAGGATTGCCGAATAGACTGGGGGCGGCTGTGCCAAACAGCTGACAGGCGACAGCACCGAGTACGAGCGCATACAAACTCAAGCCCAAACACGTGCCAACAGACGCGCGCAACGCCCGTTTTGCGCCGGTCCAGATGTGCTCAATGTTCGGCACAAAGCGCAGCATCCGCATAATTTGAACAAAGCGCGTCAACCTCAAGATGACGAGATTGACTCCAAATACAGGGGTAAGCATCACGGGGACTGCAAGCACAACGACAATCAAGTCCAAACGGTTAAACCCATCGGCCCAATAAGCTGCCCAACCCGCCCTTTTCAGCTTGTATGCCGCTTCAACGATGAAAAAGGATAAACAGGCGGCATCAACCAAACGCAAGGCATCGAATAACTCGCCGGTGACCGAAGGGAAGCCCATGGCGATGATAACCGCGAAATCAAGCATGATGACCCATGCGATGACGCGATCGGCCATGCAGCGATCGAATAATTGGCGCATTTACCCTCCTCCTGTTTTTGGCTCTCAAGACTGCTGTGGATACCGAAGAGAACCCCGGCGCGTCCGGATAGCGCAATCAGTCTGTAAGATCTACAGGGTCGGTCGTCCTGTGTGCCGAAACAACATGAAATAACCGGAGACATATCGATGCCTACCTTAAAGCAAATCCTCACCCCGATCACCCTTGCAACCGCGCTGACCGCCTGCGGCACACCCGGAGATGGCGACCCTGTCTACAACGAAGGACGACAGTCATTGCGGGCCGATGTGGAACGTCAGGTCATCGATGAGTTGCCAGCCGACGTGGCAGAGATTAAGCGCGGCAACATCGAACTCACCCTTGGACTGCTCAACCAAGCGAAGAAGGCCGACCAAAATCAAATGCTCTCGGCTTACAGCATTCGAACCGCTTTCGCGCTGGTCTACGGCGGTGCCCGTGGGACAACGGCAACAGAGCTCAACGACGTCCTTAAGTTTAATCTCGAAGGCGACGCCTTCCACACAGCCATGAATGCTGTGGACCAAGCTCTTGAGACACGTAATCTAGATGCAACCGATGAGCTCGAAGCAGTCCAGCTGCGCACGGCCAATACATTTTGGGGTCGCGACTCCATCAAGTGGAGCAATGATTACTTAGAGCTCCTTGGCCGCCATTACGGTGCGGGTGTAGAAGCCATCGATTTTGGCGCTGACCCAGAGGCTGCACGACAAGAGATCAATCGATGGGTCGAGGAACAAACAGAGACCCGCATTAAGGACTTACTGCCTAAAGATTCAATCAAAAAGACAACGGCGGCGGTGCTCACAAACGCCGTCTACTTCAAAGCCCCATGGGCACATAAGTTCGAAGAAGAGATGACCCAAGAGAGACCCTTCAAGCGTCTTGATGGCACAAGTGTCGACATCGACACCATGCAGCAGCGTACGACCGGCGGCTATGCGCGCGGCGAAGACTGGTTTGCGGTCGAAAAGCCATATCGAGGCGGTGAGTTGTCAATGCTCTTCGTTGTGCCAGATGAAGGTTCATTTGAAGCATTCGAGAACAATCTGACTCACGACCAGCTCGATGGTATCATTGGCGCGCTCGAACCCACCGAGATTGCCCTAGCGGTACCCAAGTTCGAATTTGAAACGACCATCAACTTGAAAAAGCCACTGCAAGAGATGGGACTGAACATTCTATTCAGCGATGTATCTGACCTATCCGGGATGACCCCGGACGGAGTCCTTAAGGTATCGGGAGCCTTTCATAAGACCTTTATCGCGGTCGATGAAGGTGGCGCGGAGGCCGCTGCTGCAACAGCCGTCGTCGGAGTTTTTGGCACTTCGATTGACCCACCGGCGACGCCTGCTCGGATTGACCGACCGTTTATCTTCGCCATCCGCGATAACCAGACGGGCGTGTTTCTCTTCTACGGGCGTGTGGTCGACCCAAGCTTATAAGCAGAGATTCATCCGTCCCACTCACTCACCTGCTACGCGTCTATGGGCCAAAACCATGCTCAAGAAAGTAGAGTCTGAATTCGCTTAGGGTTGGATTCAGACTTATGCACAACACGCCCGTTTAGAGCGGATGGCCAACAAAACCACCCCGGATAGCGCTCGGTTTAACGTCACCCCATGTGGATAATTGCTTTTCATCAGACTTGATGTAGGACCGCCGACCCTGTGGAAGATATTGATACAGCGCGCGCCTAGTCAGCACTGCTCTCGGCTGCGGTTACATTCGTCACCTGTTACGGCATGACCGCATCTGAAAGCACTGAGTGAGCGAGCTCTAACGCCTGTGACCAACAGGCCTATGGCTACGACATGAACAGGTCTGCATAACTATCGCGAAGCACTTGCAGCGCGGCTTTGCTATCGCTAAAAGTCACAGAGAGCCGACTGAAACCAAGAAGCGACTCCTGCAGGTTAAATACGACTGCCTGACGACGGATACAGCTCAGAGGAT
>JBMHDS010000081.1:0-8241 GCA_049889275.1 Bradymonadia bacterium | reverse complement strand
CGCGGCTTGGGGGGTGAGTTGTGTTTACACGTATCGCGCTAACGGCAATTGCCGTTGGTTCTATTTGGGTCGCAGAGGCATTTGCTTGCGTGAGTGATGGCGATTGCAAGGGAACTCGGGTCTGCAACGATGGCAGATGTCAGGCAAATACACCGCAATGTACATCTGATTCACAGTGCCCGGGTGATTTAGTTTGCGAGTCTGGCAAGTGTGTGACCGATGGCGGCGCTGCTGGCTCCGGTCAAACTGAACTTTCTACGGGTGATGATAAACGCGCCGTTAACACCGTAGACAAAGCGGCAGCACCGAGCCCCGGTTTTGAGATGCTCAAGGCGCCAGAGCCTCAGCCGGCCGTAACCGTACCGGCGCCACCCGTAGAAGCAGTGGCACCAGAACAGCCTATGCCTGCTGTGTCGTCCAAGGTGATCGGCATGCTCGCCGACGATTCACTGGCAAAGAGCACCCGCAAGGTGGCCTTCGCCCCTCGAACACTGGGCCGGGGGCACCGCGAGGTCACCGCAGACTATACCGTTTGTCGAAAGAACGGTGACTCAACCCAATGTTCGCCTGGGACGCCGATGCGGTTTAGTCTCTCCACAGCAAACATCGATAACGCGACTGATGAATTGCACGCATGGGTGGTCACCCAACGCCTAGACCGAGTCCGAATCATCGGCAACCGCGCTGAGATTCTCGTGAAAAATCGACCCGTCAATATCGAGATATCGAGCCTGTCTCAGCTCAACGCCAATCATGCAACAGCAGAGGCATTCGCCGCGGAGTCCGCCGTCTGGCTGAATCGTGCAGTGGGACCCATCATGAAGCCACTGCTCAACGACAGTTTGGTTGAACGCTACAAGAATCTCCCCGATCGCGAGCGTCAGACTTTCATCACCGAACGTGCCAAAGAGGTCGGGATGCCCGCCGTGTTCGTTCAAAAACTGATGAATTCGGCGTTCTCGTTCACCATGTTCATGGCCAAACCTGAGGCGTCTTACACGCTTTCGGAAGGCACCCGAACCGCCTATGTCAATGGCAATAAGGTGGAGGTGCCGGTGTGGACGGCATCCATTACGCTCGATGGCGAAGTTGAACTCACGGTGAGCCGATACAATCCCGCGACCACCGGCTTTGAACTCTACGAGACATTTACTGGAGAATCGGGGAGCACCACATTCTCCAAGTCTTTCGACAACCGCCAACCGAGCAGTAGTGAGGTTCGCGCCCTCTTTGACGAGGCGCATACGGTCATGGCTAAAGCCATCGGTATTAACCTCAACTATCAGTTAATGGGCGATGAGAACTTCGCCATCATTTTTCCTGCACGGTCTGTGGAAGACAGTAACGTAGACGGAGATGTCGGCGCCCAAGAAGATATTCGTGTCGATATGCCCGTGGCCATCTCCCGAGTGATCGACGGTGTTCGTGTTCATCAGGGCTACGGCAAGGCGAGGGTCGTCGCAGAGAACTGCAACACCGCCCAGGGCAAGCAAGCTGGCTCTACACAATTCGAGATCATTAAGGGCGACTCCGAGGTCGGTGACCGTGTTCAAGTTTATCCCTGGGTTGGCGTTCTGATGCACGGCGGTGCAGGCACGCTCAATTATTCGGTGCAGCAATTCGATCTAAAGACCCCGTCTTTCGAAGAGACCTATAGTGGATTGACTCAAGTCGGTGGTGAAGCGATCGGAGGGCATTTCGGTCTCAAGTTAGACCTCGGTTTTGTGACCAATTCACATGCCCTGTCTGAATTCTGGACCGGGATGGACTTCTTCTTCGGCGAGGCCCAAGGGGATTACATTTTGGATGCCGGTTTGAGCTTTTCAAAGCGACTCTACGTTGGGGCAGGGATTTATTTGGAGCCCGGCGTGGCCTTTAGTTTTACTGGGCTTCTCGACGACACCAAGGTCTTGGTACCGAAATCGGATGGCGGTGAGCCACACGAAGAACAGTTCGCGTTTATGGCGATTACCGGCACCCCAAGTATCGACTTGGGATACAATTTTAGTCCCGATGTTGAGCTGGTTGCCAATGCAGGCTGGTCCTTTCCCTTCTTCAATGCGGGTGGTTATGGCGCTGATGACGACGGCATCGAAGTAGATAACGTCGAGGCAAAAGGCGGCCTTCGGTTAATGGTTGCCCTCAATATCCATTTCTCCGCAGTGGGTGGCCTAGCGCGTTACTATGCGCGCCCCTCCGAGGTCTGCCGTACACCGGATTTAGAAGCAAAGCCCGCCGAGTAGCATTGTCCAAGGTATCGGCCTGAACTGATTTAGACATGGTTCCGTTTTTAACTTCGCTGCGTGACGCAGTTTGTAATCAAAGAGAGGTGACTCATGAAGAGAGCGATATGTGCTCTACCACTGTTAATGATGTCGATCGGCTGCGGTGCCGATCAAGTAAAGCAAGGACCTGGAAACGCCATGGCGGCGGCATTCGCCGGCGCGCCAGAGTGGGTTTTGGGCTGTGATAACTACTTTGAAGGTAAAGCGGTTGTTTGTGGCGTCGGCTCTGTAAGCGGCGTCCGTAATCCATCCCTTGCGGTTTCCGCAGCGGAGGGCAGGGGGCGCAGTAAGATCGCTCGTTCACTCCAGTCGAAGATTAAGACCATGCTCAAGGACTACCAGTCGACCACCGCCGGCGGCGATTCCTTCGGCAAAGCGTCCAATGACGAGCAACACATCGTCGAGGTCTCGAAGCAGGTCACCAAAATGTCGCTGTCCGGTACCAAGAAGAAGAAGCACTGGATCGGACCCGATGGCACCATCCACGTGCTGATGGTGCTTGACGTCGAGGCGTTCAAGAACTCGATGTCCAAGATGCAGCAGCTCGATGAGGCCGTTCGGAAAGCTGTGGTTGAGCGCGCCGATAAAGCCTTCAAGGAACTCGACGCACAGTAATTGAATGGTGCCGGGCCAAGGCGTATGGATGACTCCATGCTCAAAAAGACATCGAGAAAGGTCTGTGTTTTGGTGGTGGTCGTTGTGCTCTTCACTGCCTGTGGGAGCGGGCCTCCCGCAACACAGGCATTGTCGACAGAGAAGACCAGTCACAAACCGGTCTGGGTCGAGGCTGTGCCAAAGGGCTGCCGGGTTGGTGTCAGTGGCCCAACCATGGTCGCAGCGCATGCGCTGCGATTGGCACGTCGCCGGGCGATTGCCCCCTTTGCGAGAGACCGAGCTGCTGTGCGGCTAAAATCGGCATCGGTCTTCATCGAAAACAGGACTCAGTCGCACTATCGCGAAGTGACCACCCAGGCATCGAGAACGGATGTGTCAGGGGTTTTTGTGGTTGCGATTTATCGCGATTTAGGAAGCGACCGTGTGTTTGCCTTGGTCTGTGATCAAGCACAGGCGAGGCCGCCATCCATGCCTGTGTTTGAGGGGGCGCCGTGGGCGATGTGGAACGGTCAGCCCACATGTGCACTGGGGGTCTCGCTTCGAGCGCAGAGCATCGAAGAGCAGCGGACACTTGCCCTGGCGGATGCGAAACGGCAGCTGGCCATCACCTTGGGGGCGCAAGTGGATGAACAGGTCCTCGATGATACCCGTGGTCGAGACGGTCTATTGGATTCTGTATTGATAAAACCCCTCGCCACCAGCACATCACGGGTGAGCGAATTGAAGCCTAAGTGGTGGCTCGATGAGATGGGCAAAGGGCCGTTGCGTAAGCCCGCTGTGCTCTATGCATTGCTTTGTTTGTAAGGATAGATATGACTCACGATACGTATACAATGAGCGAACACGCCAACCATCGTCGTGGATTTGGCGCCTACGGCCTCCATTTGTTGGTTGCCTTCCTGCTGATAGCTATGGTCGGCTGTGGTGGACAATCGGAAGATTGTATTTTGACGGGCTACTGCGACAACCCTGGCGGTGGCGGACAGGGTAACGGCGGCGGTACCGCAAGAAGTTTTACGCGACTCGAAGTGCCCGGCATCTGCCCGATTCGAGATGATCTATCGCAAGTTGGCTTATCGGTGACGCTGCTCGATGGGGCATCATCGCTCCGACCGAAAACTCGAATTCGAGGCCAGTTTGTCGGCGACCTACTTTCAGTCGAGAGTTTCGGGTTTTCACAGGCTCCTCAGGACGAGGACGCAGGGATTGCAGAGCCTGTGGTCGTCGAAGTCGATGACTACACGGATTCGAAGTTTGGCGTTCAATGGTCTCCCGTGGGTCTTGAGTATCTCTATGCAGGCTCCGAGGAACGCCAAGACCAGGAGAAACTCGTGGTGCTGATTATGGACCACTCGGGCTCGCTCGCTGGGATCGATCCGCAGACGGGCCGTCCTGCGAACGAACTTCGAAGCGATTACCGCGATGAGCGCATCTCTTTCTTTAACCAGTTCGTTGATTTATTGGGTGAAGATGATTGGATGTCGCTGGTCAAAATGAACGACCGAGGCGGCAATATCGCCCAGTGTGAGGTGGCTGAAGCTTGTGGCATGCCAGAGAGAGTTTGCTCGGACCCAACAAAAAAACGCGAGCCTGTCAAATGCGGTCTGAGTTCACTTCAGTTCAACGAGCAAGGCCTTACGCCACTGAACGAGACACTCAAGCGGGCGATGGACGCGATCATTCGGCCCAATGTAGACCCATTACGAACGAGCAAACCGCTTAACCCTGTTGTGGTTGTCTTTACCGATGGCACCGAGGACGGTGATCCGTCCGGAGACCTGTTTGGCGAAAATGGGGCGGCCTCGATATACAAAACAGGCATTGCTGGACAATCGGTGCCGATTATCTTTGTGCACTTGAGCGCGCCACGAACCAGTCGGTTTTTCATCGAACCATCGGGCCGTTCTAAAGAGTTCCATAAGCTTGCATGCGAGACGGGCGGTGAATACCTATTTGTCCAAAGCGCAAGTGAATTTCTCGACAACAGCGTATATCTGTCCCGAGTTTTGTCGAATCGCGTGCATGGCGTTTGGCGGATGCGTGTGGACACAAACCTTGCAGACACGCAGTTCGAGCCCGGCGGGTATCTCTTGAGCACCACGCTGGGGGTGATTTTAGATGGTCAACAGCGGATTAAAGAATTGCAATACAACCCGGGACTCGTCTACGGGCAGCGCGAGGCGCGTCTCTGGTTCGCGAAGTAGGCCCGCCCAGGTTATCTCATGCACCAATTCATGGGCTGTGCCCCTCGGCCGGATCAATCGAGGACGGGTGAGGTTGCGGCACGCCGAGCCCACGGCTGAACCAACGGGGGCGTGCTCAGCTCAATGGGTTGGTTTGATGTCAACCCAGGCGCGTGAACCTATTTAAACGGTGGCTCATTTGTGTAGTCGTGCGCGTTCCCGCCAAAGAAGCCTTTTTGCTCGAGGAAGGGGACCAATTTAGCCGACAGCGATTTGAGCAGGCGTATTGCCATCTTTCGAGTCAATGCGGCCTCGCTTCGACTGTCGGTGATGAAGCGTTCTTTGGCGCGGGATACTCGAAACGACTGCTGCCCTTTGAAGCTCTCGATGATGACCACAAGCTCGTTTTGCGTCACGGGGGCGCCTGGGCTTGTGGTTAAGGTCGCACCTGCCGCGCTTGTCTTGCTGTGTTCTATGCGCAGCGAAAATGCATTGGGTGCAGGACTCATGACCGGAGCGACACCATGTTCTCTCAATAAAGTCGGCGCGATGGTCTCAAGAATCGCTGCGCTCGAATCGATGTGAAGATACAAGGGTCTCGTATTCGGCCCACTGGGTATAAAGTCGAGTGTGATTGGGATCCGTTGACCACGGACCGCATTCACTGACTTGACGATGGTCTTAAACCCCTCTCGTCGCACTTCGATGACGTGCTCTCCCGGCAAGACGAGGTACACGCCCTCTTGAGCAGTCGATGTGACCGATCCACGGTTGAACAACACCCGGTCATGGGGCTTTAGGCCCCGCAGCTCGATGCGCCCCGATGCGCGATAGCGAAGTGTTTCTTTCTGATTTTTGGCGACGCTTGCCTTGAGCGTTTGATAGCCGCTGAGCCCCGAAGCCAAGTCAACGGTCAGAAGCGCTGACAAATGTTCTAGATGAACCACTCTCTGATCCAGTTCCGATGCATTCAGGTGCTCTAAAGACAGTGCGGTCTGACCCATGAGGTACTCGACTGTCTGGGCCAGCGCGGGCCCGGATAAGGTAACGCGCACCTGAATACCGTCCTTGTCCTGATTGCCCTCGGAATATGTGAGCCCCTTAAGTGTTAAGTTGGTCTTAATGCGGGTGCGTTCATCGATGCGATTGCGATACCGTCCATCGGACTCCGTTTGCTCGTCAGTGAGCGTGCTGTTCACCCGGCTCAGGATCATGCGTGAAAGCGCTGCTGTCGCGCGGGTGCGCGCAGCCTTTATGGTCTCACCGATGCCATCGGCCACGAGCGCGCCTCCACCTGTGAATTGGAGCGAGGGGGTGATTGGATTTGAGGATGATTGCTGGGCAGACGGTTGAACCTTTGATCGCGGCGCAACTGTCTTCTTTGGCTCGAGTGCATCGAATGCCTGATTCGCCCGGTCTGACACATCCGATTTGGTATCAGGCTGAGCGAGTAGCGCTGCTGGGTTGAATAGACTCGCGACCAAAACCAAACGCGCTCGAAACGGTCTTTTTGTCATCTCGTTGCCCTATCTTTCGGTTACAGCTCGATGCCTGGCGCACCGGCATCCACTTTGAGTATGAGCAGCCCCCCGGCGTCTTTTACCTTGGTCAGCTGGTTTGTGCCGGCCCAAGCACGCTTGATGGCGCCGAACAATTCAAATGCGTTGGGATACACCTTTGAATCGGCGTAGAGAATGTAGCTTGATATACCTTGTCCAGAACCGGTTCGTCGGATTGGGCGTCCAGCTTTGGCAACCCGGCGCAAGCTGTCGTACATGGTTGCATCCATTTGATTTGCGCTGTCGAGTGGAGACATGAGAACCACCTTAAATGCGCGCCCAACCTTACCTTGCCGCCGCCAGGAGCTCAGCAGCTGTTGGGTGATCTTATCGGCCGCATCGTTGGCCGCTTCAGCGGCTGCATTGTTAGGGTCGGTCAGACCGACTCGGGCTGGACTGCGACCTGTGGATGAACCGAGTGAGCTGCCCGATGCCACATCAAACGCGGCGATGCTCACTGCACCCTGCGCGGTCGCCATGCGCCCGACCCGGCCTGTCGCGATGGATGCATCAACCCGAATGAGGATATCGGTAGCAGATTCGAGTGCAGACCCGAATGACGGATCGATGACGCCTTCCAGTCGAGCGAGTTGTGAGATCGCGCGGTCCTGAATCACTTTATTGCTAAGGTCAAAGACCTCAAACTGACGGTCTTGGAGGTACTCTCGCATGGTGGCTATGGCCGTTTGATTGGCCTTTGAGGCCGTCGCACCGATAACGCCAATACTCGGAAGTCCAACGGTTTCGGCAACGGCATCGGTTGATGCGAGCGCGCCGCTCCGACTGAGTCGGTTTTTCAACGCGGCGACATCGTAGCGAACCACCATTTGAATGCGGGTTTCTCCCGCAAGTCTTTTCTTGGACTTAAGGCCGCTTTCGTATCGTATAAAGTCGGCATGGCTTAAGAAGAGCTGGCGCTCGATATCACCAAAACCTTGGCTGCCCATATCTTGTTTGAAAAACGGCCGGTCGCCAGCGTAGAAGAGATACCAAAGCCCGGCTTTTCGGGCATCGGCCATCGCCGAGGGTACATCATGGCCACGCCCCGCCACGCGCAACATGGTCTCACCCGTGGTGCTGCTTTCAATAAAACTGACTTGACGTGAAAATGGATAATAGGCAGGTGTCCCCGCCGAGTGTTTGAGCACAACGGGTGCAGACCCACAGCCGATGAGCCAGAGCAATCCCAGTGTTAGACTTAAGCTCGGGGCCCGGCGGCGGCATACGGTGTGTTGTTCTCTTAGCATTGTGCGCGCTTTCGTTCATGTAGGCGGGTAGATTGATGGTGTCGGTATGTGCTGGCGTGCCCGACCTGCACTTGCAGTTCTGCGTTCACAGCGGTGGTCATGATTGTGTCAAAGACGTGCGGCATCCGCTTATCACGCAGCTGCGGTATTGGTTTGCGGCAAGTCGTCATGGAAGCCTCGATGATACTTGATCGATCTCGACGACTCGACGGTCATTATCAGTCCAGAATATGCCTGCGACTTCCCAAAAATCATTGGTTTCGTCTAAGCGGCGCGTGAACTCACGGGTGAGCACGCCGCCTAAGTAAATGCGTAAAGTCACGTCGCTGGGGCCGTAAGTCTCAGCACCACC
>JBMHDS010000080.1:0-11377 GCA_049889275.1 Bradymonadia bacterium | reverse complement strand
AATAAGTCTGACAGCAGCCCACGCGCTTCTTGGTCCGTCGCGTCGACGCAGGCGTTCTGACATTCTGCATCCATGGGCTCGCACTCGAAAACACACGTGAAGGCGGGCCCACAGGGACCTTCACCGAACATGACGCCGTCGTTGATGCATGCTTGAATCTCTTCGCTGCAGAACTGTTGTTGGCACGCGCTCTCGAAGTCAGGGCAATTCTCTTGAACACACGCGACGGCGCCGTCGTAGAGTTCGACGGCCATTGGTGACGAGTCGGTCACGCATGCGTTCCGGCATTCATTTTGTCCTGGCCCTTGTGGGCAGCCGTTGAAGCATCGAAGTAGTTCACCGCAGGTGCCTTCGCCCATGGGAGCCGGCGGCACATTAAAACCACAGGCGAGCAGCTCGTCGACGCAGCGCTCATTGACGCAGCTCATGTCAACACGCCCTTCTAGGTCGCGGCATTGTTGCTCATCAATGCAAGTCAGAATCGCTTGGAAGCGGCTTTGTCCTTCAGGTGTCGCATTGGCAAAACACATTTGATTACAGGCTTGGTCTTCGCAATCTGACAGGCAACGATTTAAGTCCTGGCATTCTTGAACGCCGGAATCGACACCGCCACCGGCGCCACCAGCGCCACCAGCACCGCCTCCAGCGCCACCAGCACCGCCACCAGCGCCACCAGCACCGCCTCCAGCGCCACCAGCGCCACCAGCGCCACCAGCGCCACCAGCGCCACCAGCGCCACCAGCGCCACCCGAGCCGCCCGAGCCGCCCGCGCCACCCGCGCCGCCTTCGGCACCCGCACCACCAGCGCCGCCAGCGCCCGTTCCCGGTGCGGGAATACAGACATTACTCGTACACCTGAAGCCTTCTTCACACATGCCCTCGGTACAGGGTTCGACGCAGATCTTCGTCTCGCCAATCTGTGCACATAGCTTACTTGCGCAGTCGTTACCCGTGTCACAGGTCTCACCGTTGGCTGCGCTGCCACCGTCACTATCGCCACCACAGGCGACGAGGAGTAAGGCGAGCAGTGAACTCAGACCGTATTTACTTAAATTCTTCAACTTGGATTCCTCCGTTAGCTTTCATCGTGTCTGCGAGCATCTCATCCGAAATGAAATGCGCACAATTTGATGGATTGGCGCAAAGATAGAATGGGCCCGCCAATGAAGTCAACGCAACAAAGGCTTTGCCCGGTTGGTGAATGTCCGATGGAGTTTTGCGGGCCCCAGTTGTTAAACTTATTCTCGCCTGGAGGGAAGGAACCATGGCGGCTCGTCGGATGAGTTTCTACCCGACTTGATAACAACTGGGGCGCCGTCTGATGCGCGACTGCCTTGGCAGACTGCGTCTCTGGCTCCGAAGCCCTGATGCCGCGCACGTCGAACCGGCTGTGGCGAAGCTGGTCGAAATGCATAGACCCGATTGACTGGGTTTGCACCAAGAGATGTTGCGATGCATCCATTGACTCCTATGCATCGCTTCATCCGTCTTCAACATGAACATCGGTCGGTCGTCTGGAAACTTGAGCGAAAAGTGGGCTTATGCTGCGAATTTTTCGACGAAGCCACCGTGTTTGTGGCTCGGCGAGGAGGGGGAGACATCTCGCGTGCCCTGAAGTGGGTCCATTACCACTGGCGAATGAGCGACACCATTTCATCGTCAGATAGGTACACGTCTTCGACAGTGGGTTGGTCGAGCAGCCAATCCATAATGAGCTCAGCCTTCTTATTGGCGCGGCCTTCTGCCTCTAGCATTGGGGCGAGTCCGAGGGCGAGCTCATCGCCTGTCTCGCCTTCCACAAGCTCTAGTTTCTCGTTCTTGACCAAGAGCTCGATGAAGGACTGTGCCGACTGGAGGGACAACGGATCGACTTGTTCCTCGCCATCTTCTTCATCGTCATCGAGATCGTCGAGTTGACCCAACTCATCCAAAATAGGGCTGTCCGAGGCGATCAACGAAGCGACGAGTGCCTCGAGTGGATCTTGTGTTTCAGGCTTTTTCGGTTTCGGTGCTTGGGTTGCGCTGTCATATGCATCGAGGAAGGCGTCTAGCTCGTACTCAGAGATGGAGCCGAAATCCACATCCTCTTCGCTCGCATCCTCAAGCCCTGTGAGCGGTCGATGGCCTCGCTGAACGGTCTTCGGCTCGTCTGTTGTTGGCTCTTGAGATTTCGAATCAGCCTCAGGGGACATACCCAGACTACCGAGTATCTTGGTCACAGCATCCTCCGACAATTCCGCATCCTTCACATCGCTCGTTCCGAGCCGCTCCATAGGCCAGGTTCGGGTCAACCCGTTGATCAGCTTCTCAATATCGGAAAGCTCGACCCGCAAACGCCACCGAAAACCAGCAAAACTGCGCTCAACAACGAACTGCATATCCTTGTCGACTCGCACTTCAGCGCTTCTGTGACGAAAGAACACGTTGTCTCCGACGGGAACTTCTCCTGTCCGCGCCAGATACTTAGCGAGTTCGCTGAAGACTTCCCTTAGGTTTCTATCGACCGCGATCGATTCCATCGCCATGAGCCCCCTCTCTTGGGATGCCGCTGTTACACATGCATGTTGCCCGTTGGTACGAACCAGCGACTGAGACCCTCGCATCTACACCACCGCACCTGAGTGAGCAAGAATAAGCGCGTCAAGACACGTAAATTAGTCAATATTTGACCAACTTTGCTGACGTTCAAGACAAAAACACTTGTATGTTTAGCTCAAATTTAGTCTATTTGCTCAAAAATGAGCAAATATCTTCACAAAAGCCCGAGGCAAATCGCCAGCAGATTGCGTACAGAAGGTCTGATCCGACCCAGGCCCGGTATGTCGTCGTTTATGTCGGACGAACATGACGAACTCGAAGACGCTCTCATTGAATTCCGAAAAGTCGTGGGTGATGAGCTTGGCATCTCCGATGCTCTGTCGGGGCGTTGGCACGCCCACTTCGATGGGCTCGTCGAGTTTGTTTCATTAACCGAGCAGACCTATTGGCAAGCGATTTATGGGCGTGAGGTGACCGAAGAGATTTGCGATGCAATTTTAGGCCGTAGCCTCCGAATCGAACTCTTACGGCCTCGGTCAATGCGTCGGCGGATTATCATCGCTGGTGGTGTAGGGAGTGGTCGGCCGGGGGTCGGGGATGCAATTCGTCGCCTGGTAATTGAGTGTTTGGTTCGCTCTAGTCAGTTCGGTTCGCCGTCCGCTAGCAGTATGAATGTTCTCTTGTCCACCGGGCATGATCAGACTGAAGCGGAGATATTTGGGGGACGTCGAACTGGAATGGCAGATCCAATGCCTGGTTGTTTGACCTCGTGTGCAAATTCGGTGCTCTTTCTCGACGGCATTTTTAACCTGCCTGAGAATCAGCAGCGACGCCTACTCGCGCACCTAGAACCCATGGGAGCTGGGTTATATCGGCATCTACCGGAGGCAGCTCAGCTACATCTAATCTCGGGGATTGATTCAGAGTTCGGCGAGCTGCGCAATGATCGTGCCTCAATTCATCGAGTCTTGTTCGAAGTCTTATGTCGTGATGGTTTGATTAGGCTTCCAGCGCTTAAAGATCGCCTCGACAGCGCTACGTCTTGGAGTCGCATCTTTAAACTTGTGTTCAATCAAGTCGCGTCCGAGTACTGCGGTCTTCCGCATATTAATCTGCATCGTTATGGGAGCGAGATTGAACAAACGGGCCACGATGACATTCCGACAGACCTGATAGCGGACGAGCAGTCACAGTTCATTGAATGGGTGACTCAGCCTCAAAAGGTTGAAGAAATCACTGAGATATATTGGGAGGTTGTCAAACATCACGACTGGCATGGCAACCTGCGTGAACTCGAGGCGCTGATTCGTCGTACCATCGATCTTCAGCTAGACGGCGTCTCTGATCGTGATGTAATGGCGGCGGAATGTAACCGTTTTGTGCGTCGGGGTCGGCATGACTCGGCCAATCATCAGGTGCCGAATACATGGCTGAACCAGTTCTCATCCGATTTACCTTCACTGCCGCTCACAGATGGGTCCTTACCTAATGTGATCCACTCCGTCGAGGCAACTTACCTTAAAGAAGCAGCCAAACAGGCTGCTCGAATGCGAAAACCGAATCCTGCCAGAATACAAGATGTGGCAAGAATTTTGGGTATCCCACGTCAGACCGCAGCCAGAAAATGGCAATATTATCAACTGTCTGCGTCTCTTTTGGCGACGCCTATGGATGATTGATTTGCCCGTTTAGCCCGATTTTGTGGTTTATGACTATATTGTGCTCATATTTGGACGCTTTCTAGTTGCTTGCTTTTGGTCGGTTTGATTGGAGTCTGCTCATTCCTGGGCGTTTGGTTTTTGCTCGATTTTGGTCGTTTTGACGATTTAGGCCCGAATTTGAGCATTGGGTATGAGTGCACCGCACTGGGCGCCAAGGGCCAGCTGTCAAAACAGCTGGAACAGATGCACGACGTATCGTTTAGATGATGATGTCTGGGACACTAGAGTGCTTTGAAGTCCGCCTTGGGAAATCGTTTGGCTGCCGCTTGTAATCTCGGAATGAGTTCGAGAGGTGGGCCCTCTGGAAAGAGGTCAAAGCTCCCATCTGGCATGTAGATCACGTATACGGGGATCCCATTCCGACCGACAGCGTCTAGTAGTTTCCAAAGAGTCTTGTCCTTTGTGAGGTCGACGGTGAGAGGCAGAATGCCTGTATCAGCAAGCACACGCTTAACCTTGTCTACCTCAAGGTAAGTTTTCTTAAACGCTTTACAATTAACGCACCATGATGCGGTAAAGTCGACGAGTATGGGCTGCCCTCTCTTGCTCGCCTGCTCATGTTTTTTCTCGGTGTATAGCTGCCAGCTTACATCGGCCGCCTGAGTCGCTGTCTCCGTGGCCTTGGCGACCGCCGCAGCCGGTGCGTCAGTACGTTCTTCCATGGTGAGAAATATGTAACCGGAACCAGCGATGATGACCGGTACCAGAAGTAGTCCGACCAATCGTTTTGCGCCCTGGGATTGCCCTGTCCGGACTGCTTCAAACCACCAGAGCGCGGCGGTCAAGCTCAATAAAAACCACAGAAAGTCATTCGCAGAACTTGTCGTCAGCTGTTCCTGAAGCGTGCCGAAATAGAAAATGGCTGCGCCAAAAAGTGTGAACCCAACAAGTAGTTTGAAGCCATTCATCCATTGGCCAGGCTTTGGAAAGATCTTGATTGCTCCGGGGATAAAGCCAACCAACAAGACTGGAAGTGAGAGCCCTAAGCCAATGCTCGAGAATAAGATTACCGTCTCGTACCATGCAGCGTCTTTAGCTAGAGCTGCGGCGGTTGCGCCTCCAAGAATCGGGGCAGAGCAGGGCGTCGAGACAAGCGTAATGAGTGCACCATGGCTGAAAGAACCCCACAACCCTTGAGCGGCTTGACCGCTGCCCATGGAGAATGAGATTTCAAATAAGCCAACAGCGTTGAGGCCGAAGGCGAATAGAAGAGCCACTAGAAACCCGACGAACCCTGCATTTTGCATCTGTATGCCCCAGCCGAGGGGCTCGCCAGCCGCTCGTATTGAGATCACGAGGGCTGCGAATCCGATGAAGGTGATCACGGCACCAGCGGTGAAAGCGAGCGCATCTTTGCGGCGCTCGGCAGGCGATACGCTGCTTTGCAGTACCCAACCCTGAACCTTGAAAGCGAGGACCGGTAGTACGCAGGGCATGACGTTCAGAATGAGACCACCAAGAATACCCGCAACTATATTGCTCAATAATTCCACGATTTACCCTGATGCTTGCCTAGGTTTCGTTAGAACAACGGTAAACGTCTGTTTATGCGATATTCAAGAGTCCACTGCTTAATTTGAGTTTTTATCGGTTTTGGGATGGTGAAAAAAAGCGCCCCCAGGTTTAGTTGGGGGCGCGGACTCGGGCATGCACGAAATGGGGGAGAAAGGGGGATGTGAGCCCGAATCGCTTTAGGAGAGTCTCGGTCAAACAGCGAGCTGCCGATTTGTTTGAGTTTTAGCGGGCGGCCCTGCACAGGGTACTGCAAACTCAGGTTCACTTTGTGCAAGGGGAATGGGTGTGCAGAACTCTACTTTGATGCGTATATCGACGCGAAGCTCTTGCTCCAGCTCAGTCTCGAGGGTGTTGAGTAATCCAAGCCATTCTTCCCTGTCTAGATGACCAATGCTTTGGTCAACGATCATAATTCCATGTGTTCCGAAGGGCGCAACCGCGTCAAATTCGATACCCAGGGATTGAATCCGGCTGAGCGTCGCATTTCTTAACTCAAATCCACTCAGGCAGTTTTGCGAATCTATGAAGCGACTGTCATCGTGAACGTGAAGGGCGAGCATGGTCTCCGGTTTACATACGGTGGTTTGTGCCAAAGGTGCTTTCTTTGCTGGCCGCGACACCAGTCGGATACGACCGATGGAGCGTGCTACACAGTCTCGAACGGCCCGAAGACACACAATATCCGCGTTGTTCAGCGACGTACCTGATTCAACATAGAATGTGAGCACAGCAACGAGACGCCCTTGTGTCTCGACAGCACCGGTCCAAGCGATCGCGATGGGCTCAGCTCTAGACTGAGGGTGTGTGACTGTTCCAACTTGCTGCAACGTGGGTTCATTAAGATGAGTACCATCGGTCGTTTTGGTTGGAATACATCGTGAGACATGGCTCATGATGCGCAGTTGAGTTTCGTCTGAGAGTGGTCTCTCTGAGCTCACATACACCGTAGAGTGGCCAGCGATGCACAGACTGGTTGCGGCCACTGGTACACACTCAGACAGGGGACTTTGAATGTTACATAAAATCTGCTCGAAATTACGAGCATCTAGACAAGCTTGGACCAAGCGCTCGTTAAGGGCGCTTGAGCTGGCGACCAGATTCTGATGTTGTGCCTTCATAATACCTCCGCAAGCAAATGACGAACGCTGCCGTCATATCCCTACACTGCAAGGCTTTTGCCAACTTTCAACCGAGGCTGGAACACGGTGAAACTGCTCCGGGATCGTCAATTTTGTATGTTCTCTGAGTCACTGTTTTGACGATTTGTGCTTTGGGTGGGTTCTGTTATTGCGCGGCGTACAAGGTCAGTAGGCGTTCCGGGTTCTGTTGTATCGACCGCATTAACTCAGCGGGAATCACACCCGCCTTCAGCTGCAATATTTGCATTGGGAGCCCAAGAACAACGGATAGGTTTGCAAGCAGGTCATTCGACGGCTGACGGGCATCGCTCTCAATCCGAGAAAGAAATGATGGCGTAATAGATAGGCGAGAGGCCAGATCAGATTGCGAGAGCTTTCGCTCCGCTCGCTGCTGTTTAAGCCACTTTCCGAAGCGATATTCAACCGATGCGAGTGGCCCAATATTGGTATCGGGCGTCAGGTCGTCATCGCGGCTAGCCATCGCCGTCCACTCGATCTCTGCAAAGGCCTCATGATTGTGAATTGACTCAAAGTTCTCTGCGGTCACCTTAGCGTAGGTGACCGAGTCCAGTCCCTTGACGCGCAAAAGCACATCGCGGACCAAATCCTCGACAAATTTGGGGTTGTCGTAGGCAGCCTCAGTCACAAACTTCTCATCTTCGCGTTTGAGTAAAGCATACACTGGCGATGACGCGCACCGTTCGACCGCGTCAACGATGTCCTCAATCCAGACGAAAGAACCAGACTCTATCGTCACTTCAACCACGCTACGTTGATTATGCGCCCCACGTTCACTGATCGCTTTTGAGCACGGACACAAGCTTTTGACCGGTACGCCCACCGTTAACTGAAATTGGTGATGTTCATGTTTGGCGGACGCTGAGAAACGACATGGGTACTCCATCAATGAGCGCGCCTTGCTCACGGGGGCTTCTTTTTCGATAAAGTAGGGGAATTCGGCTTCAATGTATGCGTCACTCGCCTCGAGTCGCTGCTGTATTTGATGGAGAATCGACGGCAGATTACGAATGGTGAGTTCACCCCGAACAGAATTGAGAACCTCAACAAAGCGACTCATGTGAGTCCCTTTGTACTGTGCGGGTAAGCCGACAAACAGTCCGAGTGTCGCAACGGTGTGCTGTGATCGATGATCTTTATCTAACACCGAAATTGGGTAGCGCAGACCCCGTATGCCAACGCGATCGATAGCGATCATGCGTTCATCATGTTCACTCGCGTGGTCGGGTAAATCTGCCCGTTCGGATGGCTGGATCTGGCTCATGGGATGCTCACGATTTTGTGGGTTTGTATGGAAAGTCGCCAACGAGGGTTCGCACGACAATAATCGATCGTAGATTCAACGTGACAGGTGCGTGTACCTGTGTCTTTCGGTTGAAGGTAAAAGTGATCGAACTTGAGTTCCAGATAGCGCTCCGGATTCACATCTTGCTGAGGAAACACCAATTTGATTTCATCGCCTGATTCAACAACAAGCGGTTGATTGGCTTTAGGGCTCACACAGATCCAATCGATGCCACTCGGGATCGGCTTGGTTCCATTGGTCTCAATCGCAACCTCGAAGCCATTTGAGTGACACGCCTCGACGAGAGCGTTGTCGAGTTGCAGTGCTGGCTCGCCGCCTGTGAACACCACGTATGGTTTGCCGTGCTGGCCTTCAACGTGGTCCGACCAAACGCGGGCGATGGCTGAAGCGAGTTCGGCTGCGTGCCTAAACGAGCCTCCACCTGGTCCATTAGTGCCGACAAAGTCTGTATCGCAAAACGTACACACCGCGTCGTTTCGGTCTTCCTCGCGGCCACTCCAGAGATTGCAGCCTGTAAATCGGCAGAACACGGACGCACGACCTGTTTGTGCACCCTCACCCTGCAGTGTGTAGAATAGCTCTTTTACTTTGTATCCCATCAGGCTTGGCTCGCATATCGAATTGGATCTGATTCACCTGCGTCTTCAAAGCCCTTTAGCCTCAGCACACAGGAGTCACACATGCCACATGCGAGTCCGTCAGGTGTCGGCGCGTAGCAGCTATGAGTCAGTTGATAGGGGGCACCGAGAGATAGGCCAAGTTTGATGATTTCTGCTTTAGTGAGATCGATGAGCGGCGTGTTGATTTTGATATGGGTGCCTTCAACACCCGCTTGCGTTGCGAGTCGTGATGTTTCCTGAAAAGCCGATATGAAGGCTGGTCGACAGTCCGGATAGCCACTGTAGTCGAGTGCGTTGACACCGATAAAAATGTTGGACGCACAATGGACTTCGGCAACGCCTGTGGCGATGGATAGAAAAACTAAATTTCTCGCTGGCACGTATGTGACAGGGATCTCGTCTCCCAGTCCACTGACATCGCCTGGTTTGGGAACCGGAATGTTGGCCGTTAGAGCCGATCGTCCAATTTGCTTGAAGATATCGAGATCGGCGATGAGGTGGTGCTGTACACGGTAGGACTCAACGATCTCGCGCGCGCACTCCAACTCCACACGGTGACGCTGACCATAGTCAAAGCTCAGCGCGATTGGTTCAAAGCCTTGCTCGATCGCGACCGCGAGACATGTTGTTGAATCGAGGCCACCGCTCATCAATACGACCGCTTTGGGCATGAAAAATACCTTTGCTCTTGGGTTTACGGCGCCGGATATTGCGTTGACTTGCCTTGTTTGTCAACAGTTGGTTGACTGTTTGGACAACAGTGATTAAAAGTCCAGGCTCAGAAAAACCAAGGTGCTCCATGACGGTCTATCGGTCATCCAAGACATTTCGCAATTTCCCGTGCTCTCATCGTCGCTGGCGTCATCACGGTCATTGCGCCCACATTCATGGTTATAGTCGGTCATTCGTGATTTGGTTTGGGTGCGATCAGCAAACCGAAAATGGTTTCGTTGTTGATTTCGGCTCGCTTGGCGGCGTGAAAGATTGGCTCGAAGAAAAATTTGATCACACCATGCTGCTCGACTCTGACGATCCTCTCCTTGATGATTTTCGACGACTCGAGTCGCTCGGGGCCTGTAGACTGGTTGTTTTTGACGATGTGGGCATGGAAGGTACGGCCCGTTATGTATTTGACTGGGTGGACTCTTGGGTCCGCGAGGAAACTCATGGTCGAGCTTGGGTGATCTCTGTTGAAGTGCGTGAAAACGATAAGAACAGCGCGATGTACTGTCCCAACCGTGGAGCACAACCGATCTGATAACGAACAGGCGTTGTATCAAAACAAGCGTGTGAGATTAGTTGACGTCGCAGCGTCTAATGGGCAGGACTACAATGGGCGGTGCGCAATTGCAAAAGATAGACATCGGTCATTTGATCGCGGCTTGGATCGGGGTCCTCATTCTCACTGGGCTCGTCACGAGCGGTGTGTCCATCTGACAACGAAATGAGATGGAGCGGGAGACGGGATTTGAACCCGCGACCTTCAGCTTGGGAAGCTGACACTCTACCACTGAGTTACTCCCGCACCAGGCAAGTGAGTTACTCCCTTAGGGCGTGAATGTCAAACGTCAGTTGACCTCCACGGTCTTACATCAAGTGTCGTCACCCGACTTCTTCGGGTCCGGTTCGCTGGCTGATAGGCTGTCCGAGCCTGGTGTATCTACGAGTAGCCCTCCGAAGTCATCGGACTCATCCACCTCTGAGAGAGCGTCTAAAGCAGCCTGGTTTAGATCGTCGAGTCCATCAAATTCGCTCAGATCAATGAGATCGTGTTCTGAAGTTTCATCTACAGGCAACTCACCAAGATCAGGGGCTGGATGGTCCATTGTAAAGTCTGCATCTGTCTGACTCGGCGCGCCATCGAAATTGGAGGTGCTGGGGTCATCATCTGGCAGGTTGGGTTCGTAAGTCGGGATCAGAGCGCCCGATCGTGTTTGGTCTGGTCCAGCCAGCAGCCCGCCGAATTCATCTCCGGCTTCCGGCGAGGGGCTTGGGTTTGCCGTTGCGGGATCATCAATGAGTAAGTCTGCGAACTCGTCGTTATCTGGCGCTTCATCGAAGCGCGAGTCATCCATATCGAAGCCGAGTTCTTCAACCTCGAATCCATCGAGAGACAATTCAAACTCACTTGAATCCGCAGAAAGATCATCAAATTCGTCTAGGCTCAGATCATCGAGACTCAGCTCGAGGTCCGGGTCCATATTAAAGTCATCGAAGGACGGTGTGCCGACCTCGGCTTCGATCGGCGGCGCTTCAAGCGGCTTTGAGACCGACGCGCTCGGTTGCTGTTCCCCGATTGCCTGTTTGAGTTGTAATGCCATTGCGTGGTCTGGCTGCGCGCTGAGTGCGTCCTTAAGCAACTGCTTGGCCTGATTGATATCTGAGTCTTGTAGTAACTGCGCTGCGGCTGTACAGGCATCGGCCACCCCGCTCTGATCACCACTCGCGACGCACAGCTCGCGCATCTTCAGCCAGACCTTCGGCTCACTCTTATCGAGCGTCATCGCGACCTTGACGCGC
>JBMHDS010000079.1:0-34862 GCA_049889275.1 Bradymonadia bacterium | reverse complement strand
GCGGAGACGCAGTGGAAGACTGCGCGGGTGTGTGTAACGGAAACGCTGCAGAAGATTGCGCGGGCGTGTGTAACGGGGACGCGGTTGTAGACTGCGCGGGCGCCTGCGGCGGAGACGCAGCGGAAGATTGCGCGGGTGTGTGTAATGGTGACGCTGTTGAGGATTGCGCAGGCGTTTGCGGTGGCGCGGCCACAGAAGATGCCGGTGGATGCTGCCTGGCGAGAGACCGAGATTGCGCAGGTACCTGCGGTGGTGATGCCGTTGAAGATTGCGCGGGTGTATGCGGTGGTGCTCTCGAGATTGACTGTAACGGTGTTTGTGGTGGCAACGCGGTACTCGATTGCGCGGGCGTCTGCGACGGACCAGCCACAGAAGACAATGGCGGCTGCTGTGCCGCCGAGGCGCGTGACTGCGCCGGCGTCTGCAATGGCGATTCTGTAGAAGATTGTGCGGGTGTCTGTGGCGGGACTGCCACGTCTGATGCTGGTGGTTGCTGCGCACCTGAGGTCAGAGATTGTACGGGGCTCTGTAACGGAGACACGAAGGTCGATTGTGCAGGCGTTTGTGGTGGTGATGCTGTCTTGGATTGTGCTGACCAGTGTAACGGTGGCGCGGTGGTCGATTGCGCGGGTGTCTGCAACGGTGAGACAGCTGTGGATTGCGAAGGCGTTTGTGGCGGAGATGCAGCGCTTGACCTTTGCGGCAACTGTAACGGTGGCAATGTTGTTCAACTGACGATCCGCTACAGCATTTCAAATCCAAACAACTTGCCCGTGACCTTTGCATCCAACCAGAATGGATGGGCCGCAGAGCCCATGGCAGACGAAGGCCAGGGGCTCTACAGCATTACCGTGCCTGTGACCATCGGGACGCGTCTCGAGTATAAAGCCCAGGTTGACGGCGCGTGGGAAGGCGGCGCGAATCGCGTATACGACATGAATCAGCAATGGGCAGTTGAAAACCAGTGCACCATCGACAACCCGACACATTGCTGGTCTCCCGATGTCCAAGCAGCCAACGGTGTCATCGACAATTGTGGGGTCTGTGATGATAACCCAGCGAACGACTGTGAAGCGGACTGCGCGGGCGTCTTCGGTGGTGACGCGGTGGTCGATGCGCAGGGTGGTTGCTGTGCCGTGGCCCAACAAGACTGTGCTGGTATCTGTGATGGCGCAGCTCAACAAGATGTCAATGGGGCTTGCTGTACGCCAGATAAACTCGATTGCGCAGGCGTTTGTGATGGTGTGTCCGCCGTCGACAATGACGGTGGCTGCTGCCTAGCTGACGACCTTGATTGTGCTGGCATTTGTAACGGTGGTGCCACCACCGACATTTGTGGCACTTGCGATGCTGACCCTGCGAATGACTGCCAATGCAATGCAGAAAATCCATGTGCTGGCGACCAAATCTGCCAAGATGGGCAATGCACCGACCCACCGGAGCCTCAGTGTGATGATCTGAATCCGTGCCCGAATGGTCAGGTCTGTGAGAATGGCCAGTGTGTTGAGCCGGAGGTCGGCGAGCCGAACGCGGTGGACTTTTGTAAGCTACAATGGGTCGATGGCTTCCAGGGCGCCGAGGGCGATCGCCTGCGAATCGATGTCGAGGCAAATTCACAGTTCAACGTCTACGGTCGTCTGTATGAGGGCGGTATGACCGACATCACCACAGGGCTTGATCCAAATGCCCTGATCATCGCACAGGTTGGCTACGGGCCAAATGGTACGAACCCGAACGATCCAGCCAGTGAACCATCATGGACTTGGTTCGATGCCGCGGGTAATCAGAATTGGGACGGCACGTCCACCGGTAACGCGGATGACCGCGGCCGAGATGAGTACTTCGGTCAGGTCACAGCGCCTGTGAACCCCGCGAGTTACGCTTTTGCGGTGCGCTTCAGTGTAGACGGCGGTCAGACATACACGGCCTGTGATGGCGGTGCCGGCACGTCCGATGGCTATCAGTCGATCGAAGCCGGACGCTTTACCGTGTTGGCCATCGCTTGCCAGGATGAACTCGACTGCCCAATCCCAGAAGACCCGAGCTGTATCGCTCAATGCTCAGGCGAGGGCACCTGTCAACAGATCTGCGCGACGGAGGGTTGTCCGGATCCAACCAGTGACTTTGTCCTCTACACCAGCGACGACCCGCAGGAATGTCGAACCATCCCTGAGTTTGGATGCGACATTATCGACAACGACGGCAACGGTGTGAGCGATGGTTGGGTGAGCTTCGATACACACTGTGGCTGTGGTTGCGTTGATCCCGCTCAGGTCGACATTCAATGCCGCGCAGGTGAGTTCAGGTGTAATGATAACACCTGTATCATCATGGATTGGGTCTGTGATGGCCAAGCGGCAGATTGTGCGGGTGGTGAAGACGAGGACCCCAACAATTGTCCTCAGTGTCGGGAAGATGCCGATTGTGCAGCGGGTGAGGTTTGCGATCCGGTCACCTTTGAGTGTGGTGCGCCCCCACCGTGTAATGGTGATGGCGACTGCGCTGAAGGCGAGCTTTGTGATCCAGCGACCAATCAATGCGTCGATGCCGGCGGTGGTGCATGTCAAGGCGACGCCGATTGTCCGGCAGGACAGCAGTGTAATCTGCAGACCAACGTCTGCGAAGACCAAGGTGGTTGTGCCAACGATGGAGACTGCGCGATTGATGAGCTGTGTGATATCGCTTCTGGTCAATGCGTCGCACGCTGTAATGGGAACGCGGATTGTGGTGCGGGTGAAATCTGTGACCTAAACTCAGGTATTTGCCAACCGGAACCCGCGGGTTGCGACGCCGATGAATTTGAATGCGGTGACGGGTCTTGTATTCAGCTGGCTTGGCGCTGTGACGGTTGGGATTTTGATTGCCCAGGCAACGACGACGAGACCTGTCCCGAGGGGCAAGTCTGCGATGCCGGAACGAATTCATGTGTTGATGCACCGGTCAACTGTGCACAGGATGCGGATTGTGGCGATTTGCAGCGGTGCGACTTAAACAGTCAACAATGCATCGACGTCGAGTGCCTCCAAGATGGAGACTGCGTCGCAGGGCAGGTGTGTAATCCAGATAACAACACGTGCGTTGAAGATCAGCCCAACGGGTGCTTGAATGACGCGGAATGCAATGGACAACAATGCGTGAATGCGGTCTGCCAGGTTTGTGACCCCGCAGATAACGCCGGCTGCGATGACCCGCTTAAGGGTGTATGCCGGGCGGATGGGTCTGAGTGTGTTGGTTGTGAGAACGACGGGCACTGCGCGCTCGGCGAAATTTGTTTTCAAAACGAGTGTCGCAACCAAAATGAGGTGTGCTTCGCCGATGCGGACTGTGCAGCGGGTCAGCTGTGTGACAACAACGAATGTATCGCCGGCTGTCCCGACGCGAACGATCCAGTGTACGAGAGCGTGACGACGTTCTCCAATGACCGAGAGCAATGCGATAATCTCCCCGGTCAACTCGGCGCCAACTCCATGGAAGAAGCGGCGGTCATACTCGGTTGCGACCAGGCGGCACAAGTCTACGACCTTGTTTGCGGTTGTGGTTGTTACGTACTCGCAGACGGCGGTGGTGCGGGAGGCGGTTGCCAAGCTGATGCAGATTGTGCGGCGGGTCAGGTATGCGACCTAGATACCAATGCCTGTGTCGATGGTGGCGGGGGCGGCCTGAATTGTAATGCCGGTGAGTGGGCTTGTACCGATGGGAGCTTCTGCGTCAACATGATGTGGGTGTGTGAGGATGCACCGTGGAACGATTGTACCGACGGCTCAGACGAGACACCTGAGGCGTGCGACTGGAAGGCTGCTCAATAACGAGCGGCCGTCACGCCTCAGTTCGTCAGTTCGACTGTCTTTACTCACCTCTGAAGGCGTCGAGCTCATGGCAGAGCGCTTCAACGGACTTCATCGAGACAGCGTTGTACAGTGATGCGCGCAATCCGCCGACGCTGCGATGACCTTTAAGCCCCATGATGCCTTTGGTATTGCAGTGCTCAATGAACGCTTGTTCTTGTTCTGCAGACTGCATACGAAATGTCACATTCATGAGTGACCGCGAGTCACGTCTTGCGTGCCCTTCGCAGAGCGGGTGGTTGTCGATCACATCGTAGAGGGTTTTGGCCTTGGCTCGATTGAGCGCGTCGATTTTCGCGAGTCCGCCTTGAGACTCAACCCATTCGGCCACCAGCTTAATGACCCAAATGCCAAATGTATTGGGCGTGTTGTACATCGACCCCTTCTCGGCTTGGGTGACATAGCGCATAATCTTAGGCGTGTTTTCTGGGCCGCGAAAGCTGCGGGAGAGCTCTTTCTTGATGATGACGACCGTGACACCTGAAGGTCCTGCATTTTTCTGCGCGCCCGCATAGATTAAGTCGTAGTCTGCGATATTGACGGGGCGAGAGATAAAATCGCTCGACATATCGCAAATCAACGGCAAACCAATACAGGGGGCTTCTGCATACTGCGTCCCATAGATGGTGTTGTTGCTCGTGTAGTGTAAATACGGATACTCATCGCCGATTGCACTGAGCATTGAGGTCTTGGGGACATGGCTGAAGCCGTCTCGCTCACTGCTCCAGATTTCATCGGCGTGAGCGATGGTCTGAGCTTCCTTGAGTGCGCGTGTGGACCATGTGCCGGTGTTGATGTATGCACCACCGAAGGCAATATTGAGTGGAATCATTGCGAATTGCAGTGACGCACCGCCCTGCATAAACATCACATCGTAGTCGTCGGGGATCGAATAGAGTCTTATGAGTGCATCTCTGGCTCCATTGATCACGGCGTCGAACTCAGGGCTGCGATGACTCATTTCCATCAAACTCAGCCCGTTATTGTTGAAATCGAGGAGTTCACGATGCACGCTCTCTAGAACCGAAAATGGTAAAGCGGCCGGTCCAGCGTTGAAGTTGTGTTTTCGCTTCGTCATCATACCCCCGGTGGTTTGAACGGTTTATTTGACTGCAGCTTAATCGATGCATAGCGTCGTTGGGCGACATTTCTTAAAAATTGTGAGGTTTCGTGACAAATCCAATCTTCATTGATGCTTGTTTTGGGCGCCCAACGCCAAGAACGCCCATCTGGCTCATGCGCCAGGCGGGCCGTTACATGGCCGAATACCGCGCCATACGCCAAAAGGTCGATTTTTGGACTCTTTGCAAAACACCAGAGCTTTGCTGCGAAGTTACCCTCCAGCCGATCGACGCTTTTGGACTCGACGCCGCGATCATCTTCTCGGACCTGCTCGTCTCGCTGCCGCCGTCGGGCTATCCGGTCGAGTTTATCAAGGGGGCGGGCCCCGTGGTGGATCGACCGATTGAGCGTGCCTCAGATTTAGACAGGCTCAGACCGGTGGATGTGGCAACGGACTTGGGATACGTCGGTGAGGCGGTCAAGCAGACCGTTGCGGCGTTGCCGGATGATGTGCCTTTGATCGGGTTTGCAGGTGCGCCGTTTACCCTCGCGAGCTACCTCATCGAGGGCGGGTCGTCTAAACAGTTCATGAAGACAAAAGCCTTCTTACACCAAGAGCCAGCCGCAGCTCGCAGACTCTTTGACCACCTCACGCAGGTCACCATCGATTTGTTGAACTTGCAGATCGATCAGGGCGCTCGTGCCGTGCAGATTTTCGATAGTTGGGCCGGCTGCCTTGACCCGCAAGATTATGCCATCTGGGGCCAAGCGTATACAAAACGGATCGTTGACGCGGTGCGCCGGCCAAACATCCCTGTCATCGTCTTCCCAAAGGGCACGGGGACTTATATCGACTTAGTTGCGGGTACTGGCGCCGATGTTGTCGGTGTTGATTGGACACTCCCCTTGGACGCCGCCCGAGAACGGGTCGGCCCTCAAGTCGCGCTACAGGGTAATCTCGACCCAGGGCGGCTGCTCGCAGAGTGGCCAGACCTCGCGCAATCCATTGACCGGGTCCTCGATGCGGCGGGTGATGGTACAGGGCACATTTTTAATCTTGGCCACGGAATCTATCAATTCACACCGGTCGATAATGTCAAGCGACTGGTTGATTACGTGCAGACGACATCTGGTCTGAGACGGAGTCGCGGCGCGTGAAGGTCGCTATCATCGGCGCCGGCATCAGCGGGCTGGCTGCAGCCTATCGCCTCCAGCAAGACGGTGTAGATGCTGTTGTGTTAGAGAGCGCGTCGCGCGTCGGTGGCAAGATCATGACCGAGCGCGAAGACGGTTTCTTGGTTGAACATGGCCCAAACGGTTTCTTGAGCAGTCGAACCGCCGTGCTTCGGCTCGCGCAAGATGTTGGCCTCGCCGATGAGATGATCAGCGCCAATGAGGATTCAAAATTTCGTTATTTGATGGGTCGTGGGGGCTTGTTGCGTTTGCCCAGTTCACCGCTGCAGTTTTTGACGAATCCAGCGCTCAGTTTGACGGGGCGCTTGCGGGTGATTCGCGAGTTGTTCGTCAAGCCGAAACAAGGTGATAAGGACGAGAGTATCTACGAGTTTGCGACGCGGCGATTCGGTCAGCAGGCCGCCCGTCGTCTGTTCGACCCGATGGTCACGGGCATCCATGCAGGCAACATCCATACGCTCAGCTGGTCGGCCTGTTTCCCGGAGGTCGCGGCACTTGAACAAGAGCATGGCAGCATTATCAAAGGATTGGTCGCACGCTCGAAGAAACGGGCGGCCGAGGGCGCTGCGGCGGTTAAGCCTGGGCTTACGAGCTTCTCCGGCGGAATGGCCAGTCTCATCTCAGCCTGTGTCCGCGCAGTCGGTGAAGAGAATGTGCACTGTGAGCGGCCCGTTGAGCGGTTTGAGCGCATCGAGTCCGGAAAATGGCGGGTCTTCGCTCAGAATGGGGAGGCCCTCGATGTCGACCAAATCGTGTTCACAACGCCGGCACCGGTGACCGCGCAGCTCTTGGCCCAACACAGTGTTTCGGCCGCTGAGCGATTAGGCTCGATCACCTATGCACCTGCGGTTGTGGTTGCGCTCGGCTACGACCGTAAGCGTATCCCAGATCCACTGGCTGGATTTGGTTATCTCGCACCGTCGGAAGAGCAGCGAGACGTACTCGGTGTGCTCTGGTCGAGTCGCATTTTTGCTGGTCGTGCACCGGATGGGCGAATGCTCTTTCGCGCCATCGTTGGTGGCGCACATCGGCCAGAGATGGCAGGCTTTTCGGATGAAGAGTTGATCTATCGGGTTACCGCGGAGCTCGGTTTTGCCTTCGGGGCAAATCTGAGGCGACCGGACTTCTCAAGAATTGTGCGTTGGCCGGTGGGCATCCCACAATATGTCGTGGGCCACAGAGCAAAGATTGATGACGCGAGAGATGCACTCAGACCGATCGGTGGACTGCATATCGCCGGTAACGCGGTGGTCGGTGTGAGTGTGGCAGATTGCGTCGGGCATGCTGAGACCTTGCCGGAGCGAATCAGGGAGCAGGCTTAGGGTTCGGAATATTTGTGGCAGAACGTTGCGCCTACGGTGTGGTTAAAACGAGGAGTGAGACATGACATTTAGCAATGACATTCAAGTCGGTATCCCAGAGCACATCCCCGATATGCCCAAGATGGACCCGAAGATCTCGAGGGCGCCGAAGCGTGCGCACGTTTTGACCGCAGATG
Source organism: Bradymonadia bacterium (assembly GCA_049889275.1). GTDB lineage: Bacteria > Myxococcota_A > Bradymonadia > UBA7976 > UBA1532 > UBA1532. Next base: position 27,263 of record JBMHDS010000079.1, on the reverse strand, counting down.
AGAAACGACTCGCCGTGGAGAACGCGCTTCGTTATTTTCCTGCGCAGAGTCACAATGAGTTGGCGCCGGAGTTTGCTGACGAGCTCGAGACCCATGGCCGGATCTACATGTATCGATACCGGCCCCATCACCGGATTTATGCCCGCCCAATCGACGAGTATCCCGCGCGCAGCCGTCATGCTGCCGCCATCATGCACATGATCGACAACAACTTGGACCTTGCCATCGCTCAGCATCCGTATGAGTTGGTTACCTACGGTGGTAACGGCGCGGTGTTCCAGAACTGGGCGCAGTACCGCCTGACGATGAAGTATCTCAGTGAGATGACCGATGAGCAAACCTTGGTCATGTATTCGGGTCATCCGATGGGTCTCTTTCCATCCAGCGCGCGCGCGCCACGGGTGATCGTCACCAATGGCATGGTGATCCCAAATTATTCAAGTGGCGATGACTATGCGCGTATGGCGGCCCTGGGTGTGACCAACTATGGTCAGATGACCGCTGGCAGCTACATGTATATCGGCCCACAGGGGATTGTACACGGGACCACGATTACGGTGTTGAATGCGGGCCGACTCTATCTTGGCACCGATGAATCAGGGCTCGGTGGCCGCGTCTTTGTGACGGCAGGTCTCGGGGGGATGAGCGGCGCACAGGCAAAGGCTGCTGTCATCGCGGGTGCCATTTGCGTGGTGGCTGAGATCAACCCCGATGCTGCAAACAAACGTCATGCGCAGGGTTGGGTTGATGAACTCTTCACTGATTTGGAATCGCTGACCGCTCGACTCGAAGACGCGAAGACGAAGCGCGAAGCCGTCTCACTCGCTTATGTTGGCAATATCGTTGACTTGCTCGAGCATTTTGTTGCCGCGGATGTTGCCGTAGACTTGGGCAGCGATCAGACCAGCTTACATTTGCCCTTTTCAGGTGGATACTATCCGGTGGGTCTCAGTCTCGAGTCGGCAAATGAGATGATGGTGGCCGATCCCCCGGCATACAAGTCGTGTGTATATGCCTCGCTCCGGCGCCACGTGGATGCTGTCAACACGCTCGTCGAGCGGGGTATGTTCTTTTGGGATTACGGGAATGCGTTTCTTCTCGAGTCGAGCCGCGCCGGTGCGGATGTCATGGCCGACAATGGTAAAGACTTCAAATACCCATCATACGTTCAAGATATCATGGGTCCTATGTGTTTTGATTACGGCTTTGGACCTTTCCGCTGGGTTTGCACGAGCGCCGATCCAAAAGACCTTGCGGTGTCCGATGAAATCGCAGCCGCCGTGATTAGAGGTCTCGCTGAGCGCGCACCGGTCGAGACGAAATCGCAATACCTCGATAATCTGCGTTGGATCGAGAAAGCGCAGCAAAATGCAATGGTGGTGGGCTCTCAAGCACGCATTCTGTATTGCGACGATGAAGGACGTCGGGCTATCGCCTATGCATTCAACGACGCCATCGCCGATGGCCGCATCTCAGCACCCATTGTGCTCGGGCGGGATCACCATGACGTCTCTGGCACGGATAGTCCGTATCGTGAGACGGCAAATATTTATGACGGCAGCCGCTTTACCGCAGATATGGCCGTGCAAAACTTTGTTGGAGATGCATTCCGGGGTGCCACTTGGGTGAGTCTACATAATGGTGGCGGTGTCGGTTGGGGTGAGGTGGTCAATGGCGGCTTTGGCTTGGTCTTGGACGGCAGCGCTGACGCCGCGGAGAGATTGCAATCCATGCTGCATTGGGACGTAAACAACGGGATCGCACGCAGGGCTTGGGCGCGTAATGAGGGCGCTCAGTTTGCCATCAAGGAGGCCATGAAACGAGACTCGCGCTTACGTGTGACCATGGCGGTCAAGGCTGATCCCGAGCTCTTGGATACACTCTTTCGAGAGCCGAATTGAACTCACCGACACATGTGACGGCGCGCGCACCTGACTGGGAGAGGCGCCGATGAGCCCAATCTTTGCAGTCGCTATCGGTGGCGCATTTGGCAGTGTTTGCCGCTTCATGGTCGGCCAGGCCTTAAGCAGCTTTGAGCGGTTTCCCCTGGGAACTTTGAGCGTAAATATCTTGGGCTGCTTCCTCATTGGAGTCGCCCACGTTGCGCTGCCCGTTGCAGGCCTCAACCCAACAGCAAGGGCGGCGATTATGATCGGGTTCTTGGGCGGTTTTACGACCTTTTCGAGCTTCGGTCTCGACGCCTTTAGGCTGCTCGAAGATGGGCGCTACATGAACGCAGCCACGTATCTGCTCGCAAGCAACCTCGTTGGTCTTGCAGCTGTCTGCTTTGGTATATGGGGCGCCCGGATGGTCTTAGAGGCGAACTAAGTGCAAGATGCGACGCACATGGATTCCATTCTTGAACGTAACGCGCTAGAAGTCTCCCATGATGCTGATTAGGCCGATATGCACCGGAGACATAGACTCTCTTCTCCGACTCGCAAGCCATGCTGGCGTTGGGTTAACGACGTTGCCGGCTTCGCGAGAGCTGTTGGCCAAACACGTCGCTGATTCGGAGTACGCTTTCGGCAGCCAAGTACAGGCGCCCGGCGGCGAACGTTATCTTCTCGTGATGGAAGACCCGCTGACGGGGCAAATCGTTGGCTGTGCGGGGGTTGTCGGTCGCGTGGGCGGTTTCGATCCCTTTTATTCCTATGTCCTCAAGACCGTCGTTAAAGAGTCTGAGAGCATCAATGTGGTTAAGGTCATTAAAACGCTTAACCTGGTGCAAGATCACAAAGGACCAAGCGAGATTGGTACCTTGTTCGTTCACCCTGAGTATCGTCGTGGTGGCCATGGGCGGCTGATGTCTCTTGCGCGATTCTTATTTATGGCCGCGAGTCCAGGTCGATTTACCGAACACGTCATCGCGGAGATGCGTGGCAACGTCGGGGATGAGACCGGCTCTCATTTTTGGCGGGCTGTCGGCAAGCACTTTTTTGACATGGACTTTGTCGATGCTGACAAGCGGAGTGCGGGCAACAAGCAGTTCATCGCTGACCTCATGCCCCGACACCCGATCTACGTCTCTATGCTACCGGGGGAGGCCCAAGCGGTCATCGGTGAGGTCCATCCGGAAGCACGCCCCGCTCTTAAGTTGCTCAAAGATGAGGGCTTTGAGTTTGGAGATGAAGTCGATATTTTCGACGCAGGCCCGTTGTATCGAGCAAAAACCGCCGACATTCGGACGATTCGGGACAGTCAAACAGCTGTACTCTCGAACGTTTTGCCGAGAGAACCTGAATCAGCTCAACACCTGATCTCCAACGACCGTCTTGATTTTCGAGCGACTCTAGGCGCGGTGCAGGTCAATGAAGATGGTACGGTTTCGCTCGCTCGTGCCACAGTGTTGACCCTCGGTGCCCGTTTAGGTGACACCGTCCGATATGTGGCCGCTCGGCCGGCGACTGGGAACGAAGCTTCATCTCGTTGACCTCGACCTTGCGTCCCATTAGGGAGATTCATCTGTTTCGCGTTGAGACGACCTCATTTTAAATGCATAATTAAACTTGTGCGTGGAAGAGAATTGGGGATACTTCTACGTCGATCGATTATCGATTTTTTACACACCTAACGGGAGTTGTTGTGAATTTTTCAAGTTCTAGAGTTCTAGCGGTGCTGTGCACGGTCACGCTGATGTTTGGCTGTGGCGGTGGAGGCTCATCTGCCGGTGGCGCAGGTGGCGCAGGTGGCGCAGGTGGCGCAGGCGGTGCGGGCGCCGAAGGTGGCGCAGGTGGCGCAGGTGGCGCAGGCGGCGCGGGTGCCGAAGGTGGCGCAGGTGGTGCGGGTGCTGAAGGTGGCGCAGGTGGTGCGGGTGCCGAAGGTGGCGCAGGCGGCGCGGGTGCTGAAGGTGGCGCAGGCGGTGCGGGTGCCGAAGGTGGCGCAGGCGGTGCTGGCGGCGGAGGAGAGCCATGTGGTGACGGACCCGCTTGTGAAGGCAACTCCATTTGCCAAGACGGTGCCTGCGTTGCGGTGCAATGTCTCGACGATAGCCAATGTATCGGCGGAGAGGTTTGCTTCGAGAACCGATGTGTCCAGTGTGGCATGGATGCTGATTGTGGTGAGGGTGGACTGTGTATCGACAATATCTGCCGCGTTGGCTGCGAAGATGACGCAGGTTGCGGTGACCGCCAAGCATGCGCTGAGGGCATCTGTGTTGACGTCGAGTGTAATGATGATGCGCAGTGCGGCGGCGGTTTTTGCCTCGATTATCAATGCGTAGAGTGCCGCAACGTGGACGATTGCGCCGCGGCTGATTGTGGCGACACACCATGCCAATGCCTCGATAATCAATGCCTCGGGTGTAACGCCGATGACCAATGTATGAGTGGTTTCTGCGAGGGCAATGCATGCGTTGAGTGTCGTGCTGATGGCGATTGTGAAGATGGTGACTTCTGCGCCGCCAACACCTGTGTTGGGTGCCGCGATAACGCCGATTGTAATGACGGTAACGTATGTATCGACAGCGAATGTGTGCCGCCGCCTCCAGGAGACAGCTGCGCTGATCCAATTATGTACGAGGTTGGCACCGTTGTTCGTGGCTCAACTCAAAATTTTGAGAACCTACTCGCCTCTTGCACAGGTGATGGTGCGCCGGACGTCGTCTATGCATTTGAGGCCCAGGCGGATGGCCCTGTATGTGCGACGACTCGCGGTTCAGTGTTCGACACAGCGCTCTATGCTTTCGCTGGCGACTGTAACGGTGAAAGTATCACCTGCAACGACGATGATGACGATTTTGGCATTGCTGAAGGTACACGCTCAACGATTCAATTTGATGCAACGGCGGGAGAGACCTTCTACATCGTCATCGATGGTTGGGGCGCGAGCTCAGGTGACTATGTCCTGTCGACGTCGCTGGGTGCATGCGACGAGGTGATTCCACCTGTCTGTAATGCTGATGACGAGTGCGCTGAGGGTGAGGTCTGTCGGGAGAATATCTGCGGCGTGCCTTGCGACGAGGAAAATCCATGCGTCGGTAACGCGCTCTGTGAAGGCGGCGCGTGTCGCGAAGTGGAGTGCTTGGATGACGCTGGTTGTGCAGATAATTTCTTCGACAACTTCTGCGACAACAACCGCTGCGTTGAATGCGCAGCCGATGACCAATGCGACGCGGGCGATGTGTGCCGTGACAATGCATGTCGGCAAGGATGCCAAGCCAATGAAGATTGCGATGGATTCTTTCCAGAGGCCTGTTTTGACGGCGCCTGTACCTCAGTTGATTGCGTGATCGACGACGATTGCTTTGGCGGGGTGTGCGAAGACTTTGCATGCATCGATTGCCGTATCGGTGCAGACTGTGGGGAAAACGCCTGCGGTGGACGTCCTTGTCTCTGTGTAGAAGCGGCATGCGTTGCATGTGTGGAAGACCTTGATTGCGGCGAAGGCGCCTTCTGTGTTGACGGTGGCTGTGCAGAGTGTCGTGAAGATGCCGACTGTGGTGAGGGTACATGCATCAACGGGACTTGTCTCGACGGTGGCGATACATGCGATGACCCCTTGGCCTATGAGATCGGGACCGTCGCTCGCGGGTCGAACGAACCCTACTCGAATTCAACGCGCGGTACCTGTGCTGGTGGTGGTCGAGAGGTGATCTTTAACTTCGAAGCCGCAGCGGATGGGACTGTCTGCGTGACGACACGCGGCTCGACTTACGACACGTCACTTTATGTGCGTGGTGGTGACTGCGCGGGCGCCGTAGAGCTCGCCTGTGCCGACGATTCTGGTGATGGTGTAGAGATCCCAGGCATCGGTGGTCTGCGGTCTGCCGTAGAGTTTGATGTGGTCGCCGGTGAGAATTACTTCATCTTTGTCGATGCCTTCAGTGACTTTAGCCGAGGCGACTATGTCTTGTCGTCATCGGCAGGACCATGCCTTGATAATGACCCCCCTATTTGTATCGATGATGCAGATTGTCCTTTCTCGAATGTCTGCCGCGACAATGCCTGCGAATTCTTCTGTGAAGATGATAACGCATGTGGTCCGCGCCAGATCTGTCAGGAAGGGGCTTGCGCTGATGTTGAGTGCCGAATCGACGACCAATGCGTCGATGGTGTCTGCCTTGATGACAATACCTGCGCACAATGCGGTGTCGCCGAAGACTGCGCGGGCATAGACTGTGCTGGCGGTGCTTGTGTTTGTGCCGAGAACGCCTGTGTCCAATGTGCCGCTGACGCCGATTGTGTAGACAGCGTCTGTGCGCTCGACGGTGAGAACGCAAACACCTGTGTGGCGTGTCTTGAGACAGCGCAGTGTGATGATGGTGAGATTTGTTTTGGTAACGCCTGTATTGCACAGCCTGATGGCGGTGGTATCTGTGAGGCACCCATCGCCTATGCGCTTGGCGAGGTCTTGACCGGCACGCTGACGGACGGCCTGCTCAGAGATAATGCGAGTGGTTGTGCTGCCGCCGGCGCCGGACCTGAGAAGGTGCATTCATTTACGGTGGCCGAAGACACAGAGGTCTGCCTACAGACCCGTGGCTCAGCGCTGCTTGATCCGGTGCTTTACGTGCGCGACACAGCATGCACAGGCCCTGCGGCCAATGAGGTTGCGTGTAACGACAATAACCGGTTCGCCGGTGGCTTTCAGTCGGCGCTGTCGTTTAACGCTGTGGCCGGTGTCGAGTACTACATCATGGTGGATAGCTTCTTCTTAGAGGTCGCAGAGGGTGCTGACACCTACGTGCTGACCAGTCGCGTTGGCCCATGTGAAGGTGACCCAATCCCCGTGTGTGCTGAAGATGCGGATTGCGTAGCCGGTGCCTGTGTTGATGGCGAATGTGGCGATGGACCACCACCGCCGCCTCCACCGCCCCCGGGTGACGCTAACATCATCATTAGCGAGTATGTCGAGGGCAGCTCGAATAATAAGGCTCTCGAATTCTATAACGCTGCCGATGCTGAGTATGACCTCGCAAACTGCGTTGTCGACCTCTACTTCAATGGCGCAGCTGATTCAGGGCGGACGATCACGCTGACACCGGCCGACGGGCAAGCCAACGCGCTCGCCGCTGGCGATACCTGGGTGCTCTGCCACGGCAGCGCAAATGATGTACTCGCGCCGCTCTGTGACCAGACAAATGGCAATCTGAGCTACAATGGTGATGACGTCATCACGGTCACTTGCGGTGGTACGGTTGTCGACTCTATCGGTCAGATTGGCGTCGACCCCGGTGATAACTGGGTCATGGACGGTGTGCCAAGCAAGGACCGAACCTTGCGTCGCGACTGTGCTGTGATGGCCGGCGACCAAGATGCAAGCGATGCCTATATGCCCATGGGTGAATGGGCAGGCTTCGATCGCGACACCTTCGATGGCCTCGGTGTACATTGCCAGTGATGTTCAGCACATTCGGTGGGGTTGGTCACGACGGGTGACCGACCTGCACTGAAACCGTGATTCTCAAGGAGAGAAGATGAAGTTTTTTAAGTCCCTCGCGTGCTTCGCGTGCTCGCTGCTCATCATCGCATGTGGTGGTGAAGATACCGCAGAAATGACGGCGCCTGGCGGCTTTGGTGCAACCTGCACGGCCGCCAGTGATTGCATGAGTAATCTTTGCTTGCCGTCGTCGAATCGTTGCACCTCCATGTGCCAGACAAGCGCTGATTGTGCCCTCGGTGCAAACTGTGAAGGTGGCATTTGTATTATCGCGGAAGGTGGCGCCGGTGGTACGGGTGGTGCAGGTGCTGGTGGTACGGGTGGAAACGGCGGTGGCGCCGGTGCCGGCGGTTCCGGTGGTATGCAGGGTGGACAGGCCGACATCCCTGATGTCAAAACCGGCTTGTACCCAGATGACACGACGGTATCCGTCGAAGGTGTTGTCACAGCACTGCGAGTCAATGCTGAGGGGTTGTACTCTCATATGGTCTTACAAGTCCCCACGGACAGCCCTAATTATCGCGGCGTTGAGAACAGTGGTCTCTGGGTCTATCTAAATAACGCAGACAACGAAGCATGGCGTATGAACCCGCCGATGCCAGGTACTCTGGTTCGATTAACGGGGCGCACCAATAACTTCTATGACCAATGGCAAGTCCAGCACGTGGAGGCGCTAGAGGTCCTTGGACAGGCCAACATCCCGGCCGCAGTTGAGGTGTCGCCGGCGGATATCGCGACGGGTGGTCCGCGCGCAGGGAGTCTCGAAGGTGCGCTCGTACAGGTCCGGAACGTCAATGTGACGGAGGTGGAGCCAGAAGCTGGGCCAGGCGATGGTCAAGACGGTATGCCCACCTATGAGTTTGTCGTCGATGGCCAACTGCGCGTTGATGACTACTTTTATCGTATCGCGCCCTTTCCGACCGTAGGCACAAGCTATAGCAGCATCACCGGCGTGCTTCGGTGGGGTAACGCAAACAGCAAGATCGAACCTCGAAGCGCCAGCGACGTACAATAATCATCGTCGTCGCCTACCTAGGTCTTGGCTTTGACAAGACGCACTCATCTCCTCCTCATTTTTTGCTTCGGTGGCCCTTCCGCTGAGGATTTTGCGTTCTTTAGTTGACGTAGCATCCGATAATCAGCATTATCCGGCCGCTTTTGTGCCTTGGTGGCGGCGCCGTTGGTTAGGGGAACCAATGGCAAGCGAGACCACCCTGTCAGTCGTGTCACTTATGACAGCGAAATATGTGTAGAGGGAACGTAGACTATGGTTATCAAGACTGGCCTTAGATTGTGGGCGTGCCTGAGCGTCTCCATGTTTGGACTTGGGTTGGCCGCTTGTGGCGATGACGAAGCAAATTCCGGTGGCAGCCCAATGTATGTGCCCCGAGATGCGGGCTCTGGAGGCGCTGGTGGAACGGGTGGTACCGGTGCGATCATCGTCGACATGGGTGGCACTGGTGGTACAGGTGGCCAAGGCGGTGGTACCGGTGGTCAAGGCGGCGGTGTGGGCGGCCAAGGTGGCGGCGCAGGTGGCCAAGGCGGTGGCGCTGGTGGCCAAGGTGGCGGTGCAGGCGGTCAAGGCGGTGTCGACGATGAGTACGTCGAAGTACCGCAAACCGGTGAGGTGATTTTCACCGAGGTGATGCTTGATCCACACAATGGTTTGCGTGATGAGACCGCTGAGTGGCTCGAGCTCTACAATACAACAGACGAGCCCTTCTCCTTAGAAGATTGCCAGCTGTCCGATGGCACAGCTGTCGCTGAGATGGGTGATGTGGTCTTGCAACCCGGTGCTTACGCGATTTATGCGAGAAGCGATGATCCCGAACTCAATGGCCGCTTGAATGTGGATGGTGTTTTTACCTTTGCGCTCAATAACTCACGGGACCGAGTTGTCCTTGAGTGTGGTGGCGTGGTGGTCGACGCAGTACATTACGACTTCGATGAAGGGTACCCGCGCGCTCAGGGCTTTAGCTTGAGCCTAAAGCCGGGCGCTGAGACGACAACAGACAATGACCAAGCGCGAAACTGGTGTGTCGCGCGGCGGGCTTTTCTAGAAGATCCCGTTCAGTGGGGCACACCGGGCGCTGCGAATCCCGCGTGCGATGAGGTCACCGATTTCTGCCGTCTGCAGACACCCTTGCAAATCCCCAATGACATGGCGGAGGGCCGCTTCCGCGACGAGATTACCATTTACGGTCGCGTACGTGAGCAGGGCTTGACCGATCGCTCATCGCAGGTGGATGCCTATGGTTTGGTGCGCGGTTATCTCGGATTTGGTCCCGATGGCACGCAGCCAGAGAACAATCGTGATTGGATTTGGATTTGGGCCCGACCCAATGAAGCATTTGATGGCAATGCGGCCGGTGAGCCAGACGCGGACGAATACCAGGCCCGTCTCTTTATCCCACTGCCCGGCCAGTATGATTATGCCTATCGATTTACCGTAGATGGCGGACGTTCATGGCTTTACTGCGATGGCGGTGAGGCGGGCTCGAGCAACGGATATCGAGTGGAGGATGCAGGTCAGCTGACGGCGATACCACCACTTGAGCCCTGTGAACCGAACCCATGTACGCGTCCGCCCAGAGGCACATGCGACGGTGCCGTAGCACAGCAGTTCGGTATGCAGGGGATGTGTAGCGTGGGCGAGAATGGCTTGGCGCAGTGCGCGTATCCCGAGGAGCGCGTTGATTGTGGCGCGAACGCACAGGTTTGCGTTTACGGATCATGTTACGACCAGCCACCCCAGGCGCCAAGCCGAGGCGAACTCGTGTTCAGCGAGATCATGTACAATCCCGATGACCCTCAATACTCTCCCGAGCTCAATCGCGCGGAGTTGACGGAGTACAATGCAGAGTGGATAGAGATCTATAACCCGACAGACAGCCCGTTGAACCTAGATAATTGTGAGCTCATTGATTTTGCGGAGAACAGAGTTCAGCCCGCAGACCCGACGGTTTTGCAGGGGGTGATTGTGGCGCCTCGTGATGTCGCCTTGTTCGTACGCTCCGACAGACCAGACCTAAATGGTGGACTTCGCGCAGACCATCGATTCTTCTTCAACCTGACCAACGCGGGTGACACCTTGATTCTCACCTGTGGCGGTATCGAAGTCGATCGCGTGACCTATGTTGATGGCGCAGGCACCCGACCGAGCGCGCGTGCGGCATCCATTAGTCTCGACGCCCGCGCGTTCGATGCCGAGCTCAACGATGAGGATGGTGCTTGGTGCATCTCTGACGACCAATACCTCCGTGACCCAGCACATCGAGGTACCCCCGGAGTGGTCAACCCACCCTGTGAACGGTGTGTGAACGTCGTCTGCGATGAACCACCCGCACGGCGTTGCGATGGAGACGTCAGTATCTCCTATGGCGACTTGGGCATGTGTGTCGTCGATGGCATTACCGAGCAGTGCGACTACACTGAGATTCGCGATGTTTGTGGCGCAGGCGAGAGCTGTTTGAATGGGTACTGTGCACCGGAAGGCGCCCGTGCACCAAACGTGGGTGAGGTGATCATTAATGAGATTCTCTACGACCCAGCTAACGGACTGTCAGATGCCCGCGCTGAGTGGTTTGAAGTCTTGAATGTGGCAGACAGCGCGATCTCACTCGATGGTTGCACCATCGCGGACGCCGGCTCGGATTCGCCTGTCAACGGCGTGTTCTTACAGCCCCGTGCGCGCGCGCTGTTCGCGCGTTCAGACGATCCGGCAGAGAATGGTAACCTGGTGCCGGACGGATTGTTCACATTCTCTCTGAACAATAACGGTGATGAGTTGACGGTGAACTGCAACGGAGTGGTGATCGATCGAGTGAATTATGGGGCTGCGAACGATTTTCCCGAGCATAGCCAGGGCTCCATCCAACTCAACCCGGCGAATCAAGATGCGGTCTCGAACGATTCGGGGCTCTCATGGTGTGCGGCTGACCAAGTGTACTTCAACAACCCCCAACACTTCGGTACGCCAGGTGCTGCCAACACGCCCTGCGGCGGTCGCTAGACCGCGCCATACAGCGCGGAAAAGATGAAGCGGTGCGCGCCGCTTCATACGCCAATCCACAACCCTCTCGGTCCACCGTTCAAAAATGAGCAAAAATTACCGGCCCGGTTCTTGCTTTGCGTGGGGGTATTGTTCAAATAAGCACACTTCGTCTGCTTTCATCTTCAATGATGGAGCACGAGGTGTAAAAGCGACGGGAGATACACATGTTGGCGGCGCCCAATTCGAAGAAGTTGTTTTGCACGGTCTTGTTTGCGGCGATGGCCCTGACCGGTTGTATCCAAGACCGAAATACAGCGACGCAAGATGAACCAGAGGCTGATGCGATGGCTATGGCTGATGCCACTTCCGCCATTGATGGAGGCGCCCTCGAACCGGATGCTGCCCAAGTCGTAGAGGTCGACATGGCGCCACCCGTCATGCCCCGGGCTTGTGGCAATGAAGATGCACTCGCGCCAAATCAGCAACTTGATTCAGCCGCTGAGATTGAACTCGGCTTCACTCGCGATGACCTATTTATCTGTCCGGAAACAGAGGACTGGTTTGTGCTTACGTTGCGCGAAGGTCAGCGCGCCCAGTTGACGCTCGATGCCGATCCCGTTGAGACCGATCTGGATCTCGCCATACTTGATGTGGACGGTATGGTGGTCGCAGAGAGTGCGACTGAAGATGGTGCTGAGCGTCTGGACTTTGATGCGCCGGCGGATGGCCAATATTATCTGCGGGTCGATGGCTATCTCGACCAAGCAGCCTTCTACAAGCTGAGCGTCTCCGGCACGTGTGTGCTCGACAGTCAGTGTCCAGATGGCCAGGTCTGCGACCGGTTTGAGGGTGCTTGCGAGCAGCGACCTGAGTCGGATTGTGGTGACGACCAATATGAACCCAACGACACCGATGACCAGGCGACCCCACTCGATGTGCCATCGGACTCGGTGACCGGCACAATCTGCGCGGCCGACCGAGATTGGTTTGGTTTTGAAGCGGCCGATGGCGATAGCTTCGAGCTTCTTGTCGGGTTCGATGGGGGCGAAGACATCGATATCCATGTGATCAATGCGGATACGGGTGCGGTGATTAGTCGTGCGACAAGCGACCGGAGAACCAACCCGGAACGGCTCACCTTCTCTCATCTTCCCGCGGGGAATTATCGCATCGGCTTGACCTTGTTTGTGCCCGAAGACGAGGGCGATCGTGACGCAGCTTATACAATCGATTTGGTCGGCAGCTCGGGTCGCTGCGAAGCCGATCGCGATTGCACCGCTGCAGGTCTACCTATCTGCGATGAAGGCCTCTGCGTGGCGCCGCAACCGCAAGCCGCCTTGGGTGAGCGCTGTGGCCGTAACGAAGACTGCGCTGAGGGCGCCGATTTATGCTTTACGGGTGGACAAGGTGGCCATGACAATTTTTGCACCATCGGCTGCACGGGTCGGGGACAATGTGGCGCACTCGGTGAGAGCGCTTATTGCCAGCCGGTCTCGCGTAATGCGGCGGTCTGTATTCCCGGCTGTGATAGCGACGATGACTGTGGGCGTTTCTTTGGTTGTACCGATGGCGTCTGTCAGATTCGGGGGGAATGCCGAGTCGATGAGGACTGCGGCGAGGGCGAAGTATGCGCGTCTGCCCGGACCGGCGAGCGATACTGCGCGCTGCCATCGGGCGACGTGGCCTGCGGTGTCGATGCGGAGAATGAGCCAAACAACAGCCGAAATGAAGCCACTCGCATCGCCTTTGATGAGGTCTACGGTGGACTCCTGATCTGTAACGGAGATGACGACTGGTATCGCTTGGCCGTGCCCGCAAACCAGGCCAGCTGGTCCATGTCGATCACCGCGTCTTTCAGAGCCGGTGTCGACATTGATATTTATCTCTACGACGCCTTTGGCAACCTCGTCGGCTCGGCCACCGCACCCGATGAGGTGAACGAAGTGATCGAGCTTCGATTTGTGGCACCGGGATCTTATTATCTCCGTGTCGATCAATTCGATAGCGACCGACTGGTCGATACAGAATATGACTTGGTCGCCCGCATCAATGATAATGATGATCGCTGTACTGTGGATGCTGGACAATGTGGTCGGACCGACCCGCTGCGTGCATTTTGTGACGAAGAGACGGGCGCGTGTAGTGCTATTGAAGGCGAAGGGCAGGTCGAGCTTGGGCAACCCTGTGACAGCAATGATGATTGCAGCGAGAACGCTGAATTTTGCTGGACGTTTAGATTCCAGGACGGGAGCTTGCCCAATATTTGCACCATTCAGTGCGGCGCTGATAGTGACTGCGGTGGCATACCCGGTACTGTCTGCCAAAGATTTAGACGGTTCGGCGCCTGCCTACCGCCAAATTAGTCTTTGGTCCAACTCTTAAAGGCTGCACTCTGCGCAAACTCCGCGATGAGTGGAGCCGCCTGTTTTGACATCTGCGTCCGCAAATCCTCATAAGCACCGGCTGCTCCTAGGAAATACTTGAGCGGCCGGTCACCCTCCACAGCGAGGAATCGTTCAAACTCTGAGAGCAGCAGCTCTCTAAACGCGCTCTTCTCAATGATGTGACGAAGCTGGCCCGGGATGGTGTCCAGTAGGTCATCGGTAGACAGGTTTTTATGTGCAAATGTCCAGATAGATTCTGTGGATTGGTCAACTAATGCATCATAGGCCGCGCCACCGGACTGACCGAGATATCGTGCAGTCTCTGGGCTGCTTAGGATGACCACGAGGCGCTCCAGCATCAGCTGAGTCGAGTTTTTAACGAAACTCTGAATCGCTGTCTGGAGGTGGCTCTCGAACTGACCACCCAGTTGTCCCAATATGCCTTTGCCCGCGCGGCTCGCAAAACCCAGCGCGCCACGGCCCATAGAACCCACGAGACCGCCGCCCGACCCTGATGGTTTAAGCGTGCTCGCAAAGCGGTCCAATGTCTCTTGAATGATACTTGTGGTCATGTGTCGAACCGACTGTTGTTGCACCACCTCGCGGAGGAAGCGTCGGTCGAACTCAACCGGTTGCATGACGAGGCTTCGCAACTCCATTTGAAACTCGGCGTCGAGCCAATCTCTCAACGTGTCTCCACGGGTCTGAGCGCGCTCAATCTCGCGTTCTATGAACGTCTTATGATGTTCATGCCACGCACTCTCGGCGAGCTGTTCATCGAAGTACGCTGTCATGAGCGTAACAAGATGGTCTGACTCCACCAATCGATTGAGTGGTTGCTCCATGACAAAATCAAAGAAGAGTCCAGCGAGTGACGTCGTATGTGCGACATCTTGAAGTCGCTTTTCAAGCTTGGTTGGCATTTTCGCTCCTCAGGATGACCCAATGTGTATAACGACCTTGCCAAGCTGCTTTGCTGACTCCAAGTAGTCAAACGCTCTTGCCCCGTCATCGAAGGAGAAAGTGCGGTCCACCTTGGGTCTAAGCTCCCGCTCATTTACACAGGCGAGCATGGCATCGAAATCCGCAGGTGAACCCATTGTAGATCCGAGGATTTCGGCCTGTTTAAAGAATAGGTGCTGAGGCAGAATCGCGGGCCATCGACCGCATGTTCCACCGTAGAAGACCAATCGTCCACCGGGTGCGAGGAGCCGAATCAGTCCACCAAAATCGGCGCCACCCGCTCCGTCAATGATGATGTCGAAGCCCGCAGGCACCTGTGACGCCAGTCTCTTCTGCCAGCCGTCTTCGCGGTATGACACCCGACCCAACGACGCGTCTACTTGCTCAGTTTCTCCTGATGGCCACTCGTGACAGCGAGTTGGCCGCCGAGCGCGTGGGTGAAAGTCGCGGCAAATTGTGCGACGCCGCCACCGATACCCGTCACCAAGACCCGCTCGTTTTCTTTGAGGCGACCACGGGTGACGAGCGCTCGCCAAGCGGTTAAACCAGCGAGTGGCAAGGCTGCTGCCTCAGCGCTCGTGAGGTGCGAGGGTTTCTCTCTCAAACACGAGATAGGCACCGAGACATATTCCGCAAACGTGCCCTGATCGGGCAATCCCAGAATCCGATAGTCGGGTGATTGAAATCGTTCATCAGGCCCCCAATCTCGTCCCGGATAGATCACCACCTCTCGGCCGAGCCAGTGTTGATGGTCATCATCTGTCTCGCACACGGTGCCAGCCCCGTCGCTGCCGAGAACGATAGGTAATTCGATGCCTGGGTATTGTCCTCGTCGAATCCAGACGTCTCGGCGGTTGAGGGCTGCATATTCGACTCGGATCAGCGCTTCACCCGCCTGTCGAATGGGTGGCGGTAAATCGCAAATAATGGGGTCGGTATTGGCCTCTCTGAGTTCAAGCGCCTTCATGTTGGTTTGCCCTTCATTCGCCAAGTTGCGCTGTCCAAGCCACCCACTCATCGATCTGGTGGGCTGCTCTGTGTTTGAACCCTAGGGCCTCGAAGCGCTCGCGGACTGGTTTGATACCCTTTGCTGTGATGCCTGATAAAATACATCGCCCACCGGGGGAAAGCCAATCAGCGAAATCATCGGCAAGAGAAAGTAAGGTCGGGAAGTACAAATTTGCGACCACGAGATCATAGCGGGTGTTGGCTGGCACCCCGTCTTTGACAGTGATGAGATGACTGAGCCCGTTGATGGATGCGTGGTGCGCAGACGCCGAGCGAGAGATGGCTTCGATGTCGACGGCGGTCACAACGCTCCCAAGATGGGCGGCGACAAGCGCTAAAACACCGGATCCTGTACCGAGATCAAGCACTTTTTGGGGCTCAATTTGACTATCCCAAAGTGCCTCCATCGCGCATACGCTCGCCTGCGTGGTGCTATGTCGCCCGTCTCCAAAGCCATATCCTAGGCTCAATTCAATGGATGTCCGTGACCCTTGGGTGGCAGAGCATCCATTGATGACGAATCTCTGCCCGAGCGTGATCTCTGCGTGCTCGATCGCATCGCGCCAACTCGGATCAAGAATCTTGGTGGTGATTTGGACGTCATTCGGCAGCAGCCTCTTATAGTGAGCGAGCGCATCGGTCACTGTCTCCATTGGGTGATACACTCTAAACTCGACCTCATTTGTGGGTTGACCCATGGTGTCTTCATCGATGACTTCTAGACCCTGTGCGCCGGCACCGAGCAAGAGTGAGGCGAGAAAGTCAGCTTGCTCCGTACGCCCGACCAGTCTGATTTGTACTAACGTGTCCATGAAGTCCCGTTTAGATGGTCTTGAATATATTTCATCGTCACACGCGGGTCTTCCCCCGTCGATGAAATCTCGGGCGGTGTGTGTCCCGCCATCACCGCGCAGCATGCGCTCACGCTATCTGCGAGCGCGTTCAAATCATAGCCGCCCTCCAAGCAGAATACGATTCTGCTTTGGCAAAACTCGCCGGCGATTTTCATGACGAGACCTGTGAGTGCAGCAAAACCATTGGTGCTGACGCACATTTCGGCGAGGGGATCATGTAAGTGCGCGTCAAAGCCAGCGGACACAATGATGAGGTCGGGTTGATAAAGCGCCGCGGCCCGAGACAGTCCGTCTCGAACAATCGTCGTGTACATTTCATCTCCACTGCGTGCTGGCAAAGGAATGTTAAGTGTATAGCCAAGTCCACTGGCCACACCGCGCTCGTGGGCCTGGCCGGTGCCCGGATAGAGAGGGGATTGGTGTATACTTGTAAACAAAACGTCAGACCGAGCGTTAAATGCAGCCTGTGTGCCATTGCCGTGATGCACATCCCAATCGATCACCATGACTCGGCTGCAGTCGGGATGCTGCAGCGCGACCTCTGCGGCGATCGCGACATTCGAGAAGAGACAAAAGCCCATGGGACGATTGGGCTCTGCGTGATGCCCCGGGGGGCGCGTGAGCGCAAAGGCCGAACCGGCGGTGCCGTCGAGCACTGACTGAACAGCACCGATACACGCGCCGGCTGCAAGATAGGCGGCCGCCACGCTGCCCGTTGACAAGATCGTGTCCGCATCGATCTGCCCACCGATGTCGCGAAAACCGTTCATCATGTCGACATAGCTCGGCGGATGTACATACTCCAGTTGTTCGCGGAGGGCGGGTTCACACTCGACCGCGAAGACCCGATCGTCAAATACGAGTTTGCTCTCGACAGCACTCAGTCGGCTCGGATGCTCCGGATGAGCATGTCCGGGCCGATGGTCTTTCATTTGGTCGTGTCGGAAAATATGTACTGTCATCTGGGCGTGTTCATCTTTCTCGATAGTAAGCGCGTGCTTATGTTGGGTTTACATCTGAGGCAAGTGACTGATATCGATCAGCTCCGCATCATCTACGCGGTACGCCCATTCGCGAAATGCTTTGTAGTCGTCGGGATAAACATAGCCGCCAGGCATTTCGAGTTGACATCGAATCTCAATCTGGTCGCCATCTTGAGCGACAACCCGCTCAAATTGGCGGGTTTTATTGGTCAGGTTGACCGTGCCCTCCGATACCTTGAACCCATCAGGTACATCAATGCGCATCACAACCGATTGTTTGATTGGGATGTTTAAGAACAAGGCCGTCTCGCGCTTGCTTGGCCCGGCAAATGTTCGACCCGGCTGCATTGAGAAGCAGCCTAGGCGCCCTGGGTTGGTCAAGCGCCCTTTGAATCGATAACGAAGTATTAATGGTTGCTGATCGTCTTCTTCTGGACGTTCAATCTCGAGCTTGGTGATCTCGCCCGATGGAACGGCGCGGCCGAGTACACGCTCGAGCAGCCTTGGCCTGTCTTGCTCAGAGAGGGTGTCGAGATAAGCGCTGATCGCTATGGATTCACTGCCGATAAACCGATCGATAATCTTGCCCGAGATCACCCCATCGGTATCGAGGCGCGCCTTGAGCACGACTTCCCTGGCATCGCCGAAGGGTCTTGAGGTTGGTAGGTCCACTAAGCCGATTGGTGCCTCAATGGGCCAAACCTGTATCGCTTGACCGCCTAACAGGTGAAACGGTAGGTAGCCGAAACCGCTGCGAACAGGGCTTGGGTCTACGAATTGCCCGTTCTCTAGCTGCAGTAGGACGTGCTCGAAATCATGAAGTTGTGCAAATGCTTGCTCTTCTGCAGAGAGGCTCGGCCCCGCCAGTAACACGCGGTGTCGTATGCCTAGATGGGTGAGCGCCGCTGACATGCCGGCTGCCCGATGGCCGCGCCCGTCGAACAGACCATGGCTCACAGGATAGTCGAGTAGACCGTGCTCACCATCGAACCTGACGCGAATCGCATGAAGCAGTGCCTTGAGCGCGTCCGCTCCCTCCTTGCCGTCGACCACTGTATCGACCCATGCTGCGAAGGTTGCACTGGGTCGGGTGACCGAGAGGAAACCATCGCGGAGCCGCTCCACCTGGCTTCTCCAGTCGAGCTCGATCGCGATGCGTATCGACGGAATCATTGACTCGGCTTTGGGTCCGCGGGCTTCGCTCACGTACGGGATCGTGTGAACGGCCCGAAAGGAAAGGTGGCGTTCACCGTCACGAACGCTTACTCGAGCGGTCGGTGCTCCATTGCGCGCATCGAGGGTGTACTCAAGCGAAGCGGGCATGACGACATCAAAACGTTGCTCTTCGATGGAGATATTGAAGTCTCCGAAATACACACGTTGACTCAAGAACAAACCATCCGTCGTACCGCGGTCGGAATTTGGCTCCAGATAACTCGCCACGAGATAATCACCTCGTTCGATATTCGGGATGGTTAGGCTATCTTTCTTGTCTGTTTGCTCGGCATAGAATCGACGTCCGTCAGCCTTACGTGTGAAGATGGCGAGGGGGATGGCTCCGTCGGGAAGACCAAGCTCGCTAAACGTTTCTGCATCTCGGCGGCTGCCTACGTAGATGATTTCGTGTACACGTCGAAGACTTCGTCCCTCCTCATCTAATGTCAAAACGCTGTGATCGAGAAGACGTACCGACGCCTCGCCCCGCTTGGTCTTAAGGTGCCTGTCAATTCTTGATTCTGTCGCGAGTCGCAAGTCCCCATAGGGCGACCATTCATCCACTGCCGTGGCGACATTCCAAGCATCCGGATTGTCGAGCTCTTTTGATATCCAACGTTTAATCAGTAAGTCTCTTTGCGCCTTTGCAAGCTCACCCTTGTGGAAAGCGCTGACTGCCGCGTCCACTTGTTCGGGGCTGCTCGAACCCGGCTTTGTGCGCGCGAAATCCCGTCCGTCAAGCGCGGTCAGACACCGATGCTCGAGCGCACGCTGCTTGGGCGTTGCGATGGGCATCTCTCTCAGCAGTTTGAGCGCCGCGGCCGGTCTATAAAATTGAAGCAATATCTCCACTGCACGCTCTCGCTTGCCACAATCCACGAAGCGCTCTACCAAGGCATCTGGTTCTGCATATTCGAGTAATCGCAGTCTGAGATCCAGGTGGCTGCATCGAGCGCCATACTCGCCGATGTATCGTCTGAGCGCGCCCTTATCTTCATTCAACTCTAACCATTGAATTTTGAGTGCATGAAATTCTTGGTTTGGGCTGAAGCGTGCACGCCATTGTCTGAGGTGCTTCGCTGCGGTTTCAGGCTCAGCAGCAGTGAGCGCCGCGCGGGCGAGTTCGAGATGAGCTTGGTAAGGGGTAAGCCTCAGAGCGCGCTGCCATAGCTGTTTTGCCCGGACGTGTCGGTGTGAGCTTGGTCGCTCTATCGCTGTCTCCAGCGCTTTAGCGGCGAGCTGCGCGAATGCTGCCGTCGACGGCATTTTTTCAAGCAACGCCAGAGCACGATCACCGTGTCCGCGCAAGACGGCGGTCCATGCTATGAGATACCTCTCTGTCCACGAGGACACTGGCGCTTCGACCCCCACGTTGCTCCGCTTAAACCGTGGTCGTCCTGCCGAATTTTGCCTCGGGAAACATCTCAGTTTGAGAACGCCTGTGTTGCCCGTCGCGACGATGACCGCCTGGTCTTGCTCGAGAGCATACCAGCGTTTGATCGTCGGTTCTCCGACCTTAAGAAGCCACCCATGCTTAGACCACAGCTTGACGGTTCCGCTGACTCGAATTTCGCATTGCCCTGGTGGTGGCTTTTCGTTGACCGCGATAAACAGTCCCTTTTTCGGTGGCTTATCGAAAAGTTTGTATTTTTTATCGCCGATGACGACGTGCTCTCCCGCGATGAGCTCGGGCGGCGCCTTAAGTCGACTCATTGCGTAATCTTTGAATCCGCTGATGGTCCTCGTAAAGTGCCACCTTTCGTGTGTGGCGTCGTGATGTTGTGAGCGCCATTTCAGCCGTTCGGCGATGCGCCCGATAAAGCCTTTATTTGAGATCGCTTTCAGGTGCGCGTGCGAAATCGCTACATCCCCTTTGAGCGCTGCGAGATGAGCTAATCCCAATTGCGCTAAATCATCGCTGGGACTTCGCGAAAAAGCACGCTTTGCTAGGCTGAATTCGTCGGCGAGGAGATGCCACCAACCCCGCTCAACCCACTCATGTTTGGACGCCGGCGTATTGCCGACAATCGCACGATATTGCGTCTCAAAGGTCGCCTGTTGGCGTCCACCGCAGGCATAGATTAAGACGGTGAGTATACACAGGTGCCATCGCCTAGCTCTCATCGTCGCTCATCCTCAGTGGTGCTGAAAGCATGCTATCTACAGCGGCGAGCCAACGGCGGAAGTCAGGGTATGCAGCAGCTGATATGATTCGTTTCTGGAGGGTCAAGCTGACGGTCAAGTCAGCGCTATCCGCCCCCTCATGATAATCGACTCTAAGTTCTCCGAAGCGCGACTTGATCGTACCTTTGAGCGCTGGACCATTGTCTATGCGTATGCCTTTCAACGTCGTTTTGACAAGACGTTGAGAGCGTTGGGGTAAAACGAGGGGTTGCGTGCGGCGAGCATCGGGTGCCAAGGATTCCACTAAGCGCCAGCTCGATAAGCCAAGTCGAAGGCTCATTCGCTGACTCGAATTCAAAGCCGCTGGAGATTGTACGCGTGCGTCTAGGGTCACGGGGTCGCGTGTCGGTGTGACCCCGGAATACTCGATGTCACTAAACTGAGCTTGAGGGATGAGCTGATTCAACCAGTTCTTCGCTCGACGTTCTCGTTGATTGAGGTCTGAGAGTTTTCTGCGTAGATGAGTGGCCTCTTGCCCGATAATTTTTGCTGCGACGGTGCCGAACAAGGTGTTGTTTGTTTTCTCCAGAGTGACCGTCCATTCTTCCCGGTTTAGAGCAGCAGCCGTCACCGGAACGCGAGTGAGCTCGCCGGAACCCACCACAAGCACTTGGGCACCTTGGTCCTCGGTGGGCAACACGAAGGGATCAAAATCCGACACCGTCGGATCTATAAAGGCCTTCAGTCCAGGCAAGTAGACGATGGCATGGTCAAACGCTGATAGGCTGGCCGGCTTCCGCTCGATCGCCCCAGCTGATCGAGTTCGCACCAAGACGAATTGAGACGGTATACCGACGGCGCTCAGCATGGCGATCAGGAGTACGGCTTTATCCTTACAATCACCGTAGCCTAGACTCCAAGTTTCGCTCGCGTGGGCCGGCTGGAAACTGTGGATGCCATACTCAAGCCCGACATAGCGAATGCGATCGGCGACGAGGCGGTACAACTTGGCGATGACCTCTCTTGGACCCGTAGCGCCGGCGATCGCATTGAGCGCCGCGGCCTTAATCTGGGGGGTTACGCTTGCCCGTCGTCCAAGTAGGGCTTGATATAGGCCGTCGACCTCTGACCAACGCTCTTGAGTGCTTAAGTGTACGTAGGCGAATCGGTCTGTCAGCCCGGGGCCATCGTCGGCGGCTGGTGATGCAGGAATGTTAAAACCCTCGATTCGACCGGGCTTTACTGTGAGCGAGATGCCCTGACTCGAGAGCCCTGTATACAGTGGTCGCTCTCCTTCGCTCTCGAATTCGAGCACGGTGTGGTGACGGGGTATGGACTCTTGTAAATAGGCGACCTCTCCATAGTGGCCTGGCATGGCTGCGTGGGGCTGTGTATCGCGAATGCGCCAGACCACCTCAAGAATATCCCCTTTGACTAGATTGTCGAAGTGGACGGTGGTTTCCTGAAGATCATAATACAGCCGGTTGACCGGATCGGAGAGCGCCTTTGAGGTCATTCGACCCGTCAATTGCTGATTGTTCCGAATTCGCGAGGCCTTGAGCACAGCTAAGGTTTGGCTGTCTGGAATATGAGTCAATCGAATCTTGCCGAACCCTTCCGCACCGATATCAGTACAAATCTTGATCACGCGACGTACCCAGCGTGTCGCTTTGCCAGCCGACGCCAACCGAAGCCTCGCATGATGGTATCTGACAATGGCGTCATGTGAACCGCACTCGATTGGCGTGAGCGTTTTTCTTGATGGTCCCAATGATGGCGCTCGCTCCGTAAAGTCAACGAGTCGACTGAGCCGACCGCTCACCTCTTCGGTGAGCCGTTCTCGGTTGAGTGAGACCAACTGTTGAGCTTTTGTTCTCTGCCCAGTGTCAACGAGCAGCCCGACGTAGCGCTCAACCCATGCGGTGTGATGAGGCGCCAAACCAACGATGGTCTCCAAACGGTCGAGGGCTTTGCGGACCAGGCCTCGCTCGCGCAAGGCGTCCACGCCGACGAGCTGCATCGGCCACAGCTCCGGTCTCAGCTCTACCATGTTCTCAATGATGGTATCGGCTCGCTCATGGTGGCCCTGTCGTCGGTGGATCTCCGCAAGCCGGAGCCGCATTGCTTCGGTGGCCTGGCCGTCGTCGAAATGTTGCTGCAGAACAGAGATTTCCTTGGTCAAGGCGCCTGAGACTTGGAGCGCGCCAAG
Source organism: Bradymonadia bacterium (assembly GCA_049889275.1). Taxonomy (GTDB): domain Bacteria; phylum Myxococcota_A; class Bradymonadia; order UBA7976; family UBA1532; genus UBA1532. The sequence continues at coordinate 4,149 of JBMHDS010000079.1, read as the reverse complement.
ATAGGTCTGGCGATGGCCTAAAGACGGCTGTGCCGCATCGGACAGGTGAGTCTCAGCGAGGCGCCTCGCTGTGTCCACAAAGCCAAGATCTTCGTGCAGTAGAGCCCAAAGTCGTTGAACGGGGCTGAGTCTTGGATGCTCTCGATAGAGTGAGCGGCCATCGGACCAGGCTTGCTCGAGCCGTCGGGCAAAGAAATGCTCCCAGGCGGTGTCGAGTCTTAACATCAGACCGGCTGCACCTCGACTCTCCGATGCGGTCGGCACATGCGATGCCCGTTGTCGCGCAGCACGACTGCCGTCGAGAAGTAAAGTCCACGCGAGTAGCGTCTGAGCATCGGTTCGTTCGGTATATGCGCCCTCGAGAGCAACCTCTTCCAAGGTGCGTTCGCGACCGGGCATTCCGGACTTTGCTGCATACCAGGCCATATCGATGAGCGCGTCGACCTGAGGTGGTGTCGACATCGTTGCCGCAGACAGTACGGACCAGGGAGAAATCAGCCCATCGATTAAAGCGCCATCAATGGCTTCGGGTACCGCGGTCTCCACTGGAAACTCATCGGTCACAGCGATGGGCCGACCGATATGGTCGGTCATGCGCCCGACGAAAGCCCATTGTTCACTCGCATCGGTCAATTCGATGACGAGTCGGTTACGGCCTGCCCGTAAATGACAGAGCACAGCGTGCTGATCCAGCCAGTAGTCGTGACTTTGTCCACCGTCGAAGATGATATCGCCGTTCAACCATATCTTCGCCTTGTCTCGATACCCGAACCTGAGCACAGCTGACCGTTCTTGTTGGCTATGGAGACTGGTTGCCAGGGTCGCGGTGGGCACCATTGGCTGAGTGATGAACGCGCCGAGTCGAATCACACCGGTCGCCTCTGTCCTCGGATACCGTGTCCACTCACTCGGGCTGAGCGCGGCGACTGGATGCGGGGCGCTCGTGGGTCGATAAATGAAATGGCTCATCAACCCGAGTGCGTTACGGGTGTTCGAGGCCGTCTCTTTGTCGAAGTGTCTGAGCGCATTTTTATGGCGAAGCCACAGTGCCACAGCCTGAGACAGCGGATGTCGATCGGTCTGTTTAGATGCGGCCTTTAAATGGGCGTCCACCTGTCCACCTGCGAGCCAGTCGCGAAGATGTTCGAGCCTGAGCAAGTCGACGAGAGAGTGGACCTCGGCGCGTCTTGAGTCACTTCGTTCTTGTAGGCGCTTTGCCTCAAGACTTAAGGGATCTGCGAAGGCGACCGCCGACAGGCTGCATAGCAGGCCGACCACTATCAGCTTTGATTTGTCGTGCATGCCCATAAGACCGGTCCAGTGGCGCTGTGTTCTCGCTAATTGTTCGTCAATACCATAGTCTATGGCCTGCCGACCCATCAAACAGACTGGATCTGACATTGGAGAGACACTTGGAAGAAAGCGCGGGTTTCAAAAATCATATGGTTCGTCGTCGCTTGCTTGTCTTGCCATTCTTTCTGGTTGCTCTCACAACGCTGGGCCACGCTCAAAGTATCGATCTTGGTGAGGCAAGACACCTCGAAGAGACAGAAGGCGAAGGCAAGGTTTGGATATTGGCTGGCCCGGCAGATTGGTTGACCGACCGTGGCGAACTCGACAGTCCCATAGGTTTGCAGCTGAATGTCGGCTATGGCTACGAGGTCGGCGACGCTCGGCTCGCCTGGCATATCAATGTGGTCGAGGACCTAGCCGGTGGCCAAAGCCGCTTTGTGTCCCTTGATTTAGTGAGTCTAGAGCGTGTTTATCGGGTCGTCGGTATGCAGGCCTACACCCGTATCGCCCTGTCGGTTGGTACTGATGTGCGTGTTGAGGGCTCTAAATTCGGACAAAAAGGCTTCTACAATAGCGAAAATTCTGCAACAGGTGGTTTTGGTCTGCGAGTTGGTACCGGACTCGATTTGCCTGTATCGGATGCGTTCTTTTTTCGCGTCGATGCGGGTTGTGCCCTTTTTGGTGGCGTGGGCCGGATGGCCGTGCCGTGGAGCGTGACGTTAGGTCCTGGTTTGACTCTCTGACCAGCCGTCGATTTTGGAGTGCGTAGATGCCAAAGAAGAAGACGCAATTTGTCTGTCAGAGCTGTGGCCATGACTTTCCGAAGTGGATGGGTCGATGCTCCAATTGCGGTGACTGGGGTACGGTCGAGGAGATTTCGATCGCCGCACCACCGCCTGTGGGCGCGAGCAAATTATCGGTGGGTGAAGCACCGGTCCGCCTCAAAGATGTGGAGGGCTCCGAGGTCGCTCGTCGAGAGACGGGTATCGGCGAACTCGACCGCGTCCTAGGAGGCGGTCTCGTCAGCGGTTCATTAATTCTCGTTGGCGGCGACCCAGGCATTGGTAAATCGACGCTCCTATTACAGGCCAGTGACAAGCTCGCGCGACTCGGTGCACAAGTGCTTTATGTGACAGGTGAGGAGTCGACGCGTCAGACCAAGATGCGTTTTGACCGCGTGGGTGCAGCGGCCCAGGACCTGTGGATTATGGCCGAGACATCTCTGACGGCCATCGAGCGTCAGATCGACGTCTTGAAGCCCGACATTTTGGTGGTCGACTCAATTCAGACGCTCTACAGCGATGAGGTGCAGGCCTCGCCCGGTAGCGTCAGCCAGCTGCGCGCCATTACAGCCCGTTTGATGGCCATCGCGAAGGGTAAGGACATCGCAACCTTCGTGATCGGGCATGTCACTAAGGAAGGGGCCATCGCCGGTCCAAGAGTACTCGAACATATGGTGGACACCGTGCTCTACCTTCAGGGGCAGCGTGGCCATGCGTTTCGTATTTTGCGGGCGGTCAAGAATCGCTTTGGATCGACGGATGAGATCGGCGCTTTCGAGATGCGCAGTGAGGGGTTAGCTGAGGTGACCAATCCGTCTGCGTTCTTCTTATCTGAGCGGGCTATGGGCTCGTCTGGATCGGTGGTGGCTGCAAGCTTTGAGGGGACCCGGCCGCTGCTCGTGGAAGTGCAAGCTTTGGTCACACCCTCCAATGGTGGCCATGGCCGGCGAACCGCTGTGGGCGTAGATTCTGGTCGGGTCGCGCTCTTGCTCGCCGTCTTAGAGAAAAAGGCACAGCTTGATATCACGGGCTGTGATGTCTTTGTCAACGTGGCCGGTGGCCTACGCTTAGACGAGCCCGCCGTTGATTTGGCCATCGCTGCAGCGCTCGCGTCGAGCCATATTGACCGCCCTGTACCCGCCGATACTGTGGTCTTTGGTGAGCTTGGTCTGGGCGGAGAGGTTCGTGCTGTAGTCAGCGCGCCCGCCCGTATGGCCGAAGCGAAGCAGCTTGGTTTCAATCGTCTCGTACTCCCTGAAGGCAACGCCGCTGAAGCGACCGCTCAGGATGGAGTGACACTCCATGGTGTCGACAACATCATCAAGCTCTTGGATGTGCTTTTCTGAGCCTGGGCGTACCTATGGTCAGGTGATCCCAAAATGATTCATCATGCCCGCAGCGTGCGTGGCGCTGGTATGGCGTCTCGAGCCTGAAATGGCCGCCTATCGACTGCGTAGACTGTGCGGCGTAGCCGGTGTTTACTGTGGCACAACAAGTCTTTCGAGCGGTACGCATTGCCCACCACAGTTACCGTAAGAGTTTCGAGGGCTCGCGTTTTCGAATAGACATGTACAGAACCCCTCGGCGCTGCCATCGAGTGAGACACCCTCATCGATATACATCGCACCATCTGCTTGGAGTATAAACCGAATGGAGTCACCGCTACCGGTCGCCGTAGACCGCAGGGTTACGCCCTTACGAATCCAGATTCGGTTTCTGGCCTGAATCTCGATCGTGGTGCTCGCGCTTTGGGCCACGAGATCACCGTTAATGATGATATCGTCGGCTCGGATGATGATCCTCCCTCCTGACGTCTCTGCTTGAAAGATCGACGTGCCACCGATCTCACCTACTAAGAGAGTCCCTTTTCCGAGCGCACCATTATACAATTGGTTATCGTTGAAAGGACCCAGTTCTATCGGGAAATCTGACGCGGCAAAGTAGGGTGCGCCACAGAAGCCATTGACGCACACACGGACTTCGCCCTCGTCGAACGGGCAGTCATCGTCCCTCATGCAAAATATCTCTGCTTCGGGGTCGAAGTTATCTTGTGAGAAACAGCTTGCCATCAAGA
>JBMHDS010000078.1:0-112844 GCA_049889275.1 Bradymonadia bacterium | reverse complement strand
TGCAGCGGATGTCTGCGTGTTTAATCGACCGAGTATTTCATGTCAGGAGGCGCTCGGCACCGGCTGCTTTGGACTCTTCTCGAACGATGGCTCACTCGACTGGCTCATCGAGGCGCCCGAGACTGGGGTCACCTACCACACAGATGACGTCACCGCCCTGACCCAGTCAATGATTGAGCTTGCACATCGCGGTCAGGACATCATGAGTGAGTCTGCACGTTCGACGCGAGCCGCTCTCGCGTCACGATTTAATTACGACGCGGTGATCGACGCAGTGCTCAACCGCCTACTTCGCCGAAGCCAAGAGCAGCCTTAGGCATCGTCGCTGGCGCGGGCGACTTGTTCAGCTTTCGCCGCATCGTAGGCCTTGCGCCAGCGTCCCTGCTCTTTACCTGACATGGGCTTAATGGTGTCGAGGGCATGACGAAGCCGTGCGCGGGTAATATCTCGACCAAGAATGGCGAGCGTGTTGAAAAGTGGCGTCGAGTTCTTCTTTCCGGAGATCGCCATAAAGAGCGGTGCCAAGAGCACACGCAGCTTCAATGCCATCATATCCGCGAGCGACCTCAGCGCTTGATTGATCTCTTCGCCGGTCCAATCCGACAGCTCATCGAGCCGCCACAGGCTATAGCAGAGGATGCGTCGTACGTCGGCTGGCTCTAAGCCCTTCATGTCGAGCTGCGCTGGCGTGAGCTCCGGTACACCTTGCAAGAAAAGAGCGGCGTGGTCCGCGAGATCAGACCATTTACTGATTCGCTGCCTAATCAGTGGAATCACAGGTTTTAAGTACTCGCGATTGACCGCCCACTCGATGACCCGGTCGACCACTGCGTCATCATCGAGCTCCTCGCGAATCCAGAGACCGTTTAGCCAATCCAGCTTAGTGACATCAAAAATAGGCCCACCCAAGGAGATGCGGTCGAGACTAAAGTTTTCGATCATCGTCTCAAGGTCGAACTTCTCTTCTTCATTCGGCATGGACCACGCCATGCGGCCAAGATAGTTCAACAGGGCTTCTGCGAGGTAGCCCATGCGCTGGTAATACAGGATACTCGTCGGGTTCTTTCGTTTACTCAACTTTGAACGGTCTGGATTACGCAATAAGGGCAGGTGGCAGAGTTTCGGAGCCTCCCATCCAAAGTAGCGATACAGCAAGAGATGCTTTGGCGCTGAAGAAATCCACTCCTCACCGCGAAGCACATGGGTGATCCCCATGTGGTGGTCATCGACTACATTCGCCAGATGATATGTTGGCATGCCGTCCGATTTGAGCAGCACCTGCATATCGACCTGATCCCAGGCGATGTCGATTTGCCCGCGCAACATATCGTCGACATGACAAACACCTTCGCGCGGGACCCGCAATCTCACCACAAAGGGCTTACCCGTCGCGGCGAGTTCATCAGATTCATCTCGGCTGATCTCTGAGTACGGATTGGGCATGGCCGTTTGCGCACCCGATGCTTGATGCTCCGCCCTGATCTGAGCGAGCTCGTCGGTTGTCAAAAAACATCGGAACGCGTGGCCGTCATCGAGAAGCTGCTGAGCATATTTTTGATATAAATCACTGCGCTCACTCTGCCGATAGGGGCCAGCTTCTCCACCGACATCAGGTCCCTCGTCCCAAGAGAGTCCAACCCATTTGAGCGCTTCGATGATCATGTCTTCTGACTGTCGACTGCTCCGTACCTGGTCGGTATCTTCAATCCGTAATATAAACTGACCACCATTGGCCTTGGCAAAGCAGTAGTTAAACAGCGCGACATAGGCCGTGCCGACGTGTGGGTCGCCCGTTGGTGAGGGCGCAACGCGAGTTCTGACTGTCATCTCGGTCTCTCTCCGGTCCATAATCGCCGCCGATATTGCCCATGTCGGTGTCGCCGTGCAACCATCGTCTTTCCGCTTGCGTTAAACTCAAAGCAATTCGTGCCGATATAAACCATGAGCGCCCCACACGACGAATTTAGCGGACGGGCTCCATTTATGTCAGAATAGAGGTTATGAACCGCATCATTCACATCACTTTGGTCCTACAGGCCATCGGCATTAGCCTCTTCTTTATTTGGGTGGTGATGCGGCCAACCGGGGCAGACCCGTCACAACCCTTCATCGAATTACAGATGTTTACAGACCGCTACGGACCCGACAAGGCGGTGAACGCACTCGGACCGACCATCTTCCAAAAAGCTGCAGCTCTCTGCCGAAGAGAGGCCTGCATCCAAGCGCGCTACGGCGGCAATCGAGGTCGGTGGCTCACGGTAACGGCGGCGAAACAGCGTGACCCGTGCACAAGCTTTCAGCATGCGCCCTGCGGGAGAACAGCGATTACACGGGAATTGCGTAAGGTCATCGGTCGCGTCAACCGATGCCAAGTTGTCGGCAGTTTGAAACGAAGCTCAGATGTGCGTTTAAGAGTTGAATGCGATGGTGTTCAAGATTTTGTGACCGTGGAGCGCAGGGGTCCAAACGGTTGGGCTATTGTGGGCGATGAACGCTACCCAGGGTTTCTGCCTAGAATTCACGCAGCGTCTTTCAATCGGCCTAATTAACAGGCCGGCGAGCTTTGCATCGCCGCGCCACCGAGACCAAGCGTTTGGCGGTGGTCACTGACCCCCCTTCAATCACCACGGGGTCGCAAACTATCGCAAGTAACATTCCTCTCGAAGGGGCCCTTCACAGGCAATTCACAGGCCATTTCTAGCGCCGAAAACCAGGCTTTTATCCCCCACTATGGGCGCCGTAATTCGCGCGCAGGGTGCTTCATTTTGCAAATTCAAGGCCATAAATATGCAGCCAAGCTAACTGATTGTTTTTGCTGAATTTCGACTCAATATGGTCTCCGTATCGACGGTTTTTTGACCAAAAAACAGCGATCATAAACTTTTTGACTACATGTAAAAAAATATCGGTTTATGAATGTTTCTTCTTTACACTCACCTACACAATATCTACTGTATTCACATGGGGTCGGATACCACATATTGGGGCACTCGGAGAAATTAGAGAAAAATTGAGTATTCTCAATCACTTCTGATTTTTTTCTGAAAAGCCCTTGTATGGCCGGTTCCGAGCGGTTAAACACGACAAATGTCATTCTTTTGGCGCATTCGTGATCCGGGTGCATCAGGGGTTTGGGTAAACCATCATTGTCGGCTTGTAATAGAAAATACGTCCCATGGCGAATGGGATAGGTGTGTGTAGGTGTGTCCATGAAACTGAAAAGGCGATTTACGAAAGAGATGGCGTCTCCGTACGAGACGCTTCAATTTGAAACACGCAAGAGCGAAATCAGAAATCCTGATGGCTCAATTGTTTTTCTCAATGAGCGTGTTGAGGTGCCTGAAGGTTGGAGCCAAGTCGCCACGGACATCATCGCGCAGAAATACTTCCGCAAGGCCGGTGTCCCTGCGCATACGCGACCAGTCGCCGAAGACGGCGTACCCAGCTGGTTGTGGCGTAGAGAGCCGGACGAGAGCAAGCTTAAAGACATGCCCGAGGGTGAACGATTTGGTGGTGAGCATGACTCGCGCCAAGTGTTTGATCGTCTCGCTGGCTGTTGGACGTACTGGGGCTGGCAATACGGCTACTTCACAGACGAAGAGAGCGCGCAGTCCTATTACGATGAGATGCGTTACATGCTCGCAACTCAAATGGCCGCACCGAACAGCCCGCAGTGGTTCAATACCGGACTTCATTGGGCATACGGCATCGCGGGCCCAGCACAGGGCCATGCATATTGTGATCATGAGACCGGTGAGGCGCGCATGAGCGAGAACGCTTATGAGCGGCCTCAGCCCCACGCATGCTTCATCCAAAGCGTCGGTGACGACTTGGTCAACGAAGGCGGCATCATGGACCTTTGGGTTCGTGAGGCTCGTTTGTTCAAGTTCGGCAGTGGAACGGGTACAAACTTCAGCTCCCTGCGCGGAGAGAATGAGCCTTTGACCGGCGGTGGCAAGTCCAGTGGCTTGATGAGCTTCCTGCGCATCGGTGATCGCGCGGCCGGCGCCATTAAGAGTGGTGGTACGACCCGCCGCGCCGCAAAGATGGTCACCCTCGACGTCGACCATCCAGACATCGAAGAGTACATCGATTGGAAGCGACGCGAAGAGCACAAAGTCGCGGCGCTCGTGGCCGGCTCCAAGGCAACTCGATATCACCTCACGCGGATCATCGAAGCGACTTGCGCTGAGGTAGACGGCGATGCCCTTAATCCGAAGGAAAATATTGTTCTGCGCCGTGCGATCAGTGAAGCGCGTAAGGCCAATATCGTGCCGTCCTATATACAGCGTATTTTGCAGCTCGCAGGGCAGGGCGTCACCGACATCGAGTTCGACGAATACGATGTGGATTGGCAGTCAGAAGCCTACAACACTGTGAGCGGGCAGAACTCAAACAATTCGGTCCGTTTGAGCGATGACTTCATGAACGCTGTCTGTAAAGAAGATGATTGGAATCTGATTCGGCGAACCGATGGCGCTGTTGCGAAGACCGTGTCCGCAGTTGGCCTCTGGGATCACATTGCCAACGCGGCTTGGTCATGCGCTGACCCTGGTCTGCAGTTTGACACGACCATCAATGATTGGCACACCTGTCCAACAGGCGGCCGTATCAACGCGAGTAATCCGTGTTCCGAATATATGTTTCTCGACAACACGGCGTGTAATCTTGCATCGAGTAATCTGATCAAGTTTATGACAGACAACCACTCGAAGTTTGACGTGGATGCTTTCAAGCATGCTTGTCGTCTATGGACCGTGACCCTCGAGATCTCCGTCGCGATGGCACAGTTTCCAAGCCAAGAGATTGCGCGGCTCAGTTGGATGTATCGAACCCTTGGTCTTGGTTATGCCAACCTGGGTACCATTCTTATGGTGATGGGTATTCCTTACGATTCGGTCAAAGCGACGAACATTGCGGCATCGATCACAGCGATTATGACCGCCACGAGCTACGAGACGAGCGCTGAGCTTGCCGCGCACATGGGTCCGTTTGCAGGCTATGCGGATAACAGCGAGCACATGCTTCGAGTGATCAGAAATCACCGGCGTGCAGCCTATGATGTGCCTGCGAGCGAATACGAAGGGTTGAACACAATTCCAGTGGGAATCGACCCGGAGCACTGCCCAGAATATCTGCTGAATGCGGCTCGTAAAACGTGGGATGCGGCACTCGATAAGGGTGAGCGATTTGGTTTCCGCAACGCCCAGGTCACCGTCATTGCGCCAACAGGCACCATTGGTCTTGTGATGGACTGTGACACAACGGGTGTTGAGCCAGACTTTGCGTTGGTCAAGTTTAAGAAGCTCGCCGGTGGCGGGTACTTCAAGATCATTAACCAGTCGGTACCGCTCGCGTTGGAACGTCTCGGATACAGCCCAGAGCAGGTGACGGCGATCGTGAACTACTGCAAGGGGGCAGGCACCCTAGAGGGCTGTCCACACCTGAACCCAGAGAAGCTCATCGAGCATGGGTTTGATGCGGAGATGGTCGAGCGTATCGAAGGACTCACGGCGAGCGCTTTTGATCTCACTATGGTCTTTAATAGATTTACCTTCGGTGACCAGTACATCATCGATAAATTGGGTATACCTGCGACGACGATTAATCGCTCCGACTTTGATTTGCTCGCCTCCCTCGGTCTGACGAAGAAGCAGATTGCGGAAGCCAATGACTATGTCTGCGGTACGATGACAGTCGAAGGTGCACCACACCTCAAAGAGAAGGACCTCGCGGTTTTTGATTGCGCCAACAAGTGCGGCAAAAACGGTAAGCGATACATTCGTGCTGAAGCACACATTGAGATGATGGCGTCAACACAGCCATTCATCAGCGGTGCCATCAGCAAGACCATCAACATGCCAAATGAAGCAACCATTGAGGATGTCCAGTCTGCGTACATGTTGAGTTGGCGGCGCGGTTTGAAAGCAAACGCGATTTATCGAGATGGTAGCAAACTCAGCCAGCCACTCTCGGCGACAGTCTTCGATTTCGATGACGACGATGACGCGCTCGATAACGGCACGCAGCTTGAATTGCCCGTCGCGGTCGACCAGCCTGCGGCTGCTGCGGCACAGATTGCTGAAAAGGTTGTTGTTCGTTACTTGGCGCGGCGAAGAAAGCTGCCGGGACGTCGTAGTGGTTACACCCAGAAAGCGTCCGTCGGCGGTCACAAAGTCTATTTACGTACCGGTGAGTACGAAGATGGCACCTTGGGTGAGGTTTTCATCGACATGCACAAAGAGGGTGCAGCCTTCCGAAGCTTGATGAACTCATTTGCCATCGCCGTCTCCCTCGGTTTGCAGTACGGCGTGCCACTTGAAGAGTTCGTTGACGCGTTCATCTTCACGCGCTTTGAGCCGAACGGCATGGTGATGGGCAATGACCGCATTAAGATGTCGACTTCGGTCATCGATTATATCTTCCGCGACCTCGCGGTGAACTACCTCGGTCGCAATGAACTGGCTCAAGTGAGCGAAGAAGATTTACGCGCCGATGCGGTCAACCACCCTGAGCCGGAGCCGGAATACACAGAGGAAGTCGTTGTCCAAGAACGTCGTGTGGCAAACAGCGCTCATGTTTACGACTTCTCAGGTGGCGGTACGAGCCAGGATGAGTCTCGTAATCAGGATCCGTTGGCCTCGTCTGCATTGATTGAGGCACCAGCAGGCTATGTTGCGCCACAGACGCGGACAGAGACGATCACCTTGGTGGAATCGCTCGGGTCTGGTTCGGTGAACATCATGACGAGCACAGGCGGCAGCGCCAGCGCTAAGGCCGTTCAAGTTGCAAAGCAACAGGGCTTTGAGGGCGATCCATGTACGTCTTGCCATGCGATGATGCTCGTTCGTAACGGCACCTGCTTGAAGTGTATGAACTGCGGTTCTACATCCGGTTGTAGCTGATTTTGACCCCGTGACCCTGCTCAACGTGCAGGGTCACGCAATCGGGTCACGACCCCTTCCAACAAGCGGTCTCCGCGGAGACCCTCTCTGCCTCAGCGAGTCGCGATAAGGCTCAGCGCAATCCGTTAGCTGAGTACCTTTACATGGGTCTCGAGAGCGGGTCTCTCAATGCTGGGTACTTTCATTGGCACACCAACCCAGATGAAGCCGACGACATCTTCAACATCAATATCGATGCCGAGTAAGTTGCAAACGTCGGGATGCTTCGTCAGCGCACCAGTGGACCATTTGGAGCCCAGTCCTTCGGCGGTAGCAGCGAGCATCATATTTTGAATCGCACAACATGTTGCCGCATAGTCTTCAGTATTTCTGAACGGGTCCTCTGCGCGTTCTTGTGTCACGACGATGAGTGTTGCTGGGTTGATGAGTTTGCTCTGAACTCGCGCTTGCATCTCCGGCGCCGTTACATTCTTTAGGCGATAGGCGACGGGCAGAAGAGCCTTGCGCGTTTCCTTTCCAACAACGGTGAACCGCCAAGGCCAGGTCAGCTTATGATTCGGTGCCATATGACCTGCCGCTAGAATGCGTTCGACCACTTCAAAGTCCAACTCCGTCGCTTCGTAGTTGTGAACGGTGCGTCGACTGTGAAGTGCATCATATGTATCCATAACCGGCTCCTCTGGCTCTTTGAGGCCACAGGATGGCGATTTATCCGTTGAACATCAAGCGCGGTTTCAACACTCAGCTCACTTCGATAATCCTCGGTTTACTCTCTGCACGCTTCGGTAGTGTCACGGTGAGCTGACCATCGCTCACGGTCGCGACGATCGCCTCAGCGTCAACCGCTTTTGGCAAAATCAGGACTCGCCGGAAGCTGCCATGCGACCTTTCCCTCAGCAGAGCCTTGCCGTCAGTGACGCCCTCTCTGGTTTTTGCTGAAATGCTCAACCGTCGGGAATCGAGAGAGATTTCGATATCCTCTCGAGTAAGCCCGGGTACGTCAGCAAAAAGTTTGAATTCATGCGCCTGCTCAAAAAGATCAATACGCCCGGCGTTCGATTCCGCTTGAATGGGCATGTTGTGAAATTCGTGAGCAAATCCGTCGAATGCACGGAGCCATGAGTTTGCAGTATTGAGTGTAGCTCGCCTTGCTAGCATAGTTCTCTCCTGTTCATCCAACGCACACCGATGGATGCTAAATAATTGTTTAAATTAGAGAATTGCTGTCGCGACCAGCTTTTTAACGGATGTGCACGACCGAGATGCTTGTCAAGCGAGGAGATAGAAAAAAATCAAAATTTGTACTGTCTGCGCCGCGTTTCTGCTGTCCCCTACAACATGAATATTCAAAAAGTTTAGCAATGTTAAATTTCTGTAAGGAGTTGCCGATAAATTCAAAAACGTAACATGGCGCGATGTGGTTCATGACCGCAGTCCTCTTGGGGTGAGGGGCGCCAGTTGGGACAGGGGATTTTTATTGGAACGGCACTTGGCATCGTTGGCGTTGTTTATTTCGCTCTCTTTCGGCTGCGCGTCGAAGCTTGATACGTACGACATGCCTGAATACAACGATCCCAAGAGCGCCCACGGTCCGCCAGGTGAACAGACACAGCGAGCACCCAAGGCCGATGACACGCGCACAGATCCACGTTTGATTCGGGTGGCTTGGGAATCTGCTGATAATTGTGATCCGCGAACGATTACACCCGTGAGGATCGTCATTGAGCTCGATACCGGCAATCATCCCATCGACGAGCTTGAATTCGAAGGCGTCGTCAGTGGTTGCGATTCGGATACGAGTCAGTTTGGCAGTATGATCACAGCACCCCGTGTTCTGCTCACCTGCCACCATGTCTCAAATCATACGGGATATGTTGCGGTCACAACGTCATCGGGTGCCGGAGACAGTCTCTTCTTTGGCTTCGGTCCCTGCAGCACGGGTTATGTAGACAGCGACACCTGGTAGGCTTGTCCCCACTACATCCAGTCGCAGCGTTCACCATCTTTTACGCTGATTCGTGTTGGCAAGAGTGGCAGCTCACACGGGCCAACAAGCGTGATTTTACCAGCCTTTGAATTGCTCAGCCGCTGCCGCCGCGTGGTAATTTGAACCGATACCTCCGTGCCCAAAGCCAACTTGCTGAGACACGTTCTAATCTCACGGAGGCGCTTTGGCGCTTTTGGGTCGAGCGTCTGTTTCCCTAGGTGAATGGACTCCGTCGTGCTTGGACACGCTTTGTAGTTGAGCCCAATAAACATTTGGCCGGGGTCATCCAAAACCGGTGACTTGACGATGACGGCCTTGGTCTCGACGGTGTCGTAAGCATACAAAAGCTCACTACGGGAAAGCCAACTGACAAGGTACACAGTGGAGATGATCAGCAACGTGATAATACCGAGAAGCTTAAATATGGGCAGGCGTCTCGGTTCCGGTTGGGGTTTTGTCATTTTGGTCACTCTCGTTCGCGGTGCGCCTCATACTTCGCTCAACTCTCAGACCTGATCAAGTGATAATCGAAAGCCGATAGCGCTTCTTACCACCTAGATACGTACGCCCCACACCACGTTTCTGCGGTGAGGCGATCTGATATAAAAGGGGTTATCTCGACGCGGAGCAGATGGAGGTCAGGGTGACGCTCTTTGACCGAGTCAGGACGCCGCCGTGAGCGTTACACTCGTTCATGGTCAGACATGGCGCCGCAGTGCCCGTAGCGATCACAATAGCATGATGATTTGTCCCTGGTCTGATTCTGCCAATCGAGCTGAGACGGGGTGCCTTCTCGAGCGCTATCGCCGCTCCATTTATTTCTTAAATGAACCATTCATGTCATTCTTTGAGCGATCACAGTCAACGGAGTGACCGTCTCTATGCAAGCGCTTTCACGCTCAAATTATGAAAAAGAAGTGTCCAGTGCGCTCAGCTCAAGCGCACTCTTCCATGGCTTGAGTCCAGACCAAATCGGTGAGGTCGCCGCCCATGGCAGCCTGTATCGATACACTGTCGGTCAATGTCTTGCTCGCCAAGGTGACCCGTCTGAGGCCTTTGATATTTTTGTTCGCGGAAATGCTGTCGTTCGGCGAGAAGAGTCGGCTGGTCACGGAACAGGTACCGTTGAGCTCGCGCGCTTATCGCCGCCTGATGCTGCCGGTGAGATGGGGGTTCTTCTGGAGACCCCTCGCTCGGCATCAATTTTGGCCATCGATGACGAAGTCATCGTCATTCGATTCACCAAGGCCCAGTTCGACAAGATGATGCAAAATCTACCCTTCTTTGGCTTGGTCTTGAGTCGGACACTCGCGTCAAGACTACACGCCATAAACCGACAGGTGAGCTTGCCTCGATACAGCGGGTCGGTGGATTCCATCGATGATGCGACACTTTCCCTCGTGCCCTTTGAGTTCCGTGCACATCACCAAGTCTTGCCCATCGGTGTGGAGCAACACCACCTCACCGTTGGCTTTGTGGAAGAACCCACCGACCAGCTACTCGGTCGGCTTCAGCGTTTGCTGCCTGGTATGGTCGTTCGCCCTGTTCATATCGAATATGAACTCTTCAGCGCCGCGATGAAACGCGACCAACACAGCTCCGATGGCACGGTGAACGTGCGGCTTGAGTCAGCGGCTCTGGGTCCACTCAGTGATGAAATCGACCTTGAGCATCTTCTGCGGAGAGTGATCGCGGAGGGGGCATCTGACTTACATTTATCAGCAAAACAGACGCCCAGGTGGCGTATAGATGGCCGCCTGATTCCGCTTTCAGCTCAACCAAGGCTCTCTTCCAAAGCAATTCTTGCTGCGATGGAGGCGATTATGCCGGCACCACGGCGAAAGGAGTTCGAAGAATCGAATGATACTGACTTTGCCTATCCCTTGGGCGGTGATGCCCGCTTCCGAGTCAATGTATTTCATGATATCAACGGCGTGGGTGCGGTCTTACGGCACATTCCGAGTTTGATCAGGACACCCGAACAGCTCGGACTTCCCACTGTGATTACTGAGTTTTGTCGTCAGCCACACGGGCTCGTATTGGTCACGGGGCCGACCGGGAGTGGAAAGTCGACCACATTGGCAGCGATGATCGACTTGATCAATCGGTCGCGGTCCGAGCATATTATCACCCTTGAAGATCCCGTTGAATTCGTCCATCAATCAAATCGGTCGCTGGTCAATCAGAGAGAAGTCGGTTCTCACACACACTCCTTCGCGAGTGCTTTGCGTGCCGCATTGCGAGAAGACCCCGATGTAGTACTCGTGGGTGAGCTACGGGACTTAGAGACGATTCGGCTGGCCATCGAGACGGCGCAGACGGGGCATTTGGTTTTTGCCACGTTGCATACATCTACAGCCATTGGCACCATTGAGCGAATCGTCGGTATGTTCCCCCCGGAGCAACAAGGTCAGGTGCGGTTAAGTCTCTCAGAGGTCTTAAAAGGTGTTGTTGCGCAAACTCTGCTGCCCAAGAAGACGGGTGGTCGCGTTGCAGCATTCGAGATTTTGGTGAGCAATCACGCGGTTGCTAACCTCATTCGTGAGGCAAAGTCTTCACAACTGATGAGCGTGATGGAGGTTGGACGCAAAGCCGGAAACGCGCTGTTGAACGATGAGTTGGTTCGTCTGGTCAGAGATCAGGTCGTGGACCGAGACGTTGCCTTTGAGCGCGCGGTCCACAAAGATGATTTCAAGAAGAGGTTAGGTTGGCGCTAAATCAGATGTGGTGGGTCTGTGAACATACTTCGGCCCGACTAAGATCTGAGTAACTCTTCGATCTCGTTGACCGCATCGCTGATTTTGATTCGGCGCTGCTCCATGGTGTCTCGGTCACGAATGGTCACCGTATCGTCTTCGAGTGACTGGCCGTCGACGGTCAAGCACCACGGTGTTCCGATCTCATCGTGTCGGCGGTAACGTTTACCGATCGCGTGTTGAGCATCGAATGATGCATTGATGCCACGCTTGAACAGAGAATTGACGAGCTCTCGAGCCTTTTCAGGCATGCCATTCTTCTTGACCAATGGCATGACGGCGACCTTTACGGGCGCGAGCTGCGGATGCAATTTGAGCACAACGCGGGTATCCGTCCCCTTCGGACCTTCGACCTCTTCCTCGTGATAGGCATCGCAAAGATAGGTCAGGACACCTCGTGTTGCACCTGCCGCAGGCTCAATGACGTATGGCGTATAGCGCTTCCGCTCGACGGGATCGAAGTATTCAATCTTCGAGCCGCTGTGTTCCATGTGCTTTCTTAGATCATAATCCGTGCGATTGGCGATGCCTTCAAGCTCATCCCATCCCCAAGGATACAGATATTCCACGTCGTAACAGCCCTTCGCATAGTGAGCGAGTTCGCTGTCTTCGTGAGCCCTCGCGCGGAAGTTTTCCGGGTGATTGGCGAAGCGGCGCCACCATGCCATGCGCGCCTCCTTCCAATACTCGAACCACTCATCTTCGGTGCCGGGCTCACAGAAGAACTCCATCTCCATCTGCTCAAATTCGCAAGAACGGAAGATAAAATGTTCGACCGTAATTTCGTTGCGGAAGGACTTACCGGTTTGGGCAATCCCGAAAGGAATCTTCAGAGACATCGACTGCTGAATATTTGCATATTGCACAAACATCGCCTGCGCGGTCTCAGGTCTTAAGTAGACCGTGCTGTCCTTCGTATAGCTATTGAGCTTCTCACGGAGTTCTTGGCCGCTTAGATCATTGAACTCACCACTCTCGATGGCGGATGCAACGGCCCCCATCGGATCCACAGGGCCATAGAAGCTCTTGAACATGAGATTGAAGTTACGCTCTTCGCTCATGTACGGAGAGTGACAGTTGGGACAAACATATGGACGATCGCCGGCATGTGCACCGACGAGCTCTCGTCCTTTTCGCTCTAGGCTCACATCAAACTGCTCTTCGATGTACGCCTGCGCGGTCTTCGCTCGCCCTTTGTCTGCGAATACAAGTGTGACCGAGCTGCCTGGTTCCACCACAGGGGCCTTGTCTGCGCGAAATCGCTCTTTGCAGACTTTGCAGTCCACCAATGGGTCGCTAAAGCCTGCAAGGTGTCCGGAGGCTTGCCAGACCTTTGGGTGCATAATGATAGACGCATCAAGCCCAACGACATCCTCACGACTGTGTACTGTGTCGCGCCACCAGGCGTTCATGATGTTACGTTTTAGTTCAACGCCGAGAGGACCGTAATCGTACGCACTCTTCAGACCGCCATAAATCTCTGATGATTGAAAAACAAAGCCACGTCGCTTGCATAGCGAAATGACTTTTTGCATTAAATCGTCGGCCATGCCGAGCTCCTGTCATTCGGATTTCGCCGCATCCTACAGACGGTCATCGACTTCGGCAAGCGTGGCCGTTAAATTCACGCGTCGTCGTTGAGTTTGAGCCCTTCGAGCCAGCTCACCGCGCGCTTGACGATTTGAAAATCGCTCAGGGCTTGGACACCCCGCTGAGGTCTCGCGTCATCTGCATAGATGACCCATTCGATCTCGGAGCCTTGGACAACTTGCGCCACATTGTTCTTGTGTAAACACACCCACACGCTCAGGCCATAGACCTCCTGGCTCGGGAACATAGGGGTTGGGTGGTACCTGAAATATGTGAGTGCACCGGAGTTTTGAGTGTAGTGCGCCTCCTTAAGCGCCTTCATTCGTTGTCGCACCTCTGAGCCCGCCAATGGCCTCGGCACGATCGCCTCGAGCCCCACGTGACGGGCAAGCGTGCGACCACGATTTGCAACGAAAAGCCTAAACTGAATGAAGGCGCGCGGTCCGCGCGGATCTTGTGTGTCCTTTTCGAATGAACCGTAGGGACCAAATCGGGCGAGCTCTATTTGTGGGTGGAAGGTCCGTCTGAGCACATCTTGGACGTGTACATGTCCCATTGGGCGACTCTTACCCGCGATGCGCAGATAATAACGATGGTCTTTAGCCTGGTGTGGTGCTTCAGGGCTGCCGGGTAACTCGATGACATAAATGCCGTGACCCGGCTTAATTTTCGTGGGCGAGCCCTCTCTCGGGCGCACCTCGAAGACATTGCACCGGGGCAGCGGCGGGTCGACACAAGTTGCGACGAGATCTTCGAGCCATGCGCGTGTGCCACCCTTGATGTCGATGGGCACACCACCATCGATACCACCATCGTCGTCGATGCCAACAAATAGCGAGCCGCCTGAACCGTTGGCAAAAGCAGACGCTTGCTTGGAGAGGAAGAAGAGGAAGTCTGGCTGCACGTCATTCGGCGTCCGCATGAGCCATCCGGAACCCTTGAACTCTTGAAAATCGTGTTCATGAGGTGCCAGCCCATCGAGCATGTCCTCAGTCCAAGCGTTGTGTCGCTCAAACTGTGTCATCTGTGGCGGCGTGGTCTCCAGGGGCATAGACGCGAGGATTGAACGTTTAGACGTGCGTGTGGTCGCGAGCTCGGGTGGTCTGACAACCGTCGTGTGACTCGACAAATCTTGACCTCTTGTGCCCTCAATGTTCTTCTCATCGTCTGAGTTTTTACTCACTCACTCTGACTCCAAAGCATAACTTCCACGACGGGCTAAGGGGTTACATGTGTCGACGGGATACGTCTCGACAGACCCATAAATCAAGACAAGGGTAGCAGAATTTGAGCAACGAATCCCTCCGTGAAACATTTTTAAAGCAGGGTTTCCTTGTCATCCCCAACGCCGTGTCGAGTGTCCTCTGTCGCGAGGCGCGTGAACGTGCATGGCATCTTGCTGAGACCCTTGTGCCCCCAGATGATGCGCTACCGTTTTCGACAGCGCCCGATATAAAGACGCGGGACCAATATTTTCTCGAGTCGGCCCGTACGGTGAGGCTTTTCAACGAACCTGCGGACGCTGGGCATCCAGACGGGACCAGCAGACCTAATAAGATCGGTCACGCACTTCATGACCGCGACCCATTTTTTAAGCGCTTCGCTCGATTGCCCATCTTCGAAGATGTTGCAGAGTCAATCGGGCTGCAAAACCCACGTCTGGTCCAGTCGATGCTGATGTTTAAGACAGCGCAAGGTGGCGGTGAAGTCCATTGGCACCAAGACGACACTTTCTTACGATGTGAACCTTTCCCGATCGTTGGCTTTTGGATTGCGCTGGAACCGGCGACCACCGCCAACGGATGCTTGCACGTGGTCGAGGGCGGCCATGGGGGCGCCGTTGACGGCCGCTTTGGGCTGGACCAACACGGACAGCCTGCCTGGCTCACGCCCCGGCGTACGACGTCTCATCCGAAAATGACTCAGCCTATCGAAGTTGCCGAAGGCAGTTTGGTGGTCATCCACGGGCGCCTGCCTCATGCAAGCTTTCCAAATCTTTCCCGTCGTTCGCGACTCGCGTTTACGCTTCATCTCATGGACGCCCGAAGTCGGTACGCACATGACAATTGGCTGCAACTTCGCTCAGACGAGTCGTGGTCTACATTCTAATCCGAGCGAGCAGCGAATGACACACTGATGACGCTCAGACAGCTGTGGTGGTGAGAATCTTTACGTTGAGAGCGTCGAGTGGCTTTAGCTATCACGACGAGGAGATCAACGATGAGTCATGATATGAAAGCGCAGGTTTATCGAGTGTGGTTGATGCAACCCGGACTCAGTTTAGATGAATTGGCAGCCCTCGTTGCGCTGCCAGCGGGCGTGGTGATGCGCACCCTGACACGTTTTCGGCACTGACAGAAAAGCCCGAAGCGGTCGTCGGGGTCGTTCAGCGCTTTGAGCCGCGTCTTTGATACTGTCTAAAGAGGTTTAAGTTCTCGATCATTGATTCTCGATACGGTCTCACGTTCGCCTTCGGCGTGGAGTATTCGAGTAGATGGTTGTCATCGGTCGACAAGAGCATCTCTGCATTGAGGCCAAAGTCACGCATGCCGATGAGGAATCGGTCGAGTTCCCGCGGTTTGAGGAGACGAGATGCTTCCACATCGGGCAGCTTTCCACCAAATAGCTCGAGGAGCGGTGTGAGATCGGGCGCTGTCCTCAATCTCATGCGATTCGTCTCTGTGATCGGGCACGGTTTCATGCAAGCGATGAGCATCCCTTGGCCACCGACCTCATAGAGCCAAACATCGTTAAATTCGTTTCTAATCGTCGCGACGATGGATACGAGATCTCGAGTACTCAGCCGATGTAACTGAATCCACTGCTGTAAGACACCATCATCTGTCAGGGCTTTTTTGGCCAGTTGATAAAATTCGGAGTTGTAGAGCGCTGCCGCGCCTGCAAACCAGATGCTGCTGAGCTCAATACTGATGAGGTCATAGCGCTTCTTTGTGAGCATTAAGAAGTTACGTCCATCGGTTACGTAACTCTGCACATTTGCTCGTTCGAGGACACCGCCGTTCTTTTTTGAGAAGTAGGTTTTCGCGAGCCTCAGCAGATCACCGCTCAGCTCCACGATGTCGACATGTTTCACGCCACCATCGTGTAAGGCGCGTGCGGTGACACCTGTGCCAAGACCAATCACGAGGCCGCGGTCGGTCTGGCTGCTGTGAAACATGGGCACCAACCCGAAGCCCACCTGTGCCTTCATCTCACGGTCATCGGACGAGTCGCCTTGAAACTTACCATTTGTGAGCAGCGTGTAGACGCGTCCATCCACTGGATGGTCTGAACGCTGTACTGTGGTCAGTCCACCGTCGAGGCTTTCTGCATAGTCGACAACATCTCCGTAACCGTGGCTTTTAAAGTACACGTTCGCACCAGAGGCGAGCCGGTCCATGTCGAAACCATCGGGTAAAATGGGATACATGGCCATCACTGCGACCATGGGGAGGAGCAATCGAACACGAACTCGGTCGGGCAGCGTCCACACAGTGACTGCACCAAGACCGAGGGCGATGCCAGCGATGAGCTCTAAGGTTGAAAATGACCCGAACATAGGAATCAAGATGAACCCGCCGACCAAGGCACCGATGATGTTGCCTGCAGTGTTTGCAGCGGCTGCGCGCCCGAGCGCGCGAATGCGTGCTTTCGGCCAGGCTCCGCCAACCATCTCCATGGCGAATGGAAAAGCTGCACCGATGAGCGTGCTGACGGGTAACATGGTCAGCGCGCAGGCAACGAAGCGCACAAACTCGCGTTTCTCAAAAGTCTTGGTTTCGTTGTATTGCGCGAAGCTATCGAAATAGGCCGGGATTTGATCCCACCAAAATAGACCGGCGATAATGAGCGCTGCGATACCGAGATAGGCTGTCGCTAAGCCGATGCTCGCTCGAATACCTCGGTCGAGGGCCAAGCGACTGAGCTGTGCCCCACCACCGAGGCCGATGAGAAAGGCGAACAACATCAAAGAAAACGCGTAAGCGCTATTGCCCGCAACCACAGCCAACAAATGAATGTACGTAGATTCGAGTGCGAGGGTGAGAATGCCACCCACGAACAACACGAAGATTGCGACCCGACCTTCTGTCAGCCGCACCGATGATACGACTTCGTCATCGTCTTTTTCGACCGTTGGCGGACGCAAAGCGAGATCGGTTTGGTTCTTCGCGTGATGGTCTTCTTGCTTGCTCAACCAGTTGGCTGCGAGCGCGGCCATCAGATTCAGTACAACGGCCAGAGACGTTGTCGCTTTGCTTCCAAAAGTCGGTAGAAGGAAGTAACCGGTCAGCAATGCGCCGGCTGCAGCACCGACGGTGTTGGCGGCGTAGAGACGCCCAACGACACTGCCGAAGCCTATACTCGATCTCTCCAAATAGGCGGTCAGAACGGGCAGCGTCATGCCCATCAATACGGTGGGCGGCATGAGGATAGCGAGCCCGAGCAAGAGTTGGACCAAAACGAGCTTCGGGGCAGCAGGGTCACCACCCGATGCGAATTCGATGTATTGAGCGCGTACAATGTCAAAGAGGACAGGTGTCAGTACACACCAGATGGCAATACCGATTTCACAGACCAGGTAAATCTTGATGGGATCGTGTCGGCCGTCGGCCAGTCGGCCACCCAGCCAAGAGCCGACGGCAATACCCGCCATGAAAGCAGTGAGAACAGTCGCAGACGCTGTCCCCATGCTACCAAACGTCAGCCCGAGCGCCTTCGCGAAGACCACTTGGTAGACCAAGGCTGCGAAGCCTGATGCAAAGAACATGGGTACAAGCCATCGCTCGCGTCGTAGGTCTTTTGCAGGTGTAGGTTGAGTCGCTTTGTAATCACCGCTTGTCTCAGCGCCTACCTTGATCTCCAGAGATGCACGCATGTACAGCGCGAGCGTGATGGCCGAGAGCGCCAAGACGATGGTGGGATAATCTCGGCCGAGGTCAGCGCCGAAGATGACAGCGACGCACCAACACAAAAAACAGGCGGTGCCGACCAGTGACCAATGCCGCCATCTTGTCGGTCTGTGTATCGAGGCCAATACGACCATGACAAACGGTGCCGCGGCGAAGAGGTCAATGATGTAGTGGAGGCCTAGACCGATGGTGGCTGTCAACGTCATGAGGACAAAACCGCCGGACAGCAAGACGGGCAAGCGACCTAATGGGCGCGCATAATGAAATATGACGAGAGCCCAGGCGGTGTGTAGAGACGGAAAGCAATTCCGGTATTCAGGTATTGCAAGATATTGCAGCGACTTCATCTTCTCCGGTGAAGGTGGCTGCAAGGGGAAATCCGAACGGAAGAAATAGGTCGGCCCCACGACGGGAACGACGTGGTAGAGGACAAAACCGCCGAGGCCTACCCAGACGAATGCATCGAGTATCCGTGTGTGTGATTTAACGCGGCCGCCGTTCACCAGGGCAAATATGCAGGCGGCAGCGGCCGGTAAATGCATATACACAATGATCAGTAGACCCTTTAGGTAGGGCAAGCCTGAGACAGCCGCAGCGATCGCAAAGGACGGACTCCCCGTGAATGCTGAGTCCAGCATGTATACTGATGCATCGTAGACTCTTGGGTGGAGAATACGGGTCAACCCGATCATGCTCGTGCTGGCTGCGATAAATCCGGGTAGCAACAACATGTTTTGCAAGAGATGTCGATCAGCTCGAATTGAGTATCGAGCATAGAATAGCTGAACGGCGATGGCCGTCAGCCCAAGCCCTGTGCCACAGTTAAGCAGAAGATTGTAAGGCGAAAGCCCTTGTGGTCCGCGAATGCTCGCCAGATAAAATTCTAGCCCAATTCCGACAATTGTTGCGACGACGCCGACCTTCAGCGATGGGCGCTGACTCAGAAAAATTAAGAAGGCGCCGAGGAGCGCTGAACTCAGAAACGGAGCACTGCCACCGAACAGCCCGAGTATGTGTTTGTGGGGCGGACTCACAACGTCTGCGAGTCCCAAAAACTCTCCGAGCATGAGCAGTAGAACCAATGAGCGTACCCATCCGCTTCGTCGAAGACGCTCGGGTTGAACGTCGTCTAGATACGCTGCCTCATTTGGTGCAATGTCACTGCTCGACATAGGGTCTCATGCTTTCGGATTATTCAAGCAAGCCGTTGCACCCTTATGTCACCTTTATTGTGGTCTGTCGATCATCAGAATGTGGCATGAGATAATTGATACAGGCGCATCCACATCGAGCGGTCACCGAGACTAGACGAGCGGCGCACCGCGCCCAACAAGCTGAGCGAGTAAGGCCTTAAACCTCTCTTTCGAGATCGGCAAAATCTCACAGACACGACCGTAGAGTTGTAGGGTTGGTACGGCGCGGTCACCCCGCGTTTGCTGAGCTTCATGGAGACAGAACAAGATCACTCTCTGTTCTCGTGTCAGACCATCTCTTACATCTGGGATGCAGTTTAGTCGGTCATCGAAATCTGGTTTATTCATGCTCGATGACTTCCATCCCAGCAGTGATTTGACTTCCGGCTCTTGTTCCGGTGTTCCTGGTTAATTGTACACGGATTTCTCACCAGAGTACCTTGGAAAAGAATGAGCTTGGGAGTGACTACGAAAACGTGTTTTCTGTCATTGCGATAATTGCATCGGTTTGCCTGTATGGTGTCTCAAACACGCGAAAACTGAGTGTGATCGCGTCGATTTTGGTCAGCCTGTATGGCTGTCATCAGCGCCCAGAGTCGAAGGGGTCGGCACCAGCGGTGTCAGTTCAGCCCGCCGCAGGCTATATGGGCAGCGATGGTTGTCGCAGTTGTCATCCTATGGCGTATGAGACTTGGTCAGCGAGCTACCACAGAACGATGACCCAGCTGCCGAGTCCACAGACGGTGCTCGGGACTTTCAATGTAACGCTCGAACGTGAAGAAGGACGATGGCAGCTGAGCGAGTCTAATGGCAGATATCTCGCTACATACCGAGGGAAGAATGGCGTCACGCAGCACGGTGAGGTGAAGCTCTTGACCGGTTCCCATCACCTTCAGAATTATTGGGTTGCCCACGAAAAAGGTTGGCTTGTTCAGCTGCCATGGGTGTGGTGGATCAAAGCGAGACGCTGGATACCCGTTGAAGTATCCTTTCTACGTCCGCCCCCGAAGGGGGTTGAGCCGCCAACGATTTGGAATGATGAGTGTGTTTTCTGCCACACCACGCAAGGTTATCGGGGAGCCGGGCGTGCAGCGGAGAGTACGATGAGCGGTGCGACCGAACTCGGCATCGCTTGCGAAGCTTGCCACGGCCAAGCACAAAGCCACGCCAGCCGATATCGCTTACCTTGGAACCGTTATCTGGGTTGGTTAAACCGACCCCGGGCGCATATTGAGGCACCCGCTGCGCCCGTCGACCGATCGAACGCAATTTGTGGGCAATGTCATGGGCTTTTTGCCCATTTACAGTCACGGGAACGGGATATAAACGGTGATCCATATCGAGTGGGTGCACCTGATACCGACCAACGCGTCTTTCTCAGGCTCAAACCATCAGTGCTTCGCGGACAACTCCCGGTACTGGGCCGGCGGATTGAAACTGCAGGGCATCATGGCGTCGCCAAACTCGGTGCGAGAGACGTTCGCATCGTTGGGCTGGCACCAGATGGTATCTATCTGGCTGGCGAGGATTGGCTTACAGGTCGCCGTATCTTGTCCATCGAGTCGTCGGATATCGAAGGCCGTCTGCGTTCGTTTACCGGCGGTGCCTTTCTCGCTGTCACCGAATGGTCTGGCGATGCTTGGCGTCATGCACTGAGCGCGATTGGTTATGGTGATGTCGCCTTTAAGGCGTATGACTGGAATGCATTCTGGGATGACGGCACCATGCGTACTGCGGGCCGTGCCCTCAATGGCATGGTCGACTCTGAGTGTGCGAGCAAGGGTGGACTGACGTGTAGTACATGCCACCAAATGCACGGGCAAGAGTCAGATGATCAACTCAAGGCTGGTTTTCGGGGCAATCTTGCGTGTGCCGGCTGTCACCCTGAGCATTCTGAAAACCCATCTGCTCATTCTCACCATCGCGCGGGCAGCGCGGGTAATGAGTGTCAGAATTGCCACATGCCACACACGACTTATGGTCTTCTGGGTGCCACGCGTGCTCACCGGATAGACAACCCCAGACCCGCCTTCATGGAGTCGAAGGGTCGTCCGAATGCCTGCAATCTTTGTCATATGGACCGCTCTGTAGGTTGGGCACAATCATGGGTCGACCAATGGTATCCCGCTGCAGACAAATCCGAGCAGCAGAAAAGTACGCTGACCCACAATACAAGCGATGGTGTCCCTGCGGGTCTGCAGTGGTTATTGGCCGGGGATCCCGCACAGCGCGCGATCTCAACTTGGCATTTGCAATGGGCACCCACCCGGACCACATCTCACACCGATCGCTGGATAGATCAGCTCATCCCCATTCTAACCGCTGATCCGTATGCAGCTGTGCGCGGCATTTTTGAGCAGGTGCTTTGGCAAACCCGCCCTACGGTGAACTATGATTTTACAGAGCGTTCAACGATGCCGCTGATATTCGATGACCCCGTCTTTGAGCAACTACTCAAAAAACGCTCGCGGCGAGACGTGACAATCGCTGAATGAAGCCGAGCTGTGCGTCAATCATCTGGACTTATTGACCACCCGATTTGTCCTTGTAGCGGTCGTTCTCTGCTGGCTGGGATTGATGTCTTGGCGCGAGTTCGCGTTTGGGGCAGCCGACGGAGTCCGGGTTCTGCGCACAGAAGAATTGCTTTGTGACGCCTAAATTACAGGCGACACATTGAGCCTTCATCTCGCGACAACAAGGATGATCGGCAGCGCCGCCGCATCCTCGTATCTTGGGGTCTGAGTCACATAGTTCGGTGATGGTGATACCTTGCTGGCATGCAAGGCAGCTGGCGAACCTTTCTTTGCAGCACTCCGGCTTGGGCGCTTTGGGTTGTGGGCAGCCCAACGTTTCAGGCCGCTTCGAACAGAGTTCCGCTTCGGTCATTTTATTCTGGCAAGCGAGGCACCGTGCAACCGGTGTTTTACAGCACGCTTTACTGTAGTAGCGCTCCAACAGACGCGCCTTGCAGCGTTCACGACATGCTCTCGATTTTGATGCGAATCGACATTTTTTTATGCACCTTTTCGCGATGGTGAGGTCTGGCTTTGTGACGGTTTTTCGTTTCTGCTCGGTGGTTTGAACACGTACTTCGGCCGACGCCTGAAATGAAACCAACTGGCCAACCATCATCAGAAGGGACACCGGGATGAATCCAGCCGACTTGGAAAGAATCACAGCACTCAACTCCCACGCTGATTGAATCGACGCTCTAAACGAGCGATGGACAACCCATATTCACCGTGTTGCCTATTTGCCGTCAAGTCAACTGACCGATGGCGCTTACAAGGTATAGAATATGTTGAGGTGCACGCGCAGGGTCTGCTCGCTGAAGTAGGTCGGGGTGAGGGGATACGCGAGATCTAGACGGAGTGGGATTTGGCCGCTGAGCAACCATCGTAGCCCGCCGCCGACGCTGGTTTTGAAGCGGTCACTTGTCATCTCTCGCCAGGTCGGCGCGATCGCGCCAAAGTCGAAGAATGCGGCGAACCAAAAGTCCTCGAGAGCGAATGTAGGAAAACGCGTTTCGATACCACCGAGCATCATGGCGCGACCGCCGACTCTGTTGGCGATTGCAAAGGTATCTGTGGCGTCGATCCCTGGCGGAAAGACATCCGTACAGTAGCCGCCTCGGCCCCTCGACTCGGACCCATTACATGCCTCAACGGATGCATCCTCGTACCCGCGTATGGGCAATGCCACACCGTCGCCACCGGCTTTGAAGAAGAAGTCCGATTGCAGGTCAGCCTCCTTTAGGTCGGTCCACACAGCGCCCAACCGGAGGTTGGGCACAATCATGAGCTGTCGTTTAAAAAATGACTGTACATATTGACCTGTAAACGTCGCCTTTACAGGCAGTTCATCAATGGCCAAGAGTTCGGGGAATACAAACTCCGCTTGAGTCGACAAGAGCCAGCCCTGCGTCGGATGGAGCGGACTGTCGCGTCGGTCCAATGAAAAAGTCGGGGAGATGGTGACCTGTTTGGTTGGGTCGTCAAATAGGGGGCGCTCGCCAGCTCGAGTGAGTGGGCGCAGACGTTCTTGTACGAACTCGGTCTTGACCGTTGCCCGCATCCCCTGACCCCATCTCGAAGGATACGACAGATTGTAGAAGTCGAAACCAACTGTCGCTTTCGCGTTAAGCTCTTCTTGGTAAGCATCTCTCTGGCTTGTGCGGCCGCGCTCGAACAAGGTCTCGATGGCCAAATCGAGCCGTGTACCGAACAAACGTCGATTCTTGAAGAAGGGGCCCGCCCGCCATACCGCGTCGTCATTTTCCACATCTGACGCGGCATCGATGCGATTGCTATGCGAGACACCAACGCCGACCTCGAGCGCTCTTCCTAGAAAGTTTCGGTGGCGGGCAGTTGTACCAACCGCATAGAGCACAGGCAGCTCTTCTTCCAGTGGCGTCGAGTCTATCTGGAGGCCCACATAGGCCTCGAGCAGCTTTGATTTGGACTCTTCAACGGTCACCACAATGGTCGCATCTTGGTCAGCAACCATGCCCTCGTCTGTGGCAATGGAATCTGCGCCGCGCTGACCGATGTACTCTATGTTTATCGCAGAAAACACACCAAGACTCCTGAGGTTTGCCTGCGAGAGAAACAGGCCATCACTGCCCAGCGGCTGCCCGTTCTTCAATAGGAGTTCATCGGTAATGACGCTGTCTTCTGTGCTGAGATTTCCGCGCAGAAGGATACCACTGACCAATGTTTGAGGTCCGTAGTGCAACTCGAAGAAGACGCGTTTCAGGCTGATGCCGTACAGTGCGTCCTCGGAGCAAGCCTTCCCTTTTAGAATGCGACCAGAATGCAGTTCGCAAGCCGGGGTGACCCGCGCGCTGAGATAGCCGTTTTGATGAAGATACCTGAGAATGAATCCTCGCAGTGCCTTGACCCGTGACTGCGTAAATCCAATCTTGCGCTCAGCCCTGCCAAACTCATCGATGATGCCCTGTTCTTCCAGGAGCGCTCTTGCCTCCGCCTGCATCTGCGAGTCCATTCGAGCGATGATGGCGTTGATATCGAAACTGTCCACCTCGGTTCGCAAACCTTCATCGATATCCACTTGGATCCGAACAAAGCGTGGATCCTCGTCCGGAATGACCTGAAAGCATCGGTGGGTCAGTGGGTTGTCGCTCCAGACATCGAATTGTCCACGAAACAAAATGGGGTCGAGTGTCGGACCGACATCAGTCTCGCTCTGCTCCCGTAACTGGCGATAGGTCGTCCACTCGGCCGGCGATCTCTCGGCGTTTGCGCATCGGAACTTGATCCCTGGCATGCCATGCTTTCGGTACAGGCTTCGAATCCGGTTGAGGTCGTTGATCAGACGTTCATCTTGAACGATGCCAGCTGACTTTGTGAGCGCGTTAACGACACCTTCAGGTGCGATCCCTTTGGTCTCCATTTCATCGAGAATGTGTTTGTCGGCCATCCGTCGATTGCCTGCAATTGAGATCGAACGCGCATAAACTTGAGGGCCCTCTTTAATGTTGAAGGACACCATGTAGCGCTTGTCGCCGAGTTGTTTCTTCGTGGCTGTGACCGTCACAAAGTAGCGGGCTGCGGCTTGATAGAGCCCGCGTATCTGGCCGACACTTTCCTCTATTTCTGCATCGTCGAAGGTACCGCTCTCACTGAAAGTGAGCACCTGACGCAGCTCACCATCCGTTAATGTTTCGTTGCCTTCGAAGCGAATGACCAGGTGTTTGCCTTCAATGATGCGAACCTTCGGAAAAACTTTATCTCCGCGCTTTGCTAGCTCTGGTTGTAGACGCACTCGAGCCGACACCCAGCCTTCTTGGCGATACATAGACTCGACTTCGACGAGCTCATCTTTGAGTTGTCGTCGTGCATAACGACCGATTCCAAAGAGGCCGAAGAAACGCCGCCAAAAATCGGTTCGCTCGCCCGTTGATATCAGATTCAAAATACGACTGTATGGGATGCCTTGTGCGCCCTTAATGAGCACACCACCGAGTTCGGGTTGCTCACCTTCAGTGATGCGAACCGTCACCACGACCTTCTTCTGATTGTCGCCAAAGTACTTCGGGATGATTTTTACACGGGTTTGCAAATAACCCTGACGTCGATAGAGATCGAGCACCCGGGATTCATACCCCTCGAGTAACGATTGATCTTCCGGCGTAAAGGATCCGTCTGGCCGAACAGATGGAAAACTACCCCCTCGCCGCAAAGGCAGACGCTTTCGGATTTCCGCGACGAATTGTTTGGGATAAAGCCAACTCGACCAATCGCTGTACTCCACTCGAAGGTCTTGGATAATGACGTGACCAGTACAGCTAAACCTCAGTGTGATCTGGTTTGATGCGGGGACCTTCTCAATGTGGACGATCACTTGCCTAAAGTACCCTGTTCGCATAAGGCGCGACCAGGCCCTAGCGATGTCCACGTCCGATAAGGGTTGCTCGAGCTCGAGCCCGACTAAGTCGATTAATGCAGATCGCATCCTTGGTTGGTCACAGAGCTCTATGTCGCACTCGACCTTGACGGTGTCCTTCAAGATAGAGCCGGTATACTGCGCCGATAGCTCGTTCACCTCATCGACCCGTTCGCCTAACGTGAGCGATTCCGCAATCGCAGGATTCGCGATCAGCAGCAGCAGAGCTATGGCGACCAGGTATCTCAATTCAAGTCGA
Organism: Bradymonadia bacterium; assembly: GCA_049889275.1. Taxonomy (GTDB): domain Bacteria; phylum Myxococcota_A; class Bradymonadia; order UBA7976; family UBA1532; genus UBA1532. The sequence continues at coordinate 86,839 of JBMHDS010000078.1, read as the reverse complement.
CCCTTAGTTTGAGGCGACCTGTGGTCGAGATGTTTGTGCCTAAACGTTCATTTGAAAGCTCACCGAACGCCACATTGTTGATTTGATATCTAAGCCCAAACTGCTGGGGATTACCGTCTTGCTCGTCGCCAACGAGAACCCGCGAATACAGATAGAGTCGCCGCGACAGGACCTTATTGGCATCGATATAGAGGGTACCAGTGGAGACTGGTGTCAGCGTCAGATCGACTTGAAATGTGTCCTCTAAAGGCGCTTCGACCAGGCTCAGCAGCGGCGCGAGAACCACCTCTGTTGCGGGTTGCGCGCTGGCGGCGCCGCTCAAATTCTCTGGATAGCTTCCGGTCAACACCAGCGTGATGACCTCTAGTTTACTCGCGCCACTATTACTCGTCAGATCAAATGCAAAGTTGGGTGGTGTATCGAGGGTTGGAATATTCAGTCTTGCCGAGAGGACCACTTCTTCGAGGCGAATGTCACCGGAGCCGGTATCGAAACTGGTCGACGCTGTGGACACGCTCTGCCCAGTCCGCAAAGTGAACGTTCGGTTGGCTTCGATTTGGGCGTCGAGGAAGTTGCGACCACCGAAGTTTAAGTTGCCGCTGGATACGTCAAACTCGCGTCTGGCGTAGGTAATGGTTGAATCGGGGAGAATGTTGACGTCGCCACGGATCGACAGTCGCTCGTCTTCAGTGTCATTAGGCATGCTGTACAGAAAACCCGTTATCTCTTCCAGATTGAGCCTGATCTCGAGATTAGTTGATAGCGTGAGAACCCGATTGCGAACGTAAAAACCACCATCTCCGATGACTCTCAGATTCAGCATCAGGCGCTTGAGAGCGGGTACCCGCTCGAACAGACTGACGGTTCTCGTCTGTGTCCGACCACTCAGTCGGTCTCTGAAATCTTGGTTAATCTCATTAACGCCGGTCAAGTCGGACATGTATTCACCTTGAATCACCTCCACCTGACCGGATAATTTCATCCGGCGCTCGTCGCGACGCTCATCGAATCGCTCAATCCAGGACTCAAAAGTGAGACCTGGGGTGTCAAAGGTACCCCGAATGACCCTGGGCACATTTAGGCCAATCTCGTTGCCTTTGAGTCTAACCTTGACACGCTCTAGACCGTACGAGCGGGTTTGTACAAGGACCTCGTCGATTTCAAGTTTTGCGTCGTCACGGAGCAAGATAAACCGATTATTCTCATTTGTGTTTTTTGTCGTGTCTGCCAAGCTCACCACAAAGTTGCCGCCTCCGGATGCGTTGCGACCGCCGGTCTCAGTTGTATCCGGTGCGATACGCATTGTGACGGGTCTAACAAGGTCGAGCTGTGAGCCAATCATGCTTAACCTAGGCACGAATTGGGCCTGCTTGAGCTGCACCTCAAGTTGGGGTTGGGGTGCTTGACTCGGGCCAGCGATACGGCCATCGATCTCCAAATGGCCAGTCGCTTCACTGAGCACCGACTCGAGAAAAGGCTCGATGAGGGACAGGTCCAGGCGACTCCGAGTGTCAAGTTCGAGCTCGCCTGCGGCACTGACGGTGCCGGCAAGACGTACGAAAGAATGAACGCGTTCCCCGTTTGCGTCGCCTGCGTCGACGCCAAGCCGGCGGATGCGGAGATTCAGCTGCTCAATGTTGATCGATTTACCATCCCAGCGCGCCAACACGGGTTCGCTCAGCTCACTGACGTATGTGAGCTCTGGACGGAGGCTGTATTTGGCCTGCAATTGCTCAAGATTGGCGCGCGCTGAGCGGAGTTTGAAGTTCGTTGGGTTTAGCTCAAACTCAACACGACCGGTCGCACGAGAGTCAAGCGGCTGTGTCTTCATCGCAGGAAGGTGCTTCTCGACCTGAAGACCAGCAAACTCGATCACTCCGCTCGCATTGCGTCCATCTCGGACCAGCGGCATTGTGCCGCGTACCTTAATCGCATTCAGTAACTCGCCCGAGACCTTAACCTCAGAGCGGTCGGCTTGGACCTCTACCTTCACATCACCCAGTTCATACTCGCCGAAGCGCGCTTGCTTTATGTTGAGGCGCCCATCGCCAGCTGGCCGCTTCAGGTTGCCAGCGATCGTAAAATCAGCCTGGAGGGTCCCCGACGCTGGTAGTGGTTCTTTAACAAAATGGTTGACGAGCGCCACAGGCAGCCCATTCAGCCTGACCGACCCATTGAAGTCGAGACGCTTAATGTCGCCACGTCCCTTCATATCGATGAGCGTGTTTTTCCGGTCATTGAGTTTGAGGGTGTCTAGCGTGACCCGATCGCCTGACCAATCTCCGACGACTTCAACCCGTCGAAAGCACAGCGGACGATCCCCATGAGGGGTTTTCCAGCACGGACGAGCGATGCGTGCTCGACCGGTTATGCGTGGCCGCCTGCTTGGGCCACGCAGTCTGATGTCCACTGCTGAACGGCCTGAGAAATCGTTGGTAAATGGAATCGCAGACAGCTCCAATTGACGTGCATTCACTCGGAAATCGAGGGGTTGATTCGGTGCGGCAATATTGATTCGGCCCTTGGCCGCAACAGAGCCAAAGTCGGACTTCAGGCGTACTTGGTCGAGGTCGAGACGACCGTCAGCGAAGGCGACTTTCCCCGACAGCGCCGCCGGTGACAGGTTATCGTAGACCAAGTCGCTGAGTTGAAAGCCCGCTTCGAACCGAGGGCTTTTTGCATACCCTCTGATGCTGAAGCTCGCTTGGCCTCGACCTCTAGCCGGGACGCCAAATGCACTGGCAATTGGTTTTATTTGACCTGCTCGGACTCGTCCCTTCATGTCGATTACGAATGTATCGAGAGCGAGTTTACCCTTGGCGAGCAAGCGAGCCGAACCGCTCGTAATGTCGAGTTCCGAGAAATCCAATGTGCTGTCCCGAAAGGTCGTAAAGGCGTTGATATTCAAGAGTTGTGCTAATCCATAGGCGCCCCTCGGTTTGGCGGATATGGTCGCTATATCAGTTCTGACGGCATAGTTTGGGGCGTCAGAGAACATCTCCTGGCCCGTCACCAAAACATATCCATTCAGGCGGCCACCGATGATTCTATCGAGTTCGGCAGAGACCGCTGGGCTGAGTTGTCGAAGTTCGACATCCTCCACAAAAAGATTGATCGCGCTTGAACCGTGCTCGAGGTCGAATTGTCCATCGGCAGACACTTGACCGGAGGCGGTATCTGCCACGAGGCGCTTAATCGAGAGGCGCTCATCATCTGACAATTCAATTGCCGAATCGATGTCTAGCAATTTGATGCCAAACACCATTAACTCACGGCTCTTGAGTGTGGCTAACCCTTCGAGCACATCAACCTCGCCATGGACGCGGGCAGATAACTCTGCATGGCCTTCGATCGGGACGTCTGTGTAGTTACGAATGTGTTTACTGGCTTGGTCTGTCTCTAACTTTACATCTGCTTCCAAGTAGGGCAGGTCGGGTCGGTCGAGTTCCATCTTGAATGCCTTGACCATCAGCGGATCGTTATTCAGAAGGCTTTGCAAATGGCTGAAGCTAAAATTATCGCCGTTCCAATTAAACTCTTCGATCTTCAAATGTCTGAGTGGCCAGCTGTAGACATCTTCCGCCTTGGCTTTCCTCGCTGTCGTGGTGGCAGTCTTGCGTGTGACCTTGACTTGTAACTGAGAGATGGACAGGTGTTTGCTCTCGATGGCCATGAAGTCGTCCGTCTTCGTCTCATAGAGTCTGAACCGAGCGTTTGGAATATTGATGCCGTGCGCAACGATGGACGTGCTGGGGTTATCGAGCACAAACATGCCGTTACGAATATCGATTTCCGTCAAATCGAGATCGAGTTGAGATGGGTGGCCATCGTCAATTCGACCGCCGGGTGGCCAGAACATCTCCGAGATGTTGAGTACCCGTTCATCGCTCTGAGAGGCGTGGCTTTCAGGATTCGGCAGGCTGATCAATTTGGTCACCGGGGTATCGATGCGGATCGACCGTGCCGACAGTCGATTGTTGAGCAGCCCAATGAGATCGAGCTCGTCGATGGTGATGCTCTTTGCGCTGACCACAGTGCGACCCATTGAGTCGCTCAAAACGGGTTCTAGAATCTTGATGCGAGATGGCCAAGGCCCCCAAGCGACGCGCTTCCATGCCACCTGACCACGAATGGATGAGTTGACCAATACATCGAAAGCCTGGTTGGTAAACCCAGAGTTAAGCGCAAAATATCCCAGAAAATATACAAGGCAGACGAATGCACCCGTGAGGATGATGAAAGCACTCACCCGTTGATAGATGTTTGCGCTCTTTCGAGCGAGTTTGTATACCGTGTCCATCGATCGCGCAGCTTATCAGGGAATTGCCGATTAAGCGAAAAGGCCTATCACGTAGTGATAGGGTTCTCGACTGACTCATAAGGTCGCCCTCATTTTGATGTCACAAAACGGCACATGAGCCTGCGGTCAGGACGTCGAATCCGTTCCGAAATCTAGCCTTGGTAGCATGTTGACCATTGAGTAGAGGCCGGGTGTTTGTCTCGATAGCCACTTTGCCGCTTTGAGAGCACCAACCACAAAGACATCGCGGTCAGTGGCTCGGTGTGTGAGCTCTAACCGTTCGGAATCACCGAGGAAATATACGGTGTGTTCACCGGCGACGCGGCCGCCACGGATGGCAGCGGTGCCCACCTCACCGAGGCCTCGGGTACTGGTGTTACCTTCCCGTACCCGACGACCACCTGGCCAATCGATTCCGGACGTTTGAGCTGCAGTCTGGGCGAGTTGCAGGGCCGTTCCACTCGGCGCATCCGCTTTCATTCGATGATGGATCTCGAAGACCTCGCAGTCAAAATCATCCTTGAGCGCCACTGCGGCCATGGCGACGAGCTGATTGAGCACCGCGATTCCCAGGCTGAAGTTCGCCGCGCTGAATACTGCTCTTTGAGACGCGAGCTCAGCGACTGCTGTGTGCTGCTGGTCTGTGCGCCCCGTCACGCCAGTGACCAGTCCTGCATCCGTGGTCTTTAGAATCGCCAGGAGTTGGTCCGTCGCGTCAGCTACGCTGAAATCGATCATCACATCACAATCGCTCGGTTCACCCACGATGGTGTTTGTGTCGATTTGACACACCAACTCCAGACCGGGATCTGTCTCAGCGAGCGCGCGCAGCCGTTGGCCCATTCGGCCCGATGAACCAAAGATCCCGATCTTGCAGGTAGGAGTCACCGTTTAAGTCCAATCTCAAGCCGCTCACAGATCTCAGCGAGGACTGTTCGAGACTCGGGCCGCAGCTCGACGAGCGGGAGGCGTAGCTCTCCCGTACACAGACCTGTTCGTTCTGCCACGAGGGTTTTGACTGGTACTGGATTCGATTCGATAAACAGTCCGTCAAACAAACTGGCGAGTGAAAGATGAATGCGTCTTGCCTCATCTAGCCGACCAGATGTGAAGCTCTGCCAAAGCTCTACGAGACGTTCAGGCACAAGGTTGCTGCTGACGGATACAACGCCACGCCCACCGATTGCCCACATGGACAGAGCCGTGATGTCATCTCCAGAGAGTAGTGCCAGAGAGTCCCCACAGGCTGCAATAATTCGAGTCGCGAACGCCATATCAGCGGTCGCTTCTTTAAGCGCGACGATGTTGTCTCGCTTCGCAAGTTGCGCGATTGCATCGACAGTGAGGCTCACACCTGTACGACCGGGCACGTTGTAGAGCATGATGGGCGTATCCGGCACGCTGTCCGAGACAGCTTCAAAATGCGCGATAAGGCCTGCCTGGGTAGGCTTGTTGTAGTAAGGCGTAATCACTAAAAGGCCGTCAACGCCCAGGCCGGCAGCTGACTTGGCAAGTCCCATGGTCTTTTGCGTGTCATTTGAACCGACACCAGCGACCACTTTACATCTGCCAGCAACACGCCCTACCGTTCTCGCAATGACCTCGAGGCTTTCGTCGACACTCAGAGTAGCGGACTCACCCGTCGTACCGCAGGGAACCAGGCCGTCGACTCCGGCATCAAGTTGGCGGTCGATGAGTGCATCGAGTGCGGCACCGTCAATTTGCCCATCCTTGAATGGTGTGATGAGGGCCGTAAAAATCCCTTCGAACATAGCTGAAAACTCCATCTGTACAGGATTCCAAACACGCGCACTTAAGCGGAAATGGGTCTCAGATGCAAACAACACCCATGGCGATGATAAGATTTAGCGTTTTTTTAGGCAGATCCGGTTCTTTAAGGGGGTCTTTTGGCGGCCTTGCAGTTGAGAAGAGTCGCTTTGACGTTAACGTCCATTGACAAACCGGATGGATGTCTGTAGGTTCCGCCCCCTCAACGGTTTTCGTGACATAAGTGGGGCCCTAAATGTCGATCATGATGACACTCAGTTTAATCGCCGCAACCAGCACGCTGGCGACCGCACTTATGTGTAAACTCGTCCTCGAAATCATGCCCAAGAGAGACGCCTAACTCGCGTCTCGCCATCGCTCCACTACCCCGGTGTCGAGCATACAACAGCCCATTTCGCCTCGCCTGCCATTTGTTCTGTCGTCCGACAGGCAACTTCGGATAATGTGTACGCATCAGGTTGTAAGTTGGCGCGACATGCGTTGGCTTAACAACACAGCTTTTCAAGTGCGAAAGACGACTAAATATGTCAAACCCAACGATCACCGAAGAATTCGTAAAAGCCCTACCGAAGACAGATCTCCATGTGCATCTCGATGGTTCGATTCGGCCATCGACCCTGATCGAGTTGGCGAAAGAGTATAATGTCGAGCTGCCAAGCTACACGGAAGAAGGTCTTCGAGAGACGGTGTTTAAGGATCGCTACGAGAATCTGGGAGAATATTTGTCCGGATTTGGCTACACGGTCGCCGTCATGCAGAGTGAGCTTGCGCTCGAAAGGGTCGCTTATGAACTCGCGCAGGACAATATCGAAGAGGGCGTACGGTATCTCGAGGTCCGGTTTGCACCGCAATTGCATGTTCATGCTCATCTACATTCGTTGATGGTTATCAAAGCAGTCAATCGCGGGCTCGCGCGTGCGCAGCGAGAATTCAATGAGAGTGCAGCGATCACCGAGCGAGGCGAGCCTCAATTCCGTTATGGCATCATCGTCTGTGCCATGCGCATGTTCAGGCGAAATTTCAGCGAGTATTTTAAGTCGCTCATCAACGCCCACCGTCACGCACCCGAAAAAGAAATTTACGGTATGGCGTCACTCGAGCTGGCTCGAGCGGCTGTCATCGCACGGGATGAATACGGGCTGCCTGTGGTCGGTTTTGACCTCGCTGGAGAAGAAGCGGGTTACCCAGCTGATGATCACGCCGCGGCCTTTGAATACGCTCACAAGCACTTTTTGAAGAAGACAGTTCATGCCGGCGAGGCCTACGGACCTGAAAGCATCTTTCAGGCGATCACTGACTTGTACGCAGACCGAATCGGGCACGGCACATATCTCCTCGAGCCTGATATGATCACTGATGCCGAGATCGAAGATCGTGAAAACTACGTCAAAAAGCTCAGTCAGTATATCGCCGACCGACGCATCACTTTGGAGGTGTGCCTGACCAGTAATCTGCAAACCAACCCGAGTATGAAAACCCTCGCAGACCACACGTTTAAACGGTTGAGAGAAGCGCGGTTGTCGACGACGATTTGCACCGACAATCGAACGGTGAGCAACACAACTGTCACCAACGAGATCATGCTCGCGGTCAAACATTTGAAGTTAGACCTGCATGACCTAAAGTCGATTATCATCTACGGCTTCAAACGGAGCTTCATGCCCAGCTCATACCTCGAGAAGCGTGCCTACGTGCGACAGGTTATCGATTTCTACGAATCGGTTGAGGAACGCTTTTTTGGCTCCGAAATCCGTAAGCCACCGAGCTCGTGACGCGGGCGTCAAAACGGCTTAGCTATGCGATAGCCAGCCTATCAATCTTTTTGGCTTGTAGTCCCAGCTCGCAGGTGGGCTCATCCGTTGATTCCGCGCGAGGCCAGGCACTTTTCAGCGATGCTGGGCCCGGGCGTCTTGGTGTCGAAAGATATGATGATGCGACCATGGATTTGCCCGATGTGATTCCACTCACTGAGACAGGGGCTTGTCGAACGGGGCGCACAGCGGGGACGGTCTGTTCGCCCAACGGGCGTTTTATCTCTGGTGCGCTTATCTCAGCCGAGACGAGAACATGTCGAGGCGAGCCCAAGGTGGTTGAAGCGGTCGCGGATTTGCGCGGTTATTTTACCCTCACCGACCTGGCGCCAGGACCAGTGAACATCACCATCACCAGTGGTAATTTTATCGGTCGCTTCTCAGTGGATATCGTCGCTGGACGTGAAGTGCCTCTGTCCAATGATGTCAGCGCCAAAGTCTGCCTGCCGGCTGACAACGCAAAGCTGGGTGTATTGAGCGGTGATTATGACGATATGGCGGCAGTCATCGATGACTTGGGTTTTGAATTCGAGACGTTCTGCGGCAGCTGGACGAGTTATCGTCAATCGTTCAATCTGTTAAGCGATTTAGAGCGCTTACGGGAGTATTCGATCCTATTTGTTAATTGCGCGAGCGGTATTAATTTTCGCGCGACGAATCCGGAGATGGAGCTGATTAGAAATAATATTCGAGAGTTCGTGCGCCTCGGTGGTTCCTTATATGTCTCTGACCTGGCGGTGGATTGGGTACAGCGTTTATGGCCTGATGCCGTGGAGTTTGCGACGACTAATCCAGCTGATCGTGAGCAGGCTGATTGCTGTGTTTGCGTTGATAACTGCCCGGATGAATGCTTCATCGATCCACCCGACCCGCCTGAATATGCATGTGAACGACCTAATGACCTGCCGCTGGTTTGCCGGGAACCGTCCGGTCCAACGGGTTTTGGAGAGTCAGGCAATGTTCTCGGTGAAGTGACATCACCGTTCTTACGTCAGTTCTTAGGTGAAGACGAGCTACCCATTGCCTTTGACGCTGGTGGGTGGGTCCAAATCGAGGCTGTCTCTCCCTCGGTGGAGGTACTTGTGCGCTCCGATGAGCGGCCGCTGATGGTTTTGTTTGAACCCTATCCAGGTGGTGGTCGGGTCGCTTACACAAGCTTTCACAATCATGGTCAAGCCACCGAAGCAATGCTAGAGATTCTTCGGGCCCTGATCTATCGATTGTAAGGACTGCGCAGCTGTGACGAGCCACCAACGCAAGAACCTTCTCCTTCCCGATGCTAAGCGGTGGGACCCGAGTGCGCCCATCATTGAACTCATCGGTGTGACCAAGAGTTTTGACGGCAAGCGCATTATCGATGATCTCAGTCTGTCTATCGAGACCGGCAAAACAACGGTGATTTCTGGTCAGTCGGGCAGCGGAAAAAGTGTCTTGCTGAGGATGATGAACGGATTGACTCTGCCCGACTCGGGTCAGGTAAAGCTCTTCGGCCATGACCTTGCGACCAGCGATGAGAGGACCCGTACTCAGTTACGCAAACGCTGCACGATGGTGTTTCAAAACTACGCCCTGATCGATTCTATGACGGTCGCTGAGAACATCGGGTTCCCCTTGGCTGAGAACACACGGATGTCGAGGCAGGATATTCGCAAACTTGTCGAAGAGTTGCTTGCGATGCTCGAGCTCAGCCATGCCATTGACTTGATGCCCGCAAGCTTATCGGGTGGCATGAAGAAACGGGTGGCGCTCGCGCGCGCTGTGATCACCAACCCGGAGGTCGTCTTATTCGACGAGCCCACAACGGGACTCGACCCGGTGATGATCGAATTTGTGGATCAGTTGATCATGCGGACGCAGCGTGAGTATGGCATCACCTCCGTCATCATCTCCCACGACATGGCCTCTAATCGTCGTCTGGCTGACCGAATGGCGATGCTCGTGGATGGCAAGATTGTAGAAGAGGGTCGTTTTGAAGAGATTCGCACGAGCACGCACCCAGCCGTTCGTGAGTTTATGGCAGATGTCTCAGAGACGCGTGCGATCGAAGCGGTCAGTGCTGATGAATCATCATCCGCGCCAGTAAACGAAGAAGAGTACGTGATCGAGGTTGAAGACCTTGTAAAGAGTTTTGGGGACAATCACGTGTTAAAAGGGGTGAGCTGTCGGGTTCCCAAACGAAAAATCACCGTGGTGATCGGCGGATCTGGGTCGGGTAAATCAGTCCTCATCAAGCATATGATCGGTCTATTTCAGCCGAACTCTGGACGGGTGTCGGTGTTTGGCAATGATCTTGCGAGTCTTGACGGCCGCTCCAAACAGCTGTTGCAGTCAAAGATTGGCATGTTATTCCAAGGCGCCGCTCTGTTCGATTCTATGTCTGTGCGAGAAAACGTCGCCTTTCCTTTGGTTGAGGCCCGAAAGCTCAAGCGAGCAGAGATTCAAGACAGGGTCCAGGCCGTCGTTGAACGATTATCGGTGGGGGGATTACTCGACCGTATGCCCAGCGAGATCAGTAATGGGCAACGCAAGCGTGTGGCGTTAGCGCGTGCGCTGATCACCGAACCTGAGATCATGATCTATGATGAACCGACAACCGGTCAAGATCCGATCATGATGAAGCGTGTTGACGACATGATCGTCGAGGCCTCTCAGAACTTTGACATCACCAGTATCGTGATCAGTCACGATATGCGCTCGACCTTTAGAATCGCAGACCAAGTGATCATGATTAAGCAGGGTGAGGTCGTCATCTCGGGCACACCTGCCGAGCTTAAACAATCTCAAGATGAACGCGTCAAAGAATTCATTTTTGCTGGGGCGTGACCCGTCGTCGGTGCGCTTTACTGAGCGCTGTTGTCTGTCTTTTGTGGCGTCTCTTCAAACGTCAGAGCGAGGGAGTTGACACAATGTCGCAGGCCTGTCGGTTTTGGTCCGTCTCGGAATACATGACCTAAGTGGCCGCGGCAACGTGCACAGACGATCTCGGTCCTCACCATGCGGTGACTGCGGTCGATGACCCGCTTTACCCGTTTCCGTAGACTTCTATAAAAACTCGGCCACCCTGTGCCTGAGTTGAACTTGGTTTTTGATGAAAATAGGGGGGCATTACAACCAGCACATCGGTAAGTGCCGTGCTTTTTATTGTGTAGTAGCGCACCACTATTCGCCCGCTCCGTACCCTTTTCTCGCAGGATGTAGAATTGCTTCGGCGTTAAACGCGCCCGCCATTCATCCTCGGTTAGATGCACCGATTCAAAGGAGTTGTCGTCGGCAAGCGCATTTTCTATCTCCGTTAGCTTCGCCGCCCCATCATCTTGAGTTTTTTGAACCGAATTGGATTGGTTCGGTTGCGTCGCTGGCGCGCTGGTGGGCGCAGACGCCGGCTGCGCTGAGTCGGCTTCTTTTTCTTCCGCCCAGACCGAGTTCGGGAGTAGTCCAAGGACCAGAAAACTCAAAAGAACGCGCATCGTACACATCAGCTCTACTCCAACCAGGCCATACCGCCTGTTTCCAACTGTAATCGGTTGGCCTAAAATTTCTCAATGATCTCTTTGACGACAATAACAACCATCAAGAACATCAGAAACAACATGCCAACGCCATGGATGATGCTCTCGATTCTTGGTGGAACGGCTCGTCGAGAGACCCCCTCAATGATCACAAATAAAAGTCGGCCTCCATCGAGAGCCGGAAGCGGAAATAGGTTAATGACACCGAGATTGATGCTCAAGATCGCCATAAAGCTGATAAACCATTCAAGGCCCATCTTTAGGGTATCGGCGCCGGTGTCTGCCATCTTGACGACGCTGGCAAGCTGAACAGGCTCGGTCCCTTCAAACCATTTACCAACGATACGCACCATACCTCTGACGATCGCCCACGTTTCTACGAGACCCAGCTTGAGGGCGCCAACCCAAGATTCTGATCCGAAGCGCATCACATCGGGAGAGACACCGATCACATATCCCCGAGGTGTCTTCTCGGCCTGCATCTCCAACACATGAGTTGGCCAATGGCTCGGGATATCTGGGTAGAGAATCGTGAGGCCCGTTTTCTCATCCACTGCCCGTTTCATCGGGGGCGGTGAGCCGTCGGGAGACCGCCGAATTGTAACCCTCAGAGTATTGCCAGCGGTCTCGCCAACAATGCGTTTCATTTGTGCAAACGTCCGAACGGTGCGTCCATTGATGGATTCGATCGCGTCGTACGGCTTCATCCCCGCTGCAGCCGCGACGCCCGTCACAGCCCGTATGACGTTCGTGCCTTCATGACGCCAGTCATAGGTCACTGCTTGCGAGGAACCGAACAAAAGGCTGTAAGTGACGATTGCCAAGGCGAAATTAGCCAGCGGCCCCGCAAGCATAACCATGCCGCGCTGCCACGGTGGAAATGTGTGCATAGCCATTGTGCTCGAGTCACGCACGAAGCCTTTCGATGGCGTTGAGCGATCTCTTGTCAAGCCTTCGATTTGTACGTATCCACCAAATGGAATGAGGGCGAACTGAAAGGTGGTGTGCCGGCCCCGTATCCGAATCAACGCGGGCCCAAATCCAATGGAGAACCGGGTCGCGTTCATCCCAAAGAGGCGGGCTACCGCGTAGTGGCCCAGCTCGTGAACAAGGATGAGTACGTTAAAGCCAACGATGAAGAGAACAAGGGACACGCGCTAAACCAATTGAAACGAGAGGGCGACATAGATGAGGATACCCTGTACGTTGCATCACGTCATGGTTATTTGCCTTGAAGACAGATGAATTCATATCTTCTCGGCGCTTGAGTCTTGTCGGAAAGGGATCTGGCTCTGTTGTCTTCGCTTACCTTGCTGACTGCCTTCCTCGCTCAATTGACTGGCGTTGGCATTGAATTGGGTGGTGAGTATCTAAATGAGCGTATCTATCAGTCTTCTCGACCTTGGGTGGCACTTGAGGGTGCGGGTCTTCAATTGGTGCTCGGACCTCGGTTTAACGTCGATGTAAGGACCGGCGGGCTGCGTGAAAAGGACTGGGACCAGCCGGGTGACTACGGCTTGATCGTGCATCAGCTCAAGTGGGGACGCTGGCTTGAGGCGGGCGCTATCGCGCATCGCACCATGGGTAATGGGACTCTAATGAATCGTTACCATAACCGAATCGATCGCGACCACGGGCGGCTTGGGCTCACCATCGATATGTCCCAGATGCGCTCGCATGCGCTCAGACCAAATCGATATACCTTCATGAGCGATCAGCTTCTCGGGCGACCGGTTCTCGCGGCTGGTCTCGGTTGGTGGTCGGGTTGGGGCTCGCTCGATGTCTTCTACACAGGTGACCACGGTGCACCTATCAAGATTGGTTCAGCGACCGCTCGTGATGGTTGGCTGGAGCATCAGCAAACCCACCGATGGGCACTCAGCGCATCGACTCGTCTGAACTTAATCGACGATGGTGGCGCTTTCGCACTGAGCCTCCTTGCGGATGTGAACACCATTGAAGTCCAGGGTTGGGGGATACATTCGGGGTTTGGCATGCGCTATCGAGCTCGGAGCGATTGGCAGATTGAGTTTGATGTGATGGCGATGCGAAGCGGCCGGGATTACACGTGGAGTCTGTTTGATACCAGTTACCTCGTTGACCGATGGCGGAATGTGAATGCAGAGCTCGCGCGGGCGGAGGCGGTATGGGGCGGGCAGGGCGTACTTCAATTTACCCTCGATGATGCCTTGATCATCGGTTTAGGTTACGGCGATGTTGAGCAGAGTGAACGCGCTGACTTTGATGCTTGGGTCCAGGTGCCCCTAGAGCGCGTAACCCTGGGTGCTTTTTGGAAGGTGCGGCGCTTCGATGAACTTGCCGGTCTGTTCGATATGGACAACGTATACGCGGCGCTGTCGGCGGGCTATCGATTAAATGAGTGGTTTCATGTATCCGGTGTCGTCAGTCGAGATTGGTTTATCGATGATCTCCACAGTACCTACAAACCGAGGACGAGCTTTTATCTCGCCGTTGGCATTGAGCCGCCTAGACAAAGATAGTTGAGAGCATAATCCCTGCGGCCACGGACACATTGAGAGATTCGACCTGTCCCGCTCCGGGAATCTTGACCTGTTTTTTACAGGCGTTCTTGACCGCGCCCGACAGACCCTGATTTTCATTTCCAAGAACGATACAAACGCGTTCGAACTCCCGGAGCTGAGTGAGCTTCCCCTTCGCATTTTGGTCGGCTGCCACAGTGACCATTCCACCCTCGGCGAGTTCGGATAATGCCCGAGCGAGGTTACTGCAGCGCACGACTGGCACATGTTCGGCACCACCTTGGGCCACTCTTAAGGCAGCCGGGTTGACCGTCATTCTCTGCGACTCAGTCAGCAACGCCGCAGCACCAAACCAAGCCATACTCCTGATGATCGCTCCTGTATTGTGGGGGTTGGTAATCGCGTCCGCAGCGACGATGCAGCGACTCGACATGAGCGTTTCTTTCATGGTGCCGAAGGGTTTTGTTGCCAGCGGCTTTGCGATGGCGACGATCCCCTCGTGATGAGGTGTGCCTGAGACGCGGTCAAGGTCGTTTTTGTCGACCTCGCGGTACGGCTTACGCTGTTTTGCTGTGGTCTTGAGGATTGGACCGATATGGTTTCTCAGCGACTTACTAAAGAGAACGCGGCGGAGATCTCCGGGTCGGTGCTGTGCCAGCGCTGTGACCGCGCGTAGTCCATAAACGACCGATTCTTTGTCACTCATTCTTAAGTCCTCTCTCAACATGGGGCCGGCTTTTGGTTGGACAGCATTGTAGCATATGGTCAGAATGTCGCGGTAATCTCATGGGCGGTGTTACTTGGATCGGTCATTTTCAAAACTCGGCGAAGCGGTGGGTCTCGCGGCGATGACCCTTTTGCTGTCGACCTTATGGCTGCTCGTCGGTGCCGTGCTGATCCAATATTTGGGTTTGTCGACCAACAACTCGAAGCTGGCGGTAATGATTTGGACGCCGTTGTGTTTGGTGGCTCTCGCCATCATCTTGCAACGCGCTTTACGAAGTGAGCGGCTCGCCTGGTCGTCGCCACCACGCGCTGCTGATTCAGTTCTCTTTGCATTCATACTCGGCATCTTCGCGGCACCGGGCATCGGTTGGCTGACAAATCTCATCCGTGTCGCAGTCGAGGGCAATGACTTAAACCCACAAATCGACTTGGTGTTGCTCGATGGGCAGCCTCCGTTACAGACAACCCTCACTGCAATCTTAATCATCTTAGCAATCCCCATCGCCGAGGAGATTCTTTACCGTGGATGTTTGATCGATTTACTCAGGCGAAAGGTCGACGTACGCACGAGCATGGTCATTTCGTCCATTGCGTTTGGCATCGCGCATTTTGATGTGGCCAATTCAATCGGTACGGGCTTACTGGGTTTCGTATTGGCTTGGCTTCGATTTTCTACGAATTCCCTCTATCCCTCGATCGCGATGCACGCGGGCTTCAATCTGGTCGGGTATTCTGTCATTCTCTTATCTACGACATAACTCGGGCGATTGGCGTGTCTTGACGAAACCCGATACGTGTTTAAATGCTCTAGCAGACGTGCAGCCGTCTACGCGGGGTTGGCCCTTCGATGACATGTGCACCGCACCAAGGTAATGAGGACAAGTTTTGAGTAATCGACGGGATGATGATCGACGTCTCGACCGGCAGGGGCAGACAGAGACCTTAACGAGGCGTAGGCTAAAGCGGCCGCCGCTTTACCGGGTCATCTTTCACAATGATGATTATACCACGCGTGACTTCGTGGTGATGACGCTGATGCGCTATTTCCACAAGTCGCACTCAGAGTCGACGACCTTGATGTTGCAGATACACACCCAGGGCAAAGGCATTGCGGGGCTATACCCGCTCGATATCGCGCGCTCAAAGCAGATACAGGTTGAGTCCTTAGCCCGAGAATACGAGATGCCCCTCAAGTTAACGATCGAAGCGGACGATGATGGGCAGGAGGAAGACGAGTAGTGGCTGAGTTAACCCAAGAACTGCAGATTGCGATCCGAACGGCACTCGATGAGGCTCAACATCGGCATCATGAGTTTGCGGGCACGGAGCATTTGCTGCTCGCGCTTCTGTGTGATGCTGTCTCCGCTCGGGCGGTCCGACGTTGCGGCGGTAATGTCGATTGGCTTAAGAATGAGCTCGAAGCTTTTCTGGCCGACAGTATACCCAAGCTCCCTGCTCATATGGATGTCGAGGCGGCGGCCTCAGTTGGTTTTCACGCGGCCATCCAACGCGCAGTGATCAACGCTCAAACGTCTGAAAGAGAGCAGGTCGCAGGTCCGCATGTGCTGATCGCCATGTACGCCCTCGAAGATTGTCACGCCGTCTACTTGCTCAAGTCTCAGGGCGTCAGTCGAATCGCGTTGATGGAATATGTTTCACACGGTGGCGCCGGTGATGGACTCGGTCCCGACGATGGAGGCACTGAGGGCATGTTCTCAGTGGGTGGCGACGAAGACGGTGAGGCGCTCGAGCCTGAGCAAGCTCTTGAGAAGTTCACTGTCAACCTCAACGAGGAGGCCGCAGAGGGTCGGATCGACCCGATGATCGGACGAGCGAAAGAGCTTGAGCGGTGTATCCATGTTCTCAGTCGTCGGCGAAAAAATAACCCAATATTTGTGGGTGAGGCTGGTGTCGGAAAAACCGCTATCGTTGAAGGTCTTGCTCGCGCCATAGACAGCGGTGACGTACCTGACCCGCTGAAAGCAGCAACTGTCTACTCACTCGACGTGGGCGCCCTGATCGCCGGTACACGCTACCGGGGTGATTTCGAGAATCGAATGAAGGCGGTTGTGCGACAACTCGAGGAGCTGCCCGACGCGGTCTTGTTCGTCGATGAGATCCATACGCTCATCGGTGCCGGCGCGGCGAGCGGTGGCGCGATGGATGCGTCCAGTATCTTAAAGCCGCTGCTAGCACGCGGGAAAATTCGCTGTGTTGGCGCGACGACGTGGCGCGAATATCGAAACATTTTCGAGCGAGATACTGCGCTCGCGCGTCGCTTCCAAAAGATCGAAGTGGGTGAACCATCGATCGATGAGACCGAGTCAATATTACGTGGATTGAGCGAGCAGTACGGTCGCTATCACGGTGTCCAATTTGATTCCGAATCGCTGCGCGAGGCAGCCGTCTTGGCAGGACGCTACCTCAATGATCGGTTTTTGCCCGACAAGGCAATCGACATCATCGATGAAGCGGCTGCGAGTGTTAAGCTCGCCGGTCGTAAGGCGGTCACTGTGGACGATATAGAGACCACAATTGCTCGCATGGCCAGCATTCCACCGAAGTCCGTTGCGGGTGATGACCGCCAACGCCTCGCGCGTCTCGAAGACGATTTGTCGAGCGCGATTTTTGGCCAGGACGAAGCCGTCAAACAGCTCGCAGCGGCTGTCAAGATGGGCCGGTCAGGGCTCTCTCATCCAGATAAGCCGATCGGCTCCTTCCTGTTCACTGGGCCTACGGGTGTCGGAAAAACGGAAGTGTGTCGCCAACTCGCGGCGTGTCTTAACCTTGAGCTGATTCGTTTCGATATGAGCGAGTATATGGAGCGGCACACCGTCAGCCGATTGATCGGTGCCCCGCCGGGCTACGTTGGCTACGACCAGGGCGGTCTGTTGACCGATGCCATCGCGAAGCAACCTCATGCCGTTCTCCTCCTCGATGAAATTGAGAAGGCGCATCCCGATGTGTTTAATCTATTATTGCAGGTCATGGACCACGGCTCATTGACGGACAACAACGGCAAGAAGACGGATTTCCGCAACGTCATTTTGATCATGACAAGTAATATTGGTGCGCGCGATCTTCAGAGAACACGGCCAGGATTCTCGAGCCTCGAGGACGCGCGCGGTGGTGATGATGATCCCGCTTACAAACGGCTCTTTTCACCCGAGTTCCGTAATCGGCTCGACGCACGAATTCGCTTCGCTCCACTCCAGCCCGAGGTCATGCGTTCCATCGCAGAGAAATTCATTAGTGAATTGGCAGCTCAACTCGCTGAGCGTGATGTTGCGCTCACCGTCAAGGACCCAGCCATTGACCGTTTGATCGAGGTTGGGTTTGACAAGCAAAACGGTGCGCGACCCATGAACCGAGCGATTCGCGACCATATACGCCAACCGCTCGCCGACGAGTTGCTATTCGGCCGGCTGGCGGATGGTGGTGCGTTGGTGGTTGATTTTGAGGATGGTGAGTTTGTTTTTCGGTTCCCCGACCAGTCAGATCAGACCTAGCTGTTCCCGCTAATCCTTTGGTTCTTGAACGCTTTCTTGGGTCAATTGTAGGAATACCTCCTCGAGACGTTGCCCTTGCGTACCCGTCTGTTGCCTGAGCTCATCGGGCGTTCCACGCGCCACAAGCTGGCCGTGATTAATCACGGCGACCTGTTCACAAACTTCATCGGCAACATCGAGCGTATGGGTGCTGAGTAACACCGTCATGCCGTTTTCTTGGGACTCATGTTTGAGCACATCCTTTAATAATCTTGCGCCCTTAGGATCGAGTCCCACCATCGGTTCATCAACGACCATTAAGCGCGGGCGATGCAGCATCACTGACGCCATGACGAGCCGTTGCTTCATGCCATGGCTAAAGCTTTCGACGAGCTTGTCCGTCACTCGACCGAGACCGAATTGCTCGAGTAGCGCACGCGCACGTTTTTGCCCTTGGTCTCGACGAATTCCATACAAGCCGCCAATGAAGTACATGTATTCGATGGCGGTGAGTTTTTCGTAGAGATGTGGCCGGTCCGGGACATATCCGATGCGTCGCTTTACTTGAATTGGCTCGGCGACAACATTGAAACCGTCCACCACGATAGACCCGTTTGTGGGCTTGAGTAGACCACAAATCATCTTCATCGTCGTGGTTTTGCCCGCTCCGTTCGGTCCCAAGAAACCATAAATCGTCCCCTCTGCGACCGATAAGCTGAGTTGATTAACGGCGACAAAATCACCGTAATGGCGGGACACTTCTGTAATCTCTAGCATAATTGCTCTTTCTCAAGTGCATCGGCGAGCTTCGCATAATCCTCGATGGAATTGTGCAGCGCCGCGGACACGCGAATCAATCTTGCGTTTGAATCTGGCCACGGAATCACCGGTACTTCGATTTTGTATTTATCGAGCAACCTCTTCTGAAAGGCGCTGCCGTATAAAGGTGATAGCGTATCGTTTTCGATGCGGATAGGGAGCGCTGCAAGATGTCCGATCATCGAATCGGTGACCGGTTGTTCAAGCTTGAGCCTCCGGGCAATGAGTTCGCGCGCTTCTAAAACCAGTGCCCGATTGCGCTTCATCACCGCCGACCACCCCCTTGGAAAAATGTTTGCCGTAAATTCAATCGCCGCTGGCACGCTGAGCCAGGCTGTTGGGTCATGGGTACCGATCCAATCGAACTCGAGATGATGACCAGGCCGTTCGGGCATCAGTGCTCTCAGATTGTAGCCATGACTAATGATGGCCGGCCGAGTACGTGTTTGGACATTGCTGTTCATCCACATAAAGGCCGCACCCTTGGGGGCGCAGACCCACTTATGCAGATTGCCCACATACCAAGATGCGGACAGTTGAGTCATGTCTAGGGAGACCATGCCGGGTCCGTGAGCACCGTCGACCAATACCGGGACACCCGCATCTTGTAGAGCTGCTGTGAGTGGGGCTATCGGCAAGACCAAACCGGTGGGGCTGGTGATATGGTCGATGATCGCGAGTCTTGTCTTGTTGGTCACGGCCCGCGTGACTGTATCGATGACTTGCTCCTCGGTGATGCCTACGAATGGCAGGTCAACTACGACCACCTCGGCACCCGTCTTCGACGCGACATACTCAACAATGTTCCGGCATGCATTGTAGCCGTGGTTGGTGACGATAATTTGATCACCTGCGGCGAAATCTAAGGACCTAACAACGGCGTTTACACCCTCCGTTGTGTTGCGCAAGAACACCAAATCTTGAGCGCGGGCGCCCACAAAGTCGGCCAAACATTCGCGGGCCTCATCGAGCAGACCAAATCCGTCGCGCATGAAGAACTGCACCGGCTGTCGCTCGATTCGTTGGCGGAGTTGATGTTGATGGGCGAGGACTCTGTTGGGGCAGGCGCCATACGAGCCGTGATTGAGGAATACGATCTCTGGGTCCAGGGACCAATGTGATGCGAATGACGATGGCACGTATGTTGTCCCTCCGGCTATCGAGCTCTAGGCACCGCGCCCTGGCCTTGGGCGCTTTACCCCCATGCTTTGGCGCGCAAAGCTCAAAAGACTCAACGAGCTTAATCCAAAGCGTTTGAGCACCTGTCTTGAAGCTAGACTCAGCGCTCTCAGCAAGAGACTATCCTGCTGCTATCCAATCGGCCAGCGCTTTGAGGTGTTGTGGTCGTTGGACGGGTCTTCGCTTAAGATAGCCCGTGGCGCCACTCAGCTCTCGCTGACCATATGTGTTACTGCGAGGCTGAGGGCGAGCATACACACGACGATGAATAGCCAAGCGAAACGGCGAGAACGAGCAAGACCCAAGAATTCGAGCACACAGCCGAGAAAGAGGCCTGCAATGTGGGCATTAAGGTCGCCTGGATTCAGCCATGTTAGGGCCAACGCAACGCATGCGGTAAGGGTCAATTCAACTTTGTTCACGCGGTTTCGCATGGCGACAATGTTTGCCCCGAGCAAACCAAACATTGCGCCAGATGCCCCAAGAAATAGACCGTGTTGCATAGCACAACCCGCCAATGTCCCACCTGCCCCTGACAAAAAATAAATACAGAGCGTTTCGCGATTGGTGGTCTGAATGGCATGACCAGCGGCGAGAATCGTAACGAATAGTGCATTGAAGACGAGATGTTCGAGGTGTAAGTGCAGAACCGTTGAACTGACCAGCCGCCAAGGTTCACTGAATATTGAACTCATCTCGGCGGCACCTGCCCAACGAGCTAAGTCGTGTGGCGCGGAAAAAGATGCGGACTGAGCGCTCACCCATAACCACCAACCTGACATGAGTATCATCAGCAGGCAGCTCGCGAGCAGTGGCTTGGTTCGTGAAATATGCCGGCTGCCCCGGTTCATGATAACTTCCATGCGCGCTATATGAGACCAAGCGTAATCAACGGTCTCTTCGATTGAGAATTTTACCTTCGTCTCTGTACAAGGCATGCTAACGCTGTGAAAGACAATACTCCAAAGCATCCTTCAGCGCCCCCCGAAACCCAATCAAAAGGCATCAAGTCTTTGTTGTTGGTCGGTCCACGAGGCATTCGTGGATTCTTTGGTTGGACATTCTTCGATCCGGCGAACTTGGTCACGATCGTCTTCATGGCCTCGGCAGCCTTACTCGCGGTCTTGTCAATGCGTGCGCGTGGTGCCGCGGACTGGTACATGCCGCTTGGATTATACGTTTCCCTTGCAGCATTCTTGCGGGGGTATTTTTTTGCTTATTACCACGGCAACGCATTGTCCCGGGTCACGACCCTGTTGATTTTCCTGCTCGGCACCTTGTTGTCCGGCGTTCTATGGGAGGAGCGTGCTCCGGCTCGCGAAGTGCTCCGTGCGAGTGGTATCTTTAACGTGTCTGAGGCACCAGGGTTTCACTTTGCCGCGATTCTTCACCTTGCGGCCGCAAGTACGATTCTGATTCACTTTATTCTACCTCGCCACTGGCTGATTCAGATGACGGACCAGGTGGTTGAGAGCGCCGGGCTTGAGCGTTCGCTAGAGGACGATAACGCTCGCCGCCAGGCATCTCGTGCACCCAGGCCACTCGAAGCGGAGGCGGCTTCAACTGACGATGAATGACAGAATAGTTTAGAACCCACGGCACTCTAGTTCGATGGCCCCGATTTCGAAAACGTTTGAATCCTCGTTTACTTTAACGATTTGGACGAGGGGTCGGAGATAGTCAGACTTCATCGATGTCCACGCGACCACATCGCCATCTTCAATGTGGACCGTATCTGTTGCCCAGAGATTGTATTGTCCACGATCACCGGCTGTCGCCACCGCCCAATAGCCACGCTGCGTCGCCCCCGTGTCTGGGTTGGATAGGGGGGCGCTTGTAAAGAGCTGATACGATAAACCTGAGTACGAGGCGCCATCGAGTAGACGTGATGTGAGGATATCGCGCCATACCAGTATGCGCTGTCCCTCTTCGTCTGTTTCACCGAAGAGTGCTTGCGGTTTATCGATGGGAACACGAATGGGGGGGCCACCCAATTGAGCGCTTAAATAAACCGGCTCATTCAGGTCATCCTCCTCCGCAAAATTAAGTAGATCAGGTGTCTCAACGCTCACCGGCGGCCCGTTAGCGCCGGCCACAAAGTCGTACAGTCGCAAGCGAAGATTACCAAGACTCGAGCGGAACCCGACGAGTACATCGAAGGCCGTATCATGGCGATCGGTCACAAGTCGACGTCTTACTGTCGCCCAAGAGATTGGCTGAATCCGTCCGAGCGCAGCACTACTGAAGAGCCAACTCTGATTTTCCCGCTCATCGGTTGCGAAGTAACGCAGGATTCTGTCTCGACATACGATGACAACGGACTCACCGTCCTGTAGGCGCAGCGCCTCGACAGCGAGGATGTCGTCGCATTCGGCCGGGAGGATATCGGGCTGGGCATCTGAACCTCGGAGTGCACGATTTCGGTGTATCCAATGTACGCCCCATCGACCAGCATCATCACCCTCGGATTGCCGTGCGATGAAGACTCTTGCACCACCCACGCCGTTAAAATAGCGACCTTCGCCGGCAAGTCGAGTGAATGGTGTTGAGCCATCGTTCGGAAAATTAAGACACTGAGCGCCGGCTTGATTGCAATCGCCTATCTCTTCGATGTCCATATCGATCGCTCTTCGATTCGGCGAGATCGGGTTGTCGTATACATAGCGTGCTCGGACCGCCGACCAGCGCGACTGCCCGTTGTTGTCTAAATAACGGTAAGCCACCAGGTATGCATCTCGCCATTCATTATCCCCGATGAGAAACTCCTCGACCGGCCCTCGGGTCACGAATTGCTTACGCAGCACGCGGGTATCATCGGCGGTTCCACAGCAAATGCCATCATCGATAAGGCCGTCACAATCTTGGTCGCGGCGGTCACAGGACTCCGGGCGCGGTAGACATGAGAGGTCCACGTTAAAGATTGTCGCCGTGGAACGAAGCGAACGTTCGATCATGGGTACGTATTCGATGGTCGGGGTCGGGCTCTGGTCGAACCTAACAATGAGCGCATGTTGGCTGTTCGCGGCCCCCGAACAAACGAGATTATCTCCGCAGTCCGCATCCTGCAGGCACGCTGTCTCCTGATCGGGACACAATCCCTCGCTGATACGCTCGGGGAGTTGTGCGAGCGCCACAGCGCGGGCATCAGCCCACGGCCATCCACCATCCCAAGTCACCATAGATTCGAACAGCTGACTGGTGCCCGCCATATAAAGTTGGATATCTCCTTGTCGTTCCTGTGGACTTGTGACCGCGCGGCGCCCGATCAAAGGTTTATAGCCACGATAGACCTGATGGGCGACCAATTCGGGTACGTCGAATTTTCCGATGCGCAAAACGCCGTCCTCATCATAGAGAGAACGAAGCGTCATAAACTGTTCGGCGCCAAGTTGTTCGAGATGCCAAAGGAGTGCATGCTGGCCTGCGGACAACAGGCCGCCCTCGTCTGTCCTGCACGGTAAGTTGCCTTGCGCGAGCCAGTTCGATGCATTTACAAAGACACACTGGCCTGTTTGCCCAAATCTCAACAAGATGCCGCCTGTTGTCGTTGCCACACTATCGGGAATGGGCAGACCGCTCGTATCAGAGAAAGCTGGCCCCAACACACCGAGGTCAGTGGACAGCACTTGCCAACCCACCGACGCCTCCGGCGTGATGCCCACGACCACCACCTGTCCATCGGCCTCGGCCAAATGGGGTTGACCAACCAAGGTGAGTGCGTCGGTTGCAAGCGTCATGAGAGACACTGCCGGCCGATGAGCCTGATAAATGCGAATCGGCAGGTCACGGGCACCATATGCAATCCAGGTGGTCCCGCCGGCTCTCAGCGAGGTGACCCATTCGATTTCGGATTGGTCCTCGATAAGCTGGCGCGGTGAATCGAATGTCCCGTTACCATCGAGCCGACATTGATGTACGCCCTGCTCATCAGCCCACACCAGATAGTTTGTCTGACCGCCGAATGCGATGGTGACCTGTCCGTGGCCTGGTGTTGAAAATCCATCGCTTGCCTCACCGGCTCGAACGCAATGATCTTGAGGCATGCCCATATCCATGGCTTGGTCGGGCTCTTCGGCGTCCATGACCCCCTCATCCATCAACGGCATCGCATCGATGACGTCACCATCTGGCATAGAACCATCGACGCGCATGTCCACGGTCGGCGAGCCATCTCGGCTCGGCGCTGAATCAACCATAGGCATGCCACGGTCTTGGGTTTGTAGGGCTAATGGCGATGGTGCGTCACAGGCGGTGATACTCATCGCAATAATGATAGAAAACAGTCGCATGATTTTTCGTTGACTACGCTTCAGTGATTAAGCTGAGCACAGGTTAGCTCATCCATGCGCATCATTGCATCTTCTAGTTTTTGTTCGCGTCACAATTGTATCGCGCTTCTGAGGGCGGCTAAGACTTGACAGTCAGGTCCTGCTGCGCGTAGGTGACCCCCTATGCAGCGTTCTTCCTATTCTCACTATGTCGTTCCGGTCTGCGGCTTCGCGGCCCTATTGGCCTGTAGTCTGTGGTTGAGAGCACCGGCCCTCGAAAACGTGGGGTTTCATAACGAAGACGTCGCTGGCATTACTCTCAACGCAGACTTACTCCTACGCGGCGAACTGCCCCTGGTGGACAACCTGGAATACAAGGCACCGGGCTCCTTTTACGTCACAGCCTCGGTTTGGCAATGGTTTGGGCGCTCGATGCATACCCTGCAATCATTCGCGCTGTTTATGAGCTGCCTCAGTATGCTGGGTATGTTTGCGCTTGGCGCCCTCTTATACGGTCGCAATGCAGGCTTGATGTCGGCAGGGTTGTATTGTGTTTTGTCGCCGATCACCGACAGCATCGACGCAAATTATGGCGCATGGATGATCGGCCCTTATCTATGGGCGACGGTCTTTGCTCTCAACGGGGTCAAGAGTGGGCGCCTCCGCTGGTTTTTGGTTGCGGGCTTTACGCTCGCGCTCGCTGGCTTGCTCAAACGTCAGGCCGCCTTGATCTTTCCTTTGCTCGTTTGTCTGCCGTTTATTTCTCAGTTTGCCTCATGGCCCAACGGTTGGGCAGGGATCGCGAGGCCGAAAAAAGCACTCGGCGCCTTTATGGGTGGGCTCGCTATAGGCTTTGCGCCCATCTTGATTTGGTATGCCTCACAGGGGGCGCTCGGTCAGTTTGTGGGTGCGTATTTCTTCTCTGAGAGCGGTTGGAAATACGTCCAGGGGCAAGTCAGTTGGAGCGCTCGATTTCTGCGCATTGGAGATGGCTTCATCGGGTTTGCGATGTATGTGGCAACGCCGGCGCTGCTCGCAGTGCTGACCGCATCTCGTCTTCTCACTGTAGGTACCCAATGGACTGCCAGAGGCATATTTCTGGCCGCCTTCTTTCTCTTAAGCTTTGTTGGTGCCGCGCTTGGATTACGATTCTTCAAAGGCTATTACCTTCAAGTCTTACCTGCATTGCTGCTCATCGCAGTTCACCCGAATGGATATATAGGCCATTGGTTTACAGCGGAGACTTGGCGTCAACCTGTGCATAAGTTCAAGCGCCTAGCGCTGTTGCTCGGTTCAATTGGCATTCTCATGCCTGCAGTCCTGCACGATTTAGAGCAGGTTCAGACGATTCGTAAGCGTCGCCAGAGTCCACGTGATGCCGTCGCCCAAAAAATTGGACGGCACATTCGCAATCATAGTAAACCAGACGACTCGATTTGGGTGTGGGGTCGATGGGCCTGGCCCGTGTATTTCCACGCGAATCGACCCATCGCGACAGATTTCCCGAAATCGCTGGGCGTTTTCACCACCACATTGACCAATACCTGGCGGCGAGCGACCAAGAACACAGCGTTTGACCCAAAAAGTCCGTGGCCGGAGCTGATTACTCAGCTCAAACGAGACGAGCCCAAATTCATCGTCCTATCCCACAACGAAAATTATCGAAAATTTAATGGCCTGAATCGATTGCTGAGACAGCGATACCAACCCGTCAAAGGCCTAAAGACCAGAGGGTTTTCGGTCTATGTCGCAAAAGTGAAGAGCGCGAGCGGCAAAAAAAAGGGTGGATGAGCCCAAGTCTTGGCGACATTCCACCACAAGGCTTAGCGAGGGTGAGTGGCTGTCTCAACTTCGTGGCTTGGTTGGCTACCCGCACCGGTCCCCACGATCCGGTGCCTGACGGTGTACGTACGTTTTTCTTGAGACTCATGGTAGGTCCGCGTCAGCAGATCGGCCAGTAAGCCGAAAGACAAGAGTTGTACACCTACAATGATCAGCAGAACGCCCAGTAACAACAGGGGTCGGCTCGCGAGTGGTGTCCCCCATACGATCTTCTCCACAGCCAGCCAGGCACAAATACCAAAACCGCCGAGACCGCTGAGTAGACCACCTAAACCAAAAACCTGCATGGGTTTGACCAAAAAACCCTGAATGAACAGAATAACGAGCAGGTCGAGCAGAACCCTCACGGTTCGGCTAATGCCGTACTTCGACACGCCGAATTGGCGTGCCCTATGGTTGACCTTCATCTCAAAGATGCGCGCACCTGACCAGTTGGCGATGGCTGGGATGAACCGGTGCATCTCTCCGTACAGTCGCAGCGCCTTGGCGACGTCACGCGTCATCACCTTGAGCGTGCAGCCATAATCGTGCAGATGAACTTTCGTGGTCACACTGATGAGCTTGTTGGCGATGATCGAGGGTAGCCGCCGATTGATAAAGGTATCTTTACGATCAGCCCGCCAACCCGCCACCAAGTCATAGCCTTCCGCCAATTTATCCAGCATTGCGGGGATGTCTGCTGGGTCGTTTTGCAGGTCTGCATCCATCAATGCGACAAATTCACCCCGCGCTTGGTCAATCCCCGCTTGCATCGCTGCAGTTTGACCGAAGTTTCTACGAAAGCTGACGACAACCAACGCAGGGTCATCGGCAGCCATCTTTTTGAGCAGCTCGAAGCTGCCATCCTTTGAGCCATCGTCGACGAGTACCACTTCGTAGCTCGAGCCGGTCGGCTCCATCGCCTGATGAATCTCTTGGATGAGGAGCGGTAGGCTCTCTTCTTCATTGTATACTGGAACAACGATGGACAGTTTCACGACATGATCCTTAGCTGAGGCGCGGCAAGATAGCCCGTTCATGGCTCAAATGACAAGTCCAGACTGGAGGCGCTCAGTTTAGGCCGCCAACACAGGAATGTGCACCGGGATAGATTTCTCTATCCACAAGTTTGGCAAATCAAATGCCAATCGATACGCCATGACCTCAACACCAGCTTCGACCGCCTCCGTCAGTGTCTTTGCGTAAAGCGGATCAATGTGAGCTGCTGGCTCGAAGGCTGTCGCATCATCTCGCGATACGCAGAAGAATAATACGGCTCGCTCCCCTTGTTCGACCATTTGGCGAAGTTCACGCAAATGCTTTGTGCCTCGGGCTGTGACTGCATCTGGAAAGCGAACAAGACCGTTCTCGCCAGGGAGTGTGACGTTCTTTACTTCCACATAGCATCGCCGTTTCCCCTCGGTCAGAAGCAGGTCGATCCGGGAGTTCTCATGACCGTAGCGGACCTCGCGACGGATATTCGTATATCCAGCGAGCGACTCGACTTGCGACTTCGCGATCGCCTCTTCTACCAGCGCATTTGGTCGGTGTGTATTGACGCAGATGTAAACGCCCTCATCTTCGATGATCTCCAACGTATAGCGCAGCTTGCGTTTTGGATTGTTGGAGTCTGAGATCCAAGCTCGTGCACCTGGAATCGCGCAGCCTGTCATCGAGCCGCTGTTTGGACAGTGAACCGTCACGGTTTCTCCATTGGGCAGCGAGATGTCAGCTAAGAAACGCTTGTAACGGCGTATAAAGGTCCCTTCGATAAGGGGTAGCTCAATCTTCATCGTAACGACTCCGAGTGCAACAACGCTTGAGAAATTCGATTTTTAGCACCATAATAGACCCCGATAAGACTTCCAAGAGTCGCACCACGGAGGGTGATTTATGGGTATCAGGGTCAACGACACATCCCGTGCGCGTCAGACGCAACGCAACATCAATCTGAATAAGCTTTTGCTCTCCAAGAGTTTTGAGAGGTTGAGCAGTGGATTGAGAATCAACCGGGCAAGCGATGACGCGGCAGGGCTCTCAATCAGCAGCCGGATGGACAGCCAAATCAGGGGCATCGGACAAGCGATCCGCAACGCAGGCGATGGCATCTCCGCAACGCAGACAGCGGACTCAGCGCTTGGCAGTGTCACTTCAAATCTACAGAGAATGCGTGAACTGTCTGTTCAAGCGGCGAATGGTACCCTCAACAGTGCTGACCGCAGGTCAATTCAGGCTGAAATCGACCAGCTCACAGACGAGATAGGCACCATTGGTGAAAGAACGACTTTCAATGGACGTCAGCTCCTGAATGGTGGTGCGGATAATTTCTCACTCCAGGTTGGCGCCGGAGCCGATGAAGTTGTTGACCTACCCACCGCAGACGTACGCACTCAGCAACTGGGTTCCGCACCGACCGTGACGACTGGCAACATTGACCCAAGCGGTTTGCAGGCCGGTGAACTATCGGTCAATGGTGTGGATATTCGAGCGACGCAAGCCAGCGACGATAGCGTCTCCACGGCCCAGGCCGAGGGCAGTGCGATCGCGTTGGCGGCAGCGATTAACGATGCCACAGACACTACGGGTGTGAGCGCAAGCGTCAATCCAACCACTGTGTCCGGTGGTGCTGTGGCCGGCGGTGGCCTCGACTCAAACAATCTCCTCCGGATCAATGGGACAGCCATCGCAGGGATTGAGGTGCAATCCGATGATGCTGGCTCATCGCTGATCTCGGCGATCAATGCTCAGGCTGATATCACTGGTGTGACCGCTGCGCGTGACGAGAACGGGGCCATCGCGCTGACAGCTCAGGATGGTCGTAACATCGAAATAGAGACAACCGGCAATGCTGACGTGGTCACCGGACTCAGCGATGGCGTAACGAGTGGCTCTGTCACTCTAACGGGCGAAGGCCAATTTACGGTTGGTGGTACCGATCCTGCCGACGCCGGTTTAGCTTCAGGACCTGTCTCCAACGCGCCGTCGAGCGCGCTCAGCGAGGTCGATGTGACGACACAGGCAGGGGCGAACCAAGCCATCGAGACCATCGACCGAGCTCTCGAGCAAGTCGGGCGTAGTCGCTCTCGTTTTGGGGCCACGCAAAATCGCTTAGAGTCGACAATCAACAACCTCTCGACCAGCTCAATCAACTTGCAAGAGGCCAACAGCCGGATTCGCGACACGGACTTTGCAAGTGAGGCCTCTGAGTTGCTGCGAAGACAGATTCTTGAACAAGCGCAGATCGCTGTATTGGGCCAAGCGAACAATTTGTCACGCTCAAACGCGATCAAATTACTGGGCGGCCAGTAGTCTGATTTGTGCTACTGACGTCGCTGACGTCGGCCTCGCCGATGGCCACCTTTTCTTCTATTCGACCGACTGTTGCCAGCCTCTAAATCCGGTGGCCATTGCTGTTCTAGTCGTTGCCACTGTGACACCAATTCAGGCGACAGCTGACCGGCATGAGCCCGCAAACGCGCAAACTCAAGCGTGCTCCCATAATGAGGGCTTCGAGCGAGCGCTTCCCGACTTTGCTCTTTGGCGAACATCCGGTCTGCACGAAGCTGTGTTGTCAGCAGTATGACGGTTGTCTCCATGACGCGTCTGGGAATACAGACTCGGATGGCGATCGGTCGGGTCAGTTCTTCCACGAGTGGCCTCAGCCGGCCAGGTTTTACAGGTTCCGCGAGACTGTTTATCACCGACTCGATCACGGGCCACATGAGCACTGCGAGCAAGACGCCATTCTGAGTGGTGTGACCATTGTGTACATAATTATCGAGCGCGCTAAACAGTTTGGCCGCTTGTTGATATCCGCTCGAGTCGGCCAGTGTCAGAGCAGCGGCGAGTTCCGGTATCAAGATCTCCAGAAGACGTAGGTCTTGCATGAGCTGGATCGACGCCTCACAAGCACCGCCACCCGCAAGTCGCACCAGCTCTTCGTATAACCTTGGCAGCGCGGCTTTGCCAATCTCAGCACGCTCGCTCAATATCGCAGCGCGCGTCTGCCCTTCGATCGAGAACCCGAGTCGCGCCGAGAACTTAATCGCTCGCAACATACGCACAGGATCCTCGCGAAACCGAGTGACCGGATCACCGATGGTACGCAGAATGCGGGCCTCGAGATCAGCGAGGCCATCGACGTAGTCGATGACTTCATCCCTGTCAGCATCATAAAATAGCGCATTAACTGTGAAATCTCGTCTCAATGCGTCGGAACGTGGTGTACCAAATTGATTGTCGTCGAAGATAATCTGCCCGCGCTCGATATTCTTTGGCTTGGCACGGAAGGTCGCCGTTTCGATGATTTTTCCCTGCTCCCCCATAATATGGGCAAGTCTGAAACGACGGCCGATGAGTCGGCAACGCCGAAACAGTCGCTTGATCTCTCGCGGCTGAGCCGATGTGACCACGTCAAAGTCTTTAGGCTTTCTGCCGATGAGTAGATCCCGGACGCTGCCACCGACCAGATAGGCATAAAAGCCATAATCGTGCAGCCGCCGAAGCACCCGTAAGGCGTCTTTATCGATCTTCTTGTGACGAATGTTATGTTCGGTCAGTCGATTTGGCTCTTCATTGGTCATGGAGACGAAAAAATCGCAAATGAGCGCATAATGCAATGCAAACCGCCGCTTCTTCGCCTGGTTCTGAAATTTTTTTTCAAAAAGCTCAAAATGCGCAACACGGCTTACAATTGGTCGATTGACACTCAGCCGCGGAGTTGAAATGCTGCGCAGCGAAGATGCTAATCAATGGCGGCAGATGTGCAGCCTATCTCAGGACAATAAAGGACAGACACATGTCGAGCGTAAATAAGGTCATTCTGGTCGGGAATCTTGGTGCAGACCCCGAGATTCGTTACACACAGGGCGGACAAGCGGTCTGTAATCTTCGAATCGCGACGTCAGAGAACTGGAATGACCGCGATGGCAATCGCCAAGAGAGAACCGAGTGGCACAGCGTCACGGTATGGGGAAAGCAGGCTGAAATTTGTGGTCAATATCTGGCGAAGGGCCGCAAGGTGTATCTTGAGGGTCGCCTGCAGAGCCGCGAGTACACCGATCGTGAAGGTGTGAATCGGCGCGCCTGGGACGTCGTAGCGAATAACGTCGTTTTTCTGAGCGGTCGTGACGACAGCGGCGGCGGCGGCTGGAGCGGTGGTCAGAATCAAGGTGGCGGTCAAGGCGGAGGCTGGGGCGGGGGCGCGTCCACGTCATCGCCATCTCCCAGCGGTCCTCAAGGCGGTGATGGCTCAGACGGTGATGACCCCATCCCATTCTAGCTCGTCACTGAAGGAGCCGCTCTAACGAGGGCGGCCTCAAGGCCAGTTGGTCGTACCCGGCGGCTGCTTACCGTCCTTCTGAATGGGCTTCACCACATTTGGGTTGCTGACGAGGCGCTCCTCACCCACCAATGACCATCCTGCACGGCTGTGTTCCCAATCCTGTTTCCATGTAGCCGCTTGAAGGGTCATGTCATCGACTCGGTACCAGGTCAGTGAGACGAGCACCTCTGCCTGAGTGGCCCGTGGGCCATCACTGGTCACGCGGACCAACTTAACATCGCTGATTTTCAAGCCAGCCGCGTTGCTCAATCTGCTCGCGAGCCACATCTCCCGCATCTTTGGGCCCACATGGGCCGACGCCGCAGGCCACATACCCCAACGCACCTGCTGATTAAAGGTACGCAGTGTGTCTTTCAGGTGCGTCATCCGATTCGGGGTCCCGCATCCTGCAAGTGACATAAGCAGGGCGATGGCGACGGCGATGCAGTGGACTCGTGTCGTCGTGATTCGTCGTTGAGGTATTGTCTCGTTCACTTCTTCCTCACAAAAACCTTCGTAAAGCGTCTGCGGTCTTCGGCGTTAAACTCACCAGCGAGCAGCAGGCCTAATAAAAAGGCGACCCCTGCGATTCCAGATGCGATCACGCCCACCAATTTACCCACCTCTGGTAGTTGCCTGCCAAGGACTGTGATGAGCGCTCCCACAGCTAAGACGCGAATCACGGTCAGCATCGGCATCGGTGATCCGAAACGGCGCGCCAGAGCCACGAGTCCAAACACGAGCCCGATTGTAAACGTAGCGAATGTGCCCATTGCGGCGAACTCGATGAGCTCGTCTCGACTGCTAATGAACTCAGCGCCCACCTGGCCCAACACGACAAAATAGAGCACCGTCAGTCCGATGGTAAGACAGCCTACGAATAACGCTTGCCCAGCTCGATCAGACGACATCAATAGCGTGTTCACAATGTTGAACAAGCTAAAACAAAAATAGGCGGGTGCGAGCCACACAAGCGCCTTTGCCCCAGATTCATAACCCGCAGGAAGAATTGAGAATATCGTGTCGGGTAAGGCAACGAGCACAACGACAGCCGAGCCCACAAGGATTGTCGAGTACCTGAGCGTTTGCCGAATGTATAATCGAGCCCGGTTCAAATCATCGCTAAATGTTGCCTCACTCATCATTGGAAATATAACGAAGGTGATCGCGATTGTGGCTTGCCATGGCAGTCGACTGACATTCACCGCCATGCCGTAGTCCGCCATAATTCCATCTCCATCGCCGAACAATGTTGTAGCTAAGGGCTTCAAGAAAAGCGCATCGAGCTTGAAGATCAGATTGAAGATCAAGGTATACAGCATGACTTTAGCAGCAAACTGATAGAGCTTTGGGTTCGGCGGACCAGCCTCCAAACCCCGAGAGACATAAACAACGCCCATGATGGTGATGATCACCGCTGCGCCAGCAAATCCATAAAATGCGCCAAGTACACCTAAACCGGCGGCGGCTAAGCCAAGAACCAGTGACGCCTTGATGGTCGTGAAACCAATGTCGAACATGGCTTGGTTGAGAAACCGCTTTTGTCCATTGAGGGTGCCTATGTAGACTGTGTAAATCCCGTAGCAAAAAAGGATCACGCCGGCAGCACGATAACCGTGCCCAAGGTCGGGATTACCTCTTGAGGCAGCAAGCCAATCGCCACTCACAAAGAAGCCAAATCCAATCAGGCCACCGATAATCAGCATCATTTTGCGTGCTTGGGAAACCAATCCGCCTGCTTGGTTGGGGGATTCTGCGACGAATCTCGAAACGGACTGCATAACGCCCGTGACCATGACCATGCTAAAAATACTGAGAATGTTGTTGAGGTCGTAGTACTGTCCATAGAGCGCACGGCCGTCGCCACTAAACTTTTCAAAGATGTAAGGTAATCCAAAGGTAATGAGCGCGCCGCCAACCATGAACCATAGCTTGGCGCCGGTAATCAGTAAGAATCCCCGGCCCGCTACAGCGGCATCATTCCGGGTATCTTGGTCAGGATTGCTAGGTTGGTTTTTACCCATGAGACGCCCATGTTTCTTGATTCGGCGGACGATAGGAAATCGACCCAATAAGCGCAAGCCCTCAATCGGAGATAGGCAGCAGCCCATCAACGCAGCTTGGCATAACGTCGACCAGCCTTCTCGTCTGTGTCGGCTGCAGCATGCGTCACTTATTTTATCGTTTATGTTCTTGTTCAGTGGATGTGCACGTGTTGAGCCACCAGAGCGGGCGTTGGTGAACCTCGTCCCATCGGGGCAGCAGATGTGGCGCTTGCACATAAACAAGGCGGCCTCGGTTTATCTCGACGGCCAGGTCGTCAAAGAACGTAAGCTCAACATCTTGGGTAATCGGGCCCACCGACTCCAAATCAACGACGTCACTTACACACTGCCTGCTCGCGAGCTGTCTCCATGCGGATCGATTGAGTTCATCGCCCTCGGCGATGGCCGTGCCCACGTGGACCATCTTGGGCCGTCTGCTTATTGGCCTGGGATTTTATCCGAGGTATATGCGCATCAGCCGGCCTTTATCCTAAACACCGGCGATTTGGTCAAACGCGGACATCGTCACCATGAATGGGAACGTTTTCTTCAGCAAACACGAGTTTGGCCACCGATGTTCACCGTCCGAGGTAATCATGATCGTGGTGGCCTCTATCAGCACTATATGGCGTCTCCATTTCCTGTCTCCGCGTTTACTTGGGGCCCTGTAAATGTGATTGGTTTCGACACTGAAATTCACGACACGGAGCTTCAACCTGCACTGAATGCGCTTGTGCAGGCTCTAGAAAGCCGAATCGCCCCGTGGACGGTTTTGGTGCTTCATCGTCCGATTTGGTCTCGCGGCACTCATGGCAGCGATGAGCGCGGTTGGAATCGTCATCTTGTGCCCTTAATCGACCGCTATGGCGTAGACTTGGTGCTTGCGGGACACGACCACAATTACGAGCGCACTTGCCCGATGAAGGGATTACCCCCAGCAACTCGATGCATGTCCGAGCGTGGAGGTGCTGTTTATGTGGTCACTGGAGGCGCTGCGACTTTCGTTAACCCATTTCCGGGGTTTTCAAGACATTCGAATTTAGTGACGGACAAACTCATGGAAAGCACGAGCCAGGTCTTCTCTGGGTCGCACCACTATCTTAAAATCAGCGCCACTGGTCAGACTTTGCGCCTTCAAGCTGTGCGTACACGCGTCGGCAACGTATTTGGCGGTGGAACAATGGATGAATTCCAACTCAAGAAGAAGTCGAATTTATGTCCTCTGCAATAAACGTCACCTTCTGGCCAAACAACGAAACCAGAAGCATGGCCAAAGGTACGCCGCTTCTAAAGATAATTAGAACGGCCGGCTACCCGATTGGCTACTCATGTCGAGGCCAAGGTCTGTGCGTCGCATGTGTCGTATGGGTATCAGGCGAGTTATCTGAACCATGCCCCAGAGAAGTTGAACTATTGCAACGGCTGCAGCCTGAAAGTCGGGCTGGGTTTGTGAGGCGCATCGCGTGTCTCGTCCAGGTCGAGGATGACATCGGTCTGACGACAGATTATTGGTGATATTGGCCGCCGACTTTGGTGATAAATGCGGTGAAGTCGTCAACCTCTTGACGTGATATGGCTTGAAAATATTGCAGAGCGGCATCCGCTACCATGATCTGTTTGTCATATGGGTCGCGTAAGGTCTGCGTCTGCGTCGTCCCTCGAGGTGAGTCACACGCGTTGCATCTACCCGTCGTCTGTAGCTGACTTATTTATGATGTTTTTGGTCACTTGCCTGAACCCGATGTCATTTTTTTTGTTTTAAATCAGATGATTGGACGTCTAGTTCAATGATGTCGCATTTGATCACTGTAGACCGAACACAGGGAATCTTGACCCTCAGTCAGACACAGGTGCCGCCTTCTCGTAGTCAATCATTGGTTACGCACGGCTTGGTTCGACAGTGATTCATAGTTGGCACGACAATCGCATTCTCCTTTCACTAAGGACAATGCGGCAGCAAGGACGAACAAACGGTTGGAATAGAATGTCTAATTGATCGGTTAATATTCAATGGAGGTGTCGATAATGTTTACTAAAGCCCAAGAACTCGAATTGGTCAGGCGTGCAAAAGGCGGCGACGAAGCGGCATTCACCGCGTTAATTCGGCCCTTGCGGGAGAAGGTGTTTTGGCGAGCCGTCAGAGCCCTCAGAGACAAAGATCAAGCCGAGGACGTGACTCAGGAAGCTATTCTACGGGCTTTTACACGGCTGAATACATTTCGAGGTGAGTCGCGCTTCAGCTCGTGGCTATACATGGTCGCCAGCAACTGCATTCGTATGCATCTCCGCTCAGCGAAACGTAAACGAGCCTCGCGACTTGATGACCACCTCCCGCAGCTCGAAGCACAATCCTCTCACACTTTATCGGCGGCGCCGAAAAGTCCCGATATAGCTGCTTCAGACCGCCAGTTGTTCGAAGCCATCGACGTTGCGATGGAGGACTTACCTGTGCAATATGGCTCAATCCTTCGCCTCTGGGTTGAAGATGGACTCGATCTACGCGAAATTCACGAAAGTTCAGGCTTATCGATTGCCGCTATCAAGTCACGATTGCATCGAGCACGGGCTCGCTTGAGGGCGCAACTAAAGCCACAGTTCGGCGATGGGGCTCTACTCGCGGCATGATACGCGTGTGTGCCTCAAATGGAGGCATGCACAATGCGTTTTATCAAAACATCAGTTCTCGTACCCCTCACATGTCTTTTTGCTGCCACTCTATTCTACTTTCGACCAAGCGGCGTCGTCGGCCCAAGGGCGGAACCGGTTGCGCCGGTAGGCAAAGGTTTTAGCCACGATTCATTCTCGAAAGTGCTCAGCACGATTGTTGATGACACTGGTCATGTGGACTATGCGCGCTTGAAGCGTGAACGAGCCCCCCTAGATCTCTATTTGGGTCAGCTCGCGGCGACAAGTCCGAAAAACGCCCCGCATCGTTTCCGTAAAATCGAAGATCGTCTTGCCTATTACATTAACGCGTACAATGCTTTTGTGCTCGCGGCGGTCCGCGATCAATGCCCATTGAAGAGTGTGCAAGATGTTTTCGTTGGAGAGGGCTTCTACTGGCGCATTTCCTTTGTACTTGGCGGCGAGGAAATATCTCTGACACAACTACAGGCTGAGCGAATACGAGCTGTCATGCAGAATAACCCTGTGGTCCATTTCGCCCTCGTTGGTGGGGCCAAGGGTCACTTCCCGTTGGGTCAGACAGCATACACCGGGGCTAATTTGAATGAGAAGTTCAACGCGATTAAAGCCAGGCTCGGTGCTCAGAAGACGATGGTCGCGCGGGATGGGAGTCGCTTACGTGTAAGTGAAATTTTTCGTTGGTATCAGTCGGATTTTGGCCGGCCTGAAGCATGGCTAAAACAGATCGAACCAAAATTAGTCGCCGAAACAAATTCGGTCGAGTTTACGCCCTTCGATTGGAGTTTGAATGGAGACTGCGAAACCATTACACCGGCTCCTTGACAGTGCTTGCTTGCAATTACTGTAACGCGGTGCATTAATCAGCGAGTAACGAGAAGAATCAGCATGGGAGAGTATTCCGTCGTGGGCGTTCGTATTGGATTGGTCGAGTCGAGGTCGACGCTTCGGCAGGCTGTTCGCTTCTCCCTTCGGGGACTTCCGTGCGAGCTGGTGGAAGCCCAAGAACCGTCGGCGCTCGAATTGGAGCACAGTGATGCGGCCTCTTTTTCGCTGTTGATATTGAGTTCTCAGTACTTAACCGGTGAGTCAGAGTTCTTAGCTGAAAATCGGGTACCGACGATTTCTTTAGGCGATTCGGGTGGATTAAGACCGTCCGTAGATTTGCCCTTTCAGTCACAGGCACTGGTTGAACTCGTTTGCGATCAGCTGGGAATAGACATCCCAGATGCTGCGCTTTATGCCCCGTATCGAGAAGAGATTCCAATCGCGGCGAAGCAGGACTTAAATGAATCGCCTGCAACTCCAAAGGATGCTCCGCAATCGAGCGGACAAGAAGGGCAGACAATCGAGGTTGCCCCAATTCCCGACGACGAACAGGAAGAGACCGCAGACTTTGAGGACAGTGTTCGTACAGATACGATGTCTGAGGGGGAAGCCCAAGCACACATTCAAGCGTCAGTGAAGCCGGTGATTGTCGAATCATCACCGGCTGCAGATATGTCGGGTGTGGATGCCGATGATTCCCTTGCCGATGAGGCTGAGTTTGACGACTCTGATTCATTTACCAACCCCGTCGATGTCTTGCCGCCACTCAGCGATGGCTCGTTAGAAGATGCGGACCTTCTGGAGGCAAGACGAATAGAGCCGAGTCATCATGTTCACGCAAGGCCAAAACTAACTCCAGCGGAAGAGCTCGATAGTTCCGGCACTGTGAGTGAATCTGAAGTACACGAGCATGATGACTCTATGTCGGATGAGACAACCATTCGACGTGGTCCTGCAGTCGACGAATTCGATGCAGACGCCCACCAAAACCTGAGTGTATCGAAGACGACAGACCTTGCGCATAACCTGGAGCAGCTTATACAAGACGACTCTTTTGCAGCCAAACTTGAGTTGCCGCAGGATGTCGTTGAGCGAGTCGCTTGGGCTGTTGTCCCTGCCCTTGCGGAGCGCATCATTCGTGAAGAAATTATCAAACTACTTCGTGACGCAAAGCCTGGTGGTTGAATCAACGAAGAATCGTTTAAAGTAATGTGGGGTCAATGACGCCGCACCGAGGTTTGTTCGACTAGAACGTTCCGCCGTAGACTCAGTACGACCTCTCGAGCATTTACAACAAAGTCGAAATCGGTGGCAGCTGGGCGGGAGCTCACTGTTCGAGCCCCCGTCTTTTGGACCGTTAACGCGTAAGCGCAGCCGAGCAGGTCTCGATGGCGTTGTTTGGTGTGCAAACGAATGAATTATTGCTGATAATCCCATTGTCGCCCACATGTGGTGCGCAGGTGAAATCGGCACCGCAGCTGTTGTCGCCTGGGCCCTCGCATGATGCCAGACAGCCGTTGCCGACGCCGCTGCTGCCGTAGTCGACCTGGCTACAAACCAGGCCACCACCACACACTGCGGTGGCGTCAAATGCACAGGGGGTGCACGCAGTTGATGGTCGGCAAACTTTTGCCTCCGCACCACTGTCAGCGTCCATCACCTGTCTTTCGCATGTATAACCCTCGCCGCCACAATCTTCGGCGGATCGACAGGTCGCCATGCAGTAGCCTGGCACCGTGTTGTCTGTTGACACAGGTCGGCACATCTCGGCTTGGCAGTCCATGTCAGACGTGCAGTCGCTACCCGCTTCGCCGGCACCCACATTGGTCATGCACAGCGTCTCGACGACGGGTGTCGCGGAGTTGATGATATTTAAACCGCAATGCTCATTCTCACCGCAGTCTGCGTCGCGTCGACATGTTGTCAGGCTCGCATCGGGCATACCGAGCAGGCGGCTTTCGACACAGGTGCCTGCCTCAAGCGTTTCTGTCATGCCGATACCAAAACACACGCTGCCTGCTTGGCAGTCTCGCGTATTTCGGCAAGGCTCACCACAGAATCCGCCGGTTACGTTTAGACAGAGACTGGGGTTGGTACAAGAACCAGACAAATCACCACCGCAGTTCTCGCCGTAGCCGACTGCGTTGAGCGGAATGGATGTACATCGACCAGCAACGGTGATTTCACTCACCGTTCGTCCTCCTTCGAGCTCACCGCGAACCACATATTCGCATGCTTCTTGGGGAATATCGCCCTCAGGCGCGCAGTCGGAGTTGATCTGACATGGTCGACCAGAGCCAGACCCATCGCGGCAGATTTGAGCAGGTGCCGATGCACCGTCGCCGATTCCGAAGTTGATGATTGTGCAGTAATCGCCGTCTGGGCAGTCTTCGTCGGTGTCACACATCGCGGAGCAGTAGCCCGGTCCGTTATCGTCGTCAAAACAGGTTGCCCCAGCGCAACCAACTTCTGGATTCTCTGCGATGCAGCCGTCAGACAGGCAACACTCGCCGCCGCCTGTCACTTCATCCTCGCCAACCGGCAGACAGATGCCGCGCAATGTGTCGCTGCGATTGAACTCGAAGCCGAGTGAGCATGCAAAATCATCTGGGCAATCCTTGTCTGCCTCACAGTACTGCGGGAGGCAGAGATCGATATTGTAGGACGAATCGGTGCCGAAGGGATACCACTCTTCAAAACATCTGAAGCCGGTCGGGCACGGCGATTCCGCCGCGTTCGGATCGCAGAAAGATGTGCACACATCGTATAGACACATATCATTAGCGCAGTACACACCGGCGTCCTCATCACAAGATTCGCCGACCTCGCGACCATCTGGCGTGCGAGGCTGACATACGGCCCCATAGAAGGTATCCGGGGCGAAGATGAGCTGGTACTTACAGGCTTCATCAGGATCGTCGCACTGGCCATTCCTTCCGTAGTCACATCGCTCATTCGAGCCGGGTGCGCAAGTACCGCTTACGCCATCGGTGAGACATTTGAATTCGGTACCATACGGACCGTTTTCGACCGCATTAGTGCACTCAGCATCGGTAATGCAACCGCGCGTACAGAAACCGTAATCACTCGTGAACACAGGGTATGAACAGTCGCCGGTGTTGCATCCGGCGTTGACGCACGCTGGCCAGTCAGCAGCGTCTGAATTGCACCCATCCGGTCGATAGCACGCATCTCCAAAATCATACGAGTCGCCACGCACGGCGGGCGTGAATGGCTTCGTGTTCTCACCCTCAATTCGTTCTGGCCAGTCATTGGTCGGCCATTCTAACGACTCGGTCTTTGACTGATCGACGTGTTCGACACTTCGAGCCCCGGTGGGGACACTTTTTCTGTCAGCACAACCGCTAATGGCGACGGCTAAACTGCCCAAAAGAACACACAATAAACGCATAAAGACCTCCCGTTGACTCTTTATGATCAATACGAATTCGGCGGATCCGAACGGCGAATCCTAGTGATCAGTCGAGGTGTTCGTCAAGGAGTTACTTCTTTCGTTCCAAAAGAACTTCTCTGACCAGTTGTGTTCTAATTGTTTTGGTCTGTGAGCGTTTCATTGCTCAACGACCGATTGACTGGTATACTCCGCGAGCAAAAGTTGGGACAATAAGCGACAAATATCACCATGAAGTTTACCTGCGATCAGTGCGGCACCCGCTACTCTATTTCCGACGAGAAGGTCAAAGGCAAGGTCCTTAAAATTCGCTGCAAAGTGTGCGAATTCACGATGGTGGTTCGTGGAAACGATGCGGGTCAAGCCCTTAGTCAAGGAGGCAGCGTAGCGCAATCCGCCTCGATCATGGCGCCGGTCTATGAAACCGAGTGGTACGCGGCACCCGATGGCCAACAGGTCGGTCCGATTCCTATTGAACGCATTCGTGCGATGATCCGCACGGGGGCGATCACGCCTGAAACCGTGGTATGGAACGAAACATTATCGGACTGGACGGCTGCGGAGCAGGTTGAGCAGCTGGCGTCGCTGTTTGCGCCAAAACCAAAAGCGCCACCGCCGCTACCTCCATCGCTTTCGTCAATCCATTCTACGGCGCCAAAAGACGCCCTTGGAGATGGTTCACACGGTGATCGTGGGCGCGAATTTGGCTCAGATTCGGTGCAAGGCGCGGTTGGACGACAGCTTGTGCCGGAACCCACACTGCCTTCCAAAACACCCATTACTGACCAGCCAGACGCTCGCAGTGAAAACTCGGGTGTGTCGATCCAGCCTTTGGCTCGGGATACATTGCAATATGTGTCACCTGACCGTTCGGAGCCAGGGCGAGAGGACGTATCTGCGATTGAACATTTGGCGTCGCCACCCGCCACCGTAGATCTGGCTGACTCGCAGGATGCGTCGCTTCCTTCGGATGTCAGCGGATCCACAGGCCAGGCATTGATCAGTGCACAGCCGTCCGACTCAATTGCGCCAGAGAAGACCGAGCTGATGAATGTCGAGGCGCTGGTCGCTGAAGCGGCTGAATACGTGAGCGCCGCACCGATTCGCGACATCTCGACCCAGAAGATAGAAGAAGACGAGGCTGGCTATCCCGTTGGAGGGGCACAGCGCACAGGTCTCGAACGTCCAGCTGTTGAGGCTGTATTGAGTGACCCGCCTGCCGCGCAGGCGCCCGTCGTTGATGACTCGCTCAGCAGCTTACCGAGCGTTGATGCAAGCGTGATGGATGTCTCCGGCGATTCGATTGATGACGGTGCTGCGGTTGTTACGGTGGCATCAAGTTCGGATATGGCGCTGCTCAACTTTTCGAATGAACCGGCGCCACTCGTCGAGCCTGAGCCACAGGTTGCGTTACCCGTTCCACCGGCGTCGGTGGTCACTGAGAGACGTGATGGTCCCACTTCTGGAAAGAGGAGCGGCGCGGTCTCTCCTGGGTTGGTGATCGCGGCTTGTTTAATCGGGAGCGCTGCGATTGTGGCCTCGGTGATGTACTTTTCAAACCGTACGGACCGGTCTGCAACAACAACCAATGAGACCGTCGCTGCAGCCAAGTCGGCCATGCCATCAAAGACGCTTGTTCAACCGACTGTAAAGGGTGGGTCTCAGCCGCCGGCGACAGCAGCGTCGGCAGATAAGACAGACGTGACGGAGACTGTTCGGTCCAGTGGGAAACAGGTCGATGAGAGCGGACGTTCTGCAGCAAAGACGGACAAACCTGGTCGTGATCGAGGAGATGTAACGGTCGCCAAGCCCTCGAAAGATACACAGAAGCCCGCAGTCCAGTTAGGTGAGAAGGCCTCAGCTGCACCTGTCGCTGAAGCCGATAACAAGCCGAAGAAGAAGACGAAGTCAAAGGCCAAGACCAAGCCTAAGCGCACCGAACAAAAAAAGACCGCCTCGAAGAAGAAGCGTAGTTCACAGGAGAGCGAGGTCGCTGCGCGTCAAGCAAGGCCTGATGTGGGTCGTTCGGCCCGTGGCTCCTCTCAGACTCTGGAAACGGGGAAGATCCGGAGTGCACCCACGCCGGGCCGTATCAGTGGACGCCGCAGCTTTATGCTGTCTGGCGTGCCTTCCTCGGATATTCCGGATCCAACCAGACGCCAGAAGCGAGGTGGCGACGAGTCTGAGTCTCAGGGTTTATCATCGGCCGTGATCAACGGCGTTGTGTCCAAATACCGGGGGGCCATCAATGGGTGCTACACCCGCTACCTCAAGAAAGATCCCAATTACAATCCAGGCCGCATCACTTTGCAGTTTCAGATCAAACCCAGTGGTGAGACCGGCACGGTTAAACTGAGCAAGCAAGGCGGTGCCAAATTGTCTGCGGTGAGTCTTACCAAGTGCCTGAAGCGACTTGTTAAGCGCTGGCGGTTTCCATCCTTTTCTGGCAAGCCGTTCACGCCGAAGGTACCTCTGCTCTTTTCGCGCCAGTACTAATGTGCAACACTAGCCTGAGTCCGCGGTGAAGTCTTCAGTGGACATCACCGAAGAATCGGGCGTCGGAGGGGTGATTTCATGACCGATGAACAGATTGTTGAGCTGATCGCCAGCCGCGTACGCGCGCAGCTCATGGCCGGGGGGCAGGGGCCAGGCTACACTCGCTCAGCGGGCAAGCAAGAGCACCCAAACTTGTCTACGCATACAGCAGAGGAGCTGCGCCTGATTCCATGCGAGGAGGTCCCGGGAGATTGCTCTGAGTGCGGCATGTGCCCGTCTCGCAGACCTGAGTCCACGCAGGCGATCGTGGGCGCTGGTGCAAGCCGAATTGGCGCAGGGAACGGTGTTGGCCGCCTTGAAGGCGACTTAGCCGGCTATATCGACCATACGCTGCTCAAGCCGGAGGCGACCAAGGACCAGTTGTTGGCGCTGGCCGAAGAGGCACGCAAGCATCAATTCGCCACCGTTTGTGTCAACTCAGCGAATGTCAACCTGATGACCAGATTCTTGCACGGTAGCGGTGTTCCGGTGTGTGCCGTCGTTGGCTTTCCCCTTGGCGCTATGAATCCAAGATCAAAGGCCTATGAAACCCGTGAAGCGATCCGCTGTGGTGCTCGAGAAATCGATATGGTGATTAACATCGGTGCGTTGAAGAGCGGCGATTACGAGTTGGTTCTTCGCGACATCAAGGCCGTCGTGGAAGCCGCAAAGCCTATCGGAGTGAAGGTGATCCTGGAGACATCAAAGCTCGAACACGATGAAAAGGTCATCGCGTGTGCTTTGTCTAAGGCAGCCGGCGCCGCCTTTGTCAAAACGAGCACAGGTT
This sequence comes from Bradymonadia bacterium, assembly GCA_049889275.1. Taxonomy (GTDB): domain Bacteria; phylum Myxococcota_A; class Bradymonadia; order UBA7976; family UBA1532; genus UBA1532. The sequence goes on along the minus strand of JBMHDS010000078.1, from coordinate 43,056 downwards.
TCGGTGGCGGCGGCGCAACCGTAGAAGACGTGACTTTGATGCGCGCACTCGTTGGCAGTGAGATGGGTGTAAAGGCCTCCGGTGGTGTGCGTTCGCGAGACGACGTTCAAGCCATGTTGAAGGCTGGAGCTAACCGGATTGGCGCATCAGCCAGTGTGACCATCGTTACAGGCGGTACAGCCACTGGCAGTTATTGACGGCCGAGACCCGTAGAGAGCCTGCGCAGAAGGCGTCTAGCGAGGACCACAATCGGCACAGTCTGACCCGAGCGGGCAGAGGGAAAACAGGGCGTTCGGTCCTCCGTCATCGCAATCCCCGTCACCTGCATATTCACACGAATTTTCACAGATTGCTGCACCACCCGCTGGCGGGTCAGCCGGTTGTTGACCGGGTCGTGCATTGAGCACCACAAGGCCGGCGCTGTTTCGGTCGAATCCATGAACGAGCACGAAGAAAGGCACGCCTCCGGCGACACGGAGTTGTAGCGCTGACATGGTCGCGCCGCCGCTGTCATCATCGCATGCTAACTCCGTGGCGCTGTTCTCGCAGTCGGTTCGAACCGAGAGCACGGTATCAAAGGCCGACCCCAAGGTGTCGATTGTCACAACCGTGTCTTCGGGCAGCTCGAATCGAAAAGCAGCATCGGGTCCGGCTCCAAGATTACCGCAGGTAGATGCTAAATCGTTGCGGTTCGCTTGGGTATTGGTTCTGAATGTGCCGAAATCGTTAACGGCGATGGTTTCATTGCAGCTCATAGCGCCGTCGACAGGGGCTTGTTGAAGGCAGACGGTCAACAGGCAGCCCGGATCATTAAGCGGACATGTACAGGTCTGACCTCCAGCACAATCGGTATCAAAGAAACACAGCGCACGACACGACCCGTCAGCGCAACTGAGACCTGCTGCGCAATCGAATGGGCGATTACATGCATCGCCTAGAGCAGCACCAGCCTCGCCGTTACCCACGCCTCTATTTGTTGTGGAACCATTGCACCGATTGCCAATACATGTTTGCGATGGTGGGCAATGATAGGCCTCTGTGCAGCATCTCTGACCGGGAAAATCCTCGTCGGGTACGCCATCACAATCGTTGTCGATCCCATCGCACGCTTCAGCCGCAGGTTCCGTTGACACTGCGTCGCAGGCCAATTGCCCGCTGTTTAAGTCGCATGTCAGGATACCGGTGACAGTACAACCATTCTCGGATTGCACGGAGCAGCTTGTACCAACACCGAGGCCTTCATCGGCATTACCGTCGCAGTCATCGTCAAATCCATTACAGCGTTCCACTGCAGTAGCGCAGGCCGACCAAACGCCCGCGCGGCAGGTCGACACACCACACTGACTCTCGCACAGTCGTCGCTCACCCGTTATGCATCCGCTCGCTGAAGGCACGCCTTGGCCTGACTCGCCTGAGTTACTTGGATCGATGGCGGGTAGTTCTGGACGCTCGGTCTGTTCGGTTGCGTTAGATTCATCGAGTACGACAGTACGCCTGTCTGGATCACCAAGCCGGATGATTTTCGCTGGAGAGTTGTCTGATTCGCACCCAACAAGGCATGCGACGATGAGAACGATGAGAGGGGTTAACGCGGACAATTGAAACGTTCCTATCCGTAGAATTCTATGCCCCGGACGTTGCTTCAGGGCTCTGGTGTTCAAAAGCCCTCGCTTTTACCTGAATTTTTAACCGTGGTCGAGATTTGTTGCGCCAAGTCGCATGGGCAGCCAGTAGCTCAGTTGCATCAAAACGCACAGACCGATGAAGCTGCCGATGCTCCAGTACAACCTGCTTGTCGATGGTGAGACACCCATCTCGATGAAGTCGCGCGTGGCAAGAAAGATGGGTGCGCTCAAGAGACCGACCGCGATCAGCAGCGTAGCACCGAGCAACATGAAGAATACACCGCCGATGCTGCTCGCGATACGGGTTGGATTATCTAGATGAAAGGCAGGCCAAACAGCACCTAGACCCACAGCCATGCCCGAGAGGCAAAAAGCCGTCACCGCAGCCAGCAGGGCTGCGGTGATGACCATCCATTGTGGTAAGCCAGTGATCCACCCACTTCCAATCGCCAAGAGCATGCTTAAGATACTGAGCGGTAAGGCACCCCACACCACTTTCGCCCATAGCAAAGTGCGTGCAGGAAATGGTGCGACTCTGACCGTCCAGAATGCCTTCCCTTCGAGGCTGATCGCAGGGAATAGAAAGCGGACAGCGAGCGTCGTTATTACGAGCCCGCTCAGCGCGAAGTTGACGTAAAATATGCCGGTGGCGTTGATGATCTTCGCTGTTTGAAGAGCCCTGAAGTGTTTGAAGTTGAATAGGTAGACGATCACGAGCGCGCCGATCAGAAGCAATTGTGTCCACTGCGCGGCATTACGGACAAAGAGGCGGTTGTCCCGTGCGAGGAGCGCGGAGAGTGGACCGTCGGGATACTTCATCACCATAAAGGGCTGCGTGTCATCGATGCTCTCGCGACGGGTCTGGCGCCCCATCTGGGCTGTATCGAATGCGCGCAGGTAAATTATTCGCGCACACCAGGTGCTGAGCGCAATGCTGGTCAATCCACCCGCATACAGCGTGACCGTGGGCAGCACTAGCTCTGATGCGTTTCCCTTCGCGCAGGACATCAAAGCGCCCAATGTCCAGGTGGTCGGTGTCAAAAGATTCTCGCTGTTCGAGAGGTTTGTGATCAGGTCAATCAGGTCTTTAAAGCCATCGGGCTGCAAAAATCGCTCAGGTTCTGCCAGACGAAATGCAACGTAGAGCAGAAGGAAGCCGACCACCGCGAGAACGATGAGTATGTCGCGGGTTCTTCGGGCAGGAAGCCATGCTGCGAGGAAGAGGGTCACGAGACACCCAACAGCGGTCGCGATCACCGTGAACGGAAAAAGGAGGAGCGGCACTGCGGGGTAAAACCAAATCGGTGCGTTTAAGACGACGCCAGCCGACGCGATGACCGGCATGCCAAAGACGATCACCATCCAAGATGATTGTGACCAATTAAAGACCAAGCGTGACAAGAAAAGCCGACCGCTCGGTATCGGTGAGGACATCAGCAGCGTTAGATCATCAGCGAGCAGCAGGGTACTAAACCCAGCGATCAAATTCGAGAAGAGGAGCAGCCCGAAAAAAAACAGCAGAATGATGTCCAATGTTCTGCGGATCAAGAGTTCGGCTAAGAACTCTGCCTGAAGAAACTGACTGAACAACCAATGGGCACCTAAGCCCGTGAGCAGCATAAAGCTGATGCCGAGCAAGGCGAAGAATGTCAGGCGCAAACGCTCCATGCGTTGGCCGTGTTTCGATTGGTTGATCAGCGCTCTAATAGCCGGCCAGATGAGATGTCGAAATCCAGCCCAGGGCGGTGGTGCTTGACGTTCAGCCATCACTTAAGTGGCCATGAAACCACCATCGATGATGATGGATTGGCCCGTTAAATAAGTAGACTCATCCGACGCCAAAAAAACAGCAGCCCCGGCGATCTCATCCGGTTGACCAAAACGTTTAAGAGCAGCCCTGTCGGTGTAGGTCTTCGAGAACGTGGGATTATCCGTCAGCAGCGATGCGAGCTTAGTTTGTACGAGACCTGGGCAAATCGCGTTGACTCGAATATTTGCAGCACCAAGCTCAAGCGCGAATGTTTTCGTCATCGAAACGAGAGCTGCCTTGGTCATGCCATACACACCCTGCAGGGGGGCACCTAGATGTCCTTGGATCGATGCAGTGTTGATGATCGAACCAGACATTTGATGTGCCATGAGCGCCTTCGCGACAATGCGTGTCGCAAGGAAAGGTCCCTTTAGGTTGACGTCGAAGGTCTTATCCCAAGCCGCCTCAGTTGCACCGAGTAATGGACCGAAGTAGGGGCTCGTGCCCGCATTATTGATCAGGACATTCGGTACGCCGATCAAACTTTCTACCTCTGCGTACGCGCGCTCCACATCCTCCGATTTACCCACATGGCATTCAACAGCGTACACATCCCGTTCATAGCGTTCACCGAGTGTGTGGGCAGCATCCCTGATCGCGTCAAGTTTACGTGATGAGAGCACACAACGAGCGCCCTCTCGCACGCACGCTTCCGCCATGGCCAAGCCAATGCCTCGACTCGCGCCGTGAATCCAGACTTGTTTTTCACTCAGCCTTCCGTTCAAGTTGGCCTCCTTTATCCCTGGTCACGTGCCTTCTCGCTTGACTTCAGCACGCGATTGTTGACGATTATAGCCCTCGCCAACCTTTTGTCAGCGCAGACACATAGGCTTACAATAGGGTGCCATAGACTACGAGGAGCACATGAACAGAACCGCGATATATGCCGTGCTTTTATTTTTGTCGACAGTAGCGCCCCTAAGGGCCCAGAGTCCAGCGGGTCAAGCAGCAGGTGCCAAAACCGCCTCCGCTGGGCTCGACAAAGTCGCCCAGCGAGTGACGAAACTTTCAGACCAACTCAAGAGCCCGTTCTGTCCGGGCAAGACGCTCAAATCATGCACCCATCCCAACGCGGGCATGCTTCGTCGGGAGATTGAGTCCATGATGAATACGGGTCTCTCCAACGATGAGATCGTGAAACGCCTGCAGGCGCGCTTTCCTGCGACGCAGTTGGAGAATCCAGAACAGCCTTGGTACACATTCTTTGTGCCGTTTCTTCCATACATATTGGGGGGGTCGCTCATGTTTGTAGTCCTACTCAACTGGCGCCGCGATGATAAGTCTGTGCGGTCGGGGATGGCAGATGTGGATGTTGACGACCTGAAACGTGGTACAGATAGCGAAAGACAAGAGCGGCTTGCGAGGTTGCGCAGCCGTGTTCAAAGCGACGAGTAATCGATTCGGTAACATAAGGAGATGTGATGAGAATTCACGTGATTGTAATGGCCAGCGTGTTCGCCATTGGTTGTCAGCAGAAGGACGACTCTAAGACAGCCTCGGCACCCAAACCCGCCGCCCAAAAAGCACCGGCCCGCGCACCGGTTCAAAAAGCGACCATCAAGCCTAAAGGACAGGTACCAGCGAAGAGAGTGGGGCCGACCTCGCGACCAACCTCAATGCCGACGTCGCAGCCCACATCCATGCCTGCTGCAAGAAGTGGTAGCATTGCCGGTACCATCAAGCTGGCGCCGGGACTTGAGAAGAACGTCAAGGCTGGGCAGGCGCTCTTCATCTCCGCACGCCGCGACGCGGGTGAGGGCAAGAAGGGGATGATTCTCGCTGCGAAGAAGATCAATGTCACGGGTGCGCAAATGTTTCCGCTCAAGTATGTGCTCACACCGCGAGATGTCATGATGCAGGGGACAGTTCTCGCAGGCCACGTTCGACTCTATGCGCGTCTTGACCAAGATGGAGACGCCATGAGCAAGCAACCGGGGGATGTGACAGGCTTCGCTGAAGGTGTCAAAACGGTCGGCGATAAGGCTGTCGACTTCATGCTCGATTTCGTCATCCCAACACCGAAATAAAGGGAGCGGCGGACAGAGTAGGCCCTCAAAGCCCTTTCGCATATCCTGCCTCAGCGGCATCTTGTGGCGTATTCATGTTTAAGAATGGTTCGCCGCAAGCAGTTTCGTTCCAAGATACATTCAGTCGGTCAAGAATCGTCGCGAATCCGGGATTGCCACTGCGCAAAGCCGCTTCGAGACGGGTCAGACAGCTCCGCCTCCACAGGCTGACGAGGTATTGTGGCTGCTCACCAACTTTGTAGAGCACAACGTCTTTTGATTCGTCCGGTTCAAGCGCTGCGAGTGTCGCTTCATCCATCTTAGGTAGATCGCAAGGCAGGATGCGAACCCACGGTGTACTTGCATGACAAAGAGCTGTGTACACGCCCCCGGGGGCCCCCTTGTCCGGAATTTCGTCCGGAACGCAACGTATGTTTAGGTGACCGTACAGCTCAGATGAACCACCCACAAGAAAACAAGCGTCGCGGTCGAAGAAAGCAAGTGTTCGCTCGAGTACACTCACGCCGTCGCGTGTGAGTAAGGCCTTGTTTACGCCGCCCATCCGTCTACTACGCCCACCAACGAGGAGAGCGGTCTCAGCCACTTTTGATAGTGAATTCAACGCAGACTTCGACCCACGATATGCGCAAAGAAATTATCCATGATCACAGTGCCAGAACTGACAGGTTCTAGGCGGTCTTTAAACAACTTCGCCGCACCGGCGCCCAGCTCCGAATCGATTTGTTCCGCCCGCGCGTCGAGGTAATGCGCAATAATATCGATGTCGAACTCTGGGTGCCATTGTACCGTCCGGACCCGTTGGCGTACACGCATTGCTTGGTTGGCTGTATTTGCGTTACCGGCGATGACGGTGGTTGATTGGGGCGCTTCAAGCACTGCGTCCACGTGGGTTTGAATCACTGTAAATTCACTGGCAAGACCATCGAACAAAGCGTCTTGTCCATACTGTCTCACGAGCGATACGCCAATCTCGCGGCCATTCGGGTTGACGCCAACGATACCTCCCAGCTCATCGGCGAGCAGTTGATGACCATAGCAGATGCCGAGGGTCGGCACCCCTGCACTGACAGCCGTTTTCATGAATTCACCCGCTTTGACCGACCAGTCATCATAGTTCTTCACGCAGTGTGGGCTACCGCTCACGATGAGCGCATCGATGCTGTTTGGGTTGGGTAGAGGCGCCCCTCCGACAGCATCGACGACATGAAAACGATCCACTGTTACACCACATGCCCGAGCGTACCAGGTGTCATAGTCGCCCCGACGTGCGGCGAGCTCCGGCATTGTGTGCCCTGTCATGAGGATTACAGGTTTCATGATCAGCAGCATGCTGGAGTCAGAGCCGAGACGCAATATGCTAAGCGCATGGACAGAGATGGTCAGGGCCGATAGGCTCGAATGCGTTCGAATGGAGGGGATCCATTGGTTGAGATGAGCCTCGTTACAGGTGTCACACTCGTCATCGGCGGTGTTTTCGCGGGCTACGTGAATGCTGTTGCAGGTGGTGGGTCTGCTGTGACCATTCCACTTTTTATGTGGTGTGGACTAGATGCATCTATGGCGAACGGCACAAACCGAGTCTCGGTGGGTATCCAGGCGGTCTCTGCCACGGCGTCGTTCCGGCGTGAAGGGGTGGGATCTGTAGGTCATGCTGTAGGGCCTATCGTTTGGACACTCATCGGCGCGATCGGGGGAGCGCTGATGGTTGTGCAGCTCGATCCGAGCTTCCTCAACGTCTTATTCTCGATGATCTTTCTCGTTTTGGCTTTTGTGATCGGCAGTGGACCCGGATTACTTGAAGTCGGCGCGGTCAAGACGCCTCGAAATGGTCTAGCCGCTGGAGTGAGTTATCTCGCTGTCGGCGCCTATGGCGGTGCTTTTCAAGCCGGAGTCGGTGTACCTTTGCTCTTGGCGCTGGTTCAGCTTGGACGGCTCGATGTTGTACACGCGAACGCCACGAAGGCCCTCGTGATCGCGGTATATACCGTTCTGATTCTGATGGTCTTTCACGGTGTGGGACAAGTTGCGTGGCAGCCCGGCTTACTTGTGGGGGCTGGTGGCATTCTCGGTAGCATTGTCGGCGCGCGTGCTGTCATTAAGCGCGGCACGACTTTGGTTCGTTGGGTTGTGGTGATCATCCTATCGTTTTCCGGTGTCAGAGGACTGTGGAGTGCCTTTATATCGGTGCAATAAACGGATGGTTTGGACGCCTAAGGCTTGACACAACGGCCATGTGTGCTTACCCATTTGGCCAACTTTGGTAGATCTGGACATCGCCCATGCCCATTTACAAGTATCGCTGCCCAGCCTGCGACGGCATTACAGAAGTCATCGCGAAAATATCAGATGCACCACCCGAGTCATGCGCACACTGCGGACACGATGGTCTCACGAAGACGGTTGCCCGAACGGCATTTCGTTTGTCCGGCGGCGGCTGGTACGCTCAGGGATATGATGGCGCCTCCAACTCGTCTGCTTCGACTGGTGGGAGCAGCTCAGCGAGTGATGACTAGAGTGAGACCTTTGCGGTTTCTACTGGCTTGCATACTCACATTGGGGTGTGAGGGGCCCAAAGATTCCTCGTCTTTTCCGTGTGGTCCTGGAGACGGCGTCCTCACGATTGGTGTCGATGACCCACTGGTCGCTATCTCAGCTGACGGCGTGTCGATCGAAGAGGGATTACAGGGCGGCTATCACATCGACATCTCGCTGGCTGTCACCGGCTCTATCGACCCTGACCAAGCAGACATCTCGTTGACCTTACGACAAGGGGAAAGGCTGCTTGCCCGGCATCGTACCGACAATTGGCTCCTTAAGATTTTTGAAGACGGCCACTGTGAGTATCCCGAGGCGAGATTGGTGTTTGCTCACCGTGACGGCGCACTCTTCGAACTCGACGAGGTGACGTCACTTCTCGGCTCTGAAGTGGACCTTACGGCAACGATTGAAACACCTCAGGGAGACGTGAGTGGACAGTTCAACTTGACCTTGTTCGAACTCAGACGTCTCGACGATATTGAGTGAGCGTCAAAAAATATACTCAGTGCTCGACTTTCACTCGCCCATTGAGTTCGCAATGCATATAATAGGCCCCCTATGACAGAGACTGATGTAGACAACCTAAAGCAACGAGAAACGCGCCTGACCCGCCGGTATGACCAATACTTTGCCGGTCAGCCTCGCCATTCAAGAGATCCATCACTGCTTGATGAGATGCTCACAGAAGCGCGGGCGATCGCCGCGGCGGCGCGACGTGTCGGGAGCACCGACGCTGCATCTATCGGCCAAAATTCAATGCAATTGGCGGCTTTGTACGAAAACGAAGCGAAGAAGATTCGCGAGATTCAGTCTGCGACGACTGGCGTATTCCTATCACATGAATATCGCTCGTGGGCCCGTATCGTATTTCAGCGTTATCAGCGTAACTTTGCAGGGCAGTCTCGGGTGACGCGAGACGGGGGATTGCTCGTGTCGATGGTGGCCGAGCTCGAACGGCTTGACCAAGAGCTTGAGCGAATCGAGGGACGGGATGCGGACGATGTCGTACTCGCTGAGACGAGAGAGTCCATCGCGTCCAATCTCAAGCTCTACCGAGAGGAACTGGGGCGAATTCTCGAGACCCGTCGTGCGGGCAGTGAAGCGGAGCAAGCAGATGTATTGGCCGGCGCTGCCAATGTCCAGTTTGCCCAGTATAAAGCGCACTACGCAGGAAAGAAGCGGATCTCAAGGAGCTTGAAGCGGCTCGAGCTCATCATCGATGAGTTGGTGGATATCAGAGATTCGATGTCGGCACTGAAAGAACGTGGTCTCAGCCTCGAATCGAATGTGAGTAATATCGCAACGGTTGACGCGCGCTTGGCATTTTATCGCGATGAGCGGTTGGCGATTCAGGAGACCCGCGGGCGTGCATCCTTCGAGGAGCTCGTCAACGAGCTTGGTAGCGCCGCCAATCTTGTTTTCGAATCATACCGAAAAGAGTTTGCGGGTCAGCAGCGCGGCACGCGTGACCGTCAGCGGCTCGTTGCGTTAACAGAAGAATTATATGATCTCGCCCAGGAGATGGAGCGTCTCGATCGGGTGCGAGATCATGATGATAATCAACACAATTTAGCTGTCGTACTCGACCAACTTCGTATGTATCATCGCGAGTTTGTCGAAATCGGCAAAGTGCAGAAGCGGAGCTGAACAATGGAAAGATTAGTTGTTCGTGTTCGGGGTAAAGTACAGGGTGTCTGGTACCGTGCGAGCGCGCGTGAAGAAGCGGGAAAGCTGGGATTGAATGGATGGGTTGCGAATCGTCCGGATGGCTCGGTTGAGGTTTGTGTGGAAGGACCGCGTCCAAAGTTAGAGAGACTCTTAGCTTGGTGTCATCAAGGTCCGCCTGCTGCCGGTGTCAACCTGGTGGATCCCGAATGGTTGCCGGCGACCAATGAATTCACAGGTTTCGAAATTATAAGATAAACAGCGGTGTCTTTCAGTCGCCGGCCTCCCCGACCGTTGAGGCGGCGGTGAACCTGCAATCCGTTAGGTGGTAGTCGTCATGGTTGATATTCCGAATGGCCTGTGGCCCGAATCAAACATTCTCGTTGGTGGTCAACCCGATGACGCAGCCTTTCGAGCCGCGCAAGATGCGGGGTTTAAGACCATTATTAACCTACGGGGTGTCGGAGAGCCAGGTACCGAACAGCAGCCTGGATTAATGAATACACTTGGTTTTACGTATCACCATTTACCCATCAACGGCCCGCAAAGTATCAATTTAGAGGCCGCAAAGACCCTCGCGGGATTGATCGAAGGTGCTGAACGGCCCTTGATGATTCATTGCGCGAGCGGCAACAGAGTGGGGGCGCTCTTCGCGCTCATCGCTCATGGCGTCCGCGGCAAAGATGCTGACGAATCAATGGAAGTCGGCCTGAGCGCGGGGCTGACCGGGTTGGCGCCATTTGTGAGGTCGCTGCTGGTCGATCGGAACTGACCGCTCAGCCCATAACCGATATCTCAGTTACATTCGGGACAGGCGAGAGATGGTTCAATGCCTTCGAAATCGGCATTGTCGACCCGTACGAGTCCGACGGTGGTTCCTTCAAGGTTAAAGCTTGTTGGTTGTAGCAGGTCGCCAACGACGTCTCCGCAGATGTAGTCCGACTGTCTGATCTGTCCGTTAAGTGTGAGGTCTGCTTCTATGTCACCACCGCTGATGGGGTTTGCCTCACCCGTGACGGCCACATTGCCAAATGGGAGTACGAAGGAGCCATCAGCGTTGACCGGGACCGCTTCCGTCTCAATGGGTGTGCCGACAGGTGCCCTCTCCGCAACAGACAGCGGCGTGAGCACCATCTTGATCGTTGGTGATGAATCGATGTCAGCCATCTCCACATCAGCTTGCATCAACAAGTATTTGCTCTGGTCTAGAGGCGTCAGAACGGCGATCATGTAGGTGCCGCTCGCATCCGAGAACTCAGGACAAAACCCCTCGACAGGCACAATGGTGTCCAACTCTTCTCGGTCTGCAATGAAATCATCCGCGACCTGATCGGGGTCTGGACAGCCGCTACAAAACAGTAGCAAGGCTAATCCACATAAAACGCGTAAGTTCGTATTCATGAAGCTCATTCCTCAAGACCTCAAACACCCCTGCGAGGGTGGACTATTTTGTTGGAGTCTGCGACGCTTCATGCCACTGTGTCAACGTTACCTCTAAGATAATTTGAGCCAATCGGGATTGTGGGGGCCTTCCATGAAGCAGAACTTGATCAGAATAGGATTGTTGCTGGCCTGTGGTCTGTATCCTGCGGTCGCGCTATCCAGCGGATTTTTTGTTGCACGATTCGGTGGCCCCCATGGCCACCCAACCACCGATAATCTGACAGCGATGTATTATAACCCTGCAGGTTTGAGCCTGGGTAAGGGGACGCGCCTGTACATCGATGGAAATTTTGCCCGCCGCTTGGTGACCTATACCCGGCCCCAGAGCGCTGTGAACAGTGTTCTTCTCGACGACTGTCGAAATTGCGGCGCCGGCACGCCCGAGGATGACCTCGCGGCCAATGTCGGTGCGGCCGAGTTGGAAAATTACCTGGCGAGTCCTTTCATTGGTGTCGCGAGCGACTTTGGACTCGAGAACATGAGCTTCGGTTTGAGCTTGTATGCACCCTTTGGGGGGACGAGTGTTTATGACGAAGTCGACCAAGTGGGCGACCATATTGGCTCCGTAAACGGGACACAGCGTTGGTGGGCGATCGAGGGCACGATTAAGAGCGTGTTTATTACCGGTGCGGCCGCCTACCGCATACCCGACCTTGGTCTGTCGTTTGGTCTAGGCGTCAACCTCGTGAAGAACCAGATTTTCACGGCTCGGGCAAAAACCTCGGACAATACCGACGATTTGGTCGATACCTCTGGCTCTGGCTCTGAGATTGGGGATGGTTATCTACTCAAGGAAGGCCGGGCGATCATTGACGTTGAATCCACGGAGCTGTCTCTTGGCGCGGGGATTATATACGAGCCCACTCAGAACGTATGGCTGGGCGTCTCGTATCAGAGCTCGCCCGGTTTTGGCGAAAATAAACTCGAAGGCCGCTCCAGGCTTATCCTTGGCTCAACGCCCGAAGAGATTGAAGATGCGGTTGTCTACCAACACCTACCCGACGTCTGGCAATTCGGCGCGCGGTGGAGACCGAGTGAGGACACCGAGCTACGTTTTTCAGGTAATTACATCAGGTGGAGTGTGCTCAAAGAGCATTGCGCGCTCGGCGTAAATGAAAATAGTACCGATGAGCGGTCAAACTGTGACTCGGGCCCGCTCTTTATCGCGCCGCGTAATTGGTCTGACGCGATGGGCTATCGCCTCGGTGGCTCATATTGGTTCAGCTCTGCCGTCGAGGTCATGCTCGGGGCAGGTTACGATGAGAATGCCGTACCGGACTCCACGCTGGAGCCTGCGCTCATCGATATGGACAAGGTCACAGCATCTCTCGGTGCTCGGTTCAAAATGCTTGATGATTCGCTGGCCCTCGCCGCCACCTTCACGCAAGTCGTGTACTTCACTCGTGACATCAACCCAGAATCTCAGGAATCGGCGCTTGTGCGCGATGCGACAACGGGGACTCGTTTTGGGCCGAACGCGGGTGGCAAGTATGAGCAGTCCATCAGCCTACTTAACCTGAACGTCGAATACAGCTTCTAGACAGCATTTGCATGAGCTTTGACGCCATAAAAGGCCAAACTCACGCGACTTCAGTGCTGCAACGAGCACTTGAGACGCGTCGATTACACCATGCCTATTTATTCGCCGGGCCCGTGGGCGTCGGTAAAGCGCTGGTTGCCAATCAGTTCGCAGCCGCGCTTCTTTGCGAGACGCCTGCGGACGATAAGCTTGCCTGCGGTCTGTGTGGCGCTTGCTTGCGCTTTGAGCAGGGCCAGCACCCAGATTTTCACTCCATAAGCCGTCTACCCAAGAGCGATGGTCAGCTTGAGCGCTACATTAAGATCGACCAGGTCAGAGCACTTCAAAAGGCGCTGTCATTTAAGGCCTTCGAAGGGCGACGGCGGGTCGTTCTCATCGTGGAACCAGAATGTATGACTGAATCCACAGCAAATGCTTTGTTAAAGACGCTCGAGGAGCCGGGACGCGACACTCATTTTGTACTTGTGAGTGATGCGGCACATCGCCTGCTGCCGACGGTGATTTCTCGTTGTCAAAGGGTTCGCTTTGGCCCGCTTGAACATGGCGAAATCGAAGACATCATGAAACGGAGCGGTGCATCGCAAGACGACCAGATCAGATCCATCTCGCGTTTAGCTGAAGGTTCGGCCGGTCGAGCGATTGAGATGTATGAAGCAGACGTTCTTGTCTTGCGTGAGCAGGTGCTCAATTTGATTGATAGCGAGGCCTCAACGCCACTGCAGGACGTATTTGATCTCGCGGAAGATTTGGCAAAGCCTAATCAACGGACTCGACTCAGCCAAGTATTTCATATCTTACGCGCCTGGTATCGCGATATGCTCGCGGTTAAATTAGGTGCGAAGCAGGAACAGCTGCTCAATGTCGACCAATCAAGGCGACTCATAGAACGCGCAGCACGTCTTGAAGCAGCCCGCATTCAGGCACGGCTCGAGCGAACAAGGGCAGCCGAGACTGCCATCTGGGACCGAACCGCCAATGCGCGGCTTGTGCTCGAGTCTTTGTTTGTTTTTCTTACGGGTCGTAGCCCATCGGAGGAGTCTTTATGAGCGATGAGCGTATTAGCTTTATCGAACTCGTCGATATCATTGTGAAGCCTCGAGCCAAGCCTGTTGCGGCGCCTCGCCCCGAGCGTTCACAGCCGTATGAAGATTTGGTATCCGATGATGATGATGAGGTGCTCCACTCAGGCGAGCCGGATACGTTGACACCACGGCCTGACAATGAGCCCGGCGAAGAGCCAGCAGACAGACGTCCGCGACGGTCTCGTCGTGGTGGACGTAGCGACAATCGGGGTCGGTCGGACACAGAGGGCACCAAAACGCATGCGCAGGGCGGCAGGGCTGACGCTGAGGAGGGGAAGGGTCGTGGTCGTTCGCGGTCACGTCGTCGTTCCCGTTCGGGAGGTCGTCCATCCGAGCAGAAACACGCTCGCCAAGGGGCTCAACAGGGTAGCGGCCAGCAGAAGCGCTCAGGCCAGCCGAAGCGCTCAGGCCAGCCGAATTCCAATGCCGGCAAGCAAGAGTCGGGTGGTGTGCAGGGTGAGCGGCGGCGTCGCAGACGTCGACCTAGAAAGCCCCGGGCAAATCGAGGAGAGGGCGGCGAGACGCAGGGTGGTCCAAAGCAGTCGTGATTATACGAGCCGCTTAATCGACATCAATCTTCGGCCTGCGATGGCCAATAATCAGCTTCTTGCCCACGCGCAGCCGGGTGCTTTTTCGCAGCCGGTTCCAGCGCCGTAGCTTTTTGACTGAGGTCTTGTGACGCTTTGCAAGACGCCAAAGCGTATCGCCCCGCCTAATCCGACGGTAAACGGGCACAGGCTTGAGTGAGTTGGCGCCATGGCGTTTTACAAACTCCTTTACGGCAGCGCGGGACTCAGGCGCGTGAAATCGTACATGGATGTGGTCAGCGTGGCCTTTCAGGTGTCGAATGATATGACCGGGGCCGGTGAAGTATGCCTTTAGCTTATCCTTTGACAGCTTACGGACATCCCGAGCGTGCCGGTGGAGTAAACGCATGAGTCGTCGATCACTGAATATGTACTCAACCTTGTTGTCGGCGAGCAATGACTCCATAAATGTCCATGTGCGGGGTACGTCTAACGTACGTGTTCTCGCCAACTTGAGACGCCTTGGGTTGTGCCCGACTTTCAGATAGTAGCCGATATCGGCATCGCGCCCCGATTGGTGTGATTTATGCGGTGGAAAACGCCCCCCATGTTTTCGAGAGAGATTGCCCACGGCAAGTACCGGTGAGTTCGGATGCCGCGCGTGCACAGCGTCAACCGCCGACTTGATGGCTTCTACCATTTCCGAGGTGCCATAGTTCTTGTGATTGCGCGATGTCAGCCGCTCAGACGTCTCGAGTTTTACAGGAAACACGAGCCAGCCTCGATTTGGCTTACCAATTGAGACACTGCGAGGCCAACTTGGTCGCTCTGTCTTTGTCTTAGCCTTCTTGCTCGCGCTTGGTCTGTCGATGACAGCGGGCTTGATCGGCGGCTCGTTGGTCGGCTGCTCAATCGATCCTGCGAGCGCCTGCTTTTCAGGTCTTACTTGCGCCGCGAACATGGGGACTGTTGATGTTTCTTTTTGAAACTGTCCCACCGTTTGGCTCTTGAGCGCCAGCCATTGATCCAGCTGTGCCGCCCAACTTGGATCATGGGGCGAGAGTGGACTGAGTTGGCTGTCGCAGTTCGCTTCAAATTCACATCTGAGGTCGTATATGTCAGCGCTATCGTCTGCGTGTCCGACGAAAGACCACACAATCGATAAACCGAGGGTCGTAATCAGCGCTAGGCGTAGCGCGATCTTTGACGTTTTGGCGTTCATAGACTCACGTAATGCAGTGAAACCGCGCGCAATATGCCAGAAAGTCACTGAAATAGCTAGTCTTACGTCGTCTGTACGGTCTCAGAAGTAGTCCGCTCGCTCTGCGTACCACGAAATCTAAGGTACGAGATCATCGCGAGCCAAGTAGAGAAGAAGACCACTCGTGGCCAGGTCGGTCCGGTGAGGCTGTCGATCAGAAAGCCTAGCGTAAGCAGAATAACGGAGGCCGCCAGGTGGGTGGTCAAATAGATCTTAAGCCATCCAAGAATGTGTCCTGACGTTCCATATTTAATGCCGGCCCACACCAAGATGATGTCCGTCGGCCAGACCAGCAACATAAGCGTGTTGCCGGTCATTTCCCACCATTGACTGTTCAAGTGCAGATACATCAGAAGGGCAGCTAGCATGCTGAAAATGAAGCCGGACAGGATCAATAGGGTGGCATAGGTCCACCGACTCATCCGTCCTGGGGCCAATAGCGGGACAAAACCCAGAATGCAGAGACACGCCATCAAAACAGGATACCAGTAGACGGTGCCACCGATCGGTGGTGGACCCACCCGGAGGTTATCGATGATGGGCTCGCCGAAGATCTTTTTTCCATCTCTTTCGCTCAGCTGCTCGATGAGACCTCCGAAAACCATCGGGTCACCACTTTTGAGGAGGAGGTCAGGCTTGTGGTCCATCCCCTGGCCCAAGAACCACTGAAAAGCGAAATAGAGCAGCGGGTGTTTTGCATACCCGTGCTCTGATCGAGCTCTAAATGATTCGTTTGCCAAACGGCCAGACCAGTTGTCACGAATGATGCCACCGAGCGTTTTATCGAGCACATCGCGCACCTTGGTTACGCAGTTTTCCCGGAACAGGTCGTAGGTGAAATTTCGTCGATCCTTGAGAACCATTTCATTTAACTGGTCGATGAGAATGCCGACTTTTTCTGGGCTCGCGTTCAAGCGGTAACGGCGCACATCGCGGTCGGCACGTACCCATTTTTTGAGCTGTTTCGAGTAGGCGCGGCGGTGTCCCCAGTAGACTGATTGCCCCATCATGAAATCATAGAGAAACCAGGGGTTGCCTAGCTTGGTGACACCGAAATTATAAACAACCTGCGTCTCCTCGCCATCGCCACTCCCCGTTGTGACGACAACAGCCGTATGACCAAAGGAAGAATGGAAGGAATCACCGGGTCCTACGATGACAACATCTACCGACGGTGGTGGTTTGGCCTGCGTGCTCTTGGGATAGATCGGACAGCAGAGTATGAGACCGACAATGCCAAGGACCCCATGCAAAGACCGCAAAGACGCGCTCCGCTTATGTTTCACTGAGGGCAGAGCCGATCGATCGCGCAGGTGCCTGAAGCACAGTGGCCGCTGTAACAAATCGCATCATCGGTACAAGCTTCGCCAAGCGAACTACGTGGTCTGCAGATATTTTCAGCGCAGACATAACCGTCCTGGCAGACCTTAAATGCAGGTGCATCGCCGCAGGGCTGACCTTCGCCAGGCAGTGGACGGCACTCGCCTTCAATATCTGGCAGGACACCCGAAATATCGGTTCCTGCGCAATAAAGCCCTTCGCCACAATGATCGGGTAAACCGGGTGCACATGTAGCGCCTTCACCAACCCGTGGTCGGCAGCGGAACACCGCGCTGAAACCTTCAACTTCGACAATGCATGATAGGCCAGACTGGCAGAGTGGCCCGGCGTTAATGTCGCAGTTGGCACCTGCCCCGACTCGCTCGGCATTATAACTTCGGCATCGACCCGGACTGCCATTCTCGCCATCACAGTACAAACCATCTGCACAGGGCGGGCCGTCGCCGCCGCAGCTTTCACCCATCGACGCGCTGCTCGAACACGAACCCCGAACGCAATACAGGCCGACCTCGCAGCCTGTCGTGTCGCCACAGTCCGTACCCTCAGCGCCTTTGAACTCACAGCGCCCTGGACACTCATCTGTCTGCGCGCAGTACAGCGAATCACCGCAACCTTCGTGCTCGGTGCAGGGGTCTCCGACCGCTCGGTTGCCTGAAAAGCTTCCCCTGCATGCATTGATCAGCTGCTGAAAGTCGATGGTGCAGTCCAGCGCTTCGATCGCGCCGATGCAATCGCGGGTACCCGCTGGGTTATAAGTCACCTCACCGCTCTCGATCAGCGGTTGCATCCGCGCGATATCTCCATCCTCGAATTGGTTGTTGAGGAGCGTTCGACAATCTTCTCCAAGCACATTATTGAAGATAGCGTCATACTCGCAGCGTTCGACGAAGGTACAGATGGTGTCGGCTAATTGAGCGGACAGATCCTCTGGAATGGGAATGATAACGACGCCCGGGCCGCTGTCTGGCCGTGACCGCGCTGCATCGCTCATTGTGGTCGAATCAAGGCTCGAAGAACCACCGCCATCGGTCGCCATTACAGCGGCGTCCATCAGGGGGGGGGCGTCTGTATCTGCCTCGCTTGTGGCGCTTGAACCACCATCGGCGCACGCAGTGACAAGTAAAAAAGACTGCGCGATGATCAATGAAGACTGCGCCCGCGTTGATTTTCCGTATATCATAGTGACCACAATACATGTTTGTTAGCGGAATGCACTAGGCATCCGAATCGTTTACGTTGCCCGAGATGACCCACAATCAGATACATACCTCAAGATCACGATCGGTGACGAGTACAACTATCCTAGCCCCTATTTCGTGGCTATTGTTGTTGATGCCAGCTTTGGTCGTACATGCTCAAAACGCGCCAGCATGCCCAGCCGGGAAGCTGCAGACAAGAGACACCTTCGGTCACTGCTGTTGGCCAGGACAGTCTTGGTCCCGTGATCGGCTGGAATGTGTGGGTGAGCCAAATTGCCCCGAGAACTATGAACTCAGTGGCGGTGGCCTTGAATGTGAGCGCGCTCGATGTGCAGGCGGTCGGGTACTTGCTCGCGGTCGATGTTGCTGGCCGGGTCAAGTCTGGTCAGAGGAATCAAATCGCTGCCAAGGCACGCCCAGGTGTACGCCTGACTATACGCTCGTCGGTGATGAATGTATGCCGCGACACGGGGGATACGCTGGCGAGAGACTGTCTTACAGACCGCCTAAGAAATCAGATTTTGAACGCGTTGAGCGAGGTGCGTATGCGCGTGGCTCTGAACGACGTGAACCAGGTCGCTACAACAACGAGGGGATCCACACTGTTGGTCTGACCCGCGACATATTTGTCAAAAAAACAGAGGTCACCCAAAGAGAGTGGCTGGGTTTGGTTGAGCTGAACCCGTCTTTATTTTCAGCCTGCGGGCTCGACTGTCCGGTAGAGCGCGTCAACTGGTACGAAACCCTCGCTTGGCTCAATCGATTGTCAAAGGCTGAAGGGCTCCAAAGCTGCTACACGCTATCGGGTTGTCAAGGCCAACTGGGCTCAGGCTGTACCGGTGCCGATCGGCATGCACGCACATGTACTGGTGATTATGTTTGTCAGGACGTTGGTTTTGTTGGTCTTGATTGCAACGGTTATCGTCTGCCAACTGAAGCCGAATGGGAATATGTGGCTCGAGCGGGGACAACCACATCAACTTATGCAGGTAATCTCACCATCGCGCCGGCTCGTGACGCATTTATATTGGATCCCATCGCTTGGTATCGAAGAAACAGCCAAGTCGATCACGGCACTGGACAGGTATGTTCCAACCGATTGAGCCCGTCGGATGGCGGTCCAAAATGTGGGACACAACCGGTCGGTCAGAAGGCGCCGACGGACTGGGGTCATTACGATATTCTCGGTAATGTCATGGAATGGGTTTGGGATGGGTTCAGTCGTTATCCAACACGTTCAGCGGTCAATCCGGTGGCGCACCTTGGCCTTGAGCGCGTTGTTCGTGGCGGTAGTTGGGCGAGTGAGGGTCGATTCCTGCGCAGTGCGCTCCGCAGCCGATTGGGTCCAGCAGGTCGAAACGCCGAGATTGGCTTTAGGTTTGTTCGCACGGCCCCTAAGAGCCAAAAAGACGTTCAGTATCAACCACCAACGAATGAAGGCGATGCACCCATCGATGAGTCAGCGGCGCCAGAACGAGCACCCGATGCTGCACGTCATCTAGATGTGGTCTCCCCCCCGCCCGGTAGGCCGCTTCAAGTCGAAAAAGGTCTGATACCCTCGGATGAGGCGACCCCAAAAAGACCAAAACGCCAAACTAAGTCCGGTGAGAAGCGTCGACGCAACGCGCGTAAGCGAGTTCGAAAATCAGTGAAGGGCGTGAAGCTACAAGTCGTTACCGATCCGACTGATTGACTTCCACTGGCCCCACGCTTTTTGGCACGACTGTCGGTTTCATATAAGACAAAAGCCAGCTGAGTAATATCACGAAGCCAAGCGGCACCAAGATTCGGAGGCGATTCTTTTTACGCAGACGCTCTATGGCCTGTGCTTCTTCCGCTTCGTCGACTACTTCTGAGAAGGGGTCTCTCTCTTCGTGGCGTTCGCTGGACGGGTCTTCATGCATGCTTTTAATCTATGCTCTCTTCGGTGACGTTTAGAGTGGCCCATGCAGACCGATTCGTCAATTTGACGGCGCCATGCTCATACGTACTTAAGACGACAAAGCAACTGCATCAATGACAGATGAAAGACTTCGTGATAGGACTGCAACGTTCAGTTCGGAGGAGCGGGTTTGTTAAAAGAGCGTCCGATTCGCGCGTTGGTGACGTTGATTCATCGACACGCTTACATTGCTCTCATCGTTGGTATCGCGTTTACCGCTTGGACGGTTTATCTGTCGACCACCATTGGTATCCGAAGCAAGATGAAGGACTTGTTGCCCGAGACAGCCCCGAGCGTGCTGGCGCTCGATGAAGTCAATCGTCGGCTTGGTTCCGCCGACAACCTGATCGTGGCGCTCGTGTCAGATCGATTCAAGGAACTGATTCCTCATCTTAAAGACATCGCCGATACACTCGCTGAGCATCCGGATATTCGTAAAGTCGAATGGCGGCAAGATGTCGAGCTCATCGATGCCAATGCGTTGACCATATTTCCCACACTCGATGAGCTTGAGAGCCACTATGAGTCGCTGCGGGAGCGTATCCGAGAAGAGGTCAAGAAGCGGACTCGGTTGCTCGATGAGGATGATGACACTGAAGCAGATGGAGATACGACACAGTTCAAACGCTTCACCTTCAGCTGGGTGGAGCATGAACAGGATGACGGACTGAGCAATTTGGGCAGAACGTTCAGAAGCGGCCGCGGGAAGTACAGAGAATACTTCTACAACTCACTGCACACGGCCGTTGGGTTGAAGGTACATCCTGTGCGCTCGTCCGGTGATCTAGACTTTTCCAGAAGAATACTTGAGTCCACAGAGCAGATCTTGACGGAAAAAATTAAGTCGATTTTTGGTCAGATCGGGGAGGGTGAAGTTGTCTCTCAAGTCGTTCTAGCGGGTGGCTACCGAAATACGGTGGAACGAAGCGACCAGGTCAAGAGCGACATGATCGGCTCGATCGGTATCGCGTTCGGCATCCTTTCCCTCATCATCATGTTGTTCTTTCGTAGCGTTCGTGCGCTCTTTTGTGTGCTCGTTCCTGTGGCCGCCGGCATCGCTTGGACTGGCGGTCTCGTCGCGGTCACCATCGGCTACGTTAATCTCATTACAGCGTTCATCTTTGCTATTCTCCTTGGTTTGGGCATCGACTTTGGGATTCATTTCTTTGCTCGGTACAAAGAAGAATATGGTCTCGGCAAGTCGCCCCTCGAAGCCATGGTGGCAACGCACGTGCAGTGTGGTGCCGCTTCGATCCTTGCGGCGGTGACTACGGCCAGCGCCTTCGCCGCGCTCAGTATCGCGGACTTTCGTGGATTTAGTCAGTTTGGTGCGGTTGCTGCTGCTGGTGTGCTCCTCAGTCTCGCCGCCGTGATGGTTCTGTTTACAGCATTGGTATTCACCATCGAACGCTGGATGCCGATGAAGGTGTCGCCTGATGCGGGGGCACGCCAACGCGCTATGCTTGAAAATCGGCGGCCATTTCCCCTTGGCGGACGATTCCTCTTGTTCTCTTTAATCGTGGGCGGGGTATGCCTGAGCCAAGCTGGACGAATCGAGTTTGAACTCGATATGAACAAGCTCATGCACAAAGATAAAGTTCAGCCCGCATATAAGAAGCTCACCTATGGCACCGTTAAGTCCTCAGCGCCCGCGGTGATCGTGGCCCGCGATGGAAAAGAGGCCCGCAGTTTGCACGAGCAGCTTACAGCCATGGCGGATACCCCCAAAGGCAAACAATATCTCAAAGATCATCAGTCGTTATTTGCGCTCATCCCCACTCAGCAGAGTGAAAAGATCAAATGGGTGAACAAAATTTGTCGCAAGCTCAAGCGTAAGGTTCGCTTGTTTGAGGGAGACCCACGGGAAGGCGCAGATGAGATTCTGAAACGTTGCTCGCCAAAGGTGTTCACGGTCGAAGAGCTGCCGAGCTGGGTTCGAGCAAAGTTTACCGACAAGTCCGGCAAAGTGGGCGAGTTCATCTTTGTGACGCCGCGCGGTTCCATCAGTAATGGAGAAAACGCCTTGGCCTTTAGGTCACTGATGTATTCGTTGAAGACGTCCGAGGGGAAGCCGCCTGCTGTTACGGGTAAGCCGATTGTTTGGGCGGACATTATCACGGCCATGTATGTAGACGGCAAGAAGACCACCATCGCAGCCTTCATGACGGTATTCTTACTCTTGCTACTATTCGAGCGCAGCTTTGTGGCGCTGGGTCTGATTCTTCTGCCATTAGGGCTTGGTGTCGCATATACGCTTGGATTCATGGTGCTCTTCGGCATGAAGATAAACTTCTTCAATATGTTGGCGCTGCCCACAATTATCGGCATTGGTGTCGATGATGGCGTACACATTTATCATCGCTACCGAGAGCTCGGCGCGCATACCGCTCGCTACGTTGTTCGAACCACTGGGATGGCGGCGGTTTTGACGAGTCTGACGACATCGGTCGGCTTCGGTAGTTTGCTCAGTGCGAATTTATTCGGTCTGAATTCCTTGGGTCTATTGTCCATCGTTGCAATTTCAGCGGCGTTGTTTACCACGCTCTTGGTGATGCCTGCCGCGATGCAATGGCTCGATGCGCGAGCAACCAAGATCCCAGAAACGACCAACGTGTAAACGACCACCGGTCACGGGACTCGGCCATCGGGATCTCAAAGGGCTCTATCGGCCTGATTACATGGCTTTGACTTCACTCTCGAACGTGGTAAACCCGTCGCCCAATAGGCACACACGGAGATAAATTATGAGCACACACGCGATCAACGTCGAGCAACTCGCCACCATCGATGAATTGCATGCACGATTAGACACGCGCGCTCAGACGCCCGGCACGCTAATCCAAGGGCGATTGGGAGACGTGGGTGAGACCGAGACGGCAGTCACTCTCGCGGCCGGTCATGGCTTTGTGCCCACAGCAGAGGTCGCTGCGCTTTCGAAGGACAAGGACTATCTATTCTTCGTTGAGGACTGCGAGAACGAACGCGTCCAATTGTCTTTTCACAAAGCCCAACGTTTGGGTTCCTGGGATTGGTTCACACAGCTTCAGAAGAGCGGCGATTCGGTCCAGGTCACTGTGCTTGGGCACAACCGGGGCGGCCTCGTGGTTGACCTCATGGGTGTCAAGGCAACGCTCGGTATGTTGGAGCTTGAGGCGAACCTTCGGGCAGATCCTGACGCTCTCGTCGGCCAGACCCTCGAAGTACAGATCTCCTCTATTCGTGAAAAGAAGGCTCAGATACAAGTGTCTCAGCGCGCACTCACCGAGGGCAACCGTGCTGAGCGTAAGGCGTTTACATTGGCGAATCTTGAAGAAGGCCAAGTACTCGACGGCGAGGTCCGAAGACTCACTAACTTTGGGGCATTTGTGGATATCGGTGGGGTTGATGGCTTACTGCATGTCAAAGATATGCGGTGGAAGAGAGTCGATCATCCCCGCGACGTGGTCGACGTCGGTGATGTGGTTCAAGTCAAGGTGCTTCGGTTTGACCTCGATAGCGAGAAAATCTCACTTGGAACAAAGCAGTTGTTGCCCGACCCTTGGGTGGACGCTGAGTCTCGATACCGGCCGCAAGTTGAAGTGTCCGGACATGTGGTCGGCCTCACAGAGTTCGGCGCATTCGTTATGCTCGATGATGGTATTGAGGGCCTCGTACACGTCTCCGAAATGGCTTGGGACCGAAAGGTCGAGAAAGCGTCCGATTTTCTCGCGAAGGGTCAACCAGTCAAGGCCTGGGTTGTTCGATGCGACATCGAACGACGACGTTTGGGTTTGACCATTAAGGATCCGGCGAACAACCCCTGGCTCAAGCTCAAAGAGCGCTTACCGATTGGCGATAAGCTGACAACACGCATCACCAGCGTTGTGGATTTCGGCCTTTTCGTAGAATTGGGTGAAGGTCTCGAGGGGCTCGTACACGTCAGCGACTTCACATGGGGTCCGTCCGAGTCGACACCGGCGGAACTCTACTCGGTTGGTCAAGAGATCGACGTCATGCTTCTTGATGTCGACGTTGAGCGTGGACGCGCCAACCTGGGCATTAAACAATTGAGCGATCCGGCTGATGGTGCAAAATTCGAGGTTGACGCAATCGTTGTCGGCCGCGTTACAAACATTCAATCCTACGGTGTTTTCGTCGACCTTGGTTACGGAAAAGAGGGCATGATTCACGTCGACACGCTCGGCGACGATGCGGGCGAAGCGCTAGCACAATTCCAAGTTGGGCAGTCTTTAAACGTCAAGGTCATGGCGATCGACGAGGAAGATGACCGACTGAGCTTGTCTTTTGTTGGGCCCGTTGAAGATCTAGTGGCTGCCGCTGACGCTCAGGCCAACGAGACGCCCACATCAGAGCGCATCGAAGAGATACAAGAGGCGGTCGCTGTAAATGAAGACGCTCATGACGCTGCATCAGCGTCTTCCAAAGATGGTGATGAGGCGCCAGCCGCCTCCGACGAGGTTACGTCGGATTCATCTTCTGATTCGGCAGAAGCGGGCGTTGAGGCAGTTGACGGTGACGACGATGCGCTCACTCAGGAGGAGGCTGTGGCAGCCAGTGACGCATCTGATTCTGCGCAGGACGATATCGAAGCAGGTGCTCAGGACACAGCGGCCGAAGCTGAGGCAGAGTCGCCGGACACCGCGACAGACTCAGAAGAAGAACGCGGATAACGGCGCTCTAATGTATGAGGCCCGTTGGCAGCCCCCTTTATACTCTGGGCATCTCTCCGCATTCTGACTGCCGTTCATCCTACCGACCAATATAGCCTTCGCTAAACGCACCCGATGAGACGATATCCTCCGGTGCTTGACGATAGCGAGCGCGCACGAAATCATACATCTCATCCTGGCGCATGCAGTTGCTCTCGTAGACCCATTCCCATGCAACCAAGGCAATCGCGGACGGAAGGTTATCATAGGGCGTCATAATCCATCGAAACGGACCCGAGCCGTCGTCAGGGAGACTGCGGGCAAACGCCCTTAAATCATCGATCAGCGTCTGCGGCGCACAGGGGTGGTACAGCAACGCGATGCCACCGTGCTCCAAGTTGTGTAGCCAACGGGTGGCGGGCAAAAAGCTGTATTCCCCCCAGCAAGCCCACTGAGGCCGATGGTCTCCCGAGGCGGGCGGGTCCACTGCGTACTCGATGGTCTCTGGCAGCGAAATATGTTGTTGGCCTTGTAGCTCTTGTCGTCGAGCGCGACCGGCTTCACAAGCACCGAATGTGTAACCGGGATCAGAACACACGGCGGGGCAGCTTTGACCCGCCGGTACATCATCGCAGCTCAGCTCGATCTCGCCGCATCCACCAAGCGGTGACGTTGAGCTGCTTTGGTCGTCACAACCACCGAAGCTCATCCACACGAGGGCTATGACCATAAGAAGGGTTTTGCTGGGCATGGTCACGACTTACAGGCGCATGCCACCATCGATATCGATGCATCGACCTGTGAAGTAATCACACTCAATGATAAATCGTACGCCCGCAAAGATCTCGTCTGCAGAGCCAACACGTCGCAGTGGGACAGCCTTTAACATGCCTTCGAGCACGTCTGGTCGCATACCCTGGAGGATTGGTGTGTCCACAAAACCGGGCGCGATGGCGCCGGTGCGGATGCCATAGCGCGCCAGTTCTTTGCCCCACGTCACAGTGTCGGCGACAAGGCCGGCTTTCGCCGCAGAGTAATTGCTCTGACCCTGATTCCCGTAACGGGCGATACTGCTGATATTGACGATCACACCTTGCTTCTGGTCATTCGCAATGTGTCGTTCAGCAAATTCCCGTGCACAGAGAAAGGGTCCGGTGAGGTCGACGTCGAGAACCATCTGCCAATTCTTCAGGCTCATCTTCTTCACCTGGCCGGTTTCTCGATCTTTCTTGACCAGTAGGCCGTCCCGAAAAATACCAGCGTTATTGACCAGGGCGTTGAGCGAACCAAAGTCTGACCATGCTGCGTCGAAGAAGGCGATCACCTCATCCTCGTTGGCCACGTTCGCTTTGTAGCCCCGAATTGTACCGGGCAGTCCCTCAGATTCGGCAACCAGATTATCCAGCCCCTCTTGGTTCATGTCGCATGCAGCAACATTCGCGCCTTGCGAGGCAAATTTGAGGCTAAACGCGCGACCCATTCCACTCGCGCCACCGGTTACCACTACGTTAAGTCCATTCAGTTGCATAATTTTCAGTGCTCCTTCCCAATTCAGTGCCCTTGCGGATGATCGACTTAGCACATTCGTTGCAAGTAATCATCACGAGCTTGCGGTCAGGCCAATCTGAGTTCACTATCATTGTATGGGAGATTTACAGCTATCGATAAAACCGAATGCAAATGTGGCTTTCAAGATCGTCAAAGAGACACCACATTTCCTTGTGATTGAAAAACCAGCCGGAGTCGTGACGCAGCCGGGTCGTAAGCATCAAACCGATGCATTGCTCAACGGCTTGTTCGTTAAATACGGAAAGGCGCTTCAAAACCTGGGAAAAAAGAGAGATTTTGGTCTGCTTCATCGACTCGACCGGACTACAAGCGGTCTCGTGCTCGTTGGTTTGAGCATTGAAGGTTACGATGGACTGCGTCAGCAGTTCGTCGACCGGATGATCGACAAAACTTACATCGCGCTTGTTCACAATACGCCACAGCCGGCTGGCGGTGTCGAAGATACCCCGATTAGAGAGGTGCGTGTCCGCGGACGTAAACGCGCGGTCCTTGGTCTCGGCCGGGGTGCTAAAGATGCGCGGACGAAATATTCGGTCCTGGTGCACTCAGGCCGTTTTTCATTGCTCAAATGTCAGCCAAGCACGGGGAGGCTGCATCAGATACGGGTGCATATGGCAACACGCGGTTGTCCAATTGTGGGCGACCTGGAATACGGTAAGAAGACACCTATCGATCGAAGAATGGGTGCGGATACGCTCTGTCTCCATGCCGCGCGACTTGAGTTTCGTCACCCACTTAATGGGCGGCGAGTCACGGTCGCATCCCCGTTGCCCGGCGATATGCTCGCGGCCATCGGTCAGGTCGGCATTAAGTGCCCGAGTAAATGGACTTAAGAACCTTATTTGCCGTTTTCATCACGTCGTTCGTCGTGGTTGGGAGCGCTTTGGCACAGTCTCCCGGCCTTGTGGAGAGTCTGACGCCTTATGAGCGTAAGCACGTCGAGCACGCGCTTGCAGGCCAGGGACTGATTCTCGCCGAGCCTAAGGACGAGCAGGCAATCGAGTTTGTCGCGATTGAAAAATATTCTGTTTTCGTTGATTTCGAGGCATGGCCCACCTTTCCAAACATGATTCATATGCTCACCGAAGATCGGGTGATTCGACGTGAGCTCTTGTTTAAGCCTGGGGACAGCTTCCGGCGTCTTCTCGCCGAGGAAACGGTCCGAAACCTTCGTCGACTGGGTATCTTCGCTGTCGCGGTGATTGTACCGGTTCGTCATTCGGAGTCAGGCCGATTCGGCCTACTCGTGGTCACGCGAGATCTTTGGAGCCTCCGTCTTGAGTCGCAGCTTCAGTTCACAGGGCAGTTCGTCGACCAGTTGAGTGCACAGCTC
The DNA here is from genome assembly GCA_049889275.1 of Bradymonadia bacterium. Taxonomy (GTDB): domain Bacteria; phylum Myxococcota_A; class Bradymonadia; order UBA7976; family UBA1532; genus UBA1532. Next base: position 15,505 of record JBMHDS010000078.1, on the reverse strand, counting down.
ACCGAGCGAAATCTTTTTGGGTTGGGTAAACTGATCACAGCACGTTGGATTATGGATCCCTTCACTTACACCGCGGGTGGTGTCTACAACGACCCACGGGTCATGGGGCGTCGTTATGCACTGTTCGCCAGCACGGACGCGATCTTTAGCCGCGATGATGGCCGATACGATGGCTTCAAGAGTTATCTGAGTCTATCGAGGCCTTTCTATAATTTTGGACAGAAATGGGGATTTGGGAGCTATGTGTTCTTCCAACGCCTCGGCGGTCGTCAGACACAGCAGGGGCAACTACTCGCGTATGATGACCCTGAGACCATGGAGGAGGAGCGCATCCCGAGAGTCTGGGAGAGCGAATCGATCACAGGGGAGATCACTGGACGCTACCAAACAGGCCGCAGGGTGATTACACGGCTCTCTGCAGGCTTCGGCGCCCTTGATTATCGCGCCTACTCAATATCACGCTCGAACCTTGACCAATACTCTCGAGCGACCCAACAGCGCTTTCGAGACGCGGTTTTGCCTGAGAGTCAAAGCTGGTTCTACCCGACGTTCAACGCCTCGTTTTTCGCCAATCGCTATCGTAGCTACGTAAATCTATCTGGTTACGCCTTCAGTGAGTATGTTCAGCTGGGCCTCTCGGGTGGGTTGGCTGTGCGGGCACCCCTCGCTGAGTTTGGTTCTTCCCAAGACTTGGTTTTGGTGGGCGGCCATCTGGTGTATCGCGAATCGTATATCGGCGATGGGCTCATCGAGCTTGCCGGTGGTGTCGAGGCTCGCTTAAACCGAGAAGAAGATTCGGTCCGCGACCGGCGATATCTGGCACGGACACGCATCGCGTCACCATGGTTTCGGACTGGGCGCCTGATCTTAAGAAGTGACTTACTCTACTTCGATGACCCAATACGCCAATATCCCATTACACTTGGGGGTGATAACGGGCTGAGGGGGTTTCCTAGCCAGTTTTTCGCGTCCTTTGGCGGTGGACGTCTACGGGCAAACGCTGAATTCAGAAGCGCCCCCGTTTCATTCTTAAGCCTGAGAGGTGGTCTTGTGGGCTTTTACGACGCAGGTCGCCTGTTTAATGGTAGCCATGATTATGGGTATCAACATGCGGTTGGTTTGGGCTTCAGAATGATCGTGCCTCAGGCCAGTCGCTTTACATACCGACTTGATTTTGGCGTACCCCTTGACGGCACGGGCTTCATGGTCACTGTGAGTGGGGAAACAAACCAAGCGGTGCCGATGACAGCCCAGGAAGATGTCATCTCCCCTGACGCGACGTCCATTGGCGGTCTCGTGAATCAGCCTTAGGCTTACATGGGAGAAAGCCAAGGATCTCTTGGCGCTGCACCTTTATTTGGGTCAGGTTCACCCCCCTCTGCTTGGTTTACGGAGTTTGGCTGCTCGGTTTGTCTTGCACCATGCGATGAACTCAAGGGCTTCAGCCATGGATTGTCCCCCTGAATTGGCCCTCTTGGCGCCTGTAACTCAATGTCTTCTGGAAACTCCCAAGCCCAAAAAAAACCGGTGTAAAGACTCACGAGGCCTAAGCCCAAGGTGACCAGGGTAAAGTCACGGCTCACCACTTTCGTTCGGCTCTCACCATGATGCTCGACACGAATCTCACTGCGCTTTGGCGTGCCCATCCGCGTCACCTTGGCTTTTCCTTTTCCGAGGTAGACACCATCAAAGTAGATGGATGCGTTGGGGTTATCGGCCTTGATCGTCATCACGCGATGACAGCCCGTTGCCAGGGTCAAAACGCTTGCAATGAGCATGTGTTGTGTCCTCGTGCGCATCACTAGAATCCGAGAGAGAGGCTAAAGCGTAGACCATGTACGAGTGCATCATTGACCTCATATGAGGTGACCAGATAGCTGAGCTCAGGTCGGATAGATACGCTGCTCGAGCGGCCCAAGATCACTCCGGCGCTCGCATACAGCCCAAGCCCTGATGCGCCTCCTTCATCGGTTTCGTCGTCTACATCGTTATGGACACCGCTCAGCGATAGACCGCCACCGAGATAGGGTGTCGTATCGTCATCTGCCAACGGATAAAGCGCTCCAAGGGACAGCTCGGCGTACGAGTAGTCGCTGCCCATACCGCCGAGACGCGCATCTGCTGTGAACAGGAAATTACGGTTATCAAACAGCCATGAGAGCCCTAGGGTGGGTAGGATCTCCGAACCATGAGATGGAAGGAACGCACCGCCGAGGCTCAGACCGAAGTTTTGATGTGCATTTCGCCTTCTAAGATGTCGACTTTCACGTTCGGTCACCGTGTGTATTCCGGATTTTCCATTGTCCTTCTTCTCCATCACGATGGACCGCGCTAATCGCTGCATGACCGTCTCGATATCTGAAGGGGTTGCGGCGGTCATCATATCTGTAAAAACCGGGGTTGGGTTGTTCAGTTTGAACTTCTTCACCTGAATCAACGCCCGCTGTCCAAGCCGCGTGATACGCCCTCGGATGTAGAAATCGCCACCGGCGGCGGCCACCGCCTGACTCACCGCCTCAGCTTTCGCACCGGCTTGAACACTGATGTCAACCACATTGACGTCTTGCTGACCGAGATAGATGGACAGTGTATCTCGAGCCGCCGACAAGACGTCCGGATGTACGGAGGTACCAGTGAAAGGGACAATCGCCGCTTGTTGTGGCTTGGCGATGGCGATAGATGTCAATGTAATGAGTCCTAAACAGACCTTAAGAAATGATGCGTTCATCAAACCTTCTCCCAATTCTTCAATCTTTCATGCACATACTTTCGCAAGTGTTGTGCCAACAAGAAGTGAGATGCAGTCACCCTGCGTATGGTGCTGTTTTCTTGCAGGTTTCGACGATAACGTGTTCATAGCGAGAGAAGTCAGCCTGAATTGATCGCTATGACATGCACGCATCGATTAGAGTAAGCCTACTCCAGTTGGAGTATATCTCCTTGCTCGGTCAGTTCGCTTAGGTAGCCCGTAGAAATGCCCGCACCGTCAATGCGATAGCCGACACCGTTGCGACCACGAGCACTGCTCTTTTAAATGGCGCCCCTTCGATTCGACCAATGAGAAAACGACTCAAGTAAAATCCGAGCCCTACGGCTGGTAACAGCGTGAGCGCAATCATCAGGTCACTCTCGGTGATCAACCCGCCTGCCACACGTGCGCCGATGGTTGCCACCAAGCCGAGGATGAAAATGGTCGCGAGAGTCGATCGCACGGCACTGCCGCCGGCGTCCCTGTACAGAAGCGCGAGCGGTGGTCCACCTATGGATGATACGAGCGCGCCGGTCCCAGAGACAAGGCCCGTGACGATCTCTGTGAAAGGGTTTCTCGGTATCGCAGGAACCACAGTCAAGCAGAGCACGGCGATAATGACCACGCCTGCAATACTCAGATCGAGCACGAACTGGCTGGCATATTTGAGCAAAATCACGCCGAGGCCGGCACCAGATATGCGTCCGAGAACAACCCACCAGACACTCTTTAACTGAAGCGCTGAACGCTCTCGGATGGCCATCCCCATCGCGAGGGGGGCGATGAGGAGCAACTGTGGCACCGGGACCAGCCTTGGTTCAAGAAGGGCGAGTACCGGCACCGACAGCACAGCGAAACCAAACCCGATGGTCGCCTGGAGCGTCGCGGCCAAGGTCGTCACGACAAGCGCGATGCCCAAGGTGAGTGGAGTCATGTCGAGCCATTCGATGATCATCCGGGTGCCTTTTCTACAGTCATGGACTTCAATTTTTGCTCATTGGCCTGTCATACATCCATTCCCATCTAGACTCCATCTCCATATCATGTATTGGCGCAGTCCCTTGCTGACCATCGCAATCATTGTGCATGTTCTCGACGTATGTCGTTTAAAGAGAAAGGCTCGAACGGCCGTGAATCATCAAGAGCATCAGGTTCGGGGTGCGCTTATGCATCGCGAGCAACAAAGTCTGATCCACTGCAGAGTGGCGTCGGTGTACGTCGTCTTCGTTGCTGTAGTCAGCACGGTCAGCGTTCTTTTCGGCTCAATCCAACACCACATCTTGAGCCATTGGTCGTCGGTTGCTTGCCAGGTCGTTGGAGTCGCGGCGACTATCGTTGTCTTTGCCTACCTTATGAGGTGCTTATTCCACCGATTTGACCGTCTCGGTTTTGTCATCGATAAATGCCAAATCATTCACCGCTCAGCTCGACGCTCTCGAGTGTTTGACTGGTCGTCCATCCGGATTGGTACAGATCAACGGATTGAGTTTGTCTCGGCTGAGTTAAGGCGCTTACACAGGGGGTTGTCGACCGCGAAAAAACGCTCTCTGGAAGAGGCGCTGTTGATTCGCCATCGACAGCGGGAAATGAACAGGCTCGATCATTTACCTGAGTCCGCACCCTCACTCAGATGTCAGCGTGTTATTCTGAGGCCTTGGCGATCGCAGGATGAACAAGCATACATAAGCCTATTTCAGACAACTGAAATTCGTCGAGGTCATGGTATATCCACAGACGGACCAGGTGGCTTATCGGCACGTTTTCATCAAATGATACGCCCACCGAGCTCATCACGCCAGGCGTGCTGGAGCTGGGCTGTGATACTCAGCGAGGGTGTTCAGCGCCCACAAATTATTGGTCATATCGACGCCTGGCTCGCACCGACAATGGAACCTTGCCTCACCCTTGCGTACGGGTTAGCGCCAGCTTTTTGGTCGCAGGGTTTGATGACGGAGTGTTTGGAGCGCGTCGTGGATATGCTAGACAAGGAATGGGGTATTCGGTCCGTTCAGGCCCGGGTTTTTGCTCGAAATCTCAGAAGTATTAAGTTGCTCGTGTCTTTGGGTTTTGAGCCGGTCGGCGAGACGCGGTTGCGCGGTCGGCTCGTTTGTGATTACCGATATCGTGTGCTAGCGGCGTCCAGTCACAAGGTCGGCCAAGACTTGGAGCGCCTCTAGCGTTTGAGGGCTCAACTTTTTCTCGTCCTCATCCTCCTCATCTTCATCTTTCTTCGAACGCTCAGGGTCATCAAGGATTTCAGCGATGGTTATCGTACCCTTTGTTTTAGCCGATTTCGCCAGATCTTTTTTGACCTTCAGGAGCTCTTCATTGGTCTTCTGGCGTTCGCTTGACTTTAGGGTCAGTGCTTTGACTTCATCCTTCGAGACCGCCCGCCACTTGGTTGGTGCAGAATTGGTCTTGTCCCCGCGAAACGAGGTGATTGTCTTAGGCGGTAATGCATATGGTTGATGTCGCTCACCGAAATCGTCTGTATTGAAGCGGGACGCCACCACAATGTCGGCCGCGACGCCCTTGTTCTGCGTCGATTGGCCGCCCGGTCGAAAAAAGTGGGCCGTTGTTACTTTCAACGCGCCGAAACCTACGGGCAAATTCACAATATTTTGAACGGTGCCCTTACCGAAGGTGTGGTCATCACCGACGATCAACGCGCGCTTATAATCCTTGAGCGCGCCGGCCAAAATTTCCGATGCGGATGCACTCACCCTCGACGTCGACACAACCATTGGACCTGCGTAGTGTACGGAGGCATCTCTGTCTTCGAGCACTTGTTTAGAGCCAACACTCGTACCGGCGATGGCCACAACAGGACCCTCTGCGATAAAGAGACCTGAGATATCAACAGATGCACGTAGAAGACCCCCACCATTACGCGACAGATCGAGCAGAAGTCCGTCGGCCTTTTTGGCATTTACTTCCTTCAAAAGTGTCTTCATATCTTCGGTGCAATCACGTGCGCCTTTGCTACGGTCGCCACCATAGAATGACGGCAGACGAATGACGGCGAGCTTGAGCGTCTTGCCGTTGCGTTCCACCGATTTCCACTCGAGTTTGGCAGCGGATTCTTTGAGATCGATCTTGTCTCGGGTGATCAGAAAGTGATGCTTCTCTGTCTTTTCCCGCTTGCGCAGTACGGTCAACTTGACCTTCGTACCTTTTTTTCCGCGAATTAATTTGACAACTTTACGCAGGGGCATATCCACGACATTAACCGCTTCGCCAGCTTCGCCTTGTGAGACGGCGATCACTTTGTCTTTTCGTTTTAGACCACCCTGTCGGTCTGCAGCGCCACCGGGTATGACCTCTCGGACGATGGTATATCCATCCCGACTGCTCAACTGAGCACCGATGCCCTCGAGTGAGAGGTCCATCGAGATTCGAAAGTCCTCTAGATCGTCCGCCGAGAAATACGTCGAGTGTGGATCAAGGGCATTGGAGAAGGCGTTCAAAAAGCCTGAATACACGTCTGCCATGGTCTGTTCGCGCACGTCTTTGGTGATTAGCTCGTAGCGATGGATCAGTTTCTTTTTTGCTTCGTCGAGTTTGGTGTCAGCCGCGACATAGTTTGCCAGCTGGAAGTGCAGCAGCTTTCGCCGTAGTTGGTTACGTTCCGCCGCGGTCTTCGGGCGTGGGCGCTTGTCAGCGTCCATTTGTAAACTGAGTGTACGGTCGATTTTGAGGTCGGGTTTCGACAGTGCGTTGCGGACATGATATTCCATCTCCGCTTGCCACTCGATTTGCTTTTCTCGGAGCGCCTTGAAGGCTTCGCAGCGACCCTCTTTAACATTCGCAAGCGCGTGCTCTATGGTCTTCTTTAGCGCTTCATACTCATCTGCCAAAAGAATGACCTTAGATGGGTCCATTCGCTTAGCATAGAGCTCGACGACCCGCTTCTCGATTTCTTTACTCTCGAGGCTGTACTGGACGTGACTATCATAGTACCGCGCCATCAAACCGGGTAACGACCAGCACACCAGTGGGCTCTCGGCGCCCTTATCTTGTGCCAGGGGCTGGCCAAGCGGCATGAGAACGATCAAAAGAAGCAAGAGGTAAGGGGTTGTTTTCATATTCATCGGTCCTTATCTGGCCGTTCGCGATGTCTTAGACCCGCATCGCATCGGGCTGGACGCTTTATTGTGCCCCTCGGCATAACGCGTTGTAGCGCCCATCATATTTCTAGACGCATCTGAGCGGGGCCTTGTTACGAATTTCTAATTCCCACCAGACGAATCGAAATTTGCGCATGCACGAATGCCCGCCGTGGTGCCATCCGCGCCGATGCAGGTCAGCTCAATGGACAAATCGAGCGAGTTTAGGTTTCCGTCGATGAGCTCGGCGTCCCTCAGAACCAATGTGCCGGTCCAAGCATTCCCCGTTTCCTGGTCACAGGGAGACGGCATCTCTAAAACTTCGGCGCTGGTTACAGCGAGGTCTTCCGCCCGCAGCGTGAGTGTGCCCGAGTCGACGGAGTCGGGCGCGAAGCGCATGGCGACAACAGCTTGTTCCAATTGGAGACGAAGGACCTCCCCGTCCGAATCGAAATTCGTTGAACCCACTCCGAAGGTCTCGAGCCGCTCGGCCCCCACGCTCAAATCGTTGCGATAAGCGACACGCCCGAGCCCTGCTTCGCATCCGTCATCTGAAACCTGGCTCATGAAAGTTGCGGTCTCATCGAAGAGTCGGATTGGCGCTGACTGAGCAAAGGCCTCAAGAGGTGCAGATGTAAAGGCGGCATAGACCGTCACGTATTCGGGACAAGGAAGTGGCCCTCCTGTTCGACATGCCACGTAGTCCGTTTGTGCCAGACCGCCAACGAATTGAATGATCGGTGGGTCCATTCGGCCCGCCTCGAGCGGGCTTGGAAAAACCAAGAGTTCCCCCTCGTAAGGCTCGCCGTCGGCATCATTGGCTTCGACCAAGATCGCTGTCCTCGATTCGCCATCGGCTGCGAGATAACGGTCTGCGATGGTGAACACGACCTCGAGCGGCGCTTGGCCTTGGTCTTGTGACCCAGCCTGACATCGCCCATTGAGGCATGTCAGTCCGTCTGCGCAAGGCTCTGGTCCAAGTCTACATTCGGCGCCAGCTTCACCCGCCTGGAGCTCAGCTTCGTCGCACCCCAAAAGACTGCAAAACAGCCCAATACTGAATATGATCCTCCACATGCCTCGGATAGTACCCCGATTACCGCTCAAAGATCTAATCCACGCGCAGTCAAATTTATATATGGCTGGTGACGGGTTGTCTTAGGTTCAGTAATACCAGGGGAATTTGCCGAAATCTCTTGGGCGTTTTTCGAGGAATGAGTTTCGACCTTCAACCGCTTCATCGGTCATGTAGGCAAGCCTGGTTGCTTCACCCGCGAGCAGTTGTTGTCCGACCAATCCGTCGTCGATTAGGTTGAAAGAAAACTTGAGCATGCGCTGGGCTGTCGGGCTCTTATCGTTGATTTCTGCGGCCCATTGTAGCGCGACCGACTCGAGCTCTTCGTGGGGGATAGCCGCGTTAACCATGCCCATGTCCATCGCCTCTTGTGCCGAATAGTTTCGCCCGAGAAAAAAGATCTCCCGAGCCCGTTTCTGGCCAACCTGCCGTGCCAGATAGGCCGAGCCAAAACCACCGTCAAAACTCGCGACATCCGCATCGGTCTGTTTGAACACGGCGTGTTCCTTGCTCGCGAGCGTGAGATCACAGACCACATGCAGACTATGACCACCGCCCACAGCCCAGCCTGGTACGACACAGATGACAACCTTCGGCATAAATCGGATGAGGCGCTGTACTTCGAGAATGTGCAACCGGCCCAACTTGGCTGCATCCGGTCGTTCCTCGTCACCGCCTTCGTATTCGTATCCTGACCGGCCACGAATCCTCTGATCACCGCCTGAACAAAACGCCCAGCCTCCATCTTTGGGTGATGGTCCATTGCCTGTCAGCAGGACACAGCCCACGTCGCTGGTTTGCCGCGCATGGTCTAATGCCGTGTAGAGCTCATCTACAGTTTTTGGCCGGAATGCGTTTCGCACCTCGGGGCGATTGAAGGCGATGCGAACGGTGCCCTGAGTCTTTGCCCGGTGATAAGTAATGTCCGAGAAATCGAAGCCGGGCACCTCGGTCCAAGAATTTGAATCAAAAATGGGTGAGATCAATGTTTGTCTCCAATGCTTATCAATCGGGAAGAGAAACCTACACGTTGCGCGATGTGATTGCATCTGCAACCACACGTTGTCCCAAAACCGACGCTACAGTTAGAGACAATTCGTCAATCCTGTACACCGATCAAAAATTTTCGGAGCGATCGAGTTTTTTTTGAGCGCTGATGTCATTGGATCCTAAACGCTTCGATTGGTTTCTAATGTTTCGAGAGAATCGCTGTTTGCGCACATCCTCGAACCAAACTCAGACGATTGATCCAGTCATTGTGTTGACGCCCTTTGTCATTTATCCGGCGAATTATTTCTCAAGTTATGCCCGTTTCTGCCGTTGTCTAGGTGTGTTGGAGTAGTTGGCCCGACCTTTGCTATGTCAGGTCAGGTGAACGTTTATGTCCACATTGGGACCGACGGAAGCGGATTGGGGAAGTCCTATGAGCAGTGACTCGCAGCCACAATTTACAAACCTTGATGAATTGATCACCAAGGGAGAGGCGCTCTTCTCGGCAGGGGCCATCGAAGAAGCACAACGTTGTTTTGAAACGGTGCTTGCATCGAATCCGGGTCACAGCGAGGCGCTCAACAACCTCGCAGTCTTGTGCCATCACGCGGGTGACCTAGAGAACGCAGAGGTATTGTTTCTACGAGCCGCAGCGCTTGCTAAGGATCCGTCCGATGCCCTGATCAACCTGTCGAGTGTGGCGTGGCAAGCCGGGAAGATTCCCGAATCCACAGGATATCTCGAACGGTCTCTGCGACTCGAGGGTGAGACGCCGCGGGTGCTCGAGCAGATGAGTTTACTTTGCGATTCCTTGGGCGATCCTCACGCTGCGGCAGCTTTGTATAAGAAGGCACGACGTCTCAGCGATTCGACCAAATCGTCATGGTATGCAGCCTTCGAGGAGATCGATATCACGCCTGAGTTGGGAGATAAGCTCGAGCTCCAAGGGTACTTTGGCCCGGCACGAGTGCCCAATGAGGTGCTCAGCAGCCTTAAAATGCAGATCTTGTTACTCGAAGATGCATACAACAAACGGGCGCTGTTCGTTAGCGCGGACATCTTCGGGTTTGGACCTGAGATGGTGCAGCTCATTCGACAATTTGCATCGATTTGGGGCATTGAAGCGGAAGCGGTCACTCTGAATGCCTCGCATACGCATTATGGCCTCGGCACTGTCTCTCATGTGGTTGCGGGCTTGGGTCGATTTGACCACAAGTTTGCAAATCATATCTGTCAAGCGGTCGCTCAAGCGTTACCTCGCCTTTATCAGACGCTCAGACCGGCTGAATTGAGTTTTGGCAACGCCTCAGCCCAGATCGGGTTTAATCGCCGACTGAGTCACGACGGTATTGTCAAAATGATGCCTAATCCAGACGCTCATTATGAGAAGACGACGCCGATTCTATCCGTCGAACGAGACGATGGAGAGAGACTTTTGATGGTCAACCACGGCTGCCACCCCACAGGGTTGGGTGCCTCACCCGTGATCTGCGCCGATTTTCCTGGTGCGATGCGGGCCCACTTGACGGACGACGCCCATGCCCAGGTTGTGATGTTTATGCAGGGCGCCGCCGGGGACATCAAGCAAGGTGCCCAAGTGGGTGACCAGGTCGGCTGGATCGCTGACTATGACTCAGTGAAGGCATTAGGCATTCATCTCGGTAAATGCGTGGTCGACGCGCTCGGCGATTTACAACCCATCGAAGGGCCGCTCCGGGCGATGAGCCGTACTGTGGCGGCGCCGCTTAAAGGTCGAGTGTCGAGCGATGAGGCTCTTAACCGAGCGGAGAACCGTCAGGTGAGTCGGGAGCTCATGGAACACTGGGGTGCGGTGGTTGATTTGCTACATCCCGATGCGGAAGCGTCTATGCCAATCGATGTCACCTGTGTGTCTTTGGGACAGGCACTCTTTGTCAACATCCCGGGTGAACCTATGGCGATCACAGCCGGCCGGCTGCGAGAGCTGAGTACACGTTTCGATGCAGTGTTTACGCTCGGCTATACGAATGGGTTGACGGGTTATATACCCGCAGACGAGATGATCGCTGAAGGCGGCTATGAGGCTCATAGTTCTCATTTTGTCTATACGCTACCAGCGCCCTTCGATGTTGGCGTTGAGCATCGCTTGCTTGAGAGTGCGTACATATCGGGAATTGGAGTCGCACCGCCCGTTGAGACACCCGTTGAAGCACCAAGATCTTTGGAGGTTCCGGGTTCTTTCTTCGTGATGTCAACCGGACGATCCGGGACGCAGACCTTGTCTGAGATGTTCAAGATGGCGGACAATGCGCGCGTTTGGCATCACCCGCAGCCCTATATGATCCAAGAGACGCTTGGTGCTTATCGAGATGAGATTGACATCGGTCCGACCTTTTGGGCTGGTCGTGGACAAATTATCCGTGAGGCTTGGGATCAAGGTCTCATCCACGGTGAGACCGACCACAATATGACCCCTTTCTGCGGTGAGATTGCACGTGCTGTTCCGGGCGCGAAATTTCTTATCCTCGTTCGTGACCCCCGTGAGTTTGTTCGCTCGGGTATGCGTCGCAACTACTATCGCGGCGTTGGAGAGTGGGAAGAGGGTCGACTACGGCCAAGGCAGGACGAACCGCACTATGCCGAATGGTCTGCGCGCAGCCAGTTTGAACAAGTTTGTTGGTTATGGCGCGAGACCTACGCTCATATCGAAGCCTTGCGTAGTGAAATCGGTGAGGACCGTGTCTGTGTGGTTCGGTTCGAAGACCTGGTCGCTGGGCCTGAGACCACAGAGAAGCTCTTCGATTTCCTAGGGTTAAACGGCTTCGATGAGCAACAAGCACGTCAAATTCTCAATTTGAAAATGAATTCGCAGAGGGGCGGAGACTTCGCGCACCCGTCGCAGTGGTCGGATGAGATGCACCAAGTCTGTTGGCGGGAAGTCGGTCAGATCGCAGAAATCTATGGGTACCCTGAAGTGTATCCAAAGCGACGTGCGGTGGGCGCGGCTTAATTAAAATACATTGAGGCGGCCTATCGCCTGAATCGTGTTGGAGAAGAATCGATGAGTGATAAATCGGACAATTCAATCGACGGCATCGATTTCTCGCTGTGGACACTTGATGGTGGTCCGAGTGTTGAATCGACAGAACCGGAGCCGACGTCGAACGCGACGCAGCCAGGGGTTTCGGTGGCAGCGACTGCTGTGACGCTTGAGCAGCCAGAGAACAGCGAGACGGTGCGGATTCAGCCGCCCGCCGTTGGATTGAAGGTCGCTGAAGCTGCATCCGTTTCGGAACAGGAGCGCAATGCCGATGACTGGATCGTCGAAGGTGAAGCTGCGTTCGGGGCCTCAGATCTCGACGATGCGGCACGTTGCTTCGAGTCGGCGCTGTCCACTGACCCGATCAATGCTGTAGCGCTCAGTAATCTTGGCGTCGTTCATCACACCCGGGGTCAATTGGATGAAGCCGAGCGATTCTATCTAAAGGCGGCCGCGTTTAATGAGATTCATGCGGACTCCTACTTTGGCCTCGCTCAGCTTTGGTGCGAGCGTGGCAATCATGGCTTGGCGCTTCGATATGCTGCACGCGGCCTTGTGCGTCAACCGGAGCACCCGGAGTTGATCGAGCTCGCCACGTCGTTGAGTCAACTCATCGATGCACAACTCACCGAGCTACATCCAAATTAGAGGAGCTCACCGGCACACTTAAGTAAGACATCGACCACGTAGTCTTGCTCAGCATCGGTCATCTGTGGAAATAAGGGCAGCGCAATGGAGCAATGCTCTGCAAGCCAAGCGTTTGGTAAGTCCTCGGGCGAGTACCCAAACGTGTCCTGATATAAGGACAGGCCGTGGATCGCCTGAGTGCCTTGCCGCGTTGACACACCCTGCGTGGCCATCTCATTCATCAACTGATTTCGCAGCTCGAAAATCTCTTGCCAGCGTTCAAAGCACAGTCGAGTCGGTGTAAAAAGGCAGACATAAGCCTGGTAAGAATGGAGCGTACCAGCAGACTCCGTAGGCCTCTTAAGCCATTTTAGTCCATCGAGCTTTTCATCATATCGCTTTGCGAGGCGTCGTTTTCGAGACAGAATATCTGGTAGCTTTTTCATTTGGGTGCAGCCCAGGGCGCCCTGAATATCTGTCATTCTGTAGTTGTACCCGAGGGTGTCGAAATCACCGAGCAGGAATGCGGGTCGATGATCGCCGTCAGCCACAGACTTCGTGGCAAATCCATGAGACCTCAGTGTGCGCAGACGTGAGGCGTGTGTGGGGTTCATCGTGATGAGCATGCCACCTTCACCCGTGCTGATGACCTTGCGCGGGTGAAAGCTAAACACACCCATGTCACCGATGGTGCCCACGTGTCTGTCACCAAATCGGGTACCGAGCGCACATGCCGTATCTTCGATAACAGCCAGTTCGTGTTCGTGGGCGATGCTCATGATTTCATTCATTGGCGCCGCCTGACCAAACAAATGTACGGGCATGATCGCACGCGTGTTCGGTGTGATCGCAGCTTTAATCGCCTCTGGATCGATATTGAACGTATTTAGGTCGACGTCGACGAGAACTGGCCTTGCTTGCGTGTACGCCACCGCATTCGCGCTTGCGACAAATGAAAAGGAAGGCACGATCACTTCGTCTCCTGAGCCAATACCCAACGCCGCCAGAGCCAAGTGAAGTCCAGTGGTCGCAGATGTACACGCGACACCTTCTGAAGCGCCCGTAAAGTCGCACACATTCGACTCAAATTCGGCCACCTTAGGTCCTTGGACCACCCAACCTGTTGCCAGTGGTTCTTGGATCGCGCTCGAATCATCTTCGTCGAACCAAGGCTTCGCGATTGGAATCTGCATTTTGCCTACCATTAAATCGTTGCTCTCTGATGTCTCAATGTAGGGTAATGTGTTCCTAAGAAAGTCTCCAGTGATATTGTTCGCTGTTGGCGTGGTTTTACTCTCTGTATTCGGCTTGAACGCATGTCTGAGCCTGTAACCAACGCCCGCTTCACCCTGAATCGGCACGCCTGCGCGTATCAGTGCCTTGATATCACGATAGACGGTTCGTTCAGAAATACCAAAGTGGCGTGCAATATCACCAGCGCGCGTGACTTTCGGTCGCGACAGCATATTAATCGTATGTACGAGTCTCGTCGTTCGTTGCATGATACACATCCAGCTGGGTGTATTGTGGTGACGCCCGGCATAGCTTTATCTGAAAGTATGTTCAGTATTGTGTGCAAGCAAACCGCTCAAGTCAAGTTTTGTCCACTCTCTCTCGTCATCTTGCTGATATCTCTGAGTTTTCAAGCACAAGCACGTCTCAAGTTAAACGAGGATTTGATCCACAAATCGGTTTTTAGCGTGCTCTCGGATGGTCAATTGGTTGGATCGGGTTTCATCATCGACAGCAAAGGCTACGCGCTTACGGCGGCGCATTTGGTCGATGAGGAGGCCAGATCAGTCGATATCGTATCGCGCGCGCTCGGCGTGACTCGAGCGGCCGTGATCGGTCTTGATCGTGGTCGAGACTTAGCCCTCGTCAAATTAAAAAAGAGAGATCCCCCTTACCCTAACTTGCAGTTCGCCAAGCAGACACTCACCCTCGCGCAGGCGGTCTGTGTCGCTGGCACAGTCATCTATCGGCATGGTCTCACTCTCTGTGGCCGGATTGCTCGTTTAGCGATTGGGTACGAATACTTTCCGTCCCTTGGCCATTACATCCCGGTTCACTACGTCGCCGCAAACACACCGCCGGGGACATCCGGTGGACCATGGCTTAACGCTTCAGGTCGTATCGTCGGCATGCAAATCGGCGCAATGCAGCAATCCACTGACGGCGCCGAGAGGTTGTCGGGCGTATCCTACATGGTGCCGGCAAGCCAAATCACCCCCTTGCTCGACGCCCGTAAATCCATACTCAGACCGACCCTTGGCATAGGATTCGAAGAAGTCTGGGAGTTGCAGCATGCGCGCGCCCAGCACCCAGACCCCTTCATGGGTCTCGTTGTTGCTCATCTTCCGGCAAATCGTCCAGCAGCCATACCGTCCTTGCAGGTCACTGACCGGATCCTGAAAGTGGACAGCCTCACACTTCGCTATCGTGATGACTTAATCGCCTGGATTCGTTCGCAACGGGTCGGTCAGCGGGTTAGAGTGACAGTTAAGCGCTCTGACCAGAGCATTCGTATCCATGAAGCCATTCTACAGGGAATCTGATAACTCAATAATTTCAGTGACTCACGGCGTTCGATAAAAAAAAACGACACGAACGCATAAAAAAGATTGATCAAACACCGCCCAAGGATCTAAAGTCCGCGCTCTTCGGGCGACCGAAGTGGTGTAGGCGTAGCCTGCCTCCGGTTCTTTGAAAATCTAGTTGAATAGAGTCTGTATAAAGTCAGGCTCTCGTCAAAAAACTAACTAAACTGAACGCGAATGTACGTAAGTACAGACGTAACTTTTGAAGCTTAAGATTAAACTGGAGAGTTTGATCCTGGCTCAGAACGAACGCTGGCGGCGTGCCTAACACATGCAAGTCGAACGAGAAAGTTCCTTCGGGAGCGAGTAGAGTGGCGCACGGGTGAGTAACGCGTGGGTAAT
>JBMHDS010000077.1:0-37790 GCA_049889275.1 Bradymonadia bacterium | reverse complement strand
TCGTTCTGAGCCAGGATCAAACTCTCCAGTTTAATCTTAAGCTTCAAAGTTATGTCTGTACTTCCGTACAAACACGCGTTCAGTTAATTAACGGTTGTCCGCTTTACAAGCAGACTACTCAATTCACTTTTCAAAGAACCGACACAAGACAGCAGTATGCACTCGGCGTTGCCACCGAACCGACATTTTGCTGGTCGCTGTGTTTCCGCACCGGTTGAGTGCAGGATCGCCACTATACAGGCCGTTCTGCGGACCGTCAATCACTTTCTGTGCTTTTTTTATTTTTCTACCGAATGGTCAAAAAGTAGGGTTCAGCCCAGCTTGCGGGCGATTGCATCAGCCACGCGTAGACCATCCAATGCGGCGCTGACGATCCCGCCAGCGAAGCCGGCCCCCTCCCCCGTTGGATAAAGATCGGCATGTGAGAGGCTTTCACGGGATGCGGCATCACGCGGTATTCGGATCGGTGCGCTGCTCCGAGATTCCACGCCGACTAAAACCGCTTCATTCGAGACATACCCCCGCATGCGAGCGCTATCGAAAAATTTGAGCGCCGAGCGCATTGGTCCTGCGATACGCTCGGGCAAAACCTTGTGGAGGTCGGATGAGACCAAACCGGGCCGATAGCTGCATTCGGGCAGACTGTCTGAGACTCGGCCCGCCACAAAATCGTCGACTCTCTGGGCAGGTGCCTTTAGCCCTTCTCCCCCTGCGGCGTATGCGGCCTTTTCGACTTCAGCCTGGTAGGTCAAACCATCGAGAACGCCATCGCCGTAGACTGCTTCATCTACGGTCACAACAAAACCGGAGTTCGCAAATTTGGAATTACGTTTCGACGGAGACATGCCGTTGACAACAAGTTGGCCTGACTGTGTTGCCGCTGGCACGATGAAGCCCCCCGGACACATACAGAAGCTGTAGACGCCAATCCCATCGACTGTTTGTTTGAGCGAATATGGTGCTGCACCAAGTTGGGGATGCGCCGCAAGACCACCGTACTGAATCTCATCGATCATCGCTTGAGGATGTTCGATTCGGACACCCATCGCATAGGGCTTTGATTCGAGGTGGATCCCTCGGCGGGAGCACAGTTCGTAAATATCACGTGCAGAGTGGCCAGTCGCAAGAACGACGGCATCAGCGCGGACCTCACGTCCATCTCGCAGCTGTACCCCTTTCACCGTTTTGCCGTCGAAGACGAAATCATCAACGCGTGTATCGAAGGCAAACTCTACGCCCGCGGCGATCAGATAATCGCGTAACGTCTGAACGACTTTGGGTAATCGATTGGTGCCGATATGTGGTCGACTATCGATGAGGATTTGTTGAGGCGCGCCACTCGCAGCGAGTAACTCAAGCACCGTACGCGTCGGGCCTTTCTTGACTCGTGTATAGAGTTTGCCGTCACTGAAGGTCCCCGCGCCGCCCTCGCCAAAGCAGTAATTATTCTCCGGATCGAGCGTGCCACTGCGGTTTAACGCTGCCAATGCAGGACGACGCCCGCGTACATTCCCACCGCGCTCAACCACCAATGGCCTGTGGCCAGCCATAGCCAAACGCCAAGCGGCGAACATCCCTGCAGGTCCAGCGCCCACAACAACGACTCTAACTGGTCCCTTAAGTGTCGGAATAGATGGCAACGTCGGCTCGTCCAGGACGGGCGTTTCGCCATCGAGATACACGCAGACCCTAAGCCGGATGAGTACTTTTCGTTTACGGGCATCGATGGCTCGACGCTCCTCTACGACGTGGTGAACACGGGCGACATCAACCCCCAAATGTTTTGCCACAACGGTTTTCAGACCCGCCTCATCGGCATCATTCGGATGAACGGAAATTTCGACGCGCTGGGCCACGAGCGTTACTCGCCTTCACCGGGTAGCCGGTTCTTGTCCGCTTCTGGCGATACTGACTCAGTAGCCGAATCATCAAAGGGCATCTTTAATTGACGGCTGTTGAACGCGGCGTCTGCGTCCAGGTTCGAACCGGTTTGAACAGAAATGCTTGAACCGTCGACCTTTGGCTCAGCCTCAGTGGCCTGGACTTCAACATCGATAAACTCGTCACGGTTATCGCCCTGGGTCTCAGCCAATTCGGCCTCCTCGAAATTGAGTTCTTCGGATGGGACACCTGCTGTAGGCTCATCAGCCAGCAACTTCGCATTGTGCTCTTCATCGACTGTAGGCCAGTTGGAGGCGGAATCGGTGATTGCGGGGGGCGATGGCGGCTCCTTCGGATCACCATCAGCCGTGGCCACATCTGAGCCGCCTTCTGGCTCATCGTCGTCATCGGAATCGGATAGTTGACGCCGCTTGGTCAACACATAGGCAATGCCAATGCTGATTCCATAGAGCGTGACCAGCGGTACAGCGAGAAACAACTGGCTGACCAGATCCGGTGGTGTGAGCAGCGCCCCGAGAATGAACGCGATCACGACTGCCCAACGCCAGAACTTCAGTAAACCGACGTGCGTGACGAGCCCGATCCACGACAAGAAAGCCACCGCCACGGGGAGTTCAAATACCAAACCAAAAGCCAGCAGTAACTTGGTGATGAAGCCCAAGGAGTCCTCGATGGTGATGTCGAGTCTCAGATTGCTCTGCCCCATCTCGACCGAATATCCGATCAAGAAGTCAAAGACAGCCGGCAACACCAGGTAGTACGCGAAGAAACCACCGCCGGCGAAACACAGTGTAGACAGCACGACGAATGGCAGCGCGAAACGACGCTCGTGCTTGTAGAGTCCAGGTGCGATAAACTGCCATACCTGGAATAAGACAACTGGGATCGACAAAAACACGCCGAAGATAATGGCAACCTTAAAGCTGAACAGAAAGCCACCTTGAACAGTCCGCGAAGCAAGCGTTGGTGATTGCCCGTGCGCTTTGAGGGCCGTGATTATGGGCTCCATGATGACTGAGCCCAAGAAGTCGGCAAATATGAAGCAGCCGCAAGCGCTCAGGAAGATCGCAACAACGGACCACCAGAGTCGGATTCGGAGTTCCGCGAGGTGGTCAAGAAACGGTGCGCGGCTCGCGTCGAGTTCAGACTCACTATGCATCATCTAGCGGCGCGTCCTTAACCTTTGGCGGATGAGCGCCGGGTGCATTATCGGGTATTCGCGTTGGCCCGGGCGCTGGTTCGTCATGTTCACTGTCCTCACAGACAAAGTCGTCGACATGATCATAGCCTGTTCCAAATCCATCGCCACGGGAGACAGTTCCGGGCACAGATGGTGAGTGTCCCTCGTCCATCTGCGCCGCCTCGTTTTGCTGCGCTGTCTCATGATGGCTCGAGGTGTCGAGTTGACCATCCTCAATGCGGTGGTTCATTTCCCATGAA
Organism: Bradymonadia bacterium; assembly: GCA_049889275.1. Classification (GTDB taxonomy): domain Bacteria; phylum Myxococcota_A; class Bradymonadia; order UBA7976; family UBA1532; genus UBA1532. The sequence goes on along the minus strand of JBMHDS010000077.1, from coordinate 34,448 downwards.
CGAAACTGACGGCGATACTCGTCAGGGTCTATAGCGTCGCGGATCTCCTGGCCGGCTCGCCGCGCTGCACGAATCCCCTTGCCCAAGGTTCGCGCTACTTCCGGAATCTTTGCCGGCCCCATGACGAGCAGGACCACGGCGAGGATGACCAATATTTCCCAAAAACCAATTCCACCAGGGAGCATTAAAATTGTCCTTCAAGCGCTTCCAACGAGTCGTCGCCACGCAAATGAATGCGTTGTGTCCGCTCAGTTGGTTCCGTACCTTTGTTGAACATGAGTTTCAAGCCTTCGCGCTTACTTCGAGCCAAAAGTCCACTGCGTGGGTCAACAACGCGCTGAACAACCCCCTCAGGTTTATCCAGCGGAAGATCGCCTACTGCGGACGCTGAGTGTACGGCTTTCATCCAACGATGCCAAATTGGGAGGGCAACTCGACCGCCGGTCTCACCGCGCCCGAGCGCTCTTTGGTTGCTGTCATCACCCACCCACACAACGGCAGAATACTGTTTTGAAAATCCGGCAAACCAGGCGTCGTACAGATCCGTTGTGCCTGTTTTCCCAGCAAGTCCAAGGCCACGGATTCGTCCTTTGCGAGCTGTCCCCTTCGTGATGACACGTTCGAGCGCTGTTTGCATAATGTAGGCATTATTGGCGGACAGAGCGCGTTTGTTTCTGTCGGCGGCTGCTCGAATCAGCCCGTCGACGCGAAAACGAGACGCCGCGAGCTGGTCTAACGGCGACGTCACATCGAAGCGTGTTTCGTGGTGCGCATTGAGCACGCGGACAACATCTCTAATCGGCCTTCGCATTCCACCTTCAGCGAGGGTCGAATACGCCGCGAGCAAACTCACGGGAGCAACGCAAGAGGCGCCGAGCGAGAGGCTGTCATCGGCATACAGTTTTTCTTTGATGCCCATCGCAGCCGCGCGTGCCGCGACGTTCGAAGCGCCAACTGTTCGCAACGCTCGAACCGCAGGGATATTTAACGACTCCGTGATCGCTTGACTCATGGTCACAAGCCCCCTGAAACGGCCATTCGCGTTTCGGGGCTTCCAGTAACGACCGTGTTGCCCATCAAAAATCGTCATCGGAGAATCTTCAAAGATCGTCGCGAGCGTCAAACCACGCTCGAGCGCCTCGACGTACACGATGGGCTTGAAAGTCGAGCCTGGTGGCCGACACGCTTGCCAACTACGATCGAACTGGCTGCGACCAAAATCCGTGCCTCCAACAGAGCTCACGAGGTATCGCGTGATGTTGTCAACCGCGACAAAGGCCCCCTCTGGCACCGGAGTCTGAGCCAATTTCAATTCGTCTTCATTCGGTCCGCTCGCGACGAGGACCAGGTCGGACGGCGCGAGCACATCAACAAGGGTTGAGACGGTATCGCGATTATGCTTGCGATCGAGTCGGCGTGCCCGCGCCCAACGCGCATGCTCGACGCGGAGGGTTTTGACGTGCTCACCGACCTGTATCTGGGCGTGCTCTGTTGCCACAGTTAAGACAAGGCCGACAGCGAGATCTAAGGGTTTCAACACCCGATTGGTCTGAGCGAGTTCTTTGTCCAGTTCGGGCTGATCTCGGGGGGTGAGCCCTCGGAGTATGGGTCCGGTGTATCCCTGCCGCCGTGTCAGCGCAGCGGTTCCAGACCAAAGCGCATCATGCGCGAGAGCTTGTTCGTGGACGCGCAGTCCGAGTGAGACTGTGAGTCCATCCGTTTTCGGATCGAGACCGTGTTTTTCGAGCATATCGGTCACTCGAGCACTATAAAATGGTACCCACGCACCAGGTCGGGACCGTTTCTTGGGCCCTGTATAGGTTGCGAAAGCCACCTTCGCGTCTTCACTTGAAATCACCTTCAGTTCGGCGAGGGCATTTAAGACATACAGCTGCCGCTGACGGCTTCTCTCAGGTGTTTTGACTGGATTAAGTACGCTCGGCTGTGGAGGTAGACCAGCGAGCATCGCGGCCTCTGCGATGGTCAGTTCACGCAAGCTCTTGCCAAAATAGACGCTCGCCGCTGCTCGTACTCCGTATGCGCCCTGACCGAGGTAAACCTCGTTGAGGTAGCGTTGCAGAATGATTTTCTTTCCGAAAGCGCGTTCGATACGAAATGCAAGGATGGCCTCACGAATCTTACGCCCGTAGGTTCGCTCACGACCCACCCAATGCTTACTGACCTGCTGTGTGATCGTTGACGCCCCGCTCCGCGGCCCCTTGCCCAAGAGATTGCGGTAGGTCGCACGCGCCGTCGCGAGCACGTCAACTCCGAAGTGTTCAAAAAAACGTCGATCCTCAGCTGCAATAAACGCGAGAGCCACGATCTCGGGGATGTCCTCAATTAGTGTTGGACGCTTATCGATGGTCCCGATTCGATCGACGACGATACCGTCGGCGGCGTACAATACTGTACTCGACGCCAACGAATCGAGAGCGAGCTCTTTAACATTCGGTAGGCCCCGGCTAAAGTGGCGATAGCAGAAATAGGCGGCGATGGAGCCCACACCCACAATGACGAGACAGATTCGAACTAAAAACTTGAGTCGTCTTCTCAAAAGGCCTCGATCGCGAAGGATATCTGTAAATGAGACGTAGGACGCACGATTGCGCACGGTTTGCTCGGCTTGATGCTACCGTCAAACCGAAGCACTTTTCTAGAAATCAATCCGTTTGGCCAACAAATAGTTGCAAACGGCTACCGACTCTGGCAAGGTCCGCCGACCGAATATAGGTAAACCAGGTCAAACGCAGAGTTTGGAGAACAGGTCCAATGGCCAAGAAGAGCAAGATTGCGAAGAATTTGAAGCGCCAGAAACTCGTGGCAAAGTACGCAGAGCGTCGCGCCGCCTTAGTGAAGGTGATGAAGGATCCAAATGCATCCTTCGAAGAAAAGTATGAGGCACAGAGCGCACTCGGTAAGATGCCTCGAGACGCGAGCGCGACTCGGGTTAAGAACCGCTGCTTCTTGACGGGTCGCCCTCGCGGATACTACCGCAAGTTTGGTCTATCCCGGATCGCCCTTCGTGAGGAAGCGCTTAAGGGCAACCTGCCAGGTGTAGTCAAGGCAAGCTGGTAGTCAAACCAGTACCAAGTCGCGTACATCTCTCGCGACGACTCGCCATAGAGGCAGCAAACAGCTGAACTCCCCTTCTGACGAAAACAAGACGCGTCGCGCACAGACCATTCGAATGCCGGTGGTGTATTCGCTCAAATAAAGTATGCTGTGTAGCTATGGGTGCCGTTACGCCAATGATCGAGCAAGCTTCGCACGAGGCTGCATCTTCAAAAATCGACTGGCTACGCCGCGGGCTGTTTATCGGTCTTCACTTAAGCGTTGCACTCGCCGTGACCTTCGGCGTCCAGTTGAAGTATGGCGTCTATTACGTCCTCTCCATCGGCACGCTCGCCGCGATTAGACGACTCGCCAAGCCACGAAGACGTCGTAGAGCGTCACGACTCAAGTTTACGCGCGAGGGCAAGTACATCGTTGGCATCACAATCGGTGTTGGTTTAGCTGCTGTAAACACCGGTAACAATCTACTCTATTTGTTTCTCGGTATGCTGCTGTCGCTCATCATCATCAGCGGCGTGTTATCAGAGCTGACACTGTCCCGGTTACGGATACGCCGCCACTTGCCCGAACACATTTTTGCACGTCATCCGGTTCTGGTGACACTCGAGCTCACCAACTTGAAGAAACGACTGCCATCCTTCAGTGTTCAAGTCGACGATCGACTCGGCCTCGCCGCCAAAGCGAAAAGGTGTTTCTTTCTGAAGGTAAGCCCTGGGAAGACACAAGCAACGAGCTATCGCACGGAGTTCGCTCGGCGCGGCCTCTACTCGAGTCAGCCACTCGTTACGCGCACTCGGTTCCCTTTTTCTTTCTTCATAAAGGAGCGTAAGAAAGACCCATCGGATGACCAAGCATTCGTTGTCTATCCTGCGGTCCATCCACGACTGATACCCGCTGCGTTCGCGCCCACCCGGGCAGGCAACTTCGAGCAACAAACCAGCGGTCAAGGTGATGAGTTCTTCGGTCTCGACGAATATCGTGATGGACAGAATAGCCGCAACATAGATTGGAAGCGCAGTGCTGCCACCGACAAGTTGATCGTGAAAGAGTTCACCACGGAAGCCGGTCAACCCCAGAGATTTTTTCTCAATGACCTCTACCAGGGCGAACTCAATGCTCATCGCATCAATCTCATCGATGAATTGGCGGATATCGCTTGCTCTGCGGTGATGAGCGCTGTCAGGGCCCAGCGTCCGGTCGTTATCGCGTGCCGGCAGGCAACTTGGCAAGTTGACGGCACGGGCGCAGGGCTCGAGGCGTGCTTACGTGGGCTGGCCCTTTTGGAATTCCTCTCAGCGAACGAGCTCGAATCGACCGAGCAATTCTTCGAAGCGAGCGAGTTTAGCTACGTGATCAGCTCGTACGATACCACACACTTTGTCAACACGGCCTCTCACGCAAAGATCCTATCGCCATGAAAATGCGATTCAGAGTCGTTCATAAAGCAGCAAGCTATCTGCTGATCACGACCAGCATGAGCGCGCTCCTCTGGTCCGGGCACTGGTCCGGACCCATGATCATGCTTATGGCCGCCGCCGTCCTTACCAGCTGGTTTTGGAAACCTCAGAAGTCCGGTGAAACACTCGTTACCATCTGGAATGCGACCACACTGCTCATGCTCGGAAAGGTGGCCTTTGAGATAATTGGCGGTTCCAGCGTTTTACTCAACGCAATGGATTTCATCCTGTTCCTCGGAATCAACAAACTCTTCAACCGCATAAAGAATCAAGATTACCAGCAGCTATACGTTGTCAGCTTATTGCAGATGATCGCTGCGACGACAGTGAATACGGACCCTACTTTTGGTCTTCTCTTCTTTGTGTATGTCATCGCTATCACTTGGACACTCATCCTCTTCCACCTGCGTCGCGAAATGCAAGACAACCTACTCCTTCAATACGGTACAAGCCTCGAAGCCGAACCCGTAGCTGCCGAGCGGATGCTCAACTCAAAGCGGCTCGTTGGCGGCCGATTTTTGTTGAGCACATCGCTGTTGGCAACGGTCGTTTTTTTGATCGCCGCGACCTTCTTTTTTCTATTCCCCCGGGTTGGTTTTCGATTTTTTCAACAATCACGCGCGGGTCAGACGATTGCTGGATTCAACGATACGGTAGAGCTCGGACACTTTGGGCTGATCAAAGATAACCCCACCGTCGTGATGCGGGTTGAATTTCCCGTGCAAGAAAGTCGGTCAAGACTACCCTTCTATTGGCGTGGCATTAGTTTTGATGTCTACGACGGGGTGAGCTGGTCGAAGAGCCAGAAAAAGACCAAGATTCGGCTCCGCAAGAGTTTCGACGGCAGGAGCTTTGTTCCAAGCTACAAAGTAAGCGATGAACAAGAGACGAGCGATAACGCTGTCGTGCAAAAGATCTATCTCGACCCGATGGCACAACGCGTTGTTTTCGGGCTCGATCGTATGCTGAGTGTCGACTTGCCTACACAGAGCGGGCTGAGACCATTACGCAGCGAGCGAACGCTACAACGCGACCGGGTGGGCGATATTTTCTACGAACAACTCGGAGAGGTTGCTTTTCAATACACGGTTCGAAGCACGGCTCAGGTCCTGAGCGAAGACAGCGCTCAGACGACCGTCGCTGACAGTCGACGTTACTTTTCCCAACAGTCGAAGGATGTCAGCCTTTCAGCAACGGATCGCAATTACATACAGCTGCCGAATCATTTGTCGGATCGCGTCCAGGCACTATCGATGCAATTGATTCAACCGGAGCAGACAGTGCTCGAGGCAGCACAGAATGTAGAGTCATTTCTCAAAAAAAACCTGCAGTATACGCTCAATTTGGAGCGCGACGAGACGTTGGCCCCACTCGATGATTTCCTATTCAAACAGCGCCGGGGCCACTGCGAATACTTTGCGACGGCTATGGCAGTATTGTTGCGAGCGAGTGGCGTCGCAACGCGCTTGGTGAATGGATTTCACGGGGGCAAATGGAACCGCTTTGGCAATTATGTTGCTGTCTCCCATGGTGACGCCCACTCTTGGGTCGAAGTCGCCACAATTCATAAAGACTGTAAGGGTGAAGTCTGTAAACAGAGCCTGGTCTGGGTTCGCTTCGACCCCACGCCGGCCGCCAGAGGTCGCGCAGCGTCGGCAGGGGTGTTCGATTTATTACGCGCCTATGCGGACGCCTTTCGCATGCGCTGGTACAAGCATGTCATCGAGTATGACGTAGAACAGCAAGCAGGCGCGCTGAGTCGACTTCGAGACTTCTGGAATGATGTTCGAAGCTCGGAACCGCTGATGAAAAAAGTATCCGAAAACGAACGCAGCCAGCTGTTTGGTTTGCTCGTGGGTGCAGTGCTCGCTTTCATCATCGCCTTGCTCACACTCAACCGACGCATGCGGCGCTCCCGCGAAAACGATCCGAAGCAAGAGGAGACTGCGTTGATTTTGGAGCTGCTCCAAGATTTGCTTGCGATTCATGGACTGCAAGGTGTGGGCAGACGTAGTGAAGAAACCATCAGAGAGTATGTTGACCGTTTACAACCCGGTCTGACGCCTGGACTGGCGCTGACAATGGACATCATCAAAGAACATGAGCGCATTCGCTATGGTAACAGCCGGCCAAACTTTGAGCACCTCAAGCAACTGAAAGCGAGGTTAGCAGAAGCCAAAGCCAGCCTTGAGTCCAAACCAAAGCATGAGCATTTGCCCCAAGAGTCTAAAACACTCAAATAGGCCATTGCGCTTGAACAGGGTTCCGCTGTAATTTCCTGCGACCAAGGCCAATCGCTATCGGAACGATGACGTACGACTGTTTCATCCTGCACAATGACCAAACGCTCGAGCCCGCCCGCCGGCTTGCACGGTATCTTTCGCGGCCCGGCGGTCAAGTTGGTCTAGGGAACGCATACCAAGAGTGCGATGTATTGCTCTGCCTGATTCCGTTGACAGAGTTGGCGGACCAGAGCGCATTCGAACATGACTCGATCATCATTCCACTTGCAGCCACCATGGTATCAGATCGTTCGCCGGACCAATGGATTGAATCGGTGCTCGAAAGACTGGTTGTGCTGGCCGCCCATGGCCGGTCAGCCCGCGAAGCGACGGAGACCGTCGATACAACCGAACTGACCCGTGCAGCCTTTGCCACTCTTGAGCGTGCGACCGATGCGAGTTCGGGGGATGACCTACTGAAACGCATTGAAAGCATCCTTGAGACAACACAAGCGCTTTCCGATTCTCTAGCGCAAGCGTCACAACATGAGTCCCGCTGGGAGCTATACCAGCGAGCCAATCATATTCTGCTAGATCTGATCACTGAATCGGAGATCGAAGACTTCGGGGTTGATGTGATCGCTTCGATCGTCGACATTCTCGAGGACGCGGCCGAACGGGCCAATGATGCAGGCGACGATGACGAATCAGCGATCGAGATCTTTGAAGACTGTTACACGTATTTGCTGCTTGGGCTCGAAACATCATACGCTCTTCAAACGGTGGACGCTCTCATCGAGAGCATTATATCATCAGGTCGCGCTGCGAGCGCATCACTGATCGCGGAGGTCATCAAGGTGGCCATGACCCACGGCGATGACCTCTTTGAGCGTGACGCTTATCAATGGGCCTTGCAAGTGTACTTGATGGCAGCTCAAGGCGTTTACCGCCTCGTCAATGACTCCGTCAGTGAGTCGACTAAGACGGCAGAGGTGGCCGTCGGCAGCCTTGCTCTTTACGCTGAAATAACCATCGATGGCCCCATCGCAAACGCTGAGCAATTATGCACCGACCTGCGCGAGACCTTGGATAATGTCCTGGCGGCAGCATTGGGTGAGCGGGCTTGGGAGCATGACAGTTGAAGGGTCCGTGGCCAATCGGGGCGTTTCGCGAAATCGTCGGTCAATCAGCGCCCACCTTGAGAGCCTGGGAGCGACGATACGGAATCCCCTCTCCCATGAGGAGCGCAGGTGGTCATCGCCTCTATAGCAACGATGACCTCCGAGACGTCAGAGCGCTGCAAAGCCTAATCGAAAATGGCATACCACCGTCCATCGCTGCCAAGCAAATCCGCGAGAAAACAACATCAAAGGTCGTATCGCTACCGGTACAAGAGAATGGTGGTATTATCTCGGGTGCTTACACGACCATCTGCAATCGTATCATCGAAGCCATCGAAGCCTTCGATCCGGAGCAAATCGACGCCGAGATTAGGCGTGCGCTGCTGCTCGGTACGAGCGTCGATGTCTACGAACAAGTCATCGTGCCAGTGATGCGTATTGTGGGCGAACGCTGGACCCACAATGACCCGCTGTCGACAGCTCAGGAACATCTCGTCACTGAAATTATGCGCGGGGCACTACAAGACCTACACCGCCTATCCAGGCCCCTACGCCCGAAAGCAACCGGTCTCATCGCCTGTCTCGAAGGGGAGCAACATGTCCTCCCACTCTACGCGATCGCGTTTCTTTTGGCCCGACACTCCATTCGAACGGTCATATTGGGCGCAAGCACGCCACCAGCGGCCATTGAGGTTGCAGCCGCGAAGATCAAGCCAGACTTTGTGGCACTGTCGATGACCGTCGCGCGTGACGCTCTTAGCGCCGAAGCGATGTTCGATTCCTATGGGCGCTGCTGTGGCTCGACCCCTTGGTTTGTTGGCGGCGCAACGATAGCATCCGTCACATCGGCGGTCGAACGCTCGGGCGGGATCGCGGTGAAACATATCGATGATTTTGGGACGCTGCTCATGGAACAAATTCCAGGCCTAATATGGGCATAGACGAACAACTGGAATTGCTCGATGATTTGCTCCACGACCTGGGCAAATATATCGCCCTACCCGTCAACATGCTACCCAAAGCTGCGCAGGTTGAAGACTTTCGGCTGGCGCTGGAAACTGCCCTTAAACGGACGCGGAACGGTCCAACCGGTGTCCTGAGTGCGCGTCAGATCTGGCTGGAATTCGTCGCTGACTCCGGGAATGCATACGAGAGTCGAAGCGGTTGGAGCCGACTGCAATCAGCCGTTGGTGCTGCACTCGCGTGGGAACAGAGTCTTGTTGCCGATGGCAATACGCTGAACAGAGCACAAGCTCAGCGTGATTTGACCAACGTGGCGACTGCGATTAGGGAGTTAATGATTGAAATCCGTAAGTGAAAAGCCGCGTCTGCTGTTGATCGATGACGGTGAACACTATGCGGACATCATCATCAAGCACATGCCGGAGTACGAGCTCCTCCCAGTCACTGAGAACAGACAAAGGGCGAATGACGGAATCGAAGCCGTCGATTACCTAGACGCTCAGTCAAACAGTGTCGACCTTGTTCTTCTCGATATGCGATTCGATGTATCAGCAGAACGACTCCTACCATTGCCGGAGGCAAGCAGTCTTCGACGTCAACGTCGTTATCAAGGTGTGGCCATTCTCAGAGAGTTGAAGACACGCTTTCCCCAACTGCCCGTCGTTGTGCTGACATCGCTTGCTGACCTATCAGTTGGCGAGCTGGCTTCGGAGCTTGAGTCTTTATCGCTCACCTACATGCTGAAAGGCGATGATCTCGATGCCCTTCGCATTCGGATACATGAAGCATTGGCTGACGCATCAAGTCTGCCTGAAGAAGACGGCATCTTTTGGGGTCGAGATGAGACGTTTCGAAAGCTGCGGCGCAGAATGGCCGTGCTCGCACGCGGTCGCCTGCCAATCGTGCTCGAAGGAGAGACGGGCACCGGCAAAAGCTACCTCGCGGAGCACTACATTCATCGGCGGAGTGGACGTCAAGGTCCGTTCATTACAGTGGATCTGTCGACCATTCCAAACGAGTTAATTTCAGCGCATCTCTTCGGTGCTGTGCGCGGCGCATATACTGGTTCTGTGAGCGATCGTCGTGGTGTTTTTGAAGTTGCGAGCGGTGGGACCGTTTTCATCGATGAGATTCAAAACATCCCGCTCGAGACTCAAAAGCAGCTGCTCACGGTCCTCCAAAACCAGGTGGTTCAACCCCTTGGCTCTAATCGAGAGGTACCCGTTGATATCAAGGTGATCGTGGCCAGTAATGAGAGCCTCGCCGAGGCCGTACGGGATGGTCGTTTTCGTTCGGACCTCTACATGCGTTTATCACCCGCGACGCGTGTCCGACTGCCAACGCTCAGAGAACGAGTCAGCGACCTTCCGTTCTTGTCACACCGCCTCACGGAACGTGCCGGTTTTGAGCCTGATGTGAATCCATTCCGTCTACAGCTGAATCGCGCATTAGGACTACCGGAAACATCTCCTGTTAAGTTGTCGCTTCCAGATGATCCGAAGCGTGGGCTTGATTGCATTCAATTGGTCATCCCTGGTCCGAGTTGGCGACGACTGCTACGACATCGCTGGTCGGGCAATGTGCGCGAATTGGCAATGGTCTTACACAACCTCGTCACCTTCAGCGTGGTCGGGGCCGTCGACGCTCTTGAAAGTGGTCTGACAATACGCTCGAAACGCCTCCAAGTTGACAGTGGCCTCGTAAACCAATTGCTGGAAGGTGGATTGGACATGACCCGCTCCGATGGCGAAGCGGAAAAGGTCGATCCAGATGTCTTTCGCCTACGCCTCCATCCTGGGCAATCATTGAATGCGGTTTCCGTCGACATGGAGCGACAATATTTTCGTCAGCTTTTTGAGCAGACAAATGGCAATCTTGAGGCAATGGCTGATCGACTGTTAGGTGATCCAAGCCGATCACGTGCCGTCCGCCTTCGGCTCAATCAACTCGGCCTTAAGTTAAGGGAGCTGCGGCGTCGATGAAGAGCACCGCCGTTGTGGTTTTCGTCTTGCTTTGGGGCGCGACGGCGCTCGCGCAAGACGGTGGTCTCCTCGACCTCGGTGTCAACGTCAGCCCGACAACTGAGTTGGATGCAGGCGCGGATCTTGGTGCCCCGGACGCAGCGCCCCCATCTCCAGCAGCCCGCGCGCGCAGTCTTTGCGTTGACGCCGTCGAGAATTTCGAGGCGGGCCGTCCACGCACGGCTTTAAGTAAGCTCAAGGCGGCGGTCCGTTTGAGCCCCAACCAATTCGGCGTGATCGTCAACCTAGCAGACTATTACAAGCTGATGGGACCGCGGGAATCTGCGATCACATACTACCGCCGCGCGAGGGATTTGAATCCGCGAGACCTCTCCGTTGCCGGTAATCTAATCGATCTTTTGCTGACTCAGAATCCCCCCCAGAGCGACCTGGACACCGTCCAACGCATTGTCAAATTCACTCTAATAGACATTCAGAATCGAATCGATGAGGTCAAGACGGAGCAACAGCGCCTACAACGTCAACGCAAGACCAGGAAACTACTCAAAGCGAACAACACGCTGAGAGAACTGAATGAGCATCTGCGTGCATTCCTCAGGCGCGAAATCCGTTGGGCGATGCGCGCTCGAGCGCATAACGAAGTGGGTCGTATCTACGAAGCATTATCGCGGATGGGCCTCATTCAGGACCTCGATGATCTGGCATTGGAGTTGGGCAATTATTACCGCCAGATTCATCAGGAGACCAACGCTGTTAAATGGTACCGGCGAGTCCAGCGTTCCACCAAACTGATTCGAAACGCCAAGAAGGCCATCGCCGAGATCGAGCACCAACAATCTGTCAGAGAAATGGGACTCGTGGGGCGCCCAAACCGCCTGAATGATGCTGATGCTGGTCGTCTGAGCTATGGCCGCGAGTTGTTGTCTAGAGCACAAGACCAGCGGTCCATTCGTGATGCGGTCACGGTGCTTCAGGAGGTCGCAGGAAAGAAGCCTTTGCTGTGGCAGGTTCACCGACTCCTTGGCCGCGCGTATACCAGTTTGGGCGAAGCAGCTCTCGCTGAACAAGCACTGCTCACAGCTGTCGCGCTTAACCCGACCGGGCGAGATACGCTGATGTCGCTCGCGGAGTTTTACGAAACAAAACAACGCTGGAAATCAGCCTCAACCTATTTTGGACGTGTATTGAGGCTTGTACCGACTGATGCGAAACTACAGTTGAGGCAGAGTAAGGTCTTAGAGAAGGCTGGCTGGTATAGTGATGCACTGCTACAAGTAAATCGAGCCCTTGACGTGGTCCCCGAAGACCATCCGTTGGAACCCTCATTGCAAGAGCAAAAGCTGCATCTTGAAGGTCTGGCGAAGCCGATCGCCAACAAACCCGAGACCACAGCAGACCGTGTGCAGGCAACCGCACAGGCCTTCTTCCGCGCCGAGCAATACGGACAAGCCGTCAAAGAGGCACGCAAGATTGCGCCCGAAGAGCGCCGGCCCGAGTTATGGCTGTTGCTTGGACGCAGCGAATGGCGGAGAGCGATCAAATACGAACGACGTGACCAGACGAAACGGGCCCGTTTTGCCATAGAGCGAGCCAACAAAGCGCTCGAAAACATCTCCTCGGCTAACACCGAAACCTACTGCGAGAGTCGGCGCCTGCTCGCCCATTTGAGAGAGCGCCAGCAAAGACCCAATGCCGCCATCGATTTGCTCAAGCTTGCTCAAGGCTTGCCAGCATGCGGAAGACTCGGTCTTGAACTCGAACTCGTGCGACTCGAACTCCTGGTCCAGGTTCGACCTGAGTTGCCGGACTGGATATCTGACCTACTCGACTTCCCGTACCTATGGGCAACTTACTGGCGCTTATCGTCGATGCAGACAGAAGGGATCGAAAAGCAGCGTCAAGGCTTGGACGAACTCGCAGATGAGCGATTCAATGAATATGCCAAACCGCTGTCCGATCTTTTGATTCAAGTACGCAAGCGACTGATGACCGGTTACGTCATCGCCGGCTCCATGTTTGGCCCCTTAGCGTTCTGGTTCTTTTCACTCTTGCGACGGAGATTTAGGGGTCGAACCTTGGTCAACTTTCTGGAGCGGGTTCCATCAGCCCAAGGTGATGTACATCGTATTCTATCAGCGGTTCGGCACGAGGTTCTCAAACACAACACCACCGCCTTGAAAGGCTTTTTAGATGGCATTGAGGCGGGTGAAGAAATCGCTGAGCGAGCGGAATGGTGTAGAAAGGCTCTACTCGGCGACCTAGGGCGGGGTGTTAAAGGCGCAAAAGAGCGCTTGGACTTGTACGTGCGACAGCTCGAATATATTGCACAAAGTCATCGGCATCGACTCAATCTACGGTACCGCGATAATGCTTTTGGCGCTGTACTCAGTGGCTTTGACATACTTGAATCACTCGAGCAGGAATTCTATGTGGCTGAGACCACCGGCCGCGCCACGCGGGCGCTCAAACGCGGGATGCGCCGTGCCACCGAGCGCATCAATGGCGAGGGATATCGGGAGCTGATTAAGCTGCTTCAATCCTTAAGGGGTTTGACGGTGACCAAAGAGGTCTGTCTCAAGATTTTTGAGGGCGTTCGCAGCGAGCGTTCTCTGGTAAATCTTGATATATCAGAACTCCGGATATCGGTGACCGACGATGCCATTCCTGTGGACTTGGGTGTGGCGCGACAAGATTTCGAGGACATGCTCCGCAACCCCATACGTAACGCGATCCAAGCAAGCCACAAAATGGATGTACACGGTGAGGTGGTCATCGGCCTCTCCATTGGCCGCATGCTCGACCCGATCACTGGCGAATCATGGACCGAGTTTTTCATTAAGGACCGATGCCCGACCATGATCAGCGAAACGTTGATTCACCAACGTTCTATCGAATCCGGCCTGGGCCTGATGGCCTCTCTGGTCTCAAAATACGATGGTTCCGTTCGCGTTGAAGCGCAGCCGGCCCCATGGACAAAGGCCGTGGTGATATCGTTGCCATGCCCAGAAAATCAGCAGGAGACTTGGAGCGTATGACTGGAAAGACCGTGCTTGTTATTGAAGATGGCAATGAATATATCGATGTTTTGTCTCGCTTCGTGACCGAGTTCAATTACGAGCAAGCCCACGACGGGCACACGGCGCTTCAATTGCTCCAACAGGGTACCGCTGATCTCATCTACCTCGACATGCGATTTGACCGCACACCGCGTGATCTGCTCATTGGCGATCACAGTCAGCAGACGAAGCGTTTTGGTGGGGATGTTGAACGCGCGTGGCAGTTTTTGGAAAAGAACCAGGGCCTCTTTATTCTCAACTATCTACATCAAAATGGCGTAACAGATACGCCCGTGGTCGTGTCTCACGATTTTTCAAATCAACCGACCCGGTGGGCACACTTGTCAAAGACCTATCCAAACTTGTCGTGGCTACCCGACACCATTACACCCGAGAATATTAGCGAACACTTCAAACGAGTGCTGTCGGGCAAAAGTATCTAATAAGTAGCAAAACGCTACATAAGACATATAACAATGTCGACCGGCGACTGTAAACCATTGATATCACTAGGCGGAATTTTGGCACAAATCATGCTTTACACTGCGTTCGTACGAATACGGGACGGACAAAACGAGACATGGTTCACACGTTAAGAAAAGTCAGACTTTCATTGATTCAAACCCACCGGATTGCCGAACCGGCGTCAACCTTGATGTTGGTCTCGGTTCTTGCGGTCGCGCTTGGTTTGGTGACTCGCCTTGCATTCGCGAAGCCCTCACCGCAACAGCCAGCACCGGTCGTCGATACCCTAACAACACAGCCAGGCAGCATGTCGATTTCGTTTACGGCTGCTGCAGGAAAGCACGTGTCGGCTTACCTACCCGGCCTCTCTGAGGAACGCGTCAAGCTCACCTATGACGATGCCAAAAAGACCTATCAAGGTCTTCTCAGCATTCCAAGTCACGCGCCTGCCAAGGGGTACTTCACGCTGCGATTAATCGATGAGCGCGCAGTGGAGAGCGACCACCTCATTCATCTCAGTCAGTCGGATGATGACCAAACCAAGAGTTGAGCGAGCAGCCCACCCCTGGAGGTGAACCGATCACCCCGGTCGCCGTCGTGTACGCAGCATGAAAAACGGCTCGACTACGACAATGTGCTGACCAAACATAGCCGCGTTTGTCGAGCCCATGTTGATTCTTTGGGTTGCAGCCATCTCTTGCTGGGGACGATAACGACACACCTGGGTTTGCGCTGCGTTGTGACCGCATCGAGCGCCCCCAGAATACCAAGCATATCGCGATGTTCTGCGGCCCCATGCCCTTGCTCTGGGATACCAAGGACAGGCGTGGGCCACATACGAACTGACGCGTGACTCATCAACAAAGATGCCCAAGGGCCTATGCGGCACTAGAAAAAAGTAGGCCGCATGTAGCGAACGGTATCTGCAGACTGCTCAGCGGTCGCCAGCCGAGCGCGCATCAAAAGAGTCAACATACAGCGGGCATGCTACCCGAGTGACACGCAACCAGGGCAACAGTTAAACTCGCGACCATGCTGCATCAAACAACAGAACTAGGAAAAAATGGTCTCAGCTCAGAACTGGTTGCAGGTGTGCATCCCGAAGCGCTTGAACTGAAACATGACATTCAGCCTCAAGCTGACGACCACGAATGACCACGTCATCCCCGCCGATTCGACCGATGACGGCATGCGGTATTTGACCTAAAATCGCCGTAACCGAGTCAACGTTTTCGGCAGCCGTCTCGATGAGGTAACGACCGTTTGTCTCTGAAAACAGCGCATGTAATTGGGGACAACCATCAGCGATCGGCAGCGCATCTAAGGAGATCGAACATCCGAGCTGTCCGCCGATGGACATCTCCGCAAGCGCAACCGCCAGCCCGCCTTCACTCGGATCGTGGCAACTCTCCACATACCCTGCCCTCATCAATTGATGAACGGCCTTAGCGGTGGCAAAACTGCTGGGCCGAGGTTGAGGAACGATCCCCCCCCTTCGTCCCAGCATGCGTACTGCCGCGGCACCACCGAGTTCATCGGCAGTCTCACCGATGCAGATGACGACGTTACCCTCGCGCTTATAATCTGATGTGGCGGTAAAGTTGACGTCTGGAACGATCGCCATGGCAGTGATCAGGATCGTGCCCGGGATTGCATGTTTCTCGCCGTCTGCCCCGGTGTATTCGTTATTGAGCGAATCTTTGCCGGAGATAAATGGCGCTTCGAAGTCCACCGCAGCAGAAGAACACCCCTCACAGGCGAGCAAGAGGCCAGCCAATCGGTCGGGCTTATTGGGATTGCCCCAGCAGAAGTTATCGAGTAGCGATAGTTGCTCTGGATCACCACCCACCGAGACAACGTTTCGCACCGCCTCATCGACGGCTGACCAGGCCATGGCATACGGATCGAGCGCGGCATAGTGCGGGTTGACACCACAACCGAGCACAACGCCGCGGTCCATGCGTCCACGCTGTCGGGCAGCGATAGGCACGATCACCGATGCATTGCCTGGGCCATCCCGTTCGACCCCAACAAGCGGTTTCACCACTGTGCCGCCTTGAACTTCATGGTCGTACTGCCGAACAACGCCCTCGCGGCTGCGCAAATTGGGCGAGCCAACCAAGTCGATGAGCAGGGATTCTAGTTCAGCTCCCTGCAACTCAGTCGAAGTCGAGTCGCGACGGGTCCATCTGGCGCTGAGTTTTCGCTGAGGTATCCCATCATGCAGGAATGAGGTGGTCAACTGACCGATGAGCGTTGAGCCATGGGAAACTGTCAAAACACCATCGCCGGTGAACCGTCCGATTGATGTCACATTCACACCATGGCGTTTGCAGATGGTCTGCAATGCGTCCCAACTGCGGTCGGGTACAGCCATAACCATGCGTTCCTGAGCTTCGCTCAACCAAATCTCCCAGGGCTGTAAACCAGGATACTTGAGTGGCACATCTTCGAGTTGTACATCGGCCCCCAAAGTCTCAGCCATCTCTCCAATTGATGAAGACAAGCCACCTGCCCCGCAGTCAGTAATCGCGTTGTACAAACCAGCATCGCGTGCTTCGCAAACCACTTCTTGGACTTGCTTTTCCATGATCGGATGACCGATTTGTACGGAGCTACCAGCGATCTCACCAGTCTCATGACTCATCTCCATCGACGAGAAGGTCGCCCCACCGATGCCGTCGCGACCCGTTCGGCCGCCAAGCACCACAACGCGGTCGCCGATTTCCGGCTCGGTCCGGTGGCTACCCGCGGGCAAGATGCCGAGACAGCCACAGAAAACGAGTGGATTAGCTGTGTAGCCAGGTTCAAAGATGATCGCCCCATTTACGGTCGGAATGCCCATTTTGTTGCCATAATCTTCCACGCCGGCGACCACACCGCGTGCAATCCGACGCGGGTGCAAGACGCCATCGGGGAGGCTGTCGTGGGGAATATCTTGGTCACCGAAACAGAGCACGTCGGTGTTGGCAATCGGCCGTGCGCTAACGCCTAAAATATCGCGAACGACACCACCTACACCCGTATTCGAGCCCCCGAACGGTTCGAGTGCCGACGGGTGATTATGAGTCTCCACCTTCAAGGCAATATCAAATTCGTCATCGAAGGCAACAATGCCTGCGTTATCTACAAACACTGACTTAATCCAGGGTTTGTCCGCCTTCTTGGTTGCGTCCTTGAGAAGGGCGTTAAACATGGAGTCTACGACGCGTTCAGTACCAGCGATCACGGCGCCGGAGGCGTCCGTCTCGGCGAAGTCGATCCGCGCCTTGAAGGTTTTGTGAACACAGTGCTCTGACCAAGTCTGAGCGAGCATTTCCAGCTCCATCTCGGTCGGTTCTCTTTTTGCCTCGACATAATAACGCTGAATCGCCTGCATTTCTTCGAGGTTAAGAGAGAGCCGACGCCTTTTGGACACGGCCTCCAATGCATCGTTGTCGAGACCTCGAACTGGCACTTCGACGACCAAGGCGGTCGGCGAAGCTGACACATCGAAGGGTGCTTCCAGCCAGCTGTTCACCGCCCATTGCTCCACCACTTCATTTGCCAAGAGAGCACGTGCGACACGCTCAAGCTGTGCGTCGGTGGCATCGCCAGAGAATCTATAACTCAGCGCCGCCGCTGCATGCGAGACACCACTAATGCCGAGGTGACGAACACTCTCTACCAGGGTCTCACCAATGGTGTCGGTAACGCCGGGTCGGCATGACACCTCAATGGTCTGAGCACCCCGATGGCACGCGGGTAATTCGGTGACGTCAAACACAGAATAGGTCTCGATGACATCATCGGCGAGCAGCTCCGATGCGATGAGGCCCATGTCCTCTAGACTGGTGGCCGCCTCCAAAAAGTAAAGGCGCCGAATCTCGACCGCAGAAACTGTATTGATGCCAAGCTCGCGGATCTCCCCAAGAAGAGCATCTGCACGCTCGACCCCGATGCCATCTCGGGGCGTAACTTCGACGCGGTAGATCATGTTCAGTCTCCTAGTGCTTGAAGTGTCTGGTGCCGGTAAACATCATCGCGATACCCAAGCGATCCGCTGCGGCGATCACTTCATCATCGCGGATTGATCCACCGGGCTGTACAACAGCAGCGACGCCACATTCTGCCGCTGCCTCAAGGCCGTCAGCGAAGGGAAAAAAGGCGTCTGATGCGAGTACAGCCCCGCGCGCGCCGTCACCAGCGAGACTCGCCGCAATTTTAGAGGACTCGAGTCTGTTCATCTGGCCTGCGCCGACGCCGATTGTGGCGCCATTCTGCGCGATGACGATGGCGTTAGATTTGACCGATTTAGCCGCTTTCCAAGCAAAAATCAGGTCGTTGAGCTGATCGACCGTTGGCTTCTTTGCGGTCACACAGCGCCACTCAGAAGACAAGGCGCCTCGCGTATCGGTCTCTTGGATGAGAAGCCCCCCCCGCGTGCTGCGAATTTGAAGCGCTGGTGGCGCCATATCTTGAACCCTGATCGCACGGCAGTTCTTCTTGCGCTGAGCGAGCCAAGAGAGCGCCGCCGGTGTAAACGCCGGTGCCGCGAGCACCTCGACAAATAGCTTGCCGATAGTATCGAGTAAATCAACGTCAACGGTTCGGTTTACGGCGATAATTGAACCGAATGCGCTCACCGGGTCGCTTTTCAGTGCCTTTTGGTAGGCATCGAGCAATGTCTCGCCCACAGCAAGGCCACAAGGGTTTGTATGTTTGATGATGGCAACAGCTGGCTCTTCAAAGGGCATGACAGCATCAAGCGCCCCATCGAGATCGACAAGATTGTTATAGCTGAGCGCTTTGCCTTGCAGTACCTCATAGGGAAGGGACTCCCCTTCCCAACGATAGAGCGCGGCGGCCTGATGTGGATTTTCGCCATACCGTAACGACTGACTTTCGACAGCGGCCTGTCCAAATCGAGAGGGCAGCGCCAAGTTCGCATCGGCAGACCGTGTCGTCTCACAGAAATATCCAGCGATCGCAGCATCGTACTGAGCGGTGTGAAGAAATGCCTTACGGGCCATCTTGGTTCTCCACTCAAGAGTGCCTGCGCTCGGCAGCTGTGAAGCCAGCGCATCGTAGTCTGCTGGGTCACAAACAACGGTTACGCGCGCACAATTCTTTGCTGCGGCTCTGAGAAGCGTCACACCACCGATGTCGATCTGCTCAATCGCTTCAGAGAATGTGACCTCGGCCTGTGCGATGGTCCGCTGGAATGGATAGAGATTGCAGACCACGAGGTCGATGGAGCCCAGATCGTGTTTTGCCAGCTCCGCCCGGTCTTCGTCGGTATCTCGCGACAAGATCCCGCCATGAACCGCGGGGTGTAGCGTTTTGACACGCCCGCCGAGCAGGGCCGGATATCCGGTGATGTCTGCGACTGATGTCACAGAGACTTGTGCCTCTTTCAATGCCCGCGCAGTGCCGCCGGAGGCAACGATCTCAACACCCGCATCCACGAGGTTGCGCCCAAGCTCGATGAGGCCTTTTTTATCGGATAAACTGAGTAAAGCCCGCTTGATTTCATTCATGAGAAAATCACCTGATATTTTTTGTATTGCGCTCTAAGAAAGTGGTGGTTCGAACAACACAGCCTCGGTTGTTCTCTCAACGACTCGGCCGATGGGAAAAAACTCTGATGTACGGTCAGCGAGAATCGTCTCGGCCTGTTCTGAGGATACAACGACCAACAGACCAACCCCCATGTTAAAAACACGGAACATTTCGCTGTCTGGCACGTCCCCCTTCTTCTGCAACCAACGATAGAGACGTGGGACCGCCCAGCTTTCCCGGTCAAACTCGATCGCAAGCTCATCCGACAAGATCCGCGGCGGGTTCTCGATAAAGCCGCCACCCGTGATATGGACAATACCCTTGGGCGTGAGCGCGCCGTCGATGAGCTTACGTAGTTCGCCGAGATAGGCGCGGTGAGGCTCCAAGAGCAAGTCGAGTGGAACTGCATCGAGTTCATCATCAAAGAGCGACAGGTCTTGATCGCCGAGGACGTGTCGAATGAGGGAATAGCCATTGGTGTGGGGGCTGGCAGACGGTAGACCCAGCACCACGTCGCCGGGCGCGATAGATGCCCCATCGATGACCTGTTCACGGTCGACAATGCCTACGATGGTACCAACAACATCAACTTCGCCTTCGCTATAAACGCCTGGCATTTCCGCTGTTTCACCACCCAAAAGTGCACACCCTGCCGCTTTACAGGCTGCAGCCATTCCACTGACTATAGCAGCGATCTGTTCAGGCACGATCTGACTTGATGCCACGTAGTCGAGAAAGAACAGTGGCTGTGCGCCTTGGACCATGATGTCATTAATGCAATGATTGACCAGGTCGTGCCCAACCCCCTCGAGGCGGCCATATTGAGCGGCAATCCGTACTTTTGTGCCAACACCGTCGGTCGAAGCGGCCAAGACGGGCTGCTTGTAGTCTGAGAAGGCAGCCAAACTGAAGAGGCCACCAAAAGCACCCACACCGGCCAATACTGCCGGCCCATGTGTTTTGGCGACGCTCGCCTTCATTAACTCTACGGCGCGATTGCCCGCGTCGATGTCGACGCCAGCATCTTTGTAGGTTGTCTCACTCACGATGGCTCCTCCCGAGCGACATGATGGGTCGAGGACTCGTCTTGAACGATAAGCAGTTCAGCTCATTGGGCGGCAGATTTTCGCCTGTCGCCCATTCGCTCAACCATTGAGTTCTTTATCAGAGTCGATCACCTTATTCCGATGATTGGTCTGGGCTGCGTTCACCTTTGCGGCGATCTCTGGCGACTGTAGGGCAAATATCTTTGCCGCCAACAACGCCGTGTTACCGGGATCGAGCACCACTGCCGGCGCCACGCCCGAAGGCATTCGGAGAGATGAGAATATATCGGCCCCGCCGAAGCTCGAAGAGGCTGGTGGACATGCGATGGAAGGCGATGCGATGTGCGCATCCACAAGACCGCTGAGCGCATTGGAGCGTCCGGCGATGGTCACGTAGACCTTTGGCCGCTCCATTGACTCGTAGTGATTGAGCAACTCAAGACAATAAACGGCGGCTTTGTGCGCGGACGCAACTCGAATTTCAGACTCGATGCCGAAAGCTTCGAGGGCCATGGCAATTTTACGTCCATGGTCGAGGTCTGATTTAGACCCCATAAAGATGGGTACGAGTGGCTTCGACATGACTAAACTCCAAAATAAGACGTGAGACGATTCGAGATTCGCTCTCTTGGTGGTTGCTCACCGGGCACAAATGTCAAACCCGTGAGGCGTTCATAAGCTGAGATGTAGCGGGCTGACACCTCGGACTTGATATCATCGGAGAGTGCGGGCGCTGTTCCCTCTCCGCGATATCCTTGGGCGCCAAGCCACAGCCGTAGGTGCTCTTTATCGAATTGCTGGGGCGCGCGACCTTCTGCGAGCGCAGCCTCGTATGTCTCCGCAACCCAATAACGACTGGAGTCGGGCGTGTGCACCTCATCAATGAGTGCCAGTTTGCCGTCGATCATGCCGAACTCATACTTCGTGTCCACGAGAATGAGCCCAGCCTTGCTCGCGACCTCTTGGCCTCGTCGGAATACTTCCAGCGCGACGTTCTGCACATGGGTCCACAGCTCGGCGTCGACCAAACCCTTCTCGACGACCTCCGCAGAGGTGAGGCGCTCATCGTGTTGACCTTTTTCAGCCTTGGTGGTCGGCGTGATCACGGCCTGTGGAAGCGCTGCATTCTTGACAAGTCCTGCGGGCAGATCGAGACCGTAGGGACGGTCAACGCCTTCGTTGTACAGCGTCCACAACGAGGTGGAGGTAGAACCCGTGATATAGCCCCGTACAATCACCTCTACGGGTAACGGCTCAGCCTCGCGGGCGACAATAACATTCGGATCTGGCACGTCAACGACATGATGAGACACGACGTCCGTCAGTTGTTCGAACCACCACGCGCTCAACTGGGTGAGCACCTGACCTTTGAATGGAATCGTACCGAGCACTCGGTCAAAGGCTGACACACGGTCGGTTGTGATCAATGCGCGCCGGTCGCCCACGCGATACATATCGCGAACCTTACCGTCGTATTTTTCTCCGAGGCCTGCGACGTCAACGGAGGTCAGAGCCGTTGGGATTGCATCTCGAATCTGGTTATCGGTCAACATGGTCTATACTCCAATCGTCTCGTTCATGAGTTTCGCTAGGCGCCGCGCCCGCTCAGGTGCGTCACCAACGTAATCGTCTGATCTCAAAAAGCTACGTACATCGCCCGCGGGCATGATCTTCAGCATACGGTCATCGGCAGCGAGCTGTTCTTCAAGAGGGTTGTCCTCCCCTCGTCGTAGCGCCGCCCAAGATGCCAATGCATGCTCGCGAATGACTTCATGCAGTACTTGGCGATCACCACCGCGCTTGACAGCCTCCATCAACAAGCGCTCAGTCGCAGCAAATGGACCGTAAACATCCATCAATTGTGCCGAGGCGCCTCGATCAACTTTCAGGCCGTCGATGAGTTTGAACGCTTTCTTGAGCAACTCATCAACGATCAAGAAAGCCTCGGGCAAGACCGTGCGACGGTTCGCTGAGTCATCCAGTGTACGCTCCAAAAGACTGTGAGCCGCATTGTCCCACATCACGCGAGGATAGGTCGCGAGCAGTCGCGCGAGGCTGTCAATATTCTCGGCGTCGATAGGGTTGCGCTTGAAGGGCATCGCGCTCGAGCCGACCTGTTTTGCACCGAATGGCTCAGACCATTCTCCGATAACCGGTGACTGCAAGATTCGGAGGTCGAAGGCGAACTTGTATACGGTCTGCCCCAAAGACGCCAAGGCGCTCGTCAGATGAAATTCTTGCTTACGTGGTACGGTTTGAGTGGCTACATCGGCGGCCAGAATGCCCAGCTCATCCATGATGAGCTGCTCCATGCCGAAGGTATCGAGGTCGAGGCCATCGAGGAGCTGATGATACGACGCTGATGTGCCGGTTGCCCCCTTAAACCCCTTACCTTTAAGACGCTGTCTAATGGACAGAAGCTGCTCGTAGTCTTCTAAGAAGTCTTGTCCGTACTGGGCGAGTCTGTAGCCGATGGTCGTTGGCTCCGCAGGCTGTAAGTGCGTGAACCCCATCGTGGTTGAATCAGCCTCCTCAACGATGCGAGCGCTCAACCGTCCCACCACCTGCTTAAGCTTGACAAGGACTAAATCGAGAGCCTCGCCGAGCCGAACCGCATCGGCGTTATCTTGCACATCCATCGAAGTCGCACCGAGATGGACGATCCCGCCACCAACGCTGCACTGCTCCGCGAACGCTTTGACCTCACTCATCACATCATGGCGAATGTCCTTCTCGATTTCGGCAGAGCGACGCAGGTCTACGTTATCTTTGTTGGCGACGAGGTCGTCGACCTGCGCCTGCGTAACGAGCCCCACCGACTGCTGCGCCCGCGCCATCGCCACCCAGATGCGACGCCAAATACGGCGTTGGTGCTCCGTGCTCCAGATGGTGCGCATCTCGTCGCTGCCATAGCGCCACGTGAAGGGCGATAAATAAGACGTGTGGTCATACTGGCTCATTCGACCCCCTCCACACCGTAGGTATCAAGAACCACCAGTTCAGCCCGCTCAGGCCCAACCGAGACATATCGAATCGGTACGTTAGCGAGCTCGGCGATTCGATGCAGATACCGACGTGCGTTCTTTGGTAGCTCCGCCCAAGTTCTGGCGAGACGCGTTGGTTGGTCCCAGCCAGGCCATGTCTCGTAGATGGGCTCTACGTCATAGAGTTCGGGGGTATCGGGCATGTCTTCTACGATCTCACCGTTCAGGCGGTAGCCAACACAGAGCTTGATCTCGTCGAAGTGGTCCAAGATATCCATCTTGGTCACAGCCAAAGCCGTGAAGCCGTTCAACCACGCGGCGTGCCTAATCGCAACACCATCAAACCAGCCGCAACGCCTCGGTCGGCCAGTAGTGGCACCATATTCATGGCCGAGTTTACGTAGGTTTTCGCCCTCATCTCCGAAAAGTTCACACGGAAACGGACCTCCACCCACAGACGTTGAATAGGCTTTGACGACACCGAGCACTTCGTCGATGGCGGTCGGCGGAATGCCTGCACCACAAGACGCAGCACCCACCGCAGGATTGGAGGACGTAACGTAGGGGTAAATCCCCCAGTCGAGGTCACGCATGACGCCGAGTTGCCCTTCAAGCAACACGCGATGCCCCTCTGTGACAGCACGTTTAACGAGGGGCAAGGTATCGACGATACGCTCACCGAGCGCCTCTCTCCAGCTCGCGCATAGAGCGAGTAACTCGTCGAGCTGAATGGCTGGTCGGTCATGTTCTACGAGCTGTCGATTGCGCTGCTCGATGGTCCCCTCAAGCCTTGAGCGCAAATAGTCCGGCCTCAGTAGGTCACCGGCACGAATCCCCGTCCGCGCCGCCTTGTCAGCATAAGCCGGGCCAATGCCACGCTTGGTCGTACCGATTCGGTCACCCTCGGCGCGTTTTGCTTCGCGGAGTGCATCGAGCTCTGGATGGTATGGCAGAACAAGGTGTGCGCGACGATCGATGACCAGATTCTTGAGCTCTAGGCCAGCGTCGCGCAAAAGGCTGAGTTCACCGAGCAGATTCGCAGGATTGACAACCGTACCAGCGCCAATAATGCACAAGGTGTCATCATTGAAGATCCCTGATGGAATCATGTGCAACGCGAATTCACCGATATCGTTGACGACCGTGTGCCCGGCGTTATCACCGCCCTGAAAACGAATGACCATCTGAGCGCGCTGGGCCAAGTAGTCGACGACGCGACCTTTGCCTTCGTCACCCCATTGAGCACCAACAACTGCAGTTACTGCCATCTCTTTCTCTCCTCATCAGCGCATGCTGACTAGACTTAAGCAGCCGCCAACCCCTTAGAGTTGGGCAGCATATCGAATCCCGTTTTCAAAAAGTGCAAGGCCTGTATGCCCCTTCAGTCCACGATGAACGCCGGGATGTTGACTCGGCCATATGTGGTCTTCTGGGTGCGGCATCATCCCCATGACATTGCCTGCAGCGTTGCAGATCGCGGCGATGTGATTGTCTGCGCCATTCGGATTTGCTGGGTAACTCACCGCCTGCCCATCAGATGAGCTATAGCGGAGCGCGACCTGATGCTGACGTTCAAGCTGCGCAAGCTCATCCTGACCTCGTGCCACCACGCGGCCTTCTCCGTGTGCAACTGGACATAAAATCGTCTCTTTAAGCCCCTTGGTAAACACACACGGGCTCTCTGGATTCGGCTCAAGCTCCACCCAACGGCATTCGAATTTTCCAGATGCATTATGCGTGAGCGTCGCCGGTCTATTCTCCGACCATACGGCTCCATCGTCGAGCGGAAACAGCCCCGCCTTAATCAACGCTTGAAAGCCATTGCAGATCCCCAAGACGGGTTTACCGGAGGCCACGAATTGGCTCATTTGATCGCGGAGTTGGTGTCTAAGCGTCGCAGCCCAAACTCGACCGGCGCCGAGATCATCACCATAAGAGAAGCCACCGGGCAGCACCAACATTTGATAAGTCGATAGCTGCTCGTCGCCAGTGATAAAGCTGTCGATTCCCAGAATAACGGGCTTGCCACCGGCGAGCGCGCAGGCTTCGGCCACATCGTGGTCCCGATTGGTTCCCGGCAGATGGAGCACGAGCACGGTCGGTTTCATAAGGTACTCCTGAAGCGCTACTGGGCGGCTTGTAGATCGCCTCATTGACAAAAACAAGACTTCTAGATGACATCCCGGTGACAAATTTCAGAACGCATTAGAATCTGTAATTTATCTTGATCGGATAACCATGCCCTCGTATTGAGATGACTCAAATTTCAAGTGGCTAAGAAAGTGGCCAACCGGATCCTTCGAGGAGTTGCCATGAGATATCTATTGGTTGGTGGTGGCGGTCGAGAGCATGCGATCGCCCATGCGCTCACGACGTCCCCTGAGGTTGAGCACGTGTATGTGGCCCCCGGAAATGGGGGCACAGCGCAAGGCAACATGCGCATCTCGAATGTTGCAATCGATGCAACCGATCTCAAAGGACTGGCAGACTTTGCGCGCGACAACGCCATCGATTTGACCATGGTCGGGCCAGAAGCGCCGCTCGCTGACGGTATCGTCGACCTCTTCCAGGCGAGCGGATTGCGATGTTTCGGCCCAACAAAGCAGGCCGCTCAACTCGAAAGCTCCAAGGCGTTTTCCAAAGCGTTCATGCAGCGCTGGCAGATTCCGACAGCTCGGGGAGAGACCTTTGAGTCCTTCGAGCGCGCGTCCGCTTTCCTTGACGACATCTCCTGGTCACCCGTCTTAAAGGCCTCGGGTCTCGCTGCAGGCAAGGGTGTCATCTTACCTGAGTCGAAGGAGGCCGCGCAGCTGGCACTAAAAGAAATGATGCTCGACAAGCGATTTGGCGAAGCAGGAGACCAGATCGTGGTCGAAGAACGGTTAGAAGGGTATGAGATCTCGCTGCTCGCGCTCTGCGATGGCAATGACCTCGTGTGCCTGCCTGCCGCACGTGACCACAAGCGCCTACTCGACGATGACAAAGGTCCGAATACTGGCGGCATGGGTGCGATCGCACCGGTTTTGGACCCAAGCGATGCTCTCCATGGGGAGCTCGTCGCCATCCTTCAAAAGGTGATGGACTGCATGCGGCTCGATGGCACGCCCTACAGCGGTGTACTGTATGGTGGTTTCATGATCACGGAGCATGGCCCTAAAGTTCTGGAATTTAATTGTCGATTCGGCGACCCGGAGACCCAAGCGGTCTTACCACTGCTCGCCGATGGATGTTTGCATGAATGCATCGTGCGCGCGCTCGATGGCACCCTCGATGGCTTCACCCCCCAAACACGGACCGCACATGCAGCGACCGTGGTGCTTGCGTCGGGTGGATATCCCGGGACCTATCGAAAAGGGCTTCCAATCGACGGATTGAGCCAAGTGGAGGAGCCGGATACGTATATTTTTCATGCGGGTACGCGACGCTTAGGACAGCAGGTCCTGACGGCAGGTGGACGCGTCTTAGCGGTCACCGCCGTACGCGACAATCCCACTGACGCCCTTTTGTCCGCCAATCAACTCGCAGCCAAGGTACGCTTTGAAGGTCGCCATTTCAGGCGCGACATAGGCCTCACGGGCACCTCAAAATGAGCGTTCCGAGTCGTATTGTCGTCTTGATTTCCGGAGGCGGCACAAATTTGCAGGCCCTGATTGATGCCATCGAACTCGGGACCATCAATGGACGTATTGTGCGCGTCATATCCAACAAATCGTCTGCATTCGGACTCGTGCGCGCCCGGCGAGCAGCCATCGAGACCGAGGTCCTGACTTTCGCGCCATTCAGAGAGGGTCCAACACCACGCCTCAGTTACGACAGCGCACTGTCGGAACTGGTGAGCGCCTCGCAGCCCGATTTAATCGTGCTCGCGGGGTTCATGCGCATTCTGAGCAGCAGCTTCATCGACAAATTCCCCGGCATCATTATTAACCTCCATCCAGCCCTGCCAGGTGCTTATCCCGGTGTGAACGCAATTGAGCGGGCTTGGAACGACCATTTGGATGGTCACGGGTCGGTGACTGGTGTCATGGTACACGAGGTGATCCCCGAGGTAGACGCAGGGCCGGTTCTTGGCACCATTGAAGTCGACATGAAACAATCAAACAGCCTTGATGAGCACGCCGCACGCATGCACGCAGCAGAGCATCAGCTGCTTACCCAAGTCGTTCAGCACCTGTGTGAACCGACCTAGAGCCATGGCTTAACGCCCTCGGCATTCTCGTTGCCCTCCAATGAAGCGATGAGGCCGTTGCCCCGGCCCGTACCAATGCTCACCTTGAACCATCACACATGGTTCTTGGCTGCACCAGCCAAACTGGCTGAACAGCGCGCGCGTGCTGTCGGTCGAGCGGTCGCCCCGCAATGGGTGTTCAAATAGGAACAACTTGGTCCGCGGCGCCTTCGGTCGGAGCAGAACAGAAAGAGCACCTAAGCGTATCGGCCGGTACGGACAGTTTTTTCTGGACACAAAAAAAGCCACCGCGCTCTTTTGCGCGATGGCTTTTTCCTGAGCTATCAGGTCAGCGCTTACTTGGCTGGCTGAGTCGCTGGCTTTGCTGCAGGTGCCGCTGCTGGCTTCGCTGCAGGTGCTGCTGCTGGCTTCGCTGCAGGTGCTGCTGCTGGCTTCGCTGCAGGTGCTGCTGCTGGCTTCGCTGCAGGTGCTGCTGCTGGCTTCGCTGCTGGCTTGGCTGCTGCAGGCTTAGCCGCTGGCTTTGCTGCTGGCTTTGCTGCTGCAGGCTTTGCTGCAGGTGCCGCCTTTTTGTCCTCAGTCTTCTTGCCGCCACAACCGATGCTCAACGCCAATGCTGCAGTGCAGAGTAAAACAACTACCTTTTTCATGATTTTCCCTCTTTACAAATGCGAACGGCGTGGACCGCTCAGCATTTAGTTTGTTTAGCTGTCCGCCTCCCTCGGCGGACACGTTACACACGCTGATTAAACTAAAGTGATTGAAACGGCAAGTATCTTGCCGCTAAAGCCCCCTCGACATTGACCACTCGGGCATCACCAAAGGTGAGCGAAGGGGCTAATCTTATTGCCGAACGGACGAGAATGCCCTACAGGCTATCGATCCAGAGGCCGACGCGTTCGATGGTCTCATCGTCCCAAGCAGGACGGCCGAGTGGCATTTGAGAACCAATGCCGCCATTGCCTGCAACATCAGGGCTGACCTTGATGAAGAAGTAACTCGAAGCCCTATCGCCGGCGACAATCTGCTTGAAACCGGTGGTCGGCGAATCCAGGTCGGTGAGCGAGAGGATGTCGTTCATGTTAGGCTGAGTTGCCCCTGTGGTGTGGCATGGTGAACATGTGTCGTTCACCAAAGATTGCACCTCAGCGGTTGTAAACGCCATTGGACCGCCGCCGCCAGCACCACCTGCACCACCTTCGGCACCAGCACCGCCGGCGCCGCCCTCGGCACCAGCGCCACCCGCGCCACCTGCTGAGGTATCAACCGGTTCACAACCGAAATACATCAGTGAAAGGCCCAAACAAATGAGCAGACGATTTTGCCATTTCATAGAGATCCCCCTTTTTGGCCTACGGCCAGTCCAACCTGATTGTATGCACCCAAGGTAGTCTAGTACAAGGGGCGTCTGTGAGTGTGTCGACTTATGTCTAGAACCGTTGAAGCAAATGAGCGCATAGGTTTGGCTGATTTATTTGCTTTGCAGGTGGGTGGGGCGCCAACCTATCGGGCCGCTAGAGGGCGCTGTAGGTGATCGAACAGAGCGCGAGAAAACCACCAAAACAGAGACCTGCGATAACGGCGCGTATCGTCGACAACTCCGGAAACGTATACAGCGCAAACGCAATACCCGAGCCGACGAATACGAGCGTCAGAAGCACGGCGTAGATTTTCCCCGTTTTGGAGATGAATTCAGATGCATCGTCGCTCCGCCCGGGCTCGACTTCGAGGCCCTCTACATCTTCATTTTTCTGCAATTTAAATCATCCTTTGTGACATGTGCGCTGCTGCACTGCTGAGGTGATGTGCCGTCACGATGAATGCCTCGTTTTTTCAAAATGGCTATTCCGGTCGAGGTGACTCTCGCCGCGGGCCTCAGCAAGTTCAACTTGTGATTTGCGCTCCCGAAATCGCGCCTTTTGAGCTTCGCTGGTCCGACCAATGCAGCGATGGCACGAGACACCTTCTTCGTACTCTGGCCTCGCCCGGTCTTCAAGGTTCAATGGGTGGCGACATCCGCGACATCGGGTCAGGGTCCCAGGTTCTAGCTGATGATCTACCGATACACGTCTGTCAAAAACGAAACAGTCGCCTGACCACCTTGTCTGAGACACATCGACCTCTTCCAAGTATTTGAGAATGCCACCTTTGAGGTGCAAAACCTTTTTGAAGCCTGATTGCAGGAGATGTCCCGTCGCCTTTTCACACCGTATGCCGCCGGTGCAAAACATGGCGACAGCGTCAAAACTCTCAAGGTGCTCCCGATTCTCGTCTACCCATTGTGGAAACTCGGTGAACGTCTCAGTCTCGGGATTGAGCGCACCTTCGAAGGTACCGATATTGTATTCATAACCATTCCGTGTGTCGATCACACAAATGTTCGGGTCATCGACAATTTGATTCCAATCACTCGGTTCGATGTATTCACCGACGCAAACCCGCGGGTCGATATCATCGATACCTAAGGTGACAATTTCAGCGCGTTGAACCACGCGAATGCGGACCATCGGGTCTTTCCGAGCGTATGAGAATTTAGCCTCTATATCGCGAAACTCCGGTCGCAATTTAAGATGATTGAGGATGCTCTCCACCGCGTCCCCCGAGCCTGAGATCGTCCCATTGACCCCCTCATTTGCAACAATAATGAGGCCCTTCACGCCCACTTCGAGGCAGAGCATCTCGAGCTCAACGCTAAGCGCGCTGGGATCTTCTATAGTAGCGAAATGATAGAAGGCTGCGATTGTGTAAGACATCTGACTCCTTAGCCTCGCTCGGGCCGCGTTTGCAGAGAAGGTCGTGGAGACCGCCCTCGACTCAGGGCATCTCGGCCCGAAGGTTCAGACCACCAGGATAGCCGTACGACACCGCAGCTGAGTACCCATAAATTGTCAACGACAAAGGTCTCTCGCTGACGACACGGTGTACCCCCGCCTCCACAGGCACCCACGCAAGCTCAAAATCCCCTGTTCCAAAGGGGATAAAGAGTCTTGCCTCGAGTAAAGCACCATCGAGTCGTACATCAGCACCTGCCGTTCTTGCGATAGTCAGCCAATTACTCGAATAGCCCTCCGGCGTAATCACTTGATAAGTGGAGCGGAGTTGTTCAATCGGAGGTGCGACGATCAGCGCTGGGTCGCCGGTCCGTGTGCCAGTCCCCTCCTGGCTCACCAGATATTGACCAACCATGACCGGTTGCGTGGCATTGATCTCAAACGACTCGTCGGTCACGATTTGGTGATATTCACCTCGATTGAGCGTGACCATCGCGCTCTCTGGCTGCGCAGGCGTTGTGGTGATGACCGTACCATCTACGGCAGCCACGACTCGCCAAACTTCAACGGAGCCGCCCCTCGGCTCACTCCGCGCGGCGAGATAGCGCCGACCCCAAGTCGCCGTTGGCAAGAGCTGCTGCTCGAGATGCTCAGCACAACACCCCTCGCCGACCACCGCTTGTTCGTGCCCGCCGAAAACAGCAACAGGCTGGTTCGAAAGCACAATGCTGCCTGTGAGGTCTGGCGCAGGACCGTTGGCCTGACCAATCAGGTCCTCAAGGCACAAGCCAAAACTACATGCACCCATCATACAATCATCATCGGATTCGCAGGTCGGAAAGAGCTCTTCGATGCCACCGAGGTCCTGTGCGAGCGCCTCGAGGTTGAGCACCTCACCTTGAGCCAACTGAAACTCGTGCTCCATGCCCGCCTCTAATTCGGGAATGTCGCCGCCCGCGTTCACCGTCGTTGTGGGCGTGACGCGCACCGTTGTGTTGCCTGGGCCCGTGGCTACGATCGTCACATAGCCGTGCTGGTTAGGCAGACAAGGCATCATCTGTCCCTCAAGACAGGGAATCGGCGAAGATGGCCAACTCAGAGCAACATATTCATTCCCCAGCCCTTCGGCTGGTAATAGCAAGGAGGCATCGTTACTCGCGACCCCCTCGTTATTCAATGGGTTGAATTGGTAGACGATCACCGGCTGGGTAGAACGAATACGAAATGCGCGGTCAAAAATACCGGTCCCGTCAATATCGAGACGCGGGAACGTGTACACGAATACATCACCCGGTGGGATCTGGAATTGCGGCCTGATCAGAACCACACCGATAGGGCCATCGATGGTCACCGTTGCTGGGGCTTCACTGGTGTTGCTGATCGCGACAGCATGTGGCACGGCAGATGGGTCGTCAGAGAAAGGGTCAGGGTAGTTGTCGAGATCAACGCTCCAATACTCGCAGCCAACATTGGATGGCACCTTGCCTGTGGTGTTACAGGCTGATTCGCACACGCCGTTCATACAGGGTGAGTCAGCGTCGCACTCTCGGACGGGCACATAGCCACTCTCGTCGCGAGCACACGCCCCCACGGTGTTTTCGTCGAGACAAATCATGGGACCCGCCGCACAATTCGACGGTCGACATTGCCCCGCCAAACACCCTTCACCATCAGGACACTGAACCACAACGGTGGATGCGCCGTCTGCACCACAAATTCTCAGGGTAGTTGGCGAATCACACCCAAGCGCCTCATCGGGCACGCACGCAGTTTCGGAACCTGCATCGGGCTCGAGTCCCTCCGCATCCACCTCTACTTCCGCGTCCATTCGAAGCGGCGGCACCGCGTCGGTTTCGGTCTCGGCATCGCTCTCAAGCCTCGGTCGTTCACCAAAATCAGCCCCTCGGGCCGCGCCACCACCGCCGGCATCCTCACAACCAGCCATCGCAACAATGCTCAAGGCGAGCAATAATCGGTATTCGTTTCGCATCCCGCAATTCCCCAGCGACGAAAAGTGCGCCTTCTTAGCATGCAACGCGAACGCGCAGAAGGACTATCCGCTTCGCCCATAGATGACTCTATCCAGCGAGAAACGACCCGGTCCAAGACAGATCAAGGCTGTGTAGATAGACAGGTACATGAGCGCGAGCTCTTGTTTTCGCAGTGGATCGTCACCGTGAATGACGAAGGCTGCAACAAACATGGTAATCGCGCCGAAAACAGCGGCCCAGCGTGTTGCGAGACCGATGACGATCAGGCCGGCGCAGATGAGCTCGGCGAAAACAGTGAGCCCCATCGAAATCTCAGGCGAGACGCCCAGCGGGTCTGGAAACTTGGAAGCCCTCTCTGCGTAGGCGCCATATTTACCCCAGCCATGCAGAATGGCCATCAGGGCACCGCCGGCGAGCCTCATCGCAAGGAGTCCGATGGACTCGGATAGTCCATCAGCACCGGGCGCTATGGTTTTTCTTAACTGCATATCACATCTCACTTGCACATGATTAAACTGCGCGCGCAGGCGTTGCCCCGACCGTCTGACTGCCCATCGCCAGTTCGCCTCCACCACCACTGGCTTAGCAAGTGTCTTCGACGCCTTCCTCATCGGCATCATCGGGCTGCTCCTTCATCTTCAACATGAAGTCGCCGCGCAAAGACATATAGATACCAAACAACATGGCAAAACTTAAGATGCATCCAGCGATCGTGAGCGTTTGACCTGACATGAACTCAATCCTCCCAAAACATTGTCATAGAGAGAGTTTTCGCGCCGGCAAGGTTGCAGCAGAACACCAACGAATCGCAAGCCGTACTGCGGCGGGCGTCACAGTCATGGACTGTGTTGTCGACTTGGCGGATAAATCGATATCGAAAAAAAAACGGGGCCCCGAAGGACCCCGTCATTTGAGACGAGTCTCTACGTCGCGATTAGAGCGCGTAGTTGAACCCAAGACCAACCTTCAACTGGTTGATCATGTCTGACTCAACGTCGACCTCATTGCCGTCAATCTCTGGCTTGGACTTGCCGTGCATGAGGAAGTTCACATCGAGGCCAACAGCCATCTTGTCGTTGATTGGGTAGTTGACAGCCAAACCAGCCTTGATACCCATGAAGTTGGTGTGCGTACCATCGAGGTCGCCAACCTTAAACGCGAACTGGGAGTAACCTAGACCCGCACCGATGTCCAAGTTTACAGGACCTGCGGCGAGGTAGTAGTGACCCATGGCATATGCGCCCATGTGCGACACGTCTTCACCAGCATCGCCACCGAACATGGCGTAGTCGATATCAAGACCGGCACCGAACATGCCGTTGAACTTGAATGCATAGCCAGCTGTGATGGCGATGTTAGGGCCAACATCGTCACATTTAGCGTCGCCCGACTCCTGGCACAGTGATGTACCGAGTGTGAAATTAACGTCCTGTCCCCCTGCATGGCCGTCGGCGAGTGCCACGCCTGTTGTCATGCAAACTGCTGCCAAAATGGTAAGAAGCTTCTTCATTGCTTTCTCTCCTTTTTTGATTACCCCACGAAGACTTAAATCGCGGGCGTTCCCCTAAGTTCAGCAACGCTACACCCA
>JBMHDS010000076.1:0-15319 GCA_049889275.1 Bradymonadia bacterium | reverse complement strand
TCGTTCTGAGCCAGGATCAAACTCTCCAGTTTAATCTTAAGCTTCAAAGTTATGTCTGTACTTCCGTACAAACACGCGTTCAGTTAATTAACGGTTGTCCGCTTTACAAGCAGACTACTCAATTCACTTTTCAAAGAACCGGACAGCGCGCACTCGGACCGCCTCGGTTGGAGAAGGACGCGAAATGCATTTGCTGTGGAGCGGCGTTATACGGGCTGGGCTTCCGACAATCAAGTCTTTTGTGCGCTTTTTTTATCCCCTTTGCTCAAAATCAGCGCCCGATGGCTCCAATTCGGCATTAAAAACATAAACTTAGCGGAACCTTATTTTTTTCACAGCGGACAGTACTGTGGATATTTTCGCGCAGAGCGCGGAATGAATCAGTGTTTTCTTGGATTGACCAAATCGCCAAATCTACACTTTGCCCGCACACAGATGCGCGCCAACTCGACTGACCGGAGTTCGGATCGGACGCCTTTTTTTTCTTAATTGCCGATGTTTACTGGATCTTCGGATCCAAATTACCTAAATTGCCCGCCGTCAACTGACGATGCTGCGTGTGCAACATTGTTATAAGCGGTTCGAAAATATGCCCGATGCATCAGACAGTCGGGACTTGATTTGCTCAATCACCAGATTGGGGGAGAAATTAAATGCTAAGTACAAAGCAAGTTTTAGGCGTAATCGCCATTGTGTCATTGGGATTGAATGCCTGCACAGCCAAAAAACCCGCGGGGGAAGAAGGCGCTAAGACTGCGACAAAGGCGGTTAAAGAAACCGCGAAGCCAAGTGCAGAGAGTGCGAAGAAGACCGAGGCTCCAGCAACTGGTGCGATCGCTAAGGTCAACGGCGTCGAAGTTGCAAAGGCCGAATTCGATAAGAAATATACGAAGATGACCCGCGCCTTCACGAAGCGCGGTAAAGAGATTCCCGCTGGGCTCGCACAGCGCTACAAGGAGTCGATCCTAAAGCAGCTCGTCGATAAAGAATTGCTCAACCAAGAGATCACCAAGCAGAAGGTCGCCGTTGGTGACGAGGTCCTCGCCAAGGAATTCGAGGAGTATAAGAAGATGTTCCGCACCGACGAGAACTTCAACCGATACTTGAAGAGTTCCGATATCAGCATCGACGATATTAAGGCGAACATCCGCCACAATTTGGCTGTGAAGCTTCTGCTCGAGAAGCAGGGCGACCTCAACGTGTCTGACAAAGAGACCAAAGAGTACTACGACGCCAACCAGAAGCGATACGAGATCAAAGAGCAGGTCCGCGCCAGCCACATTCTGATCAAGGTCGGCAAGAAGGATGACGACGCAAAGCAGAAGGCTGCTGAAGCGAAGGCTAAGAAGGTCTACAAGTTGGCCACGGCCAAGGGCGCGGATTTCGCTAAGCTCGCGAAGGAGCACTCGGAAGGGCCGACCAAATCGCGCGGTGGTGACCTCAGCTTCTTCACCCGCGGTCGTATGGTGCCGGCGTTTGAGAAGGTCGCATTTTCCCTTGCGAAGGGTAAAATCTCCGAGCCAGTCAAAACTCAGTTCGGCTGGCACATCATCACTGTGACGGACAAAAAGGAAGGCCGACAGCGTTCACTCGACGAGGTGAAAGAGTCAATCACGAAGCTTCTTCAGAACAAGAAGAGCCGCAAGGCCAAGGCCGCGCTGCTCACGAAGCTCAAGACCGGTGGCAAGGTTGAGACTTTCTTGCCAAAGGCTCCCGCCGCAGCAAAGGTACCAAAGATTGGTGGCAAAGCACCAAAGAGCAACCTGCTGAAGGTCAACCCAACCAAGGGCAAGGTGATCAACACCCTTAAGCCCAGCGGCAAAATCAGCGTGAAGCCAGGTGCGAAGCCAGCGACTTTGAAGGTTGCTCCAAAAGCTGCACCCAAGGCAGCACCTAAGGCGGCAAAGTAAGCCTTAGCCAACGCGAGTCAATCGGGTCCGTGCGTACATCGCACGCGGCCGGAACGTCACAAGAAAGCGACGCCCGAGGGTGTCGCTTTTTTTTATGAATCTCGACAAAATCGAATTTACTAGGATTGTCGTTAGATGTGGGCTAATATCGCACATGTTTGGTGGTATTTCGGTGCTAAAGTTTCGCGTTTTTCTGCCGATACCGTTCACTGAGATTGTAAAAATTCTTAGAGGCTCAAATGGATATCTCTACAATCATTGGGCTTGCCCTCGCCTTCGGGTTCATTCTCATGGGGATTCTACTCGGTGGAGAGCTCATCCTTTTCGTCGATGCACCATCCGGTGCGATCGTGGTCGGTGGTACATTAGCGACCCTGTTTTCTCGTTATCCGCTTAATATTGTTTTTACAATTTTTGGCGTCATCAGGAAGACCATCTTTAACGCTGTGCCTGAGCAGGGCGAGGTCATCACACAGTTCGTGCAGCTCTCGCAGATCGCACGGAAGGAAGGCCTGCTCGCGCTCGAACGTGTGCAATTTGAAGACCCGTTTTTGGCGAAAGGCATCAACTTTTGCGTGGATGGCGCAGAGGCCCATCAAATCGAAGCCATCATGACCCGAGAGATTCAGTACATAAAGGCCCGACATCAGTCCGGAAACGACATGCTGAAAGCGCTTGAAATCTCGGCCCCAGCCTTTGGCATGATCGGCACGCTTGTCGGGCTCGTGAACATGCTTGCGAACATGGACGACCCGAAAAGTATCGGTCCCGCGATGGCGGTGGCGATTCTCACGACACTGTATGGCGCGATCATCGCGAACGTGATCGCCGTACCGCTGAAGGATAAGCTCGCGTACTACAGTGGAAAAGAGCTCGACAATAAAAACCTAATGATGGAGGGCGTGCTGGGACTCAAGCGAGGTGAGAACCCACGTATGCTAGAAGAGACACTACACACCTTCCTGAGCCCCGCTGACCGCGAAGCCCTAAAGGCAGCGGCCTCCTAGCCTTCACCACAGCGGAGCAGCATGGCCGAAGAGAATGAAAACGAGGGTGGGGTCGAAGAGGTCGAGGAAGAGGAGATCTGCGAAGAAGGTGCGCCTGGCTGGGTCGTGACCTTCGGCGACATGATGTCGCTCCTGCTCACGTTCTTTATCCTTCTGCTGTCGTTCGCAACCATGGATATACTGAGATATATCGAGCTCGCAGGCACGATCAAACAGGGGTTTGGCCTCCCTGTTAAAGAGCGCGTTGTTGTTGTTCCAAAGGCTGAGCACATTATCCGACTCAAGCCTAAGGTGGACTTTAACAGCCGTCGTGTACTCGAAGAGCTGCGAAGGAAACTCGATCCCAATGCACCGACCAAACGTACGGCCAAGGTGACGATTGAAGTTTTTCAAAGCTATCGCGGCGTTGTCGTTCTCTTTCCTGCAGATGAAATGTTCATCGAGGGCACAGCGACCTTAAAGCCCACGGCTAAACCGCTATTGCGGATCGTCGCAGACCGAGCACGGCGAGAGAAGGATTTCGACCTGTCAGTGGAAATCAGACGTGATGAGAAAGCCCCTCGAGCAGAAAAATACAGAGAATCGGGTGTTTGGGCGCTGACCGCTGATCAGGCAGTGACCATCAATCGATACCTTCGAGATGTAGAGAAGATTGAATCTGGCCGCATCATCGCTGTGGGTCGGGGTCCCGCACCGCCGACGCAAAAACCCGGCACTCAAGTGCAAAAGCGCGGCTCGACAGTTGAGTTTACCTTCTTATCGAAGGTCTTGAAACCACGGGACTAGGTAGATGGCCGAGAACGACATCGAAGAGCAAGACGGCGAAGAAGAAGTCGCCGAATCGAGCGGAGGTCAGGAAGACGAAGGCCCTCCTTGCGAAGAAGGTGCGCCCGGTTGGGTCGTGACCTTTGGTGACATGATGTCGCTCTTGTTGACCTTCTTTATCCTGCTGTTGTCGTTTGCGACGATGGAAACCGTTAAGTACAAAGTTTTGTCGGGCTCGATTCAGGTTGCATTCGGTGTGCAAGAGGTGACGCCAACCTGGACAAGGCCCCAGGCACGCAAGGTTGTGGCACGGGAGTTCTCGATGGAGTTTAACTCCCGCAATTTACTCGATGGGATGAAGAAGATCGAAGAACGGGAGACCGCGCGTACACCGAGTGGACGCGTCGACATCCAAGTGTTCGAAGATTACCGCGGGATTGTGGTGTCGATTGGTGCGAATCATTTATTTGAACCCGGTAAGGCTGACCTAAAGATCGATAAATGGCCGTTTCTCGACGATATCGTTGAACAAGCGGCGACTAATAATGCGCAGATTCAGGTGGAAGCCCATACCGATAGCATACCCATCAAGACAGCTGAATTTGCGTCCAATGATCATCTCTCGGCCGCACGTTCAGTCTCGGTGATTCGATACTTCAGGGGCGTCAAACCGGACCTCCCGGCTCATCGATTCGAAGCGGTCCCAGCGGGACAGACCCGGCCAAAGTACCCAAACTTTACGGACGTTGGACGTAAGAAGAACCGCCGGATCGAGTTGGTCTTTCATCGACCTCCTAAGATGTACCAGTACAAGTCGAGTGGGGTGGTTCCAAAGGCGACGCCATAAGCTGGCACCTGCTTGCCGCGGGCCTACAATGCGATGACTAAGTCTTCGTGTGGATTGGCAATGATCTCAGTTGAGATGAGCAGACCGTCGCCAAGCGCCTCTCGCCCAGCAGCCATGGCAAACTCAACGTCATGAAGCTCTCCGCAGAAGATGAAGTAGCCTTTGCCACCGATGTGGTCGCCCAGGCGAATTTTCAGCGCCGTTGTTTCGGCCATCTTGAGAACCGCATCGGCCGCACGAATGATCCCAGCTAAGGAATAAGCTTCGATAATACCCACCGAACCCGCCACATAGGCCGTAGGCGACTCGAAGACGCTCTCGAGGCGCCCGTGAGGGTTTGGCAAAACCACATGATCGATCAGCGCCCGTCGCCCAACGTTGAGGCCCGCCCGCATCGACTCATTGACCT
This sequence comes from Bradymonadia bacterium, assembly GCA_049889275.1. Classification (GTDB taxonomy): domain Bacteria; phylum Myxococcota_A; class Bradymonadia; order UBA7976; family UBA1532; genus UBA1532. The sequence continues at coordinate 10,381 of JBMHDS010000076.1, read as the reverse complement.
CTTCGACACCACCGCGGAACACGATCAAATATTTACCGGGATGGGTTGTCTCGGAGCGGATAATCCGAACGTCTGCTTTTTTGACGATCGCATCACAGGTGGCAATACCCGTGGCGATCGAACTCAGCTCAAGCACGCCAAGAGCAGGATAAGCCGAACGCAGGTTCGTCATCTCCGGTCTCCACTCGCTTTCGGGTTTCTATTCCGGGCGGCCACCACTAGACGATACGAAAGGAATCTTTAAGGACGCAGCGTCGCGCACGCGCAAAGTGCCTTGCGTAGGTCATTCCCTCACCTGTGGGACTGGCGATGGTCCAAGACGTGAAGCCCTCTCCATTGAGTCCTGTCCCGGCAGCACTTGGCGCATTTTTGACGAAAATAGACGTGTTAGAAGCGCGCGCCATACGGTGAAGCGCATGAATGTTACTGGAGTGCATCACGGCGGTGTGTCCGTATCCATGCTCGCAGCGCACAGCCGCGGCGATGGCTTGGTCAACATCCGGCACCCGCACAAACCCAAGGACGGGTAGCAACATCTCGTGTTGTACGAATGGATGGCTCTCCTCCACCTCGGCAAAGGCGAGACGGGTGCTCTCCGGTACTCGAATACCTGCGTCGGCCAAAATGACAGCGGCGTCCTTCCCGATATAATCTCGATTAACGTGGTTGTCGGGCGTAATCAGTAGCTTCTCAAGCTGGCGTAGGTCGCGTCCCTTGACTTCGACAGCATGGTTCGCAGCCATCTCACGCTTGAGCGCATCAGCGATGTCGGCGACTGCAATGACCTCTTTTTCAACGATGCAGATGATGTTGTTGTCAAGGCTTGCACCAAACACAAGATCCCGCGCTGCACGCGCAACATCCGCAGTCTCGTCGACAACCACAGGCGGGTTGCCTGGACCCGCGGCGATGGCTCGCTTCCCGCTTGCCATGGCGGCCTTAACAACCCCACCGCCACCGGTGACGACGAGGAGTCGGATATCTTTATGATTCATCAAAGCCTGGGCGCTTTCGATGGTCGGCTTCGCGACGCAGTTGAAGATCTCACTTGGACCTCCACAAGACTCGATCGCACCATTGAGCAGGTCGATGTACCAAGCACTCAGATTTTTGGCGTTTGGGTGCGTATTGAACACCACCGTGTTGCCAGCAGCCAGCATGCCAATGCCGTTATTGAGGATCGTCTCTGTCGGGTTTGTGCAAGGTGTGATCGACCCGATGACACCGTACGGTGCCCATTCGGTGAGCGTCAGACCATCATCACCAGTCCAGGTCTCCGGCCTCAACGACTCTATACCGGGTGTTTTATTGGCCACGAGCCGGTTTTTTTCGATCTTATCCTCATAGCGACCGAGACCGGTCTCATCAACGGCCATCCTCGCCATTTGCGGCAACGCCGCCAACGTCGCCTGTCGCAACGCCTCAATGTAGCGCGCCCGGTCCTTCAACGAAATGCTCTGCAAGTCCGAGAAAGCGCGTTTGGCTGCTGCGACCGCTGCGTCTATGGTTGGATGGACGCCACGGCCTCCGATCGCCTGACCTGGCTCTTTGATATAAGCTGGGCCTGATGTGCCAAGCCTTTGGACGACCTGCTCTACAATTTTGGCAATACGCTGCTCATCCACGGCGCGCTCCCTCCCAGTCCGAGGCTAAATTAACCGTCCTTCTGATAAAGGACATCGCCCCCCACCTCAAATGTGTCGACAATCGCCATAATGGTCGCGTCAACCGGTCGGTTCTGGGTGACGACGGTTTGCCTGGCCGATGAGCCACTTGCGTAAAGCACCACCTCACCCACACCGGCGCCCACAGCATCAACTGCAACGACGCCGCCAGGCTTCACATCGCCTGTCTGCAAGTCGATGGGCGCAACCGCGAGAAATTTCAGGCCCGCTAGCTCTGCTTCTTTCTGACTGGCGACAACCGTACCCAGTACTTTACCGATAATCATAAACGGTCCGCTTATTCGCCGCCGTTACGGCCGAGAGGCATTGTAATGTCGACGTTGGCGTGTGGTCTCGGTATGACATGGACGCTCACGAGCTCACCGACACGCTCCGCGGCGCGTGAACCCGCTTCGGTCGCGGCCTTGACCGCCGCGACATCGCCACGCACGACGACTGTCGTGTAACCGCCGCCGATCTTCTCGTAGCCGACAAGCTCTACCTTGGCCGCTTTCACCATGGCGTCAGCCGCCTCAACTACAGCAACAAATCCTCGGGTTTCGATCATCCCCAACGCGTCCGCCATCGGACCCTCCGTGTTCACGGGGCCAAGCCCCGTCGCTAGTTATTTCCACCTGCGCGCTGATGCACAGACTCATTCAATCATTTCTTTGCTTCGACGCCTGACAAACCCTCAAGCGCTGCGATCGCAGCATCTCGAGCCGAATCGATCTCAGCCTCTGAACCAGATAAATACAACCGACCAAAGGCGCCGTAAGGTCGTATATCAACCAACGATATGTCGGCTGCTTTCTCAGCTTCGTTCGCCGCCAAAGTGATGTAGCCCGCGGGCTGGGTCTCGAGGATAAACAACGACTGGCCAGGCAAAATCATCATACCGCGGCTATTGCGGTTAATGATTTGTGTTTGATAGGCCTCGACAGAGCGCAGCACCTGGTTTGAGACCACCTTGGGTTTGATGCGCTCTTCTTCACTACAGCCGAGTCCATCCAAGATCACTTGACCCGCATTCTGAACCTCGCCTTTATCCCAGGCGTGCACTTCAAGAAGACCGTAAGCGCGCTCGACCACCTGGACGGCTGGGACGACTTTAGTCGCCTTGAGCGCCCGATCAGTAATCCGGTTAATCGCCATACCAGGCGCGATTTCAACCCACAGCGATGCCATCTCTGGAACGGGTAGAAAGCCCCTGGATGTCTTACCGACATAGCTTGTTAATTGGGGCTGTAAGCTGTCCAAGAAAACAAAAGATCGTAGCGTAACCGACATAATTTTTGCCCGTAATTGAAAACCGCCCCCGGAGGCCGTGACAGGAAAGCTAGCACACGGACGATGACTGAACAAGATGACTGTGATGCGGTACCGGGAGGGTTCGAAATCGTGGGTGAATGTGACCTGGGGACAAAAGACCGGGACATGGAGAGCACAGTCGTTGGGGTCTTGATACCAAGCCGATGTCTCCCGGGCCCAATCGGTCTGCTGAATCGGCCCGTTAACAAGTGCGGCGCGGTTCTTGCTAAACTGTGGTTGGACCTGCGATACTACCATGCAACACGAGACGCGTGAGCGCAGACGACTCGAGGCGGAGAGACAATATGAAAATGCAGCGATGGCTCCTTTGGGGATTCATGCACTTCGGCTTACTTTTGACCGCGTTTGCATGCGCCGAGGCGGCACCGGAGTGTGAATGTGGCGAACTCTCCGATGGCGCTTGTATTCCCTGCCCCGAGCAACGTGCTGTTGAGCTGCCCGCAGGCGATGCAGGCGTCCCCTTTTTGAACCAAGAGCAGATCGACGAAAATGCCCGAGTTTTCCTCAATCAAGAATGCCTAACTGACGATTGCCGGTTCACCATCTACACCGGTGAGCAGGCCGAACTCGGCGTGCGTGTGGTGACCGCATTTAACACCCCCGCGGCGGGCGTCACCATCAATTTTGACCTCGATGAAGCATCTGGCGTCCGCTTGCAGGCACGCTCGGCGACGAGTAACGAATTTGGTATCGCAAAGGTGACGGTTCAAGCGCCGGCAAACCCGACATTTGTTCAGTTGAACATGTCCGGGCCCAATATCCAGGGATTTCCCTACCAACTCAATATCGTGGCGCGGCCATCCATCGATGCACCCAACGGGAACGTCATGCCGCCCAATGGACCCCGGTGTCTGAAAACGAAGGGCACCTATAATGTGGTCAATCGATACCAACCCGCGTCCGTGCTCGGTGATGATGTCAACCAAGCTTTGCAACGGATTCATCAGTTGGTCACCGATCCTGGCAGCTTTGTGGGCGACCTGGTCGCAGATAACATCGGCGGGATCGCCGGCAATATCGCCGGACAAGCAGTGCGATATGCTGTGAATTACGTGTTTCAGTACGTGGTACAAAACCAGTTACCAGACTGGGCACAGCGCGCCATTGGCATTACCACCGGTGTCACGATGACGCTGACCGACCTAGAGATACGCGGCACCATACAGCTCGGCGACGAAGATCCGATGTCTTGTACCGTGCAGGGCGTTCATCGCTGGGAGACCTTAGTGTTCATCTGGCGTGACGGCTGCCCACCGAATAATGACCAATGCGGCCGCTACGAGATCCCCATGAATGAACTGGGTATTTCTGCAAGTGAGACCGAGTTTACTGGGAGTATCGAGGGTGGACCCTTCACCGATACGCTCACGATGGACGAGCATCGCCTTCAGATGAATATTGGCGTTGCCTTTATATGGTTCCTAGAGCGCACCGTATTGCCGAATTACTTCGGCGGAATCAACAGCTTCGGAGACCTCTTGGCAAACCTCATCCCCTGCGATGCGGTCGGCGATATCGCAGCGCGAAATTTGCCCGACGTACCGTTTGTGGACGAGCGACGCATCGTGCGTGATGCCTGCCGTGCCGGACTGCGCGCCGCCGGCCAGCGCTTGGCAAGGGAGGTCGCCGACCGACTCAGCATTGATACGTTCTCAATGGGCGGTGAGTGCAAACTTCGAGACGAAGACAACAATAAGACCGTCGACAAGTTGCAGGAGGGCGTCTGGTCTGGACAGCTTCAGGGCACATTTACAGGCCAGCGCCGCTAGGCCGAGTTGGTCTTTCTACAATAAAAGGCGATCTAAACGCATTTAGTCTCGATTCGAACTTGACGACCACGCGTAACGCTGATAGTCTCCGCCGTCCAAATTCCTTTACTTAAGGCGAAAGGGTAGAGTTGTGGCGAATCACAAATCTGCAGAGAAGCGAGTACGTCAAACAGAGAAGCGCCGTCAGCGTAATAAGCACGTGCTTTCCACCATGCGTACGTACATTAAGCGAGTTCGAGTTGCGATTGCCGATGGCAATGCTGAGGATGCGACTGAGCGCCTCAAGGCAGCCACGCAGGCGCTTGCGAAGGCTGCGAGCAAGGGGGTTATCCACCGCAATCAGGCGCGCCGTAAGATCAGCCGCCTGACCAAGGCCGTTGCTGGGCTGGCCAAGGCCTAGGGCACTCGCCCAAGATTTCCTGTGCTTTGCCGCCTAAGAAGCGGCGGGCGCGCAAAGTGAGATCAACAGCTCTTCAAAGATCAGCGCATCGGGCATTTTACTGCCCTTGAGGGCGAGATCTGTCTTCTCGAGCCGGCGTAGAGCACGGCTGAGCTCATTACCACTGTACCGTTTTAATTGCCGCTCAAATTGATTTTGACGAAATGACGGGACACCCGCGGCGCTCGCAGCTGCAGCCAGGCTGCCACCAGTCGAACGGATATCGAAACCCAGCAATAGTTGTCTGAACTGCCGGATGACGAGGGCGAGTAGCTGAAGCGGTGCTTTGCCCTGATCCATAAGCAGGTGGGCCTGCTCCAGCGACCGCGCGACGTCTCGGTCGGCAACTGCATCCACAAGTTCCCACACCGTGTGCGTTCTTAAATACGGAACACATTCACGCGCGTGGTCGAGCTCTATTGTGTGGGGTGACTCGACGAACAAGACCAACCGCTCGATGGCGTTCGACAGACCCGCCATATTGTTGCCCAGTGCCTCCACGAGGTAATCCACCGCTGACGCACTCATCGTCCGACCCTGGCTTCGAACTTGCGCGCTGACCCAAGCGCCGAGTTCACGCTGACGCAAGGCCTTACATTCGAACACACATCCGTGTTTAGCGACCCGTTTGTAGACAGCGCTGTTCTTCTTCACGACTGTGTTCGCCTCGATGAGAAGACACGTTGTGTCATCGGGGGACGAAATATATTCGAGGAGAACCTTCAAAGCATCGGCGCGACGACCAACAATCCCTTCGGCATTTCGCAGCCAAACGAACCGACGCGCCGCCATCATGGGTAGAGTACGGCAAGCCTGCACGACAGCCTCGACGCTCACATTTTCTCGTCCATCAAACCGGTCTAGATTGAAGTCAGCGACACCATCGCTGAGCACGCACTCTCTCAACCACGTGGTCGCCGCGCGCGCGATATGCCGCTCGTCCCCGTGGATAAGATAGACAGAGTGCTTGCCCTGATTCAGTTCTTTCGCCCAATTCACTTGGATTGATTACCCCTCTGCGACCCAATGAAAGCTTTGAATCGTTCGATACCAAAGTCAAGACCATCCCTCAACGCACTCTGGTAGGCGTTCTCGCGCGCCACCCTACCCTCCATCGCGGTCCGGGCAAGCACAGCCCCACGAGACAATCCATCGCTGTTGACGGACCATTTGACACGGCCTGCAACCACCCATTCAAATTGGAGAGAGAGCTGAACCAAGCCAGCACCAGCGAGGCCAGCTTGATCGACGGCGACGAGCCCAGGTGTTCGGCTACGTATCACCACACGCAAGGTGGCGCCCGGATTTAAATCCGACGTTGGCAATGCCACCACCAAACGCCGATAGGCGGTCTCTGTGAGCGCCAGCTCGGTTGTCAAGTTGATGATTTCGTGTCGACTGATCGGCATACGCTCGGGCTCAGCGTTCCCCTGTGCCAGACCATATCCGCAAGAGAGCGTGAGTAGACTCAGTAGGAGGTTAAGACAGCGCGTGATCATAGCTTGACGGCTAGCATGAGAATTCGCCGAACTCAAGACAAGCCAGTGCCAACAGGTAGGCCAAATGGTGCCGGACCGGCGGTTCAAAAAAGACGAGGTGCAAAAGGTCGCCCTCGATCTCAAGCGCCACTGCGTGAATGATAGCGCCATGACTGGTACAACTCAGCCATTGGAGATCCGCTCTGTCGCCGCCGTCCATCCGGCTGCCATCAAACGTTGTCTCGCTGAAATTGGCCAACTCGACCCACTGATCGTCCCGCCACGTTCTGGCTCGATGGTCGGGCATTTCCGAGCCGCCTGTCTGGGTAGTGAGGTCGTCGGCGTTGGCTGGCTCTATCGCCGTCAAGGGCGCGCCGAGCTCGATGTGAGAGTGCTACCAACGCACAGAAAGCAGGGTATTGGAGACAAATTGTACGCCTATCTCACTCGGGCGTGTACGGTCGACATCTACGCGGGATGCGCAACTGAGCAGACAAATGCACAGAAATTCCTCAAAAAACGGGGTTTTGAGCTAAACGGTGTCCTCTTCGCCCAACGCTGGGATGGCACCCTCGGCGATGTGCCGGCAGCCTTCTCGTCTGCGACGATGCACGAGTGCAAAGACCGCGATGCGATGATCGAGATCTTGCAACGCGCTTACGGTGAGTCTTGGTTCACACCTGCTGTCGGTCCAGCCGACTTCGATCGGCCGGATGTCGAAACAAAAGTCGCTGTACAGGACGGTGAGCATGTCGGCTGCCTGGTCTTGCGGAGGACTGAAGAGACAATTTGGGTCTCGGCCATCGGCACCCTGCCGGAGCGCCAAAACTTAGGTATCGGGCGGGCAATGCTCACCTATGCCATGCGTCAAGGCGCGAAAACTGGACACGGCGTCGTCCTTTTATCTGCCGCTGATGATGAGGCCACCTTGAGGTGGAGTCGAGGACTCGGCTTTTGGACATATCGCTCCTGGAACCAATATGTTCGACGTGTTCCATCGTAACTAAGATGGCGCACTGAGTCCGAACTTCGAGCATATTTACAGCCGAGCGTCACGAAGCAACGGGCAGCAAGACAGTTTGTTCGTTGCCGGTACCACGAAAATACGGCACTGACCTTTATGTGGCGCGTACATGAATTGTGTTGATTCAGAGAGACAGTAAATGCAGGCTGGGCGACTAGCAGGATCCAGTGATAGGGAGTGATGATGAGAAACGCGCTTGTTTCATTTAGCCTGGTGGTCATCGCGACCGTGGGATGCGGTGAAGACTCGTCTACGACTGACGATAACATGAATCGTGAAGTCGTCGCAGACAGTGCGATCCTGCCCGATGGCGCCTTCATCCAGACTGACAGCGGTGTCGAGGCCGACATGAGGCCAGAGGTGGATTCAGCCATTGAAGCAGTGGTCACCGCATGCGACGAAGGCGAGTTTATCGACTTCAACTCGATCGCCGTGAGCGGAGAAAACGGAGCGCTGACAGCCGAGGGGACGTACCGCGCGAGCAACGATCTTGAAGGCAGCTGTGGCGGACTCGGCAATGAGCAGGTCTTCCAATTCACGGCGCCCGCTGGAGGGCTTTGGACGTTTCGCGTCGAGTCAGACAATGCCATGCTCGACACTGTCATGTACGCACGCACCAATTGCTTTAACGCCGAGACTGAAATCCAGTGCAATGACGACCGAGTTCAAGGTCAGACGTTGCTCAGCGGATTCGAGTTTGAGATGACGGCCGACGAACAGATCTACATCATTGTGGATGCTTATGGTGGCGTCGGAGCGCCGTTTCGATTGCGAGCACAAACGCTACCCGTGGTTGAGGCGGATATGCAGTGTGACCCGGCAGAGGAGACGAACATTTGTGCAACAGAGTATTTCTGCGACAATAGCGACTCTGCCAACGGCGAGAGTGGTATTTGCATATCGGATCTACCGCCCTCAATAGAGGATGTGCTCGCGTACCGAACAGGCGATGTGTTGAGTATTCAAATCAACGGCAGCGACACCGCCGGTGACGTCATCACGGGGCGTCTGCAACTCTACCAAGGCGCAAATCGAATTATTCTCGACCCAGAGCAGGGCTCAGACACGTTCAGAATGGATCCGATCGACCCTGTGGAGGGGCAAGAACGCTTCGCCTACCGATACCGTGCCTCTGTTTTTGAAAATTGGCCTGAGACCACATCTATCCGGGTTGCCCTCACAGATAGCCAAGGCAACTCATCTAACTGGACAGAGGCCAATATAAGAAACGCAATCGCCGTTCAAAATGAGTGCGATGAGCACAGAATCGTCAACTTTTGTGGCGAGGGCACCGCTTGTCTGGACCCCGACGAGAACGGCACATTCACGTGTTCGCCAATCACAGCGCCATCGGTTCGTTCCGCGAAGGGCTATTACGAGGCATCAACTGGCTTAATCGGCTTCGAAGTCGGCGGTATTGATCCTGACCGAGATGTGGAGAGTGTTTTCGTTGAGTTACTCGACGCCAACGGCGAGGGCGTCGCGTCGGGCGAGCTGCCCTTTGATCGCGTGGATGTCACCGATGAACGCTTCAGCGCCGTGCTCAGCTTTCGGCTTGCAGACGATTTCCAATTTACACAAGCGCGGGTCACCGCGATCGACGCAGAGGGTCTGCGAAGTGAGCCTCGCAACATTGCGAGTATGCGCTTACCGCGCGATGTCGAAGAAGGTGATGCCTGCGACCCCTTCGGCGCGAGAGCGCGCTGTGTCGGTGACGTATATTGCTTCGCCGCAGACGCAGAGGCGCAACCCGTTTGCGGCGTGCCGCCGACCACCTGCCCCGGCGACTGGCCAGAGGCTCGCGTGATCGAAGGCAATCCTGTCGCCGAGCTCTGGCGATTCGAGGGTGACTTAACACGAGCACGTAACTACACGTCGGGCAGCTGTGGTGGCGGCGCTGGGCAGATTTTGTATTCATTCACAGCCGCCAATTCCGGCACTTACAGCTTTCTCGTCAATCCGATTGGCGCTGGCGACCCCATCGCCTATATACGCACCCACTGCAGATTCGGTGGCCAGTTCACTGACTTCGAGATTGCGTGCAGTGACAATCATGGTGGCTTTACACGCTCAGCACTCGTCAGAGCAGACGTGGAGGCGGGTCAAACGGTATACCTATTTGTCGATGGGGCACCTACCCAGAGCGGTCCTTGGCGTGGACCTTTCGAGCTCATCGTCCGTCAACTGCCCTAAACAAAAAACATCCAAGCTCGATTCTGAGTCGACATTCATCCCCTACGGGCCTGAATTGCGTTGAGCTTGCAGTCGTGTAGCCTTCTAAGGTAGTGTCCGGCGAATTTTATGATCCGAGGCACGAGCGTGGGTCGCGTTCGTTTTCTGCCTGTGGGTCAACGTGCGTTCATACCATGAAAGGCAGTAATCTTTATGAAACGACATTTCCCAAAGACTCTGATGCTCATGCTCGTTGCATCAATGTCATTCTTCGGCTGCGGCGGTAGCGGCGGCAGTGGTGGTGCAGGCGGAGACGGCGGTGCCGGTGGCGCTGGCGGTGCCGGTGGTGCTGGCGGAGACGGTGGTGCCGGTGGTGCTGGCGGTGCTGGAGGTGCAGGTGGCGCTGGTGGTGCAGGTGGAGACGTTGGTGCCGGTGGTGCCGTTGCAGCGGGTGGAGCCGGTGGAGCCGGCGGAGCCGGAGGACCGGTAGGGGCAGCAGGAGC
>JBMHDS010000075.1:0-5008 GCA_049889275.1 Bradymonadia bacterium | reverse complement strand
AAGGCAAATGGGCCCGACACCCACCGACGGCATAAGAGGCACCACCGCACGTCACCGTTACACTTGATCCCGACAAAAATGAACGCTTGATGACCATGAGAATGTATACCATCGCTTGTTTGACAATCGCGCCCTATCAATATCCTGACTTTTTTGGATTGAGCCCGAACTGTGTAACATTCGAGGGCTGTCTGAATCATTTTTGAGGGGGCGTACTCATCGGGGGGTATTCAACAGGCATGGCGTCACGTTTTACCAGCGACCGGTTGAATGTTTTAGCTCCGTTCAGAGGCCTCAGCCACAGCCATCTGTTCGCTCTAGTCGTCGCGGTGACTTTAACGGCCTGTGAACCCACCACAGGGGACACAAATCGGTCTGCCGGGACCGCCGACGTTGGTTACGAGTCCGATGTGGCGACGGGCATGCTCGATGCCTCGGCGACCGACGCCGCATTTGATGATGACTCACTGCTCGAACGCGTCGACATGAACACCGTAGATGCCGCCGAAGTACGCGATGTCGACCGCCCGAGCCGCGATGCAGATGTACTTCTGGACGGTGCACGAGATGCAACAGCGCCTCCTAACAGCGATGCTGAGCCCGCTGATGTAGCCCCAATTGACGCGGAATCACTGGACCTGTCACCACCACCCGGACCAGCTGAAACTTGCGGTGATGGGCGTGTGTCGGCCGACGAGGTGTGCGACGATGGCAACCTCCAAAATGGTGATGGTTGTGATTCGCTTTGTACCCTTGAACGTCAGATGATTCGACGAGGTCGGACTGAGCTCACGCTCGCAATACCGCCCGGCCACAGCGAAACACTCGATTTTAGAACCGTCGGATTGAGCACCTTCGAATATCGACTCGCTGATGCCCCGTGCGATGTTTTCCAAGACATCGTGGTCAGTTTAGTCAGCGCAAACGACGGCAGAATCCTTCGAGTTTGGAACGCAGCTGACCTGAACAATGACTGCGGCTGGCACGGCGTTCAAGTTGGCGGCGGTCGCTTTGAGCTCCGAATTGAGTCAAATGATGCCGCCAATGCACGTCAAATAGCCCTCGACCTGAGAATTTATCAAGAGGTGACCGATGCTGGCTTCTATTTCGCCCGCACTGATCGCGATGGTAACGCTCGTTTCGAGTTGGATGTGCCTGAACGACAGCGATGGGGCTTCACGACGCTCGGCATCGATGATGAATGCGACATCGATACCTGGATTGATATCTACGCCATGGACGACGCTGGCGAGCGCTTACTCGACTTCGACAATGACGGCGGTCAGGGGACTTGTTCACGCTTGGTGATGGGGTTCGAGGCTGGGCGATATGCGCTCGTTGTCAGAGAACGGTTCAATCGACCGCTCGACTTATTCCGTGTCGAGGCCCAAACCGTCGGCGCGTGTGGCGATGGTCGGATCGATCTCGACGAGACATGTGATGATGGTGATCGAAACGGCGTCGGTACCTGCTCAGAGCAGTGCGAACCACAATCTGTATGCGGTAACCGGGCTATCGAAGTGGGAGAGACCTGCGATGATGGCAATCAACTCGATGGTGATGGATGCAGCGCGGCGTGCCAGCAGGAGCTTGTCTGTGGTAATGGTCGTGTCGATGAAGACGAAGATTGCGACGATGGAAATCCCAACCACGGCGATGGTTGTGATTTCTTCTGCACCTTCGAGGAGATCGAATTCACGAGAGGACGACACGTTGCCCGTGGGCATTTCGGTCGCAGGCTGGACGACCGATATCTTTTCGTCGCCGACGGGCCTGGGCGACTTGTCGCAGAGACCTATGTACCGGTCGATGATAATTGGCGTTGTCGGCCAAGCGCCAACACGCTCTTGAGTCTTTACGAGGTCGCGGCCGATGGCTCGCGCGTACTAGTCGCCCAAAACGATGATGATCCGATCAACGCGCCCTGTTCTATTTTGGATGTGGAACTTGGGGTTGGCGCACATCTACTGAAAGTATCTGGCGCGGATGGGGACGCCGCCATTAATGATTACTGGCTGGCGTTTAGATTCAGCCGTGAGGTGACCGGCCAGAGAGTGATAGAGGGCGGATTCGAAGAAACCGGTGCCGACCTTTACGAATTCGAACTGTTCGCTGACCGCACCGTTGAGCTCTTTGTGGCCGCAGGCGATGAACCTTGTCAAATGGACACTCGGCTGGGCATCTATCGGCGCGGCACAGAGCTGCCGATGCCAGTTCAACCACTCGGAGTCGCGGATTGTAATGGTGTTCGCGCCGGCCTACCTGCCGGCCGCTACGACCTCGTCATCGACCGCGCAGGCGGGGGCGCGCTGCCGAGCTATTCAGTCGATGTTGATTGGGATGTTCGCTAGTGATCGTGTAAACGATTCAGCGAGCTGAAAAAAGCTGTGCCTGCGTGCCCCGGCCACCGTACTGCGCCAGATAGTCCTTTACGGGCAGTTTTTTGGCGGTATTCAAGCTGCTCATGAAGCGAATCTTACCAAACACCTTGCGCTCGGGGCCCCACGGTCGGTCAAAACGGCCTAGTGTCCAACAGAGCCCTGACCAGGAGTTCGGGTTGCGCCCATCGATGGCGTAGCGGTTATTCAGCTCGACCAAGATTTCGAATGCGTGCTCTGGACTTGGGGTCCACTCCAATATCTTCTTGCCCCAGAGCATGCGCATATAATTATGAATATAGCCCTCTTCACGTAGTTGCGTTTGAGCTGCATTCCACAATTCATCATGGGTTTTCGCGTGGTCGAGTTGGTCGAGCGAGTAGACAAACTCCCTCGTATCGCTCGCGTGATCGTCGAGCGTCTTGAGGGCCCATTCTGGTAAGCCTGCATACTGATTGTAAGTGTTCGGGTTTCTGTGACAAAAGATATAGCCCAACTCCCGCCAGGTGATCACTTGATCCAGAAATGCCTCGGTGGCCGAGGGTAAATTCCACCATCCTTCGCGGCTACCCTTGGCCGTAGAGCTTGCCTGATCGGCAGTCCAGCCATGGGCGGCGAGCATGTCTCTGACCATCGTGCTCGTCGAGATATGTCCGAAGTGCAGGTAGGCAGAGAGCCGACTCGTCCCGATCTTGGTTGGGTGATTGCGATCATCGCTGTAGCGACCAAGCCGGTCTGTCAAAAACCTGTGCCAGCGCGACTGCGCTTCATCTTCACCGCCGATGTCATCAACAAAGCCAAGCTGGTGTCGGTAACCACTGGATCCCAACATCTTGAGCATCTCGGCTCTGCTCATCGAGAGCTCGAGGGGTTTCCAGCGAGACGGGACGTGCTCAGGAATTTGGGCTGCCTCGTCGCAGGTGTATGCCTCTAATGATTGGGCCATGGGGAGCTGCCCGAGAAACGTCACCAAGTTTTTCTGCAGGTAGCGACGAAAAGAATAGGCGGTCAGAAATGTCTTCTCGACCTCATCGAGGGGACAGATCCCGTTGCTGTCCACCCGGAACACTGAGGTGTCTAATCGATCTGCGACCGAGGTCGTCATCCGATCGATGAAGTAGCTGGGAAACCCATCAGTTACGACCGCAACAGCTTTCGCCGCGAGGGACTCAAGCAGGCCGCGTCCGGCACCCTTGGTTGGCTCCCGGTAGGGAAAGTAGGTGATGCCATGCTTGGCAAATGATTGCGCGTTCGCGCGCATTCCGTCCAGCACAAAGGCGCTCAGACGGTCTGACGCCCACTCATGGTCGAAGCGCAGCGCCTCAAATACCAGGATAGGCTTTTTATATTGAAGACTCAGCTTCACCGCAGCTTGAAGAGCGAAATTATCGCGTGTACGGCGTGCCGCGGTCATCCAATATAGAATGTAGTCGTTGGCTGCATTGCAACCCTTACCATTCAAGTCCTTGACGCGGACGGCAGGAATCGTCATGACCATGTCACTCTCCGGATGCGGTTTTGTCTCGAAATGGGCTCAGGCTGTCTGTCGTTCCACAGCATCTCGTACACGGTTGCTCATCTCGTCGAGGGACAGAACATCGCAGCCCTCGATACCGTTGGCTGCATCGGCACCGCCGAGCCAAATTTGGATGTGTGTTGGGATGATGTCTCGGAGCTGCGCGACGTAAGCCCTTTGCGTGCCGGGTGATACGTTCACCATCGACAACGCAACGGCCAGCGGCATTTGTTTCAACACCGCCCGGCCCACCGCCTCGGCCGGCAACTGTGGGCCTAAATTGATGACCTCGGCGCCGGCGTCGGCTGCCACACCGGCTGCGATTAATAACCCCAGCTCGTGTTGCTCTTCGTCGGGCGTCGTGAAAATGACTTTTGGTGCGTTGACAACCTGAGACGCGGCGTCGAACGTCCTAAGCAGCAAGCTTTTGAGCGCTGCAGACAGTAAGTGCTCCGCCGCCAGCGAGAGTTCGCCTTTCTCCCACATGCCGCCAACGCGGGTCAGCAAGACGCGACAAAAATGATTGCGAAACGCTGATGGCCCTAAAAGACGGTACTGCAATCCCAGGAGGTGTTCGACACCTCGCGCGTCTAACTCACGCGCAAGGTCAATTGCTTCTGTGACCGCTCGCGGATCCAAAGCGACGATATTGCTGCCTCGGTTCGCCGGTGCACGTTGTGCTTTCTCCGTCTTGACCGCGCCACCGAGACCGGCGAGCGCCATATCGTCGAGTGCGACGATATCGCTGATTCGGTGCCCCGCCGCCACAGCGGCCCCCAACAACTGTAGGCGCCGGAGGTGAGCTTCCGTGTACCGACGCGTCCCGCCTGCGGATCGGATCGGTTCGACCACATGATAGCGGCGCTCCCAAGCGCGGATCGTGTGCGTGCTTAGATTGGCAAGTTGAGCAACTCGGCCGATCGAATAAGTCTGGTCAGATCCTGTCACGATTTCCTCGAACACATCTCATATCTTTATTGTACCGATTTACCGCATAATTGAAAGTATACCTAGATAAAAAGTTAGACACTGTTAAAAAATGTCGAGGTTATATGTTGACAGCGATAAGCCTGATCGGTAAAACCTAGACAACGGCAACATTCTGTCTAAGTTT
>JBMHDS010000074.1:0-4050 GCA_049889275.1 Bradymonadia bacterium | reverse complement strand
CAACGCACCAAGGCTTGCAGCGGCTCAACCCCTTGCGGAATAATCTCGCGACAGCTTTCAATACAGTCATCCGCCTCGCACAGCGACGGGCACCACTGCAGTTGGGTGCAAGCGAGACTGTCCTCACAGCGCCTAATCTCTTCTGCACATTCACCATTTGCTTGGTCGGGGCCGTAGAAACACTCAATACAATTCTTCTCGCGTCGCGCCTCTTCAAAAGCCTCTTTCTCCGCATCCAACTCACCGTTTCCGTCCTGGTCTACATCGCCTGGCCCCTGAGGCCCCGCTCCCTCGGACGTCTCTGGCTGCGTCGTACTCGAAGCGTCCTGGTCTTCGCTCGGTTTGTCCTGCGTAAACTCGTCTTTGTCGGCGGAATTAGGCTTATCTTCGGGTCGCTGGCAGGCCAATTCGCAGTCCCGCGGAGACGCCCCTTTGTCTAGACAGGCGTTCAAACAATCGGCATCAACCCGAACGCCGGTAGCTTCTGCATCGCCACGCCACGCCGCGTCGCGGCTCGCTGTTTGCTCAACGCATCCGGAAATCAAAACCAGCAGACACACCAGCGAAGCATGCCCTAGATTGACACAGTACTGCATACGACCTCCCCACAAGCGGTCTGCATGCGACGCAGCCCACCACACGTGAATCAAGTTAGACGGTCTGGCAAAGAATTTCATCTCCAATACTGCATCCGCCCAGACATAAGAACTTTGCGAAAGGCCATTAAACACCCGAAGAAAATAAGAAAAAGGTGATAGAAGGCTTGGCATTAGCGCCAAGCCACGATAGTTAAGACTCGATAGCGTACGGCCTATTTCCTGCCACCTAAAAGTAAGACGATGAGCATGAATTTAGCAGACGACACACTCCTGTTCGCCGATGAGTCCACAACGGACGGGGACGAACAGACAACGCGCAGTGAAGCCCCCCCGTGGGAACTTCTCGTGGTTGATGACGATGCGTCGGTACTCACTGTCACAAAGATGGCGCTGCGTGAATTCAAGGTTGGAGGCCGCTCAACAACAGTACACGTGGCGAGCAGCTTCAAAGAGGCCCAAGACTTCTTGAGCGAGCATGGCGCCGTTGCCGTTGTCGTTACAGATGTGGTTATGGAAACTGACCAAGCTGGCCTCGATCTGGTTTCGTGGGCGCGCCAAGAGCCACGTTTCGATGCGATGCGACTCGTCATTAGAACCGGCGAACCCGGCAGTGCGCCTCCTGAGCGCGTACTCAATGAGCTCGACATAAACGATTATTGGCCAAAGACAGAAATCACGCCGCACCGCATGCGAACCATTCTCACAGGTCTCATCCGGTCCTATAGAGATATTGTCGAACTACGGGAGCAGCAGGTGCTCTTGCAGCAAATGCAGGCTAAACTGTTCCAACAGGAAAGGCTCAAGGTGCTCGGAGAGTTGGCCAGTGGTGTCGTGCATGATTTCCGCAATGTGCTGACACCGATCACCGCGTATTCGTCAATGCTCCGGAGCATGCCAGATCTCGAACCCGAGGAAAAAGCCGAGTTCGTCGACTTAATCTTTGAGGCGAGTCAAGACGCAGCCAAAGTGGTCGACCGCTTGCAGCAGGACTATCTTGGTCGTGGAAACACAACACCGAACAAAGAGATCTCGCTCGAAGAGCTGCTCAAGAATACAGCCGCTTTGGCGCGCCCGAAGGTGGCTCAGCGGGCCCAATCGCTGGGCTCGGACATTGAGCTGGCGGTTGAATGTCCACCGGAGATTTTGGTGCGATGTAACTCAAGCGAGCTTAGACAAGCCCTGCTCAATCTAACCATCAATTCAGCGGACGCAATGTCTGGTCCAGGGCGTATTTTACTCTCCGGTCAGGCGTCAGATCATGAAGTT
The DNA here is from genome assembly GCA_049889275.1 of Bradymonadia bacterium. Lineage (GTDB taxonomy): Bacteria > Myxococcota_A > Bradymonadia > UBA7976 > UBA1532 > UBA1532. The sequence goes on along the minus strand of JBMHDS010000074.1, from coordinate 2,185 downwards.
GTGATCAAGGTGAGTGATACCGGCAGCGGCATGGACCAACAGACTTTGGCGCAGTGCCGTGATGCGTTCTTTACCACCAAGGGCGAAGCTGGCTCGGGGCTTGGACTTGCAAATACCGCTAATACGGTTGCAAACCACAGCGGCCAACTCGATATTGACAGCACAGTCGACGTGGGCACGACGATCACGATCCGGCTCCCTCAATAAATCACCTGTGAACGCCAATAAGACGGTAAAATCGAGCGGTTCCGGCAGCGCGTAAATGCCTGCCTTACAGCGAGTTCGGCTCGAAGAGATAGGTTTGTATGAGCGCTCGAAAATCGTTCATATGAAACTTAAAAGCCCCCTGAGAGGCAGCAAAAACATGCTTAAGAGAGTCGTCATCCTCAGTCACCGCCCCAAGGTCACATAGTGCCATCGCCCAGTCTGGAATCTCTCTCGTTTCGCTTTCACCAAGATACAGACACGCGATTTGCGTGTGTCTCTGGTCTCTGCAGATCTTTTCATAGAGTGGATCCACAGAGTCGACCGGCCCTTCTAAGAACTGAACGACACGCCGTCCTGAAAACATCAAACAACCTGTGATACCAAGCGCGGGGTTGCGCTGGGTGCACCCATCGATAATGCCCTTTATTTCGTCAGCGACCTTCGAATCATCAATCGTCATCAAGCTGGTATAGACCAGTTGGCGAATCGTCATCGTGCCCCCCTACACTCTCCCACAAAAATCCTCCTAGTTGTCTCGAGCGATCTCTCGCGCGATCAACTCTTGCCTCGTCGTAGCCGTGATACCCTCACCGGCCATCAGAGCCGCCGAACCATACGGCAGCGTCAGAGTCCACCGACTCCCGGATCCGAGGCTCGAATCGAGGCTGATCGTTCCACTAAAGCGCTGCGTGACTAGATTATGAACGATATGAGTACCTAGACCGCTACCACCCTCGGAACGCCTTGTTGTAAAGAATGGCTCGAACACCTGCCGCTGAACATCATCAGACATGCCCACGCCATTATCAGAGACCACGATAACGAGATGACTGGCAGAATGGTTTACACTGACCGATATTTTGCGTTCATCTGCAGTTTGACCGAATGCATGTATGAGCCCATTCTGAATCAGGTTTGTGACAACTTGAACCAGCGCGCCTGCGTCGATCAGCAGCTTCGGGCCATCATCATGGCTTAAATCAATTTCGACCCGTGAGCGTTTAGCGAATGGCTTGAGACTCGCAATGCAATCCCGGACTAGCTCAGTCGCTGTTGTAAATCGCAGCTGCTCCGATGACTGGTCGACAGCAAGCCGCTTGAAGCTTTTGACCAAGTCCGCGCTCCGATTTAGGTTTCGTCGAGCCAACTGTAAGGCATCATCGCAATCGGACACACAATTCAGCAGTCCAGACTTTGACAACTGACCGCCGTTCAGATCAGACCGGATCTTTTGGAGCGCTTCACCGCCGTGTGCGACCGCCATCATTGAGACACCTAATGGTGTGTTAATTTCGTGGGATACGCCTGCGACCAGGCGACCCAGTGACGCGAGTTTTGCACTTTCGACCAACTGCTCTTGCGTTTCTCGGAGTCGCTCCAATGACAAGGCGAGTTCATCGGCCCTTGTCTGCAACTCTTGGTTGGCTGTATAGAGTTCTCGGCTCTTCTCATGCAAAAGCGCTTCAGCCTGCCGTCGGGCCGACCGTTCACGCTCAAACCGTCGCTTCCACTTGTCCTCACCCTCAGCCATTTAGGGAGTAACCGCTAACCGAAACTCGACATGAGTTCCAGCGCCACCCGAATGGTCGACGATATCTTGAATATACTGACTGTCACCATAATGGCTAAGACACTTGGTCAGAAGCCCTTCCGCAAACTTCCATAAGCCACGCTCCGAGTGGTAGGTGAGTAGAAACGCATCCGCGTCGGTGGTCCAGGCAAACAGTGGCGGCTTTGCATTCGGGTACAACTTACGCACTTCGGTGTGTACATGACTCTCGAGCCCTTTGAGAAACTCCAGCGCGCTCGTGTGCGCGTTGAAGAAGGCTGGAAATAGCTCGACAAACCGTCCGCCTAAATACTCACCATAGGCATACAATAGGTCAGAGACAGGTGTCTGTGTTTCTTCGGACAGCGCCACCACGATGCCAACCAACTCTTCATCGGCGTAGTCCCCGACAGACGTATAGCTACCAGA
>JBMHDS010000073.1:0-7098 GCA_049889275.1 Bradymonadia bacterium | reverse complement strand
TCCATCGCAGATCTCTGGCCCACACTCTGGTTGCGCATCACCTGCGATGCCTGCATCACGACCGCCTGCACCGCCTTCAGCACCTGCCCCGCCTGCACCGCCTGCACCGCCTGCACCGCCTGCACCGCCTTCAGCACCTGCACCACCTGTTCCTTGGTCTGGACGAGACATATCGGCTGGGCCCTCATTTGCGTCCACCGCGACCGTTGCATCTGCCTCAGCACCAGCACCGCCACCGGCACCGGAGACAGACATATCATCGCCCATCGACGAAGGCGTCTCCGACAAATTGGTGTTGGGTGATTCACACGCAACTAGAGCGCTTACTGCGAGAAGAACGAGAAATCTCATATTGATACCCCAATCGTGAGCGCCCATTCATGCCCCATTGGCGCTACGTGTTAGTGTCGCAGATCAATACGGTCTTGTACAAGCAGGATGCCGTTTTAACTGTTATTTTTCAGTCATTCTAAAACTGAGAACGGAGCACATCAAACGGCCTCTCTACCCAACGAGCGCAGCAGACATGGATTACGGCATTGAGGGCGTGACCGAGACATCATAGTCCTCGATGGCCTCATCACCCGCATAGACGAGCAGCCAATACGAGCCCGCCTGAAGAAGAGACGTCGTGGCCGCACACAGACCTACACCGCCACCTTCTGCCTGAGCGATGACCGCAGAGAAGTCGTCGTTATAGATCTCCAATCGCGTGTCACCGGCGCATCGATTATCAGGGCTGGTGGAGATTCTGTGCGCCCCGCCGGCGACCACATCGACAGCATATAGGTCTGAGCCGAGCGGACTCATCGAACCCGCGAGCACCGCACCAATCGCCAGCTCACGAACAACGAGCAACTCAAAAGAATATGCGGATATGATGGCGGATGCGGGGGCATCCAATCGGATGTCATAGCTGCCAGCGCCAAGCGCAATCTCTAAAGTCGGGCACACGTTTCCATCGTACTGGAGTTCATTCAACGCTTCGCCAAGCGCATCTACGAGGATCATGTTTGTGCCAGGCTGAAGCCTGCAGTCACCTGCACCGTCTTCGAAGTTAATGGTCACTGCGCTGTCACCGTCGAGTGTCACTGTGTGTGCTGCATGTCCCGCTTGCGCAAGGTTTCCTGTGACCGTTGTTCGCGCACTCACCACCTCGGCTTGCTCCACCTCACAGCGGCTGCTACACCCGTCTCCATTCACGAGGTTGTTGTCATCGCAGGCTTCATTCGCGCTCGTTTCACCATCACCGCAGACGTCTGCCTCAGCGCCAAGCTCAAAATGCAGCGTATAGGTGTCGAGCGCCCCCTCATCCTGACCAGACACCACAAGCGTGTACTCACCCGCGTCCAATCTCGCCTCGAGAACAGTGCAACCATCGGCCGCTGCCGCGCGGTCGACAACAACGTCTCCGTTGGCAGTCAAGGAGAACTCAATCCCGTCAGGACAGCGACCACTCACCGACTCAAAGCGTACAGATTGCGCCGCGTCGAGCGTGAATGCGTAATGGTCAGTACCAGATGACCGATAGGCACCTGCGTATTCGCCTGCAGCCGCCATTCTTTGTACCAACGCAAAACTGAGGTCCAATGCAGTGGGGCGGGCAGCTTGAGACGCGGCCACAATCTCGTACTGACCGGCGGAGACCTCTCGATCAAAGATACGGCAGTCCATAGCCTCCTCCACCGTTTCTATGAGCTCCGGCCCATTTTCAGTGACTCGATTGAGGGTGTAGCGAAAGCTTGCATCGGCAAGGCAGGGCTCTACATCGGAGACCCTATCGACACGCAAATCGCTGTCACCATCCACCACGAAATCAAAGTAGCGCACCAGGCCACCCGGTACGTCCAACTCAACGCTGTCCTGACCGCGTATCAAGTCGAACCGGTCCACTTGACAGGTCGTATCGCAGCCATCACCCGAGATGACATTGCCATCGTCGCAGGACTCACCCTCATCGAGGCGGCCATTTCCACATGGATCTTCAATGCGGCAGTCAGAAGCGCATCCATCACCGTTGAGCTGATTGGAGTCATCACAGCTCTCACCGATGTTGATGTCACCGTCTCCACAGACACCTTCGAGAAGAATCGAGAACGGATAATCTTCGATGGCCGCGGCCTCTGTTGAGTCGATGAGTACTCGGTAGGTGCCGACCTCCAGACGCCCGTCAAAGCGGTCACATCCGAGTTCGCGGCCGTCATCGATGGGCGCTACGGGCACCCACTCTTCGTCCGCCTCAAGTCTGCTCAATCGCATGCGCAAGTCACCCACACAACGTCCATCATTCTCATCGGTCTTGAGGACAACACGTTGCTCACGCGCAGTCGTAAATCGATACTGGTCATCTCCGCGAGCGGCAAACGCACCTCGATACTGACCGCCGGGTTCGACTAAACGATAACTGCTAAACTCGAAGACGTAGTCGTCGATGGCATCGCCACCGAAGAGGTCACCCACTTCAAACTCATAGGTACCCGCACGGACCTCCGCTTCCAGTCGCGAGCAGAAGCGCAGGCCCGGTGCATCATCGTTGGTCTCGAGCTGTATGCGCTCACCAGACGGACCGATTCGGTAAAGGGTCAAGACGGTGTCGAGCCCGGGTCGGCACATGCCATCACCACTCGATGCAACCCCCTGCACGCGACTTTGGCCATCGATTACAAAACGAAAAATATCGCGGGAACCGTCAGCGATCGACGAGCGCCTTGCAAGACCGCTGCGCTCAATCTCGAAGCGTTCCAGGGTGCAATCTCGGTCGCAGCCATCGTTGTTGGAGAGATTGCCATCATCACACTCTTCGACGCCTTCGATGAGTCCGTCACCGCAACGACTCTCGATTTGGCACATCGCATCACAGCCGTCGCCATCATCTAGATTGCCGTCGTCACAGGTCTCATCTACGTTGAGCACGTCATCGCCACATTCGCCTTCGTAGCGCGCCGTGAAGCTGTAATCAGACTGACCCATCCCAGAGGCTTCCGAGACCACCACTTCGTATGTACCCACCAAAAAGTAATGTCGGAGAGATGGGCAGGCTACGTTGGCTGAGCCGGTATCCGAAGCGATCAGGTCACGCCGACCCGGTCGGTCAATGCGGTACACCTCGATGGAGAGATCCGAAGTACAAGGCGTTGACGGCTCTTGAGCAGAGAGCGCGACGAAGCCATCGCGGTCCAAGCGAAACAAGTACCTGTCAAAGCTACCCCGGCCAAAGGCGCCATCGTATTCCCCGCCGCGGGACACATCCACCGCGATCACCGAGCAGTTGATACAGTCCGCAGCGGCCTCATCGCATTCTTCGTCAGCGTCGATTTGCCCGTTCCCGCATAACATCTCTACCTGACACGTCGGACTACATCCATCATTCGGGTCCAGGTTGCCGTCGTCGCACGCCTCACTGCCTTCGACCACACCATCTCCACACATGCTGACACGTTGATCGACTCGGCCGGCATCGGCCGCCAGGTCCGGCTGCGCCATCATGTCCATCGCGTTGCCACCGCCGCCTCCTTGACCACCAGCACCGCCCTGTCCGCCGCCGTCGGGCCGAACAAAACCGCCACCGGGTGCCCCAGCACCAGGGTCATCACACCCGAATACGAAAAACTGAACAAAGATCAGCAAGAGGGGAAACACTGTCGTACGCATTGGTATCTCCTGGTTCGACAAAACGATCAAAGCGGTGTACATAGCAACGCTACCGCACGGACATACTTTCATGTATTTGCGTGCAGTCAAATTGAGTGGGGCATTTGGTTATGAGTTCAGCGGATCTTTACAATCCGACCGAGGAGCACGCGGTCCTTCGCAGCATGGTGCGTGATTTTACCGAGCGAGAGGTCCAGCCGCAGGCGCTGGAGTTCGACAGGCTCGAAAAGTTCAACATGCCGCTATTTAGAAAACTCGGTGAATTGGGACTCCTCGGCATCACCGTGGATGAACAATTTGGCGGCTCGGGTATGGATCCTGTGGCGACTGTTCTCGTACACGAAGAGCTCTCCGCTGTGGATCCGGGCTTTTGCTTGGCGTACCTCGCCCACTCGATGCTTTTCGTCAACAACCTGCAGCACAACGGGAATGACGAACAACGACAGCGATTTCTACCGAAGGCGTGCACAGGCGAGCTCATCGGTGGCATGTGTATGAGCGAGCCCGGCGCGGGCACGGACGTCTTAGGCATGTCGACCACAGCGAAGCGAGACGGCGATGACTACATCTTGAACGGCCAGAAGATGTGGATCACGAACGGCTGTATCGACGATGAGACCTTGGGCGATGTCTTTTTGGTCTACGCACGGACTGGTGCCGCGAGAACCGACCTGAGTCTCTTTTTGGTGGAGCGCGGGATGCCTGGATTTAAGCTCGGTCAGCGCATTAAGGACAAGCTCGGTATGCGCGCGTCACCCACGGCGGAGTTGGTCTTCGAGGACGTGCGTGTGCCCGCCAAAAACTTGGTGGGCGAAGAGGGGCAAGCCACCCTGCACATGATGCGAAACTTAGAGATCGAACGACTCGCGCTCGCAGCGATGAGCGTGGGGATCGCGCGGCGCTGCGTCGAGATCATGAACACCTACGCGGGCGAGCGACAGTCATTCGGTCAACCGCTTAGGAACTTCGGCCAGATTCAACGGCACATTGCGGAATCATACGCCGAATATATGGCGGGCCGTGCGTACGTATACAGCACGGCTGCAGCGTTGGATCTAGCGAGCGCTGGTAACCGCATGGACTCAGACGGCGTAAAACTCTACTGCTCGACCATGGCAAAGAACGTGGCCGACCGGGCGATTCAAGTGCTCGGTGGCTACGGTTATGTGGGCGAATACGATGTGGAACGCCTGTGGCGCGACGCCAAGCTGTTGGAGATTGGCGGCGGTACCAATGAGGCGCATCAGAAGAACATCACCCGTGACCTCGCACGTCAGCAAATCCTTCGCTGAGACCACCTGAGCCAGACGTTATAAACGCTGCGCTCACCCCATTTGAACCCAGCTTAATTTACTCGTCGTCGAGGGCCGACCTGCAGAAGTGCGTGTAGTCGATTCGACGCTCGGCGCCATCGCTTTGAGGGTCGGAATCGACGAGGGTCGTCTGGATACGGTTGTCAACGTCATACTCGAACTGCTCCACACGATTACCATCGGGTGATGCGCTCTCGCGAATGACCAGCACCTCACCCTCGTACTGGTACTGCGTACTCTCTTCGAGACTGCCGTCGTCTGAGATATCGAGCGTGCGTTGCATTAAACGGTTCGAGCCATCGTAGAGCTCCACAAGGCGTGCGGTTTTCTCCTCTAATGGCCTCGAGCTGATGGTCACAAGTCGCCTTGCCTCATCTTCATATTGGGTGCTTACATCGAGCTCGATCTGCCCGTCCGCATCTTCATCCTGCGTGCTTCTGATAAGGCGCCCGAGTTCATCGTATTCTACCGTTGACCGATAGCGCGCGACGCTCTCATCGCCATTAAAACTCTCCACCAATATGAGGCGCTCACTATCGTCATATTGATACACGGTGCGGCTCTGCAAGATGTCAGCGTCCACATCATACCAAGCTTCTTCGATCACAAGCTCACCACGGTAACGCTTGACCTCGCGTCGATCGACGATGCCGTCAGCGTCATCATCGTAGAGCGCAGTTCCCTGCTCTGGCCCTGCATATTCGAGGGTCACGATGCTATCGGGTAAGCCGTCTCCATCGCGATCATCGGTGATCAGCGTGGGTCTCTCAGCGGCGACAAAGCGGCTAGAGAGCCGCCGGTCAATGATCCCGTTTCCATTCTCGTCTCGCTCATCGAGGGTAAGATTACCAAACTGGTCGTAGGTCCATACGTGTCGGGCGAGCAGCTGGTTGCCCGTGACTTGGCGATGCTCAGCGATGATCTGACAACGCTGTCGGTCAGGCGCAAAACTCAACTCTTCACCCGGTGTGGGTGGCGGACCTTTTGGAAGAAATGGAAGAACACCCATATCTGTGTCCACAGGGCCTGCGTCGGCCATGGGCTCAAAGATGGCCATCTCTTGCTTTTTGTCGTCGTCACAGCCCAAAGCGAAGAAGGCCGCTATGCAAATGAGATAGATAAACCGGCCTGTGCGCACGCGCTGCTCCTTCCCTGAAGACCCCGAAGGCTGATCATGACGCAGTTAATCGGTTATGCGCAAGTCTCTTCCGATAAGAGCAGAACGCAACCATATAATTCGGAGGCATCGGCGCTATGAGAGCTGGTTGATAGCGCCTTTAAGGGTGGGATATGAAGCGGTAGCGAGCTGACTCGCTACCGCTAGGGGCGCTATGGCAGGCAAGCATTCACGAATGACACATCGTCGATCCAGGCAGTATCGCTACCCTCAAACTCGCTGCCATCCTTTTCGTAACTCCAGGTGATCGTGTTGATGCCCGCGTTAAGATCAATGACTTCCTCCGTCCAATCGATCTCACCATCGTATTCCGCGTAGAAGCCGCCGTTTACATAGATCACGAGGGCATCGAAGAAACCTTCTGAGCTCACCTTATACCAGAAGCTCAGCTGCGCGCCTTCTGCAGCATCCACGGTCAGAGACACCACTGACTCTGTGGCGTCCTGGTCTTGATTAGTCGACTGAAGCGCCGAGCCTTCACCACCGCGGCCAACGCCCGGTGCAAAAGCGAAAGGATAGTCCCCAAACCCGTCAAAAGCGGCTGGCAGCGCACCATCCTCAAATCCAAAGCTCAGGTCACATCCGAGACCTTCACACACGTCACCTGTTCCGTTCTCATCAGCATCCGCTTGGTCTTCGTTTGACACCGTCGGGCAGTTGTCATCATCGTTGGCGACACCGTCACCGTCGATGTCGTCATCGCACGCGTCACCGGTACCATCGTCATCCGAGTCCAAACGGTCTGGATTCGGCACCAGTGGGCAATTGTCAATTTCGTCAGGTGTACCGTCGTTATCATCATCGCCGTCGCAGGCATCACCCTCGCCATCATCGTCGGTGTCGATTTGCTCAGCATCCGCGACGTCCGGGCAAACATCACATGCATCACCGATACCATCCTCATCGGCGTCTGTACCGTCGTCTGCAACACCGGGACAGACATCACATGCATCACCT
>JBMHDS010000072.1:0-17180 GCA_049889275.1 Bradymonadia bacterium | reverse complement strand
TGTCCATCAACCAACGCCAATGGAACTGAGCCAATGAGTGTCTCCACGCTGTCTGCGCCGCCTTCGATGAGCGCGATGACATCAGCTGCCGGCAGCCCCGCGTCGACGACATGGTAGCTCAGCACGAGGTCTCTCAATTCCGGATCTGTTGTGACCATCTCTAAGAGACCCATATCGAGCGCAGCGAAAGCTTCATCGACAGGCAGGAACACGGTCAACGGTCCAGGCGCGCTCAGAATTGTTTGGACCGACTCGGACTCTCCGACCAAACCTGTTGCGGCCGTCACGATTGAATCCTCTGCCGCCGCCGCGATTGTGGCTTGCTCGAGCAAGGTCGGTAGCCCGTTTGTGCAGAATGCATCAAAGCCCTCTTGACCAGCCACAGCGAGTGACAGGGTTTCATTACAGCTCGTGTGCTCACAAACGATATCAATGAGCTCAGGGGTCGTCTCGCAGACCGCCTCACATGCGGCAAGCATGCCTGCCGTGGCAGCACTTGTCTCCCACTCTGAGGCGTCCAGAAGACCTTCACAGAGTGCGGCACCACAGGCAGCGAAGAAACCGCAGGTGGCCATGCAATTCGCAGTGGCGTCGTCCCCGCACATCGGTGCTTCGATGGGCTCCGCTGGCTCACCAAAGCGTGGGCTCGGCTCAGCGACACATCGCACAGCTGTCACAGTAATGCTGTCGGATCGAATCGGTGCCGTATAACCCAACGCCGTCAGCCAGCTCGTCGCGCTCGTCGTACACAGCACGCCTTCTTTTTGCACGTCGATGGTGTAGGTGCCTGGTTCAAGGTTAAAGAAAAAAGCCGAGCCTGAACGTGATGTCTCTGTCAACTCGGTGTTGATGAGTCCACCTTCGATGTATGCCGGTGTGGCGTCAGAGCCGACGATGCTCACTGTAAAGCCATCGAGGAGCTCGCCCTCTGGACTAAGGACAGTGACAACCGAGTGGCCCTGGCCTTCTTCGACGGTGACACCGGCGAGTGCGGCTGCAGCGACGATGGCTGGTGCGGGTGAGAGTGGACCTGCCCAGGTAATATCCTCGGTCAATGTCTCGCCTGTACCCACCACAGTCATGTAGCCTTCTTTCTTCGCTTCAAGGAGGAACTGTGTGTCTCCTGGAATCGTGTGTGTAATCGCACCTTCCGCATCAGTGGTCTGACAATCGGAGTCAGCGTAGTTGCCCTCTGCGTCCTCATTCCAGTAAACGCACACCTCAGCGTCAGCGACCACTTCACCTGCGATTAAGTCGTTAATCGTGCCGGTGGTTGTGACCGATTCTTCCGTCTTACATCGGACGAATGTAAACGTTGCAAAACCTGGAAGTGTAGGGACACGGAATGTATTCGGCGCGCTGCCTTCGGCACCAGGCCAGCCGAAATCTGGCGCGCAGGTGCGGTTCCCAGCATCAAAAGTCATCGTGTAATCACCGGTCTCAACATTGCCCACAAAGCCGTTGCCTGTGTAGCTGGTCTCGATCACATCGGCGCTGCCCACTGCAACACCAGGATCATTTCCAATGGGCACGATGTAGTTGACGGACTTATCCGCATCAGGCCCTTCGTAGCTGACGGTCACACCGGGCAGACCACGGAGCGCTGAATAGCCGCCGTTGCCAACATAGAAGGTCAGAATACTCTTCGTATCATCAATACCGCCGGTCGCACCGGGCGCACTCGCCACCAAGATATCGGCGATGGAACGATTAACGATGGTGAAAGGCCGAGTGCCTACTGTGTCTGTGTCTCCTGTCACCAAAGGAAAGGCAATCCGCGCCTCGTCTTCGCTCACAAACGTGAGAATAATCTCTGAATTGGCTGGCACACCCTCGAGGGCAAAATTACCGTCGGCGTCCGTGGTTGTGCAGATCTCAGTCTCGTGAACACAGACTGTAAAACCTTCAGCGGTTACACCTTCAAGCCATCCAGATGCGGTCCCACTGTAAGTGATGGTCTCAACGCCACCACCGCCAGCACCACCGGCACCACCGGCACCACCGGCACCACCACCGCCGCCATTCGACGAGTCATCGTCACCACATGCGATGACGGCGAGTGACGCGACAAGCGCGATCATTCGTACTAAACCTAATCTCATAACTGCCTCCTTTTGCAGCGTTTAAAAGTCATTCCGACCGAGAGTCGGCTACACCGACCCTCTTCTATGAATTTTGCGAATATCAAAGCTCAAAGAAGGCCGCAGGGGTCCACAACGCGCGTTCTGAAACAGTGTTCATGACGAGACGTGCTCAAACGCCGCTTGACTCAACCTGCGAAACCCTTACATCGAGCTATCCTTGTGTCTTAGCACCCGTTGTAACTCACTCCTGAGTCATGTCAAGATGTTTGTACAAAAACCGTGATATTTTGAGTATTTCGGGCATTTAGAGGAATCTCCTGAGAGGATATATCAAAGCGATTGAAGGCCAAGCGGGATGGCTCGGTCGCGACTGCCCATACATGTGGATAACTGTGCTTTGAACGCGATGATTAACGGCTTAATTTGTGTCATTTGTGGAGATGCCAGCGCGCTCATCGCTGAACTTTGCGCGACGAGTCCGTCCATGGTGACCAGGTCCAATCAACAACGGTGAAGCGCGCGAAGCGCAACGATGTGGCGGGCCATCTATCGTGTTTTTGTAGTGGCGGTAGCCAAAAAGTGAAGCACTCACGCTCAGTCAATCTTGATCGGAGCACTGACCGACCGATATCAGTCGAACTCAAACTGTCCTAAATTTCGCGGGTGAGAACCGGCAGAATGGCCGGCAGGAATAGGACGGTATCATCCACTGGTAAGGCATCGATACCGAGGAACATGGCGCCGCTCACACCACAGGTGTCTTCCAGACCATCGCTTCTGAGTTCATAGACACGCGGAGACGATGCGTCCCCATCTGTGACCACCGCGAGCGTGGCGCCACCCGAGATCAGCGCAGGACTCGGAATCAGACAGACCTCGTCGGTCAATTCGGCGTCGCTGTGTAGACTCAAGTCTGATAAAACACCCGTCGCCTGGATCGCCGATTCAACATCACAATCCAATGTGACAGGCAGCGCTTCGATGGTCTCAGCGCTGATCGAGAAAACTTCAAAGTACCAGGTCACTGAATTTGAAACATCTGCGACAACCACGTCGCTCGGCTCCATGACATCCGTATCGTCGCCGTCACCATCGTCGTCGCCGCCACCATCATCGACCGACCATGCATAGATTAAGTCGAGGCGTGCCTCATTTTCTGACACCTGAGTCGTGCTGATGATGAACTCGTCACCCGCAGACACAGGCACCGCTCGACCGCTGTTTGTGCTGAGAGCAGCTTGTTCAGCGCCAAAGGTCACCCGGCATGCATCCGAGAGCGCATCGTCTAATGGGTGCCTGACCGGCGTCGAGCCGCTGCCACCACCGGGATTACTGCCAAGCGGCGGCGACTCAACGCCAGGCGGCATATCGTCCGGCGCACTGGGGTCAAAGGAATCGGTAGAACCACCACTGCTTGCACAGCCCAGAAAAAAGAGCGCGCTGAGAACAAGAGCAACAGACCATCTGTACAAAACAAAACCTCCAAAGGCTGACATCAGCCTAAACGCCAGCAGCCTGCGTTGCCGAACAAGATTGAGCGCTCACCCGGATCAGTCACCTATCATGCCCGGACACGGGCCATTGATCAAACGGGCGGCTCATGTCGCTGACCGATGACACAGTCTCGAGACCAATCAAACGCGCCAAGGCGCCCAGCAAGGCCTTGATTGTCCGCCATCATGATGGCTTTACCGTCACGAAGGCCGCCATGACGACCGCTCATGACCAGACGAAAACGGCCAGCACTCTTACCAAGCTCAGCGCTCGCGATTGGATAAATGAACGCCGGTGTTGAACACTGCCGTTCAGTCATGGATGATTATGCTCATGAAAGTCGATTGGGCACAGCTCTCACAAGAATTGGTCAAGAGCCTCAGGGGCAAGCGTACCCAGGGGGCGCTGAGTCGGCGTTTGGGCTTTAAGACCAACGTGGTCTATCGGTGGGAGTCCGGTCAGCGAAAGTTTAAGGTCTCAGATTTAATCGCGCTGCTCGCCATCAGGCAACCCGATGCAGTAGAGCGCCTTTGGCAATATGCAGGCTTTGAGACCACGCCGCCTGGCGACACGATGGATAGTTTCGACTACGCCCGTTGGTTAGGTGTGCTCAAAGGCGACCGCACAGTCGAAGAGGTGGCGCTCGGCGTCGATTTAAAGCCTGCGGTCCTAAGACGGATCTTCAGGGGCGACTCAGACCCGCCGGTGGACCGACTGCTCATGCTCGTCCAGGCGCTGACCGGTCGAATCATCGACTTTATCGAGTTGATGACCGACCCGGGCAACCTGAAGTCGATTCGTGCCGTCTGGCGGTCGGTGGAAGCCCAGCGAAAGACCGCGAGTCAGCATTTAAATGCACAGAGTATCGTCGCCTGCCTCGAAATAGACGCCTACCGCGCGCTGCCGGAGCACTCGAACCCGTGGCTCGCGCAGACCCTCGGCTTGCCGGTCGACGAGGTGGCGCAAACCATTGAGACCCTCCATGAGGGTGGCGCCATCTTCATTCGGCACGGTAAGTACTCAGTCGCGCGCAACCGCTATGTGAGCACCCGCCCGGATGTTGATGTGGCGAGACGCTTAGGGCGCCATTGGGCAGACCGGAGCCTACAACTAGACGACCGCCACTGTGCCCGAGGTCACCTCGTATTCTCCTGCAGTGAGGCAGCGCTTTCACACATCTTTGAGGTGTATCGAAGAGCACACCATGACGCGGTGGCCGCCTTTCAAGATGGCTACGGCGAGAGCCCCAACCGTGTGGTCTGTATCAGCACCCAATTCGCGTTCTTGGATGGCAAGCCAAAACCCGAGTAATCACCCCGTAAAACCGCAAACCTCCTGTCTTAAATGGGGGATTAAATCTACTTACGGGGGAGACACCGAGGCGGCGCCTTCACACATCTTTTAAGTGTATCGAAGAGCACACCATGACGCGGTGACAGCCTTTCAAGATGGCTACGGCGAGAGCGCCAACCGTGTGGTCTGTATCAGCACCCAATTCGCGTTCTTGGATGGCAAGCCAAAACCCGAGTCGTCCTCCCCGTAAAGCCGCAAACCACCTGCCTTAAATGGGCGATTAAATCTACTTGCGAGAGAGAGACCGAGGCAGCGCCTTTACACATCCTTTAAGTGTATCGAAGAGCACACCATGACTCGGTGGCCGCTTTCCAAGATGGCTACGGCGAGAGCGCCAACCGTGTGGTCTGGATCAGCACCCAATGAGCGTTCTTTGATGGCAAGCCAAAACCCGAGTCGTCAACACCCCCTTGAAACCGGAACCCTCTTGCCTTAAATGGGGGTAGAAATCGTCTTGGGGGAGACACCGATGAAACCACTCAGCGTAGAGACCATCGACGCACCGCCACTCGATCAGCGGGTCAAACGCAGTGCCGAGCTACCCACCGCCGGTGGCAAAAAAACGCGTTATCACTTGCCGGCGGCGCTCGAGAGTCACTCACCCGTGGGCTTTCGGCACCGCGTATCGATGACCGAAGCGCAGACAGCCGAAGCCCTGCAATTACTGAGCATGACGCGGCCCACAGGTTTTCTCAAACCCGAAGCGGTGAGCGAGCAGAGCCTGTTTGAAGAAGCGTCTTTAGGGATTTTGTCGTCCCGCCAATCGACCAACTTTAGGGGCTTTAGGCAGGTGACCTTCGGGCCCAAGCGCTCGGCGGAGATTCACAAAATCTTGTCGCAGTTAAACGGCGCTGAGGCAAAGCCCTTAGCCAATGCAGCGTACACACACCTGGTGCTTGGCAGACCCTATCGAAACCCATTTACGATGCTTTTGACCCTAGCGGGCCATAACCAGTGGACGAGCGCCGTCACGGTGTTTAGGCGCATCTTAAAGAAGCGCCTTCAATTCGCAGACGACATCCCCACAATCGGCTACCTGCCCCACTTACACGTGGGGATCTTGGCCGATGGTATGGAGCGCGCTGCGGTCATCGCATCGCAAGGGATGCGCCGCGCCCAGGCCTTGATGACACCTTTTTGCGGGCGCTTTAAGAAAGAGAATAAGGCGCTCATCAAGAAGCTCGAGGCGCTCTGTGGCATCACCCTCGCCGAGCGCGCCGCTGGCTTTGAGCTCTGCATCGCCACACAGGTCGGCACAGCCAAGACAGACGAGCAAATCCACCTGAGCCATGAATGCCAGCGGCGCCTCGGTGCCAATCTGCTCGCGTTTAGAAGCGAGCGCATTCAGCCTGGTGTCAATCAGGAACAAAGCGCGCCTGCAGCCTACCAGGTCAGACAAGACATGGACGTCTCAGAGGCGCTCACGGTCATGGCCGGTCGGGCCGCCTACAACGCGTTCTCCCACTGGACTGGGATCGACCGCGAACGGGCGAAAGATGTCTTACTCCTCGAGCGCATCGATGTGCTCACACCCGGCGGCAAAGGCCGTCTCCGCTCCATTCGCGGCAACAACCACGCCATCACAGACCGGCTCATTAAAGATATGCCCAAGTGGATAGACCTGCCCGCCGGTCGGGTCTTTTCTCGCAACGCCGAGCGCGGCCGAAAGGCCTTTGCGCTCACCGGGCAGCGGATTTACATCGCAGGGCTCGCGAGGCCTGAGATCTCAGCGGAGGGCCTCGATTGGCACGCCGCGGTCCGCGCTGTGGGCGCGGCTGCAGCGAGAAGCGCGCTCTACTGCGAATTGATGGGCATCACAGCCCTGCCTGATGACTGCGATCTGCTCGCGGGCATTTGTTTAATGGCAGGCCCCGTCAACCAGAACGACATCGGCAAGACCTACTACGGTATGCCAGACCTACTCGCGCCCAATTTTGGTGATCGCGATCCCACAAGTCTACTTGTGTGGACCCTTAAGGCAAAGACCATCGCAGACCCCATCGGTAACGAAGAGCAGCTCCTAAACGCCAAGAGAAAAGGTGCTTTGGTAGACCTGAGACCCGGCCCACACGAGGTCATCGAACTCGAATTAGATGGCAAGCGTAAACCTATGCGCAAGCACGGTGAGACAGTCTCAAGAGAGCGTGCATTTAGCGATGTCGGCAACTTTGTCTGCTCGAGCACAAACGAAGACATTCCAGGCAACCGCGGTGAAGCCTGGCGGGCACAAGACGGGCCCGTCTGGTCGTAGGCACAAAACCGATTGTTTTCGTCGGTCATCACAAAGCCTTAAGCGAGCGATTGTTTATTTTGAATTTTAAGTGAGGCTATGCGTTACTCGCACCCGTAAGGGAGTAGTTTAGCCTTAGCTATGCGCAAATTTTGAACTTCGAAGATCCTTTGGCAAGTCACAATACGCGTGGCGAAAGTCTTCGTATGAGCACGGTGAAATCTCACCGGGTGGGGGAAGTACCGAATGATAAGATTGAGAACTGTAGTCTGTTTTCTGACTGCCGTGGTTTGCATGCCTATCGTCAGTCACAGTCAGAGTGCTGACAATATAATCGTGCTGAGTAACGAGCAACTGGCGGGCGTCAAACTTGGCAAAGGTGTGGATCTCTCGGCCCGAAAAACATTCAAGAGATGCCTGAAAAGCTCAAAGAAGGGCAATGAACCACTCGAGGGATACGATTCGGAACAATTGTCAGATACATTCAAGGTCGAGACTAAAGTGCAGCTCTCCGAGCTGTTTGGCCTTGATGTCGCGGCATCCGTCCAGGCTGCTGGTGGGTTTGGCAGTGCCAGCGCCGAAACTAAAATAGGCACGCTGCAAACCTCAGATATGACTGAGGAGAACTCCATTTTTGTTTTCGTTGTAAAGAAGCTTTGGAATCCATACACAATCGACGACAGCGTAGACATTCTATTGAAGGATAAGTATGTCGAAATGCTTAAAAAACCGGGTGGCATTGCGAAGTTCAAGAAAGCGTGTGGTACGGGTTTTGTTTACGGTAGGCAGGAAGCCGCCGAGTACTACGGGATGGCCAAGCGAAAACGCACAAAATCGCTGAGCTCTAGCTCTGTAAATACAAGCTCGGGGTTGTCCTATACCGGCTTCGGTGTCGATACGTCACTAGATGCAGACACGATGGAAAAAGAACTGAGCAAGATGGAAAGTAAACAGCTTGAAATCAGTGTACTAACAACCGCTGGATTGAAACCACCTACAACGTTTAAGGCACTCGAAAAACAATACAAGAATTTCGAGGTCAGTAAGAAGAATGCGAAAACAGTCGCTAGCTTCATTGTGCCTTATGAAGATTACGTCGAGAATTGGCCTGATGCAGACGTCTTCGCAGCGCCCAAAGAAAAGCAGCTCGACACCATCGCCGCTGCCATATTCCATCTTGACCAACTGTCTCGGCGAGCCAATCATATTTTATCAGCATCGCCAAAGGCGTTTGCGTGGGGCAAGAATAAGACCAAATGGCGCAGTAAGCTTAAGTCACTCGCGAAAAAATGGGCCGGACAGCGCACAAAGCTCGCCAAACTCGCACAAAACTGCCTCAAGAAGAACAAGCAGTGTGATGAAGCCAATACTTGGCAAGGATTTGACTATGGGGAGCTCACGGACTGGTTTCCTAAAGCAAAGACGCTAGATTGCGATAGCGTACGTTTTGCCAACCAAACGCTGTACCCGCTTCCAACCTCGCCCGGAGGGTTCAAGAGTTCAGAACTCATCCGGGCGGAGATGAGCGGGCAATCAAAAGACCATGACCCAGGGCACAAGCTCCGCATGGTTGCGTACATGGATGCTTGGACAAAATCGGGGGACTTCATGTACCAGATTACAGGCGACCTCACTGAGATGACGAAGAACAAAGGCGTGTTCGGACATTTTGGCGGCGAGGTACATGGACGCACCCAATATACCATCAAATCGGGATCTCAAGTCTTGTTCAGCCTCGCCTCTAAGAACGCAAAAGACAATCTGTATCGAGAATGCAGGTTTGCGAAAGGCTTTCCCAAAGCAAAAATTACCCCCATGTTCGATCGCGGGAACTATAACCGGAAGAATAACAAGAACTCGCCCAAGACATGGTATGGGTTTCTTAAAAAGAACAAACAGAAATACCAAGGCTATGTGAAAACGCTCACAAGCACCGTTCACACTAAGAGCAAAAAGAATATTGCCAATAAGACGTATCAAGTGAACTACATGAGCGCAGTCTCGCCGAGTAGTTTTAAGAAAGTCTCGCTCTTGACCAAATTGACATGTCAGAACGACCGAACCGCCGCGAAGCAGAACAAAGCACTTTATTGTGGAAACGCTGCCATTCGTTCGTTTGACGTCAAACTCGTAAACAAGCTCGATCTTGAAGCCAACAAAGCGTATTCGGGCATCGAGAAGCAGATGAACAAATACCTCAAGGTGCAAAAGCCCAAGAAGTGGAAAAAAGGAAAGAGCGTCAGTAAGAAGGGCAAGAAGAACAAAAAGAGCAAAATGCTCAGTTCAAAGCGAAATCGCCTGTTGGTCAAAGCGCTCGCGAAGCGACTGAAAGCTCGGAAAAAACGCGCGAAGTCCGGCAAGAAGAATACGCGCAGTAAATCGCGCAAAATGATTCGCAAGAAGCGTAAGAAAAGGTAGCTCAGCCTAGCTGACAAGGTCGCGTCCACGGTCTAGAAGAAACACATACTTCCGAGGATCTCTCTGAAGTATGTGCTCAAATAAAGAGCCTGCGCGAGCCGCGAGAAGCGAAAAAGACCGCGGTTCACCATCACTTTCTTTCGGTGACCCGCCCGTACCTGATCCTTATCTCCGTCTGATTGAAATCACCGATACTGGCACCGATTTGGGTGCCGATTACGCTCATCTTCCCAGTCGCCAAGTAAGGCGCCACAGTCCCGTCTCACCAAGGCCACCGCTGATTGTCAGGGCGGCCTTGTCGTTTACGCCTAACAAGATAACCCACACCTAGAGACACGCGCCCGATGATGTGTGCCGCGCAGCCCGTAAAGCCGCCGAGCCCGCGAAGCCGCCGAGCCCGTCAAGCTGCGCAGGCAGCACCAGATTTGCGTCTAGAATGATACCTGAACAACCATACCTACCCATCCGCGATTCGTAAGCGCCTGGATCCTGGACAAATGTCTAACTCGCTTTCACTGTGCCGTGTCTAAGAGGCTTTTCGCCATTCCAGTTCAGAGCTTTGTGGCCATTTAGTTATGGCCAAATCAAGTGGCGTATGACCTATCCAATCTGAGGTAGACGCCCACCATCGCCAAGTCGCAGACGGTGTAGCAAGCCGCCAATCCGCAGCCCGCCGACCGTGCGTTCCGTTGGCACGGTGCTTGCGAACACGTCTAGGTGCGGGCGCTGTGTGAGCTCAGTGCGGGCGCTGTGTAAGCGCTGTGTTAGCGCTGTGTGAGCGCACTGTGAGCTCAGTGCAGGCGCAGTGCAGGCGCAGTGCAATTGCCGTGTGGGCAATGTGTAAGCGCTGTGTGGGCGCAGTGTGAGCGCGGTGCAATTGCCGTGTGGGCAATGTGTAAGCGCAGTGTGGGCAGATGAGGTCGGTGTGGCTAAAAGCCACCGGGAGATGAGCAGATGGTTAAATCACACAGGAGGCGGTGTTTTTTTCTGGTCCTAAGCATGTTGATCCAATGTGGATGTCAGCGCCATCTCTACTCACCGCCCGCACAACCAAACAACGCGCAGGGGCCGAATACTCTTGGCAAAGATCAGACAGCGATCAGCGGACAGTATGGTCTCTCAGACGACCTATTCGGCCCCCATGTACACGCCGGCAGCTTCACCGCACGCCACGGGATAAGCGAGACCTTGGACTTTGAATTCCGTGGGGCGGTGATGATGCTTCGCCATCGCTACGAAGACGACGATAGTACCGATGAGAAGACCAGAGACCATGTCATGGTGGCCGCTCGAACCGGCGCAAAATGGGCTCCAAAGGCGCTCAGCGGCCATGTGGCACTCACCGGTGGGCTGGGCTTTGGATCGTCTGAAGCAGGGCAATTTGTGTCCCCCGATGTCGGGTTTATCGCTGGCTGGGTAAACGCCTACGTGACGCCCTTCTACGGGCTCACTGGGTTCTTAAGCCAGCCCATCGACCCAAAGTATGTGAACTTAGCAGACCCACACGAGATGCCCGATATGCAAAGGCCCAAGTTGAGTTATGGTCTCCAGCAATCCGTGGGGCTCACAGCCGAGTTAAGCGCTGGTCAAACAGCGCGTTGGTCGCTGCTGGCAGCGCTCACATCCACACTGATTGCAGACTTTAAAGAAGACACAGATGAGCTGCTCTTCAATGGTTTCGCCATTGAAGTGGGCTATCGTTTCTAGGGCGGCGTTGGCAGCGCATTCAGGTGTGTGAACTTGGGGTCGAATGCTTTAGTTCAGTGGTGATAAGCGCTCGCAGGGCTCAATCACGACACGCGAGCAATACTGTCAAGCTATACGTGTTTGCACCCGCCGGCTGCCCTGGTGGACCAAAGCCGTACACCCCGACAGTGAGCGTGTCGACGCCATCGGGTAATTGGTAGCGACCTTCTTCTCGCCCGGTACAAAAACCTTGGGATTGAATCACCCGACCTTCGCCATTCGCCCAAATTTGCAGGTCGATGTCGCCACCGTCGAAAGGATGGTCGAGAATAAACGAGACAACGCCATCTGCACACAGACCGTCGAGCCGATACCAGTCGCTATCACCCGCCCTCAGCACGAGATCGGGATAGCGACCCGGCAAAAGCCTACGCGCGCTATTCTGGTCGGGGTTGGGCTCGTACTCATCGTCTACATCAAGCCGCCGCTGATGATTACATCTGCCTGGGCCAAATGCGGGGTCTGGGCCAGCCATATCAACGGCGAACGCGCCACCATCGTCCTCAAGATCACCGGAATCGGGTTGAGGCGGCTGCGCATCGGCGGCGGGTGCCTGCGCGTCTACGACAGGCTGGTCAGCATCAACGGCTTGCGCATCTATCGGCTGGCGCGTCATATCCAATTGCTCTGCAGACATATCCAGTATCACGCCACCATCATCTACAGGCGAGGTGAACACGTCTTCAGTCATCGCGCCATCGAGCTCGCTCGGTGCTGAATCGAGTGGAGACACCGCTGTGTCGGTTGGCGCGGTCGTGCCATCGAACGCTTGCGCATCGAGCGTGATTACATCGCGCTCAAGCCCTGAATCACGTTGTTGCAAGCAGTCCCAAGTCCCGCCGCTGTTGACACAGGCGAAGCCGTCGACACAACGCAAGCGTTCTTGCCGACAATCACCACTCTGACCGGCTGTTTCATCATCACAGCCGCCGAGCAAAGACCAACCGAGCATGGCCAACACGACACTCAATCTCCGTATCGCCATGGTCACCGCCCCCCTTTATAAAGTGTTCAATTCGTAGGCAGGTTACGATTGAGACGATGGCGCCAGCAAGCACTAAGGTTTGCCTGATTCCATAACCCCACTTGAGGATGGACAAATTAGAGACGCATGGGGGCTGCAAGTGAGTTGAATGCAACGATTCGGTCACAACAGATTTCTCAGCGTCGCAAATGTGTGAGTCGGTTCAGGTTGGAGCCCGCCTTTAGGCGACCTTCGCGCTGTTTTGACTTCAGAACAAAGGGGGTCCCATGGCAAATTTATGCTCACCGCAACCTGCGACAACACCGACGCTTTCTACGCTGATTATCTAAAAACAAAGCCCGAGTTTGCTCAGTGGTGTGACAGCTCACAATGTGTTTTTGCAAAAGTAGGCGGGAACAATCTCATCGAACTGTTCTTCGATGTGGATATGGCAAAGCTAAAAGTCTGGATTGGGCAACCATCGACACAAGCGCTCTTTAGGGCACATCACTTTGTACCCACTCGATACACGTTCACCCCAATTCAAATGCCAGCACCAAGCGTCTAAGCGCTGACTGAGCCTTCTTTTGAAGTCCGCCTCAACGCGGGTGTCGCCTCAACGCGGGTATCGTCTCAACGCGGGTATCGCGCCAAGCGCCGGTTTAAGCTGGCTTATGACGACACCTTGTGGCGGCGGGTCTGTGTCTATGTAAATGGAATGGATGCCAGCGTGCGAACCTCGATTATGTCAGACTCGATGACATCAGGCGCATCTCTGATTTTACGCTTTTGACGCTCTCAGAGATGAGCGCCGAATTAACGAGGCCTTCAGCGCGGATAGAAGACGCGCGCTGGGGCGCCACCGTAGTGGTAGGTCATTTGATCAGCCACATGATCCGATGCCTCGCGGCCATTACCGAGCGCGATTGAGATATGGCCATGGGCGGACGAGCCCCTGCCCCAGACCACAACGGCACCGGCAGGCAGCTGACGTAAATCACCGACGGAGACCTCTGTAAACCACGAACTCGCCCTCAATTGGTCCGCTGCCTGGTAGGCGCTGCTGCCCCACAAGAATGGCCCGGTGACCGATTCGATCGCATCGGCTGCGGCGGTGTAACAACGACCGGTGGTGTTGCGGCGCGTTGCGATGGCATAGGCTGCGTCGGCGATCCGATTTCCTGTAACCGCGTTATAGCCACTCGGTGTGGACTCCCAAGGTGAGGCACTTTGGGCGGGTGCGATGGTGATGGCACGTCGGTGCTCGGCGAGCGCCTGGCCACCCCAATTGTAGCCGACGATGCGAATCTCGCGCTGACCGGACTGGCTAAAGGTATACTCGAAGGTGAAGTTGTCGAATGAGCCGGCCTTTCCGAGGTAGTAGCCGCCCGCATAGAACTCAACCTGAGTGACCGCGCCTTCCACGGACGCTTTGAGCTTACATGGGTTTGGACAGGTATCGCTGTTCTCTAAGCGGACCCGATCGGACTGGGCTTGCGGCTGCCACGGCGCAGGCTCATTGCTTGCCGCCGGCCGTTCTGGTGGCTGACCGCTGCCTTGAATCACCGTTTTCCCGCTGCCCGATGCGATCGTCCATCCAGAGAGGTTAATGAGCTCGGCCTTGATGTGAATCTCGCCTGAGATGGAGGCTGGTAACTGCATGGAATACCCGCTCCACCAATTGGTGTTGATGGCCTGCTCCATGCCATTGATGTAATAACGCACCCCCTGGACCAGCTCTGCCGGTAATCCACTCACCGCAACCGTGCAGGGCGCGCTGCAGTAAGCAGCAACATCGACCTTGAGTTGGCTGTTCTTTTGGACCACATCGGCGCCGTCGGCGGCCGAGTCGTCGTCGGGCAATGGCCCCGTGCAACCGAATCCAGCGAAACTCACCAAGACCAGATAAAGCCCGAATTTATCCATGCTGTGCTCCCTTTTTCGAATTTAAGCCAGACGTCCTGAACCCGCTTCAGCCGCCGACTATCAACGCTCGGCTGTTTGTAAAGCAGTGTTCGTGCCAACTGCCGGAGACAGAACGCAACCACCTGATTTTATTAAAAAGTAATAATCTGTCACCCGAATCGACAGCCAAAAAAACGGAGATTTCGTTGTGCGTGTGTCTCACTCAGTGCTGAGCGCGTCACACAGTGAGAGCACAGAGTCCTCTCCGTCTGTGACAGGTGGCCTGCAACGATCCAGCGGACTCGTTCCAAGAGCTTAGGACAGGCACGGCGACCGTAGCCCACGGCGCCCACAAGACAGGGCCTGATTAGAATCAACGGCGACAACTGTCACGAGAGCAGACCTGCATGCTTCGGTTGTTTTAAGGACGAGTTGGACCACCGGCACAGCTAGGACAGGCACGGGGATCGTAGCCCACGGCGCTCACAAGACAGGGCTTGCCTAAAATAGACGGCGACAACGGCCACGAGAGTAGACCGGCTCGTTCAGGTTGTTTGAAGGACGAGTTGAACCACCGGCATTGCAAAGAAAACGTGTGGGCGTCGCTCGGCACGCTTAGACTCAATCGATAGGTACACACCCACCGTAGCGCGTGCCAAGGTGTCTAATGGCGCCTGAGTGTAACGCTTAGTGGCGCAGCGTGAAGGTCGAAAACCGCGCTTAGTCGTCTGCGACAGCGGGCATGCGTAAGGGTGGCAGAGAGTTTCGCTCAACGCGCCGCTCAGGTTGGTCGCCGAAGCGCGCCTCGTAGGCCGTCTTCACGATCTGTGCGGCTTTGTCTACCGGCGTGGTCGCCATATTGATGATCAAATCGTATGCGGTGGGATCAGTGACATCACGCCCATAGTGCTTTTGGATGAACGCGTGCCGCTCCTTCTCGCCGCGCTCGAGCACTGAGCGTGCCTCGGTCTCGGAGATCCCACGACGCTGTGCGATACCGCGGACTCTAAACTCGATGGGGCAGACCGTGCGAACATGCAGCGCCTCCATCCGATTGAGTAAGAACTGACCGCCACGGCCAACAATGATCGAGCTGCCATGGGCAGCGATGGTCTGAATGAGGCGCCCAAGCTGCGCCAAGTACTCGGCGCCAGAAAAGGTCCGGCCGCGCAGTAGGCTGTCGATGAAGACATCGATGCTGTTGCGCGTCTGCTCATCGACGGTGCTCAACAATTGTTCATCGAGGCCAGACTCTCTCGCGATGGCATGCACCAACTCCTGATCCCAACACGAGTAGCCGAGCTCAGTGGCGAGCGCTTTACCGAGCGCACCGCCCAGTGCACCATATTGCCGCGAGATGGTAATACACGGGTAGATCGGTACGGTGTCTCTCTCCGCGTTTCTCCTCTTTTTCTCTGCATTCCATCGTTTGACCTGACGGTCCACGAGAGCATCTATGCCAGACGGTGCCTTGTTCATTTGTCCCCCCGGAGTTTGCATGACATCACTACGCCGCTCGATCAGAATAGTAGGTCCATACGTGAATACGCAAGTTGTACACCGACTGAATTCGAGCCGAGCCTACCGAGAGTCTGCCAAAGGCTTCATGGAGCGACGCGCCACCGCCGTCATCTCGGAGAACATAATCCAAGCGAAAACATATGCTTACTCGAAGTCGGTATCGCCGCCCACAAGCCCCATATCCACCGAGAACAGAAACCTGTTTTTTTTGAAGGGCTAAATGACGAGCGACCGACAGTCCTCACGATCACGAAAACCAGTCTTGACCCGCTTTGCTTTAAACATGGGCTTGAAGCTGAAAATCCGAACGACCTTTGAGCTCGCATGAAACGTCGAGTGCTGCGCCTTTGACTCATGTCGTTTAAACATGGACGCGACAGCTGACGCGGTCAACGCTGACCTATGCCCCAAAAGCGAGGGTGGGTGGCCACTCAAGAGAAGACATGTTTTTGCCAAGACGACTGTGGCACTGTGAGGCGGTACGGCAATGCGCTTTTTGATGACTGGCACAGAGATGCAACGCTACGAGGTCTACTACGTTGATAAGTTTTTCTCCTATAGCGTCTTCAAACACGCTCAAGGAGACTACATCTTACTCTGTCTTGTGCCCTCGGTCTTTGCCCACACGCTCGCAGTCAAACTCACAGACAGTGAGATCAAAACCCTGGAGCAAACACCCCAGTCATTTAAGCCGGTCGTGGACGCGATCCTGTCGAATCGCGAGAACCCAACTGTGAAGAAAAGGCGCCTCGATGGCCGTTATCGGGAGGTCTCAGAAGACTTATTATTGGTCTTTGACCCTATTGAAGACGCGTATGATCGCTGGGCAGACACCTACGACACCATGCCAAACCTCACCCGCGATCTTGACGCCAAGTATTTCACTGCGTGGGTCGATGAACGCGCGCCTGAGGACGTACTGGAGTTGGGCTGCGGGACAGGCAAGAACACCCAGGTGCTCATCGATGGGCGACGGGTCATCGGCTTGGATTTCTCAGCTCAAATGTTGTCTCGATGCAAACAGGTGGCCCCAACCGCTGAGCTCCACCAGGTGGATATCAACCGCTCTTGGCCAGTGAAAGACCAGAGCGTTGACGCGGTGGTCTGTAACCTTGTGCTCGAGCATATCGAGAATCTTGAGCACATCGGTCGAGAAGCGGCGCGCGTGCTGAGGCCTGGAGGCCGCCTGCGGCTCTCGGAGCTTCATCCCGACCGCCAGAAAGAGGGTAGCAAAGCACGCTTTAAGGATGGAGACCAGATGATCGAGGTGGCTGCTTTTGAACACAGTGAGACCGAGTTCAATGAGGCCTTCACAAAATCTAAATTCAAATTAGTAAACAAGCACGAGCCCCGCGCTAGAGCCGACGCGCCGACCCGACCACCGCGCTTATTGATTCTCGAATACCGCTATGTACCCGTGGAGGGGTAATGTGAACTGCAAGCGCACGTCATCCACGCAGCGTTC
>JBMHDS010000071.1:0-14603 GCA_049889275.1 Bradymonadia bacterium | reverse complement strand
GTGGTGCCGGTGGTGCAGGTGGTGCTGGTGGTGCTGGTGGCGGCGCTGCTGACTGTGGAGATGTTACACCGCTTAACCTGAATGACGGCGACAACGGCGATGGCACGTTCGTGCTAACCGGAAATGTCGACCCAGAAGATAACTACCGCGGTTCTTGCACAGCCGATATGACCGTCGGACCTGATGCAGTTTTCGCATTCACTGCGCCCGAGGCAGGAGAATGGGAGTTCAACACAACCGGTAGTGAGTTCGACACGGTCATGTACGCACGGGAGAGCTGCCTCGACCCAACGACAGAGCTGGACTGTAACGATGACATCGATTTCGGCGCTGGCCTGTCACAAAGCCGGCTGCGCCTGAACTTGGTCGCCGACCAGACGGTCTACGTATTCATCGATACTTACAACGATGAAACGCTCACCGCGGGCGCGTTCACGCTAACCGCCAAACCATTCGTGATGACAAATCCACCAACGCTCAACGAGGCCATTCTCGCCGTAAACGTTGAAGATAGCACGGTGGGTGTATCCATCTCGGGTAACGATCCTGAGTCAGACACATTGGCGGTGGGACTACAGCTCTTCAATGAGGCTGGCGAAGCACTGTTCCAAGGAGACGGCATTTCGATCCCACTCGACGCAGTCGATCATGATGACATGGGCAACTTCACAGGTACAATGCTCCTCCCGTTGAATGGAGACCTGAGCATCGTCGCGGAAGGTGCTGTTCGCGCAGTCGACGCGGAAGGTCAACAGAGCATGGCCATTCGTGTGATGCCGACAACACCAATGGCCGTTGCCCGAGGCGAGGCCTGCAACGGAATCACCGCGGTATGTGATGCCGACAGTGTCTGTGTCGCTGCTGTCTGTGGCGACCCCGCGGAGGTGGCGGCATGTCCAGAAGATTGGCCGGTCAGCCCTGTCGAGGCTGACATGAACGGTAATGCTGTTCTTCAGGGTGATAACTCCGATTCAGAAGGTGGATTCCGAGCCGGCAGCTGCGGCGGCGGTGGCGCTACAGAAATTTACAGCTTTGTCGCACCACTCGACGGCGTCTACGTCGTCACCATGGACGCGGTCGACCCCGATCCTGAGAACGACATGGATAACCCTGACACACTGCTGTTCGCTCGTAGACTCTGCGACTTTGACGCTGGCCGTCTCGGAGCAGATCTCGATTGTAATGACGACCGCGGCGACGACCCAGCCGTTGCAGAGAGCCTGCTGAGCCGCATTCAGTTCCAAGCCGCAGCCGGCGAGACAACCTATATCTTCGCCGACTCTTTCACAGGCCAGGATGGAACCGCCACATGGCAGGGTGAATATACGCTCACAATCACACGTGCCGCACCGCCTGCGCTCGATTCGGCTGTTGCAAGCTACAATGAGGCTGAGAATACCTTTGGCGTGATGGTAAACGGGACCGATTCCGACGCTCTGGGCGTACGCGTGCTTCTCCGTGATGCAGACGGAAACGTCATTCCGGCCAGCGAAGAAGATGATGATTTCTTGTTCGCATTTACCAATATCACGGTCGACGAGAACAATAACTTCATGGGCTGGGCAAGCTTTGAACTCCCAGAAATGGCTGCTGCACCAGCAACTGCAACAATCAGCGTCATCGATGAAACCGCGCAAGACTCGAATACGATCGATACGATGGTCGGCCTACCGGCTGATGCTGCAAGCGGTGAAGAGTGTGACCCGCTCGGTGGTGTCTCAATCTGTACGGTTGCAGGCGAGGAATGTTACGCTGCGAGTGCAGATGACGCGGCCGTCTGCCAGACGGCAACCGCACCAGTGCTCGATAACGCGCAAACATTTTTTGGTTCCAGCAATGGGAACGTGCTGATGACCGTTGCAGTATCGGGAACGGATACGGAAGGCGACGTCGTCGGTTTGAACATCGTCGTTCGTGATGCGGGCGGCGTTGATTTGTTCGCGGAAAATCCAATTCCAACGGTTGATCTCGTCGCAGAGATTGCGGAAGACGGCAGCTTCACCGGCGAGTTCTTAGGGCAATTCCCACAGGGCTTTAGCGGTGCCAGCATTGCGACGGTTGACGTTGCGGTGGTTGACCGAGCTGGTCTGACGAGCAACATTATCGAAGGTGTGACCGCATCTCAGCCGGCTTCGATCGCTGTGGGCGAATCCTGTGATCCGAACACATTGAGTAGCGACTGCGGCGCCGCAGGTATCTGCAGCCAGGTCGGTGAGGTCATGGAAGGCGAAGAACCTGTGTTCCAATGTGAGGCTGCCGACGCTGCGTGCCCAGCCGCTTTCGGAGAGGTGCCCGCATTCGAGGCGCTCGAGAATGGCGAAGGATGGACAACATCCGGCAATACCGAAGGCGGTCAGAATACAACTCAAGGTACCTGCGGTGAAGCCAACGGACCAGAAGGGGTTGCATCATTCACCACGGCAGATGGTGGTTTCTTCGTTTGTGAAATTGACGCAGATGAAGCGGACACAGTCATGTACGTGCGTGCTTTCTGTGGCGAGGAAATCGAAGCCGCGGAGTTGGCGTGTAATGACGATGCAGAAGAAGGCGACATCGGCTTTCAGAGCCGCGTTCGCTTCTACCTAGCGCCAGAGCGAACGGCTTACTTGTTCGTGGACGGTTTTGGGGGCGACGCCTTCGAATATACAGTCACCTGCCGCTACGATAACTAGCCACGCCTCATCGAGGACCGGCACGGGTCGAACTTCGACCTCGTGCCGGGCTCTTCATCGACTCACAATTGTATTTGGGTCCACCTCTTGTTTTCGTGCATAATCAGGCAAAGATGAATGAGTAGGTGTCGACCATGCGATACATTCGAGCGTGTTTAATCTTCATTCTGTGCTCTTGTACAAGTCCGCCTCTGGATGAAGAGGCGTTCACCGACGGCGATCTCGTGGGGCGTATTACGACAAAGGATCGCGGCGTTGGACCAGGTCCGTCGGAGACCGGTGTAGGACCTAGGCGCTGCAATCCAGGCGAGCGACTGGGACTTTGTGAACAATGCAGTGCCACGGGTGTGCCTGAGGTTGCATTTGACGACGGCAACTGTCCGCCGATCGACTGCGGGGCCATCGGCCAAAAGGAGTTAGTCGAAGAGGGAGATAACACGGTCTGTTACCAAAACGGCTCAGCCCCGTCGCTGGACGGAAATTGTATCGGCATCGGACAGTGTGCAACGCTTGAGGATTACTGTGGCGATCCAGAGCGAAGGAAGCTCTTAGAGACGCCGACCGACCCATGCGTGCAAATCGTCGGCTGCCAAGGCATGCAAACCCCAACGCTCCAGTTTCAACCAATCGGAACCCCCTGTAATCGTGGCGGCGAATGCGAGGCCGATGGAAATGGTGGCGCACGGTGTAGTCTGCGCATACCCAGTGCGTGTCGACCTGAAGGCAGTCCAGCGGCCAAAATATTCTGCGAATCTGGAACGGAGTATAACAAGACTTATTGCGAGTTTTTCGTGGAGCCCCCCAACGGAGGTCGGACCCGATGTGTCGATTTCTGCGCAGACCTGGGCTTGGAAATCTGCGACAGCAGCCAAGGGCAAGCGTGTTGTTGGAATAACGCCGATGCGAATACGTGCGAAAAGCTCGAAGGTATCACTTGCAGTGGTCGCCCGTGCATGAACGACCAAGGATGTACCGATATGATTTGTCGGTGCTACATTCCTGAGGCGCCTCAGAACTAGTCCATTGGTGGCGTTGACATTCAAATCACGAGGTGTCATCAGATATCCCCTGGCGATGAGCCTGTTTGAGGGGAGTGAGAGTATGAAATTGTGCGTTGCCATCTTAGGCTTTCTGTTACTGCCGACAACTGGCCTGACACAGACCGAGGGCGTCACACCATTGCCGAACTTTCAGCCCGAGGCAGATCCTAAGCTCGCGCGACCGATACCTGTGACTCCAACGACAGCATCGGACGAAAAAAACAAAGATGCAGCTCAACTGAAAAAACAACCGAGTAAGGGCACTTCAAACACGCCAGGCGCGAGCGAGGTGGGTGATTGGGCGTACAGTGTGGCCATGGTTGGCTTCGCCATCGCATCCTTCACCGATGAGCCAGCAGAGGCAGACAAGTTTGCTGATTTGGGCGGGGCAAGAGCCCGGGTCCCCTATTCGGGTTTTGCCGGTGTTGGTGGTGGCGGCGGCTTGACCATCGAAGCTCTTTGGAAGGGCGTCATTGGTATTGAAGTGGGCCTGTGGAATGCATCGGAAAGCGCGGAAGGCAAACTCGACATCATAGACTACAGCGTTCCAGGCGGTGCAGGGAACCGGTATGAACTCACCTTTAACAAAAGTAGCTGGCATCTTCCGGTCAGTGTGAAGCTAGCCGCCCCCACGAAGACCGTAAAACCCTATCTGTTGGTCGGTGGCGACTTTGTTT
The DNA here is from genome assembly GCA_049889275.1 of Bradymonadia bacterium. Classification (GTDB taxonomy): domain Bacteria; phylum Myxococcota_A; class Bradymonadia; order UBA7976; family UBA1532; genus UBA1532. Next base: position 10,214 of record JBMHDS010000071.1, on the reverse strand, counting down.
TTCCGTCTTCCGCCGAGGTCGAGACTGAGTTTGGCGGCACGATGGCGGACGATCGCAGCTATCAAGCGCTACATTTTGGCGTCGGTTTCGACTTTGGAATCAAACTCGAAACGGTTGAACTGAAAATTCCGTTTACATTGAGAGGTAATTACAATCTCGGGTTGGGAGACGGCGTCGGCGATCGCATCAAATTTAACGGATGTAATCAAACAGGCGCCGCGATTCAGTGCAATGGCTACACGTATCGAACCGATTGGCAGTATCAAGCGCTGATCACCCTTGGTTTGGGGATTATATTCTAGGTAAATTCGGCCGAGTCCACAGAATGATAGATCTTCTATCGACAACGGTTTAACGTACATGGTGGGCGACACGGGTCAGTCCTGGTACACTCAATAGAGAAAGTGCCGGGGCACATCAGGGCTCGCAGTGGGTAGAAGGGGTAAGTATGGAGTCAAAGCATCTCGAACAGGCAAAAATTGCCGAAATGATCGAGAGCATGCCGGCTTTTCCAAAGAGTGTTCAGCAGGTCCTAGCCCTCGCCGACGATATCAACTGCAATCCACGCGAGCTCGTTCGAGTCGTAGAACACGATCCAGTGTTGACCGGTCGAATGTTACGAGTCGTTAATTCGGCTTATTTCGGCCTATCAAGACGGATCAGCTCGGTCAAGGAGGCACTTGCTTTCATCGGCCTCAACACACTCAAGAACGTTGCACTCACACTCGCTGCAGTGGGCGCCCTACCAAGAGAAAACGAGGCCGGACTCGCGGTCGATGAGTTTCTAACGCGGGCTCTAGCAGTGGGCGGCACTGCACGTTGGCTGGCCGCTCGCGCTGGGCTTGGTATGCGTGACAGTGACCGGGCATTTCTCGCTGGTTTGCTGCACGACTTTGGGCTGATTGTTCTCGCCCTCCAGCTGCCGACCGTTTACCGAACGCTCGATGAGGAGCACAAAACCAGTGGAAGGCCACAACACGAATTAGAAACAGAAGCACTCGGCACGGACCATTTCGAACTCGGTGCTCAAGTCGCTGAGAAATGGGAGCTCGAAGACCGTATTGCCGACACGATTCGTAACCATCACAAGACAGCTGAATCCACTGTAGAGAGAACCGCGCTTATGGATTGTTTGTGGGGGGCGCGTATGCTGGTCGCAGCACTCAACGGGGCCGGGCGTCATGAGACCGAGCCGGACAGCTTTAGAGTACACCTGGGCGAGCCCCTCGCTGCGGTTTCAACATGTCGAACAGAAATCGAGCAGGCGATCGAACGAACACAGATATTTAAGCAGGTCTAACTCATGCATGTACGATTTTGGGGAACGAGAGGGTCGATTGCATCGCCAGGTCCGGAGACCATCCGATACGGCGGTAACACGACCTGTATTGAAGTCAGAACGAATGATGATGAGCTCATCATTCTTGACGGCGGAACAGGCATTTTTCGGCTGGGCCAAGCGCTGACCAAGCAGAAGTTACCAAAGCGTATCTCCATCTTCGTCACGCACACACATTGGGATCACATACAGGGATTCCCCTTCTTCATCCCGCTGTTTATCCCGAATCAAGAGATTAACTTCTACGGTACATTCGACCCGGTCTACGACAAATCGCTCAAGGAAATTTTAGCGGGTCAAATGGAGTACTGCTATTACCCAGTGCGCGAGAGCGAACTCAAAGCGAACATCAGCTATAAGAGCCTACAAGACCGACAAACAATCACAGTGGGCGGTGCACGAATTACACCCGTGATGATGAATCATCCGGTTCTGAACTTTGGCTACCTGATCGAGGCGGACGGGCAGAAAATCTTCTTCACTGGTGATCATGAGCCGATGCGCAATATCTATGAACCGGACGATGCAGAGTTCGAGGAATTCGAAGAGATTATCACCTTGAGGAACTCAGTGCTCGAGGAGGTCATCAAGGAAGTAGATATCTGCATCACAGATTCGATGTACACCGCTGAGGAGTATCCCCAAAAAATGGGTTGGGGGCATGGTTCGTACCAGTCATGCATTGAGATGGCGGACCGCGTCGATGCGGGGAAAATTATTCTGACGCACCACGAACCAACTCGAACTGATGCAGAGCTCGATGCCATCTATAAATCGATTATCAATCAATACAATCACGTGACTCCCGAGATGGTCATCGCTCAAGAGGGCATGATCATAGACCTCGGCTAAGGTAAATCACGAACGGCCCCCTCCAACCTATCTGTTTTAAACTTCACATAGGTGACGCTCGGGCATCTATGATGCGCTAGATTCGCACTCAAATACGGCGATGTAACAACACATCAGTTCTAAAGTTTTCCGATTATCGGACGATGATGATGGGGTAAGCCCAACTTTGTTCTAAGCCGCGTAGGTGGTCGGCTGAGAAAATAGAGGAACTGCGTGAGCCTTCGAATTAATCAATATAATGGACCCGTTCAGCGACATATGGGCGTTATCCATCGCAAGGTCTCAAAGAGTCAGCAGCGTATCTCGAGCGGCCAGCGCATTAATGTCGCAGCAGATGATGCGGCGGGCAGTCAAATCGCATCTTCGTTGACAACGGAGCTAAAGGGTACATCGAGAGCAGCCCGAAACGCCTACGAGGGGGCGAGTCTAGCGAAACAAGCGGACAGCGCATTGGGCAGCATCGCGGGCATTCTTCACAATATGCGGGCACTCGCGGTGCAAGCCGCTAACGGCACCTTGCTCGAAGCGGATCGCCAGAATATTCAAGTCAGCGTTCAAGGCTTCATAGATGAGATCGACCATATTGGCTCGACCACAGACTTTGCCGGCACACGTTTGCTCGACGGCACGTATCTGAATAAGGGTCTGCACATTGGCGCGAACTATGGGGAGAACACCCTCATCTCGATTGCTGATGCGCGTGCGACTTACCTCGGACGTTACGCAGTAGGCCATACTGAGCGGATGAACAACGAGGACCTGGGGAGTGGTGACCTACGGATAAACGGTATACATGTCAGAGCTACTGTCGATTCCGATGACCAACTCAGCACCACACAACGAAGAGCATCCGCCATTTCGAAGGCCGCAGCGATAAACGATAGTTTTGACCGCAGCAACGTAAACGCGCTGATCAATGCAAATGAGTACGCGGGACTGAGCGACATACTCGGTGGCACACTCGATGCAACAAATGCCCTATTCATTAACGAAGAGGCGATCGGCGGCTATGTCATCACATCCGATGACGCCGATGAGCAGTTAATGACGGCCATCAATTTAGTGAGCCATCGGACCGGCGTAATCGCATCTCTAAACGAGAAGAGACGGCTGCAGCTAGGGGCAGAAGATGGACGCAATATTCACATAAAGACAACCGGTCGAGCCGGAGAGATCACCGGATTGATGAATGCTGCTGGCGATGAAATTCTCCGTAGTACGCTCACGCTGGTCTCCGATGACCTGTTCACGGTCACCGATCCTACGGACGGCGGTGCTGAACTGAAAATCGGGGTGGATGAGAACGAGATCATCGGTCGCAACCAACTCGATGTGTTGAACACCATAGATGTGTCTACCGTAAATGGAGCAAACCGCGCGCTGATGATCATCGACCGTGTCCAAGAGGCGGTGATTCATTCTAGGGGCCATATGGGCGGCCTTGAAAATCGACTGGCCTTTACACTCAATCGTCTAAACGAAACAGCCAAGCAAATGTACGAAGCACGGGGTAAGGTTCAAGACGCCGACATCGCCCACGAATCAGCTACCATCGCTAAGAATAACATCGTGCAGACCGCCTTTACGAACGTGTTGGCACAAGCCAATAAGCAGTCGTATCAGGTGCTACAGTTATTATAAATGCCCCCCGAAAAGCACGCCTCCAACCCAACCCGTTATTGTATCTTGTCCCGTGTTGTTTCAAGCCGCGACCACCCTTTACGATCATAGGTCTGAGCGATCAAGTTTGCGCACACGGGTTCTTATTACGCCAATCCGCTCAATGACTTGGTCCTGGTCGTCATCGTAGGTAACTTAAGCCAATGCGTAACATACCCTACGGCAGCCTCATTATTGTTCGAAACCATCTTCGATGGAGCATTCTCGTCGCGGTGCTCGGTGGCTGTGGAGGCGGGTTAGAGCAAACGCCCGCAAGCCTTTCAGACGATCAAAACCTGAGGCGTCTTGAGAACACTTTTGACGAGCTGGTGACGTTGAGAAGACTAAGACACGAGAATCGCAAGGACGATGCGAATGAGCTCCAGTTAAAGCTTCAGATGCTCAGACGCGAAGCCGAGCAGCTCAGACGCGCTGGATACGCGCTAAGGCAAGGAAAGCGCCTTCGCACACTCATCGACAAAGTCGCCGTCGAACGTCTTCGCGCCGCGTGTAAACCGAACCAATGGCTCGTCGATTTAGAACAGATTCAACCACATTTTGCTTTGAGTCGAGCCATCGACAAAACCGATGTTCAAGAAAGCGAAACTGCATCTATCAGCAATCGGATCGCCAACGTTGAGTCGCAACTGAGTGGACTCAAATTGGGTTCTCAGTCTGGGCTATACCCCTCCAAATATTACCTGAATCGAATTCTTAAACACCTGGCCGGCTATCGCCAAACAGTGAAACAGATTCTGCTGAAGAGACACAAAACGAGTCAGCTGTACAAACCAGACCAACTTAAACAACTGGCTCGTTATGCGTCTGTCCTCGAAGATTTGTACGCTTTTTTGAAACTCGAATTGAGTGCAAAAGCTCAGGATGTATCATGGCTAGGGGGCGGCCACGACAAAGCGCAATGCGTCAACGCCATCGTTCAGCGACTCTTTACGCAAGACATGCAAATCGACTCATTGAATGAACGCGTTCATCATCATGCTAATGGGCTCCGTCGGGTCTTAGCTGAAACTGCCCGGGAGGCCCAATACGACACACTCAATGAATTTATGAAGGGGTTTAAGGCAACGCTTGATGGTCAAACTCTTATCGATTCAGATGCGCGCATTCAATTATCTCGCGGGCCCTTTCCAGGACGCCGTGGGGATGCCCGGCGGCGTGCCTCAAATCGGGAAGATGCAACAAACAAAATGCGTATCGGGCCTTCGCTCACCACTCAACGAATACATAGACTACGAGCTCTAAATCGCCTGACCGCAGATATTGGAATACACGCTCGCGGATGGAGTCCTGCTTATGCCGTCAAGTATCTGCGCAGCAAGAGCGGAATCGCTCGGGAACGGGCTGACGCAGTGGTTAAGCGCATCTTGAGTGAGCCACTCTTCCCAAACCTGAGCATCGTGGTCATTCTCGAGATCGAGCTTATGGAGGTGGAAACCCGTCGGATACTCGGTGATGGTTTTGACGCGTTCGCTTTCGGTCAGCTCCTGAATGAGCCGATCGAGTCCCTCGCGTCTTTTCACTGGGCTTTGACGGATTGGCTCGGCCGAGATGTACCCGTTTCGTGGTACACAGACAGCACCACGACGCCCACGGCCCCGGGTGCAACCCCGCCCCGAGCACGCTAGAATGTTCGCTAAAGAAGCAACAGCCTTGACGGCCGCGACATATTACTTGGTCGCATTGCCTAAGTTGGGGCTTTCTACGAGAAGGAGAGCTTTCCGTTGCTGAACACTGCGCGCCGCCCCACGACTCGGACGGAATTCATTCAACTTCAATCGACTCATCGGGGTAGTCTGCTTAAGTGTGATCCGCCCATGAGCGGGTACATAACTCAACAATTGCTGAGCGACGCTCTTTTTGGCTTGTACACCCTTCGAAGGGCTCGCAATCACCGCTACAGGTAACGCTAAAACCAAGCCCAACAGAAATATAACTCTCATGAGCAGCCTCCCAACGAAGCGCTAATCCGCCTGTTTTCGGGCGAACCATAGCGATCTGCACACCTTATGGCAAGAAATATCAAGTATTGCCCCGTGTTACGTACGCAGCGACCGATGTTTTATTCGACGTTTCGAGAGTCAACGGAGTGCTTGTGGAGGTGGGCTGTGCAGAACAGGCTAAGCGTATAGCATATCCAAGACCAAACACGTCGATGGTTTGGGTAGCGTGTCCAACGTGAGGTCCACAACACTGCTGTTCGCGTGTTCAATGGACTCGAAATACTTCAGAAACGGGTCGACAGGCTCAATGTCAAATCCACACTTCTCGGTCTTGTAATGGCACGGAATAACCAGGCGCGGGTTGATCTTTTTGACCACCGTCGCGGCGCCTTCCGGTCCAAGCGTGTAGTAACCACCGGTCGGTATGATCAAAATATCTATCGCACCGATCTCATCCAATTTGCCCGGCTCTTCCAAGAGCTCTCCGATATCACCGCAGTGACAAATGGTCATGCCGTCCACCGCGAAAATCTTCATATCGATGGAGCCCCCAAACCGCTGGCCCTGCTCCATGTCGTGATAGACTTGGACCGAGCGTACGCTGACACCATCGAATTCACCTTGGTGCCTAATCACTTCAAACTCGCCTGGAATTGTCGCAGTGTGGCTGTGATCGAGGTGGTCGTGTGTGATGATAATGCAATCGGGCTCAATCGTGATGGGGTCGTAACCAACGCGCCCTGAGAAGCCACCAGACTCGTATGGATCAAGCATAAACTTAGTGCCCGACTCCGCTGTCACGAGAAATGCTGCATGGGCTAAAAACTGAATTCTCATAACTTCACTAATAGCGACTTTTGGTGGGAGATACCAGTCACCCAATTTAACCAAAGGTCGATAAGACAAAAATGTCGTATAGTGACATTTTTGTCTTACAAAAGGATCGATGACCAGTCTAAGACAGCTTGCATCGGAGACTGAGCACCTGTTAACTCAGTCCCGAAAGCATGGGCCCATCAGCACAAAAGGAGAGCAGTCATGGCCATCATCGGAGAGTATATCTGGATCGACGGGGGCGTACCCACCAAGAAGCTTCGGTCCAAGACGAAGATCATCACGGCCCTTGGAGCCGATCATGAAGCAACGTTGGCAGATTTCCCCGCGTGGCAATTCGACGGTTCATCGACGGGTCAGGCAGAGGGCGACAGCTCAGATTGCCTCTTGGCACCTGTGCGCATTTGCCCCGATCCAGTTCGTGGACTCGGTGCCTACCTGGTCCTCTGTGAGGTCATGAACTCGGACGGTAGCCCTCATCCGACGAACACGCGCGCCGCGCTACGAACCGCTCTTGATGCCGGCGCGGACGCAAGCGATGCTTGGCTTGGGTTCGAACAGGAGTACACCCTGTATGACGGCTCACGACCACTCGGTTTCCCATCCGAGCGACGCTACCCAGCTGCTCAGGGACCGTACTACTGCGGTGTCGGCGCCGATGAAGTATACGGTCGCGACCTCGTAGAAGCGCATCTTGAAGCATGTGTCGAGGCGGGTCTATCCATCGTCGGCATCAATGCCGAAGTTATGCCTGGTCAGTGGGAGTATCAAATCGGTGGCCCTGGTGCAGGACCACTCAAGGCCAGTGACGAATTGTGGCTGTCCCGTTGGCTGCTCTATCGCCTCGGTGAAGAAATTGGTGTGTCCGCGACGCTCGACCCAAAGCCAGTACCCGGCGACTGGAATGGCGCCGGTATGCATACCAACTTTTCAACCACTGAGATGCGCGCGCCGGGTGGTATTCGTGCCATCGACGAAGCCTGCAAGAAGATGGCAAACTACATTCCAGAACACCTCGCAGCCTACGGTAATGGTTACGAGATGCGCCTCACTGGCCACCACGAGACATGCCGCTATGATGAGTTCAAGTACGGCGTCTCGGACCGAACCGCGTCAGTGCGAATCCCTGCGTTGGTTGCAAAGGACGAGTGCGGTTATTTGGAAGATCGACGCCCCAACGCCAATGCTGATCCATACGAGGTCAGCGAAGTTCTACTGAAGACAGTCTGCGACCTGCACGGCTGATTTGGTCGCTCGCCATGCTCGCCGGCTTGCGGTGGGCATGGCTCTTGAAAAGTAGGCCGTGCGTGCATAACGGACGGTGATTCAAGCGGCGACGGACCGCCCTTGTAAGCGAACAACTGCCCGCTCCAATGCGCCGTAATCGACTTCGTTTAATTCTTCACCTTCGCCGATCGCCCGCAGCATCGTGACCGTCAACTCACCACCTAGGTGTTGCCTGAACTCTTCGAGCCCATCGATAATGACAAGCCGTCCGTTGCTGTCCTGTGCGGTAAGGAGCGCGTGATTGGTCGAAAGACCGATACGGTCAAACACGGTACAAATCACGTCAAAAAGTCCGGCATCTAGCATGCCCACTTCGACGGAATATGCGCAATCGAGGGCAATGCCGATCGCAACAGCTTCACCGTGGCGTAGGGCATGCCGAGTCAATACCTCCAGCTTATGCGCAGCCCAATGACCGAAATCGAGTGGCCGCGCACTGCCTTGTTCAAATGGATCCCCCCCGGTCGCGATGTGCCTGAGGTGAAGCTCCGCGCAGCGGCGAATCATATATGCCATCGCCTCTTGATTAAACGCACCGAGTGCCTCGGCATTCTCCGATAGCCAGTGGAAAAACTCTCGGTCCCGGATGAGAGCGACTTTAATGGCTTCCGCCATGCCCGCCCGCTTGTCTCGATTCTCCAAAGTATCAATAAAGTCGATATCATTGAGGACCGCAAACGGAGGGCAAAAAGTGCCAAGGAAATTCTTCGAGTCAAAGGCGTTGATGCCGTTCTTTACGCCAACACCGGCATCATTTTGAGCCAACACTGTTGTCGGAACCCTGATCAGACGGACCCCTCTATGTGTAGTCGCTGCCGCGTAACCAACCATATCCAGGACAGCCCCACCGCCAATCACAATAATAAATGAATGACGGTCAAGCCCATGCTCCGCGAATAAACGGATGAGTGAAGTGACCTGCTCGGCATCGTTCTTACAAGCCTCACCACCTGGAACCACAACCGGCTCATCGACGAGCGTCATGTGATTCCCATGCACCAGCGCATATCGCCGGATACGAATCGCAAGCTCCGGCCATGTCTCAGCGACCCCGCTATCGATCACGATCGCAACCCGATGCTGTTTCGTTGGATGCGCTTTCAATAAGGTGTTCAACAGGATTGTGTTGTCTGGCTCAAAAAGACCCTGTGTGAAGGCTACGTCGTACTGATAGGGCACAGAGAATCGCTGACTAACGATGAAATGACTGCTTTCTTTGCTCACACGTTCCCCTTTGAATCGTATGCCAGAGCCCCAAGGCTTGAATTATAATGGAAGTCGCTCAGATGATCGAGAACAGCAAGAAATTCTCGGTAGGTGTTTCTACGAAGGGCCCATACATCCAGTGCACTACATCCTGGAAAATCTTCGAGTGTTCTAAACCTCGACGCGCGAACTTGTTGTTGATAGCGTGTGTACCAAGGACTGAACCATGTGGATGAAATGATGAAATACACTCAGACCGTAGTCTTAGGTGGTATACTGAGCTTTGGCCTCTTCGTTGGTGCTTGTAGCAGCAGCGATACGACTGCCCAGTCGTGTCGAGCTCAGCCTGGACAATGCCCGAATATATGCGGCACAGGTATTGAGATCGCCGGCGGCCCTTGTCAAAGCAGCGGTGACTGCGCTTGCGGCTTCTCTTGCAACGCAGAGACGAACACTTGCGAAGCTTATTCCGGTCAGTTTGAAGGGTGTTTATGTGGTCCACCGGACCAAGGCGTGTCAACCGCTGATATGGGACCCGAGCCCGTCGCAGATGCGTCCGTTGCTCGGGATGGTTCGGTCAGTCAGTGTGAACGAATGGTCGCCGACAACTTCCCTTGCAACCCATATTGTAACGAGGGTTGTGACAGCGGCCAGCACTGTACGCTGGCGAACAATGTGTTTGCCTGTGTTCCAGAAGGCCAGAATGGAATCGGAACCCCATGCAATAACTCATCTGAATGCGCAGCGGGCATGGCGTGCTTCAGATTGACGGATGAGAATATTGCGACTTGTCGGCAGTTCTGTATCAACGATGATAGTTGTCCCGGTGGTCGCCGCTGCGACTTAAATGTAAACTTCGGCACCGACACACATTCGTTTTGCGGCGATATCACCGTCGGATGCGATCCATTTCTCGATAACCAAGTCGCCGGTGGTGCCGGTGGTACCGGTGGTGCCGGTGCTGAAGGTGGCGCTGGTGGTGCCGGTGGTGAAGGTGGCGCCGGTGGTGCGGGTGCTGAAGGTGGAGCCGGTGGTGCCGGTGCTGAAGGTGGAGCCGGTGGGGCCGGTGCTGATGG
>JBMHDS010000070.1:0-3570 GCA_049889275.1 Bradymonadia bacterium | reverse complement strand
CGCGAGACGGGCACGCTCTACGTCGCCTTTTTAGGGGGCGTACTCCACGGCACTGAGGGCAATTGGTCGTGCTGGCCAAGGAATGTCGGCATCCCCGATGGTGAAGTACAAAGAATCGAGTTAGCGCCCAACGGCGATGTCTGGGTGCTCACAAGCTTAGGGGCCGCCCGCTACCGAGACGGCAATGGCTGGACTCGCTTTGTACCGCCGCAGCTGCCGTCCGGCACCATCCATGGCATCGGCTTTATCGACGATGAGGTGTGGTTATCCACCGACGCAGGGGCAACCATCATTGGCCAAGATGACGCGCTCACGCATATCGACGCCGCGCCCGCGCTCAGCTTTGTAAAAGATATCGCCACAGACGAGGTGATTGGCCAAGGCGTCTTCACTGAGACGCGCTACAGCCGAGCTGCACCCTATGGGGTGAACACACGCCGGCAGCTCGCAAACCACCGGGCCACCGCGAGGCCCACAGGCGGGGCCGCCGTGCCATCGCAGGTCAAAGCCTGGGTGCAGGCACCGAACGGTGATGCATGGGCTGGTAGCGAGACCGGTGTACGAGAAGAACCCCCACGCTTTGAAGTCACCTCCATCGATACCGTTGATGTAGTTCAGAATATGGTTATCGATGACGATGGTGCGATTTATCTCGGCGATGGACGTAATTTCATCCGCGTTACGACAACTGCAGTCCCTCAAGTTGAACACCTCACCGGTTATATTCGAATCTTAACAATGACTCACAGCAACGCAGACATCTACCTCGCGACGGGTGCTATTCTATATCGCTATAGAACTGAGGAAGGCCTTGTTCAACTCGGACGTGCGCCAGGCAATAACGGTGACATTCATCATCTGTACATGTCAGACGATACGCTTTGGGTCAGCCATCGGGCGTCGACATCACTGTTCTTGTTTGACACAGAAGAGGAGGCTTGGACAGAGGTATCGGATGCTGAATTTGGTGCCAGCTACAGCTTTGTGACAAATGTCTTCGAAACGCCACGTGGCCACCTCAATATTGGTCGGTCAAGCGAGCCTGATTGGATGATACGAATCGACGGGATGTGGCTTGAACTTGAATTCTTGGGTTCGCCAAGAGGTTTCGGGGAAATTCAAGGCAACACGTTCGCATTGGGCTCCGATAAATTTGCTGTTGTCTCCGATCTTGGAGTCCAGAATCGTTATCCATTTCAATTGTCCTCAACTGGTTCTGTTACTCGAGTCGGAAACTCAGTTTGGTTTCGCTGGTACGATAATCGTGGATTGGCGTACGTGAGCGGTATCGCCGAGCTTAAGCCCGATGGCAGCCTGTCTTTTCACGATGATAATCTTTGGCGCCAAAACGCCATTGAGCCTTCTCGGTTGGTGGCCGAGAATGACCATACGCTCTGGCTTGGTTACAACCAGGGCAACGGTGGCTTAGACCGCATTGTTATGGACCCAATCGTCAAAAACGCCGGACTGCCCGCGCCGGCGCAACATATCTTCGCAACAGAGACAGGCCATGCCGAGTTTGCCACCGGTCATTGGTCTTACGTGTATTCAGAATCCGTCGGCTTTCAATTTAAACCGCAGACGGAGTTTTTGGCCGCCGCCTACCAGGCCGATGGGCGGCCTTGGGTTGCTATTGGTGCAGATGGGCTGGCCCGCGGCCTTGAGCGCTATAACAGCGCGTCAGGCCTCGCCGGTGACAATGCCCGCGACGTCATCAATGGCGCGGACAACTCCATTTGGGTAGCCACAGAAGGGGGCGTCAGCCGCTTTACCGGCAACCAATTTGTGAACTTCGATTTGGGCGGCGCCGGTAATGACGTCCGCAAGCTGGTGATGGACCGCGAACAGCGCATTTGGGCGGCCACCGGCGGTGGCGTTTTCGTCTATGACGGCGTCGGTTTCGATGGGGTCACAGGCCTGCCCGGGACCGACGTAAAGGACATTACCGTGGACGCCCGCGGTGTGATGTGGGCTGCAACCACTGATGGGCTTGGCCGGCGCACGGGGGCTACGGCCTTTGTGGCTTTTGATTTACGAGAGGGCGCACAACCGAGCCTGACCAGCGTCGACACCATGAACGACGGTCGCGTCATCGTGGGCTCGGCTGAAGATGGCGTCTTTATCATTCACCCCAACGGCATCGTCGACAACTTCACCGTGGATAACGGTGGTCTACCGAGCAACAGGGTCTCCGACGTGTTCAGCGAGAAGATTCCCGACGGCCGCACCTGGATCGCGACCACTGGTGGTCTGTCCGAATACGCCGCGCCGCCGGGCATCATCGACCAGCCCTTCTGCGGCGATGGCTTAGTAGCCGCCACCGAAGCGTGCGATGACGGTGGTGTTCAAACCGGCCGCTGTGAAGAAGACTGCCGGCTGCCCACCTGCGGTGACCTGGTTGTTAATGAAGCCGCCGGCGAAGACTGCGATGACGGCAACGACGACAACACCGATGATTGTATCGACACATGCAAGACCGCCCGATGCGGTGATGGCTTTATCGAACAAGGCGTTGAACGCTGCGATAACGTCAACGATCCTGATTTTGCATGCGATGCCTCGCAATGCTTCTTGTCGTCTGCACGGCTCGATCTGGCAACTCGATGTGGTGTAGAGGGGGTTGCTTTTCCGGACAACTACGCGCTTGTGGAGACGGTCGGTGTGACCGAGCCCGGTGCGTTTTCTGTGCTCTGCCCCGATTCAAATCAGGGCGTCTCCGAGGTCGATGGTCGCCGCTGCTGGCAACAAACCGGCAACTCCTTTAGCCAGGCAGCCATTCCATTTCCGGCCTCAATCGTCGACGAGCCGCATTTTGTGATCGTCGCTGAGTTTTACGCACAAAATCGCGCAGCTGTACCCAGACTGGATTTCTCAAATGACCAGAGATTCGCTGACGGCCAGCGCTGTATCAATGGATTACAAAAGCAACTACCGTTGATTTCAATCGATGATAACCGGCAAACGGCGCAACAGAGTGGTCTAAATGTCAGCGTTCAAGGCTTTCATCGAGGTCCAAATATCGATGTCGATGGTCATCCACAGCCTGGAGGGGATGAATTACTCGGTCGGACAAACCCGATACAGGGGCGCTGGACGCGCCTGATGTTCTTAATCGATCGCCAGAATGACCAGTTTGGTGCCTTTGTCGATGAGGGTGACTTTGCCGTATGCCAAGAGGTGGGGGCACCTGCAGAAGGGGGCATTACGCTCACGGTGAACAATGGCACCGGTTGTTGGTCGGATGTGCGATTCTACCGTGGGGTCGCGGCTGAATAAAATGAGACCAGGGCACACCAAATATGCCGATTGACGCTCTATGCAGCATTGGCAATTCAGGGCGCTTTGCGCATCGTCTGGCGTTCATTGAATCGGCGACACTTGTCTGACCGCTGAGATGACCTGCGAACCACTCGAATCATATCTGTGAAGTGGGCCACCGACGGTTGGGGTGTTTGGAGGCGTTGTGAGACACCGCCGGTGGCCGATTGATTTTGATTAGTTGAAGCGAGCGACGCGGTAGTCGTCGAGTAAGGGTGCGTTGTCTTGGCTCTGTGCACCGTGTGTGCTGAA
>JBMHDS010000069.1:0-3470 GCA_049889275.1 Bradymonadia bacterium | reverse complement strand
GTAGGCGCGCGGCGATGGTCAAGTCTACATCACACTCGAGCGGTTCTAAGCCCTCTTCTGTCCGGCTTGCGTTCGCCAACTCAATCACCTCTGCCTCGAATTCACTGCCACAGGGCTCAATGGCGGGGTCCGGCATCTCTTGAACGTCTGGTTCAGGGGTCTCATCTGGCGCACCTGGACCGCCAGTGGGGTCGCCGCCGCAATACCAACCAGTCCTGTCGTCTACCCAGCCACAGGACTGACCCATAGCCGCACAGTTAACGCGCTGGAGCGCATTATCTGGCCCGCACCACTCGGACACACCACCGTTGCAGCGCCCAAGCTGGTCGAGCCCCATACAGGGCTCTGCAGGGGTATCTGAGCGTGGTTCTTCGTTCCCCGTTTCGGGCGGCATCATCGGTGTGGCGGTATCACGCTCATCGAATTCTTGGTCCGACGGGTCTTGAGACTCTCCGCCTCCCATTTGCTCTGGGCTTGTGGGCGCAGGCATGCCGGAAGGCGTTGGGTCGGCATCGTCTGCCCCGACTTGGTTAGGCGCTGAGCCCGGCGTCTCAGTGGAGGAAGGCGGTAACGCAGGCGCTCTTACAGACGCCAAGCCCCGATCGGGTGCGTCCGCCGGATCGGCGCAACCGAAACCCAAAAAACCAACAGACAAATAAACACAAAGGCGAGAACGCCCTTCGCAAAAACTGGCCATACTGAGTGCCCCCCACTGATTGGCTATGTACCGTCAAAGGGGTAAACAGCAATGACCATGCCAGCGCTGATTTAGGTGTGTTATCTCTGCTTATTGCGGGATCCCGTCGATATCTGTGAACATCACGTCTCAGACCATGTGACCTAAGTGTCACAGCGCGTTATTGCGCGAATTGAGCGCTTTGGTCGGCTAGAAAACGTGTTCAGAGGAGCAGGGAGGCTTGTTGGTGACTCGGGGAATCAAGCGTTGCTGGGTTCCAATCGAGCATGCATGCGTTAAGGGTTGTCGCTCGTACTCCCCAGCGCCTTGAAGACCTTGCCGTCGGCGGTACCCAAGAAGAGCGAGCCATCGAAGAAGCCCACGGCGGTGGGTGCCGAGGTTGCCGTCCATGCCATGAGCTCATCAGCGATGTTTGGTGCCATCGCGCTCGCTAAATGGATTTTAAGCTCAAAGCTTTCAGGCATCTCTCCGTAGGCATCGCCTTGACGTGAGAGAATCAGAAGCTCCTCTGTGTCAGCACGGCGGTAGACGTCGATGACGGTTCTGCCCGTAAGGTAGGGAATCGTCGTGGGCAACCCAGACATAACAACCCACGCCTGATTTGCGAGTGGGCGAACATTGACGTCCACACCCCAAAGCAAGCTTGTATCTAACGCGATGGGCAATGTCCCCACCGCAAAAATACTGTTGAGTGGCTCATTAGACTGAAGACGGTGTACCTCCCAGCCGTCGAAGCGCGCGTTTAACACCTGTGTTTGATTCTCTTCCCAATTGAACTCATAACCGAAGAGGTAGAGGTTGTCTTGCTGAGGCAACAGACTGACCCAGCGTGTGTCGCCGCTGCCGGGGGTTGGGAAAGGTTCTCGGTGAATGGTCATCCAACTGCGCCCCTGATCGAGGCTTCGCCATAGATATCGATGTATTTGGCCTGCCTCGAACTCGGGCCGGTCATCCGCCCCGGAGCCGACCGCCCATGCAACACCACCCCAGGCCGCGACATCATGAACGTGTTCGCCACCAGGCACCGTTGGATGTTTCCGCCAGGCGCCATCTCCGTAGGTATACATATTTCCACCTACAGCGGGAAAATGTCGCTGTTCGTCGCTGCCCAATGAGTCAACACCAGGCATCCATAGGGTATCGTCGAGCACCCGAAACCGGTCGATTTGCTCCTCGCCACTCACGAGGCCTAAGGAGGCTTCAATCGTGTCGGCCGACTCAAAATATCGAAACGTGATGGGCACGACGCCGCCGAGGTTGACGTTTGCGTCACCGTAACCGACCCACATCCGGCCCTCGAAGGCCATTAGATCTGAGATGCTTCGAGAAAAATCAGCACCAAAAGCCAGCTGCCCTGCGGTCAAAACATCTTCGATGGGGGCAGCCCACTCTTCGAATGCCGCAAAAGAGTATCGGTTAATGGGCGGCGGCGGCATCCACTCAGACAACACACCGACGTCTGTTCCACCAACGGCCATACCGGTGTCACGACCCATATCAGTACTCGCGCCGATGGACATATCCTGTATTTCAGGATTCATCCCCGCATCGGAGCCGGTGTCCGTGCCGCCATCCTCGTCCACAACCACAACGGTCATGCCCCCGCCATCTGAGGGACTCGCATTGTCGCACCCGCAGACGCACCAACAAAGCAGAAGAGCGCTCTTGAGCAGTGGTCTAAACATCACGCATTAACTCCATCACCGACGTTCAAAATATCCCGCTGTATGCAGCGCGCTATACACCCTTCTCTCAGTCTCGAAAAGAAAAACTAACTTTTGGTAGATATTTAAATTTAAAACCTGTAGGTTCCGAGCCGCCCAACGGCGGCGGTGTATAAAATACGTCGCGAATCGGCCATGAATCCACGCTTAATTCAGCGTGGTCCTCGACATCATCTTTTTGGAGGATTGAGCGATATGTCGACTTGGAAGCATGCAAAGATCACAAATTTGATGAGCATCGCCCTCGTAGTGGGCTGTGCTGAGACAGCGTCCAATGACCCGGGTAACGACGATGAGCAGGCAGCAGCCATGCCAGATACAGGCCGTGGTCGTCGAGAGATCAATCCTGCCAAGGACGCGGGTGATGAGCCCGAGCCAGATGCGGGACCGATGGACGCCGCCACCGATGCCGACAATGAGCGATGTACACCCGCGCAAGACGTCTGCAATGGTGTAGACGATGACTGCGATGGTCGCATCGATGAGTCCGACCCCGAGATCGGTGATGGCTGCACTATGAATCTGCCGGGCGCTTGTAATTACGGCGCGTTGACCTGCGCCGGCGGTGAGCTTATCTGTGAGCAGACCATTGAGCCCACCGAAGAAGTCTGCGATGAGGCCGACAATGACTGTGATGGTCTCGCCGATGAGAATTTAGGTGGAGATGCCTGCGACACAGGTGAATTAGGCATTTGCGCAGACGGAACGCGGGTCTGCGAGCTCGGTGCCTATGTCTGCGAGGCCACCTATGAGCCGCGAGAAGAGCGTTGTAACAGCGTAGACGATGATTGCAACGGCGAGGTTGACGATCTCGTTGATGGTGGGCTCTGTGGCTGTCTCGAGGGACGTCCGACTCTGAACGTTCAGGCAACTTGTGGCGATGGTGGCTACCAGCCCACATCGAATGTCGGTCAGTGCGCTGATCAAACCGAGCTTCACATCGTAGGCCAATACGGTCCGGCTGATGCAGGCGAGGTGGTCGTCAGAGTGACCCGCTTAGGCTCTGAGATGACGATCATTTTATCCAGTTACGATCCGACGCGATGGCG
>JBMHDS010000068.1:0-18054 GCA_049889275.1 Bradymonadia bacterium | reverse complement strand
ACGCCCATCATTCATTTCGAGTATCACACGTGCACCGCGTGCGGGCCCTCCGGTTCGAGTCTGAGGTGAAATACGAAGAAAATTGTTGTTATTCTTGCCCCAACGAAAAATAGACAGAGGTTGCGAACCGGACTCCCCATGAGCGACCAGTAGCTCCAGTCGACCGTCCTCATCCATATCAAGGACAGCCGCTCCCGTACCCAGCCCATCAGGTTCCAACGCAGCGCCGATGTCGATCTCAACCAGGCGGCCATCGGTGGAGCGAAATAAGCGATTCGGTTCCCCAATATTGTTGAAGAAGACTTCCTCGAACCCATCATTGTCGAAATCTGCCGCGATGACGCTTCGAATACGAGAGGGTCGGGCTGCGCTCTCGGACATGACATCGGTGAATGTCCTGTCCTGATTTCTAAGAAAAAGGCGGTGCGGTCCCTCCCAATTACCATAGAGAAGGTCGAGTAAGCCATCCCCGTTTGCGTCGAGTAGTGTCACGCCACGCACCGTTTCACGGCGGTCATCGATGCCATACTCGGCCGCTCGCTCAACATAGCGCCCATCACCAAGCGCCTCGAAAAAGAAGTTCGGCCCGTTTTCATTACCGGCAAACACGTCAAGACCCATTGGACCGGGCAATACGACCAGGCTGCGACCGCCCGTAGTGAGTGCCATATTTGCAGCGCTTGCATTGTCCCGCAGAACCCCCTCAGCAGAGAGTTCAAACAACTTCATCGGACCACCATAATTAGCGACAAAAACGCCGTAACGCCCAGTACCCATTCGGTCGAGGCATGCCACTGACCGCCCCGAAAACTGGTTTACCTGTTCCCGATTACTCGCTTGCTCAAACACGTCGAACCAACCGCCCCGACCATCGCGCTGATACAAACGGTCAGATACTTCACCGAGTCCCCCAAAACGATCCACGTTCAGGAAGTAGAGCTCTTCGCGGCCATCTCCATCGAGGTCGCATGCTGCAACCCCGATGGCACGCCGCTCGGCGTCCTTGATGCCCGCTGGCGCAACATCAACGAACCCATCTCCACGCCAGTCTATCACCTCATTCGCACCTCCGTAGCCAGTCACGACCGCTTCAAAGTCACCATCGAGGTCAAGGTCGGTGACCGCGATGCCATAACGACGCTTGCTCGGATTATCAGCGATCAGCGCGGACAAATTGACAAAGGTTTGTTGGCTTTCATCGCCTGGAATGAGGCGAGGTGGCGGCCCCGATTCATCACGGCTTATGTCCATGGCGATGCCGACGTCCGTGATGTTGCGCGCATCAAGAGGGCCCGCATCCACCGCCAAACCTCTGCCCATGTCCAAGGGCGCGATGTCGTCAGGAGGAATAGAATCGGTGTTCACCGCACCACGGGGGGATTGACTATCGCCTAATCTTGCTTCGCTTCGTCCGGGCTCGGTTTCATCACAAGCCAGAGCAACAACCAGCAAAATAAACAGAAGAGAGAGTGGACGCATAGTCGGTTGACCTCCAGGCACGAGACTGCATGCCAGTAGATACGAGCGGGACCTGAACCGTGACCTGACGGGGGGTGCTTTTTTTGAGAATCGCCAGCTGTCCGCTTGAAATATCTATATTCGGCGAGATCTATGTCAATCTGGTAACTGGCTGACTTGTTGCGCGAGGCGCTGGAGTTGTGAATCTATGTCGGTATCACCAGCCCCCCCGTGCATGACAGAATCCATCAAATCTAAAAGGAGCTGTGCACGTGATTTATCGGCGCGTTCGACACAGTATGCGATCGCCGGTAAACACCAAGCCGCTAGGTCAGGTCGAGCAAAAGTTTTGTGCCACAGACCGAGCAGGTCTGCACGGACCTCATCGAATCTCTGAGTGTCTCCACGGTATAAGCCGATCACGCCAAAGCCTGTCCGAAACAAACGTAGCATATCAATGCCACACCTGTGTGGCAGTGACAGGCTGAACTCGATGGCATCGTTGGCTGCATCGAGCTGTCCTGCTTCGAAATACGTGAGCGCCATATTGTAATGAGGCAAATTGAGTTCGATACTATCAAAAGCTTTCAGAGTCTCATAACTGCGCTGATAATATTCGACCGCCTTCTCAACATGTCCAAGACGACGGTAGTTCTCCCCCACCGTGTTCTCTTGGTTTGCCCGGCTCACCTTGGACACGCTGTGGTCACAGAGTTCCAGCGAATCAAGTGCATAGTCGAGGGCCAGATAGTCCTGTTTCATGAGCGTCGCCAGCCTGGACCGCCTGTCCAACAGGGAGATGCGGTCCCTCACCGCCCAGTCCGCATAACCACGCTCAGCGCGCTTGACAAGCGCGGCGATAAGCACCGCCGCTTTCTCGTTCATCTGCACCTGTAGATAGGCGTCCACAAGACTTAACTCGATGTTATTGCGCAACGACATGGCCGCGGATTCCGCGAGGGACAATCGCGCCTCTTCGAGGATGGGAACGCAGGCACGCACCCCCTTTAAAATGCGGATAATTCGTCCACGTTCGAGCAGTGCATAGGGTCTGAGGCGATGGTCTCTCTGGGGTTCTAATATGCGCCAAGCACGCTCGACATGAGCAAATGCTTTTTTACTGTTCCCTCTGATTCGACAATTCAGCGCCCAGTGAACTCGTATCTTACACCAGTCCGTAGAATCACGGTTGGCGCCAAGACGCTTCAGTGCTCGCGCAGCGTGAATCAGCGCCCAGGCGCAGTTGCCATAATCGCTCATTTCTCTAAACGTCAATGCCGAGTTGAACCAATAATCGGATGCCTGGCCCCAGTCTTGAGCGTGTTCGTAGTGGACAGCAATCCGTGTGTTGGGGGGATTTGGACACGTCGCAAGCGTTTCTGCTGCCACCCGATTAAGCGTGTCGAACTTGTTGAGCGCGATGAGCTGTTCAGTCCGAACCGATTGGTACACCCGTTGGGTAAAAACGAGTCTGTTTTCATGCGGTGCGGAGACGAGCTGCAAGTCCAAGAGCGCGTCCATGCTCGCCTGAACATCGCTTAAGCTGTAGCCAAGAGCATCCATCATCAGCGTCCACTCGTTCACAAGAACCTTGGAGCCGAGCACGGCAAGGCAATCAAGCGCTGTCATCGCCGCTGGCGAGAGCTGGAGTAATTGTCTTTCAAAGTAACGCTGAGCGAGTCCGCGAATCGACAACGCGGTCCCGCCGACGTCAACCGACTCATCAGCGAGATATTCGAGGATCATAAGTTTAAGGTGAAGGGGACTCCCTGCACCCGCATCGAGCACACGCTCGATATCAATCCCGTCCGCAGGCAATGCAGCAGACACCCAGTCATAGGCAGCACTGATGGGCAGCGCCTTCACATCTAATATTTGCTCATCGAATTGTGTTTGTATCAGCGCCACATCGTCTTCGCGCGCCAGCACAACGAATACGGCCGGATTGTTATGGTTGGCGCCATAATGGTCGAGGAGCGTGAGGGTACCGGACGCCCAATGGGCGTCGTCGACAAATATGATAAACGGACGACGTTCTGCCAAATAAGCAAGCATCCTGACCAGGACGCCGCGCCGCTCAACGAGACTATGCATCGTCTGGCTCAACGTGGTGGTATCTTGAGTTTGCTCGGCATGAAATACATCGGCAAAATCGGTGACCAGCGGATCGTCAGCCGGCAGTGCAAGCTGCTCCGCGATGACCGCGGAATAGGTCTCCTCATCAAAACTTTCAAGCTTAAGGAAATCACCAAAGGCGCGAATCAATGGCAGCAAAGTTGTGCCGTCGTATTGCGTATTGTCGACGGTGATTCCCATGGCGTCCGCATACTCATGTCCCGACGCCTTAAGCCATTCACACAGCGCCGTCTTGCCTATACCGGCCGCACCGCGCACCGTAACGACACGCGTCTGACCATCCTTAATTGACTTTGAAAACTGATTCCACAACCAGAGTTGTTCGTTCGAACGACCGTACAACCGATTGTCCTCGAAAACGATCATCGCCCGACCCAACCCCTGCAATGCGTCGGTATTCCAGGCATCAAGATCGGGCATTTCAAGAGATAAATGAGCACGATTAATGCTCGGTAATCCATTCGTCGATACGGAGACCTGCGGTATGGTCGATGGCAAAGCACCGACAAGGGTCATGTCGGTATCCGATGCTGCATTGGCACTCACCGTCGATGGTTCTAAGTTGACCGTAGAGCCCTGTTCTTCGACAAAGATATCAGACGCCAGGGCATCGAGAAACCGCCTTGCTTCGGATGCGCGCTGGAATCGCTCATGGGTCGATTTGGCGAGCAAACGTGAAAACCATGCATCGAAACCTTCTGGAACATCAAATGCACCCTCCAGCTGAGGAATCGGAGCATCCCGATGACAACAAATCAGGTCTATCCAGGTCTTAGCAACGTAAGGCGGCCGACCTGTTATCAATGCATGTGTGATGCAGCCGAGAGAGTATAGATCGGTCCACGGCCCGTATAGATGGGTTCGCGAAGTTGCTTGCTCCGGTGCCATATAGCTTGGTGTACCGCGCATCCCAATCTCGTCGGTGTATTCACCACGCCGCGTGCGTCTCGCAATGCCGAAATCCGCGAGCACAGCGCCGCGAGTAGACACCAGAACGTTTGCGGGCTTCAAATCACGGTGGACGATGCCGTGAGCATGAACGCGGGATAAGCCGGAGAGCATATCACGGCAAAGTCGATATATTTCGGGCCATGCAATCTTTCCCATCCGTTCACTCAGCGTACCGCCGGACACATACTCAGAAACGATAAAACACTGCCCCGCCTGTGCGACGATACGGCTCTCAAATTCGAGCGGCTCACTCAGCCGGCCGTACCCATAGACGTGTAATGTATTTGGGTGAGCAACACGTGCGACTAAACGGGTCTCTTGCAAAAGTGAAGCGGCCTGCTCCCCACTCTCGCCCATATCGGCACCCAAGATCTTAATGGCCACCCGACGCTGGCTCTGTTGATGCGCTCCAAGCCATACAGTCGCGGTGGCCCCGTGCCCGAGCACTCGGTCAATTTGAAATGGGAATGGGTTCAATGAGACCTCGATGACATCTTTAACCCATCATATAGGCTGGGTATGAATTCCTCACGGAAATACCAACGCGCGCGACCAAATAGGAGAGTGATCGATAATGGAGCGCAACAGCTACGGGGAGTCAATTTGCATGGTGAGTTAGGCAAACGCGCCCAACCACGTATCACGAACGCCGGTATCGCACCTATCGCTTTTTGGGCAGCCGCTGGAGATGATAGGCACGGTTCTTGATCCGGGTTTTACGCTTTGAAATCATCCGCCACACAGAATCCGTATTGGGATGCTCAACCCATGCCTTAAAATGCCCGAATGTCTGATACATGTAGGTGTAGTTTAACCGTCCTCGCGTTTTGCAATTGGCGCATGTTCGCGGCATCGACTTGTCGGCGCCCGTGCGGTCGAGCTTCTCGAGCCAAGGGCGGGTCCTCAGAATTAAAGAACGCTCATCGGTCGGAAGGCGGATGATATTTGCTCGGTAGGCGGGTGGTAATTCGGCGAAATATTGTTCGCAATTAGACAGATAGAGTAATCCTAACTTACGGTCATGATGACCTAAGCGTTCAGCGATTTGCCGCATCGTCGTCGTCGCCGTGAGGTCCCCGCGCACGGGAAAGATACGCCCGACTCGCCAAAGTTGCGAAACATAGTCATACTGCGCCTGTGTATTCAAATAACTCTTTACTCGTCGACGGCGGTGTCTATGACGCACCGTCTTGAGCTTCGAGAAGGTTCGATGCCTAGATTTCTTGAATGCATGCAACACGGCATCACGTTTCGATGTTTCCGTAAATCGTGCCTCGATCAGAGATTCAAACCGGGACCGATTCTGAGGTGACCAAAACTCAACGAATGCCTTTGGTGTTTGCGCATTCAAGAATGCCACTTCATATGCGCCATGCAAGTCGACTATCAACTGGTCAAAGTCGAGTAAGAACACAATCTCTGAGCGGGCCCAGCCAATAAACTCGTAGTTTTGATTGGTCCCAACACCGATGTAAGCACCGCCAATGCCCTTAACTTGCTCGCGAAGAAGGTAGTGCTCGCGTTCATCGCTCACGATATAATGCGCGTTCCGCGTGATGGCCTTTGGTGGTGGGTCGGCTTCAATGGTCGCGTAAGCTTTCTGTTCTACGTCACTGAGCGGAGCAAGTGCTTCAAACTTCACGCTCGTCGTTATCTCGGCCTGGTCGGCCGGCTGTGCACGCGCGACCGAAGTGCCCATAGTGAAGACGAGAAAAAGCGCTAACATGTACCGATACCACATAGTGTACGTGTGTCCTGTCGAGAGTTACGACAGAAAGATACGACCGTTCATAATCGATCCGCAACATTTTGACCCGGGTGTGACCGAAGCCAAGCAAGCAAGGGCAGCGCATGACCGCAAGCATCGAAACACGCGTGCATATCCACAGCGACGACGACCTATCACTTGAGCCCTTCTCGGTTCGAATAGACGGATTTAGCATGCCGTGCCCACAGTGCCTTGGCGTGTTCCCTGAATACCCTCGGCCAACTCCCCACCCCGCTATCGATTAGAAATTCGTCCGAATGTGTAGATGGATCGAACTCAAAGGGAACCCGCCCCTCAACGCGATATTGACGCTCACCGTCGAGAATAAGCAACACGGCATCGTAGGGGCTAACATCGCTCACACACCCCCGATAATAAATGAAGCTTAACGCCTTGTTACCGTCACCATCGTGATCTTCGAGCGTCACCGAGGGCTGCAACAATGAGGTCACATTATCGGCAAAGCACGCTTTCACACCGTCTCGAATCCGATGTAGCCGACTCAGCTTTGTCCCAGCTGCGAGGTGATGTTCAATGGTCAGCCATACGGAGTTATCGGATGTTTCTTCCGTCGCAAAGACTGCTACATGAGCGCCCCGTTTGTCCTGCCACTCCTTCTTGAGCAGCAGCTGCCCAGCGATCTTTTCTTGGACGTTGTCCTTATGAGAGAACGCGGTTGGTTTTGGCAAAGGTCGTTGACATCCATACGTGATGAACGCAAGCCCAACAATCATGCCGGTCAGCCGCTTCAAATATGGTCGTGTCGTCGGTGCGTACATAAGCCCTCATCCTATTTCTTTTAACGCAATCTATGGACGCATTATGGGCTCTGACAGCACGCCCTCAGCGTCATGTAATCGTAGCAGCCAGCGGCGCCGCTTTGCACACTCTCTGCTCATGGGTCAGAGCCCGCGTGAATGGCAAAGGAACGCGTCGCCACGAGATATGCCTCATACAAGGGCCCCGAAGATGGTGACCCTCGTGACTCAAAATACGATGCTAAGCATTGACGCATACCATTGAACTCTCGCCAACGCCCGCCAGCGCTGCTGACATGCATAAAGTGCAAACAGATCTCGGCGGTCTCGATGTTAAGCGATGCTGTGTCAACACATTCAAGCGCCTTCAAAAGCAGCGTGTCTGCGTCATCCATGCGATTTTGACTCGCGCAGATATGGGCGAGCCGGGCCTCATAGACCGCCGCGTAGTGTGGTGCGAGCATCCTCATCTGCTCAATGGCCCCCTGTAGTTTCACAACGCCTTCATCAACGTCGCCATCCAGGGCGAGCACGTAGCCAAGATTGCCGGTTGTGATGGCAACGAGGTACGCGAGTTCCAACTTTGCTGCGAGCTGCACGGCACGCACGCCATAGGTCCGAGCGGCTCGCAGATCGTGTCTGACCCGTGCGAGTTCACTCAGATTGGTTAGGAATACGGCCGTCAACCGAGGGCTGCCATACTGCTCTGCTAAACTCAGCGTCTTGAGATAATTCGCCTGGGCATCTTGATATCGCCCCTGCTCCTTAAAGACCGACCCGAGGTTACCGATCGCACCGATCTCCCAACGCTCCATGCCGTATTCTTGGGAGGTTAATGCGACATTTTGCAGTGTTTGCGCAGCCTCCTCGTACCGCCCAAGCCGATAGAGGGTCATGCCGATATAGTTTTTGCATGAGACCTCAAGCCACTCCAACCGATGCGCCTGACATCGAGCTTCCACAGCTCGGCATTCTCCGAGCATCTGGTCCATATCGGTTTGATTCCAGGCCCGAAAAAGGCGTGCATCACATTCAATAACGATGGCGTCGATCTCGCGGGCTCGTGCTTCCAAAGCAAGCAATCGTTCTCTACGCACGCCAAACTCTAACTGATCGACATTTTGTTGAAGCGCGAGAAATTCGGCCTTGAGTGACAAGACCTCTTGGTCGGCCGGCAAAGGCTCTGCCATGATCGCCTTCAATCGTTCGTGACATCGCGCGGCATCTCCCATCAGGATGCTCAACTCTGCCTCCAAGAGTCCGAGCTTTAGCCGTAACTCCCCACTGCACAAACTGGTGATGTCATCATCGAGCAAAGCCAGACCAACGGCGGGTAAGTGCATAAACTTACAGGTCGTGAGATAGACGAGCGCAACGGACGCTGCGTCGTCGTACAACCCCTGTGAGAGACCATAACTTGCAGCCGCGCTGTAATTGTCAAGATCGTGGCGCCATCGACGGACAAGCTCGTGACCACCCGAAAAATCTAAAGCCCGAAGACGATCCGAGGTACCTCGCTGTGCAAAGTAAGCGAGGTGTCGAGACCGCGCAATCGGCCACTTATCGTTCTGTTTTGTCTCTGCGAAATGTCTAATCGATTCGAGGAATCCGTACCGGCTCTCACCTTCCACGATGCCCAATTTACGCACGAGGCTATGCTCCACCAAGACCGAGAGATGCCCCGGTAGACCCATCGCGCCAGCTTCATATCCCTCAAACCCTACAACGGCCCTTGCAGCGGTCAACGTAAAGCTCGTCTTGAAAACAGCGAGCTGCAAAAACGTCTCCTGGGTCGCGCGCTCGAGCAGGTCCCAGGACCATTCGATAGCCGCGTAGAGCGATGATTGCCGCTCTGGACGTTGCCCGTCGCGGTCGTACAGAAGACTGAAACGGTCATCGAGTTGATCGTGGATATCCTGGAGCGAGTGGGTCCGAATACGAGCGGCCGCCAACTCGATTGCAAGGGGCAGACGATCCACCTTTTGCGCGATCAGGCTGGCGTATGCTTGCAGGAGTTCGGCGTCTAGAGTGGCCAGCGGCGCTGCCTGCTGCGCTCTCGCCATGAACAAGGACATCGCGTCTGTCAGTGGCAAAGCATCGAGACGGTGTAAGACCTCGTTTTTCAGACCGATGCGAACCCGGCTGGTGAGTAAAAAGGTCACTTGAGGTGCAATGGCCGTCCACCGCGCGAGGAGCGCCTTCATGGGCTGAGCGACTTGTTCTACATTATCGATAACGACGAGCATATTCTGTCTCTGACTGAGCGCGAGGGCCAGTGCATCACCGGCCACACCTTCGATCAGAACAAGCTCGAGATCCTGCAGCACTCTTGTGACGATGTCGTCAGCCGTGCGCGCATAGCTGAGGTCGCAGAAGTGCACCGACCCAAATTGACTTCTAGAGACACGGGACGCAATTTCGAGGCTCAGCCGGGTCTTTCCAACGCCGCCTGGGCCCAAAATGCTGAGCAATCGAGTACCCCGATCTAACTGCCGGCTGATGGCCCGTAAATCTTCTTCACGGCCAAAAAAGTTGCCAACTGCTGAGTCGAGACCAGCGTCTGTCCCTGACATCAAAGGCCACTGCCCGTCAACCAACGTCTGCTCTTCCCCTGCCCAGGGGCTGGTCACATCGACGGCGGTCTGCCCAAGATCGCGTTCACCGACATCTTGTCTTTGAGAGCGCGGGATTAGAGCACGCTCATTGCCTTCATTAATCGGCAACAGCTTCGGCGGTTTGACGAGGTCCGCTGTCTGTCCTGCAAGCTGGCTACGCCACGCTGCATAGTCGTCGGTGATCACCCCCTCGAGAGCGCCTGGGCTTGCCTCCTCCAAAGCATCAGCGAATGCCATACACGAGTCGTAACGTGCATCAGGTTCACGGCTGAGCGCCCGCTGAATGACTGCCGATATTTCACTTGTTACTTCTGGGCGTAAGCGATGGATCTGCGGGATTTGAAGCGCCTCAATCTGTTTCATCGTAGAAATCAAGTCTTCGCGCGCGAACAGGTGCCGGTTCGTCAGCAACTCAAACAGAACAATCCCTAGAGAGAACTGGTCAGAGCGCGCATCGAGGCCATCAGCGCGGAGTTGCTCGGGGCTCAAGTAAGGCGCTTTGCCTTTGATTCGTTTGACCCCGGTCACGTACCGGTGCTCCACAGACTGAGCGATGCCAAAGTCCAGCACCTTCACCTGCCCAGCACGGTCGAGCATGATATTCTGTGGACTGACGTCGCGATGCACCACCCTCAAATGCTGACCATTTGGGTCTACCAGCATATGGGCATGATGTAACGCGCGAGCAGCGTCGATGCCGATGCGAAGCACAAGCGGAAGCGGCATCAATAAGTCGGCAGCAGCACAGCGCCGATTGAGCTGCGACAAGGTATCGCCGGCGATAAACTCCATCACCAGGTAAAGGTTGTCGCCGGCATCCAGAAAATCGAACACCCGCACGATATTCTCGTGGGACATCATCGACAGAATACGGGCCTCTTCACGGAATGCATGTCGCGCCGAAGCATCAGATTGACGCAGAGTGAGGAGCGATTTAATGACCAAAGGTTGCCCGTCGAGCCGACCGGAGCACCCTTCAGCCCGGTGAACCGCCCCCATCCCCCCGAGCGCGATGCGCTCAAGGATTCGATACTGGCCGGCCAAGATATCAGTCACAGTCGCCCCATCGAACATAGTCCCCCATCAGACAGTATGTGGGCCAAGGCTCGCCTCGACAATAGCAAACTCGATTTAAACGCGAGCGAACAGATATAAATTGCATGTCAGACTGGACCGGCTGGTCACAAGCGAGTAGTGTCTGGCCCGTTCTGTAGGAGGTACACTATGAAGTCTTTGTTTACTGTGGTCTCAACGCTGTGCTTGCTCACTGCAGCCGAAGCATTTCCGGGCTTCGTGGATACGATTCCCACCCCATATAATTGCTCAACGTGCCACGTGAACCCCCGCGGTGGTGGACTGCGCAACGTCGTCGGCCGCGCATACCGAGCAAACGGCCGAACATGGGCAGGTATTTGCCGACTGGACAGTGATGATGACGGCTTCTCAAACGGTGTCGAATTGGGCGACCCCACATGTCAATGGCGACCCGGTAGCCGCTTACCTGGTGGCTCGACATCACGCCCCTGGGATGCGAACGACATACCGCGCGCTCAGATGGTCGAAATGGATATGGGCGTAGTCGAACCTGACATGGCCCTGCCTGAGCCTGACATGGCCCTGCCTGAGCCTGACATGGCCCTGCCTGAGCCTGACATGAGCGTGGTCGACCCTGTTGATATGGCGCCTGTTGACCCCATTGACATGGCTCTGCCTGAGCCTGACATGGCGGTGGTCGTGCCCAGCGATGCCGGCATAGGCGGTGCTGGTGGCGAAGGCGGTGCTGGCGGCGAAGGCGGTGCAGGTGCCGAAGGCGGTGAAGGCGGCGAGGGCGGTGAAGGCGGTGAAGGCGGCGAGGGCGGCGAAGGCGGCGAAGGCGGCGCTGGCGGTCAAGGCGGCAGCACATCGCAAGATGCTGGCGTCTCTGGCGATGCAACTATGGCGAGCACCGATGCCACTGATGACGGCGGCTGTTCGACCACGGGTCGTTCAAGCCCAGTGACCTTATTTTTCGTTCTGATGGGCCTTACACTGATGAGGAATCGCCGAAGAAATTAACGTTTCCGAAAACCTCAACCCCCCGCATTTTCTCACCTTTTAAAAATAAATCTACCAAACGGTAGACATCTTGTAACCACACCCGCGGATAGCTGCTCCTTGGTCGCAAAAATACCTAGGGGTCAGCTGTGACAAATTCTCCAAAACGCTTCTTTCTCATCCTCGTCATGCTCTGCGCGACCACAGCATGCCAACCTGAACAAGGGATTGAGGCCCCACTGCTCCTCCTACACAGCAGCGATGAAGCGGGCACAGTGGTAAAACCAACAAACGTCGATGGACTACCCATACCCGTCAGGGACGAACAGCGGCCGAAGGCTGAGAGCGGCAAAGAGCGCGAGGAAGGTAAGTTCGACCGTTTCGACGTTCGCGGTCGCTACAGCGACATTTTTGGAACCACGCCGCCGCCTCCAAGGGCTGTGAGGGCACTCGGCGAGTTCGAAGAGACAAGTGGCGTGCTGGTCGCGTGGAACCGGGGTCTCGCCCGCTTCATGGTGGATTTGATCGCCGCAAGTCTTGAGGAAGCGGATGTATGGGTCATCACATGGGATGACGGTGAGAGCACCCTGGTGCGTAATGTCCTGACACAATTTGGTGTAGACACAACCAACCTCAACTTCTTCGAGTTTCCACATGAGAGTTTTTGGACCCGCGATTTTGGGCCGGTCACCGTTGTCGACGAAGATGGCACGCCAAATTTTATTGATGCGCAATATTATCGGCAAAGGCGACGGGACGACGCTATCCCCACGCTGATGGGGCGCTTTTTCAATACAGACGTATACCGACCAGGGGTCGCGACCGAGGGCGGCAATTTTATGTCCAATGGACAGGGCTTTTGTGTGGTGACCAACTGGCTATTGCAGGAGAATCCAAGCCTAACACCCCAGGAGCTCCAAAACATCCAAAAGAACTACTATGGCTGCGAGGAGACTGTGGTACTTCAACGGCTGGAGGGAGAAGGCACTGGGCATGTGGACATGTTTGCCAAGTTTCTGTCGGCGAATCTGATATTGGTCGGCGAATATGATCGCTTCGACCCGGTGAATGCCGCCATTCTCGACGAGAACGTGGAGCGGCTCGAACGCTTTGCAGGTGCGCGCGGATGGCCCCTTGAGGTCGTTCGCATGCCGATGCCCTATGGTGCAGGCGGCGTTTATCGGTCGTACACGAATAGTCTCATGGTCAACAATCGTGTCCTCGTCCCGACGTACGCGGGCGACCGACGTTATGAAGATCAAGCTTTAGAGATTTACCGCAGAGTGTTGCCGGCCGGCTATGAGGTTCGAGCCATCGAGTCGGAGGCGGTCATCCAATTGGGCGGCGCCGTACACTGCACCACCATGGGCTTCACAACACCTTAGGGCAGAGACAGTGTTTCGCTCATGGTCGCCCGTTTTGTTCTCACCTAACGACTGCGCCACACATAACCCGCGATCCCTTCCGATTGGTACCCCAGCTCGTTGATGGCGCGGTCGCGCTCCGCGGCACTTAAGGTGTAGAAGTGGTTGTTAATATCTTGCTTGTACAAACGGTATAGCGGCTGAGAGTTACACAGGGGGCTCGGCGACCAGAACCCGATGGTTCGCCGCGGCGCGCGGCCGATACTGCAGTCATTATCTGAGCTCAACAAGTAGCTCCCATCGGGCTTTCTGCACAAATGAACGGGGCGCATGCCCTGACTCGGGTTCTGATAGAGGAAGAAATATTCACCGGATTCAACTCGGAATCCATCGTCGACGAGAGGTCGGACATCGTCGGAGTAAGCATGTCCGTCTGGCCCATATGTGCGCCCAATGGCGACTCGACAGTCCGCCGGTGTGCCCTCATCACAGCGACCATTACAGTTGTCATCGACGCCATTACACACCTCAGCTGGAGGCACGCAGCTTCCATCGCCACCGTCGCATGCGATCTGACCGACCGTGCCGCATGCCGTATCGCAAGGCGCCCCGGCTTCACACATGTCCACATATTCGCATCCGTTATCAGCGTCTCCGTCTCGATCTTCAAAGGGCGGGGTACAAGTGTCGATCGCGCACAGACCATTTGAGCATCGCGGGCTGCCATTGGGCACGATACATGTAATCCCACACGCACCGCAGTTCTCGACGTCTGTAGCTGTACTCACACATAGTCGGCCACAGAGGCGCTCCGAGGGCGCACAGTTCTCTATTCCGCTGTCGATTTGAATCTCCGCATCGGGGCGAACCGACATCGCATCTGCCACAGCAGCCGCATCAGCGCTCTCCACCCGTCCGTCAATGCGCTCAGCGACACCGAAATCATTCTGCGAAGGCAAGCTCGGTACATTTAAAGAGCTCGCTTCGGCGGTATCGTCTGTCGCATCAGCGCAACCGGTCGCCATAAGCAGCAAAGCGAATAGACTCACTCTCACGCGAGCAGCTCCGCGAAAGGATCGCTGGTCTGCGCACCATTCCATCCGAACTGCTCCACATCGAGCCCAAGGGCGCGAAGCGCGGTGAGCTGAGCGCGGGCCAGGTTTCCGCCTTCCTGGCGAACATGAATGCCGGGTCTGAGCCTGCCGCCCGCGCGTCCGACCATCACGACGGGCAACTCTTTCACACTGTGCTGCCAACCCTCACCATATTCGGACGTGCCATAGATACAGCCGTGGTCGAGTAGAGTCGACCCATCAGGACGGGCGATGTCGAACTCGCTGAGAAAATCCGCGAACGCCTGCATCTGGTATTCGGTGATCGCCCGAACACGCTCCCAGTGACCGTCGTGACAGGTCTTGTGCATACCATCAGGGACACCCAAGTTATTGAACACATGGGTGGTCGCAGGTGATGTCAGCATGAACGAGAAGGTGCGAGTCAGACCACAGTCAACGGCCGTCGCCATAAGCCTTGCCATCAGGCGTGTCTGGCTCCTCAGCTCGCCGCTTTCATTGGGTCGTCCGGGGTCAACACATTCAGGTGCCCCGGCGTCGATGCGCGCCTGTAGTGCCCGAATGTTGTCAAGATGCGCCTCGAGCCTGATCCGGTCACGGGCCCCCAATCTCTGGCGCAGTGAGTTTGCGTCATCGAGGACCGCATCAAGCAGCAGACTGCGACGACGCGCAGCGCTGTTGTCGATGGGCTGGCCAAACAATCGATCGTAGAGTTGGCCTGCTTCCATGATCGGTAAATTAATAGAGTCGGGTCCGTTATACGAGATGGCATTCCAATGACCGTATTCGTGAAAACGCGCCCTTGAGACGCCTGCCTCAACGGAGCGATAGGGTAGTCTCAGGCTGCTGATTTCAGGCCGCCTGGCCACGAACTGATCAAGGCTTTCTCGCAGAGCTGTCAGCGTGTGTGACGCATGATTGAAACCATCCGGTCGAATGCGGTCACCCGTCATAGCCACCATGAAACCGCGCATGTGCCCATCGCCTTGTCCGCCGGGTACTGGCGGGATCTCTGTGTGCGGTTCGAGACCCGTGATCACCGAAGGCGCGTATGGCATCAACGGTTGCAACAAGGGTGACGGCGCAAATCCAGGCCCGGTCTGACTCGGCGTCCAAAGGTCTGGGTGACCAGCGGCGGCTTGCTGAGGGCCATGCTTTGCATGCCACGGGGTCCCATTTGCCCAGAAAAACAGACCAAAAAACGGTTGATTTTCGACCGGGTTGGCGAGCGCACTGCGACCGGTGAACATGGCTTCCAGCGGTGGTAAAGCGAGGCCAACGGCCGCACCGCCTGCAAGGCCACGAAGGAAAGTGCGCCTATGAATCAATTTGCTTTTCATTCTCCGGCCTCCGCATCAACCGGTGCAACCTGGCGAAAAATCGGGTTTCGAATCATGCCCAGTATGAGCGCTTCAAAAACATTCTCATCCCGTGCAAGCTCAGCTGTCATGTAGCGTAACATCGCGCGCTCACCCGGGGTTTCCAATCGACCCTGGGCGTGGCGGTAATATTGTTGCACGATACAATCCATCACGGAATCTGACTGACCCAAGTGAGCCGCGAGGTCCATCGCGTCATCCATTGGGACACCGTCAAGGTCGCCCGTCGAGTTGACAGGATAGCCATCCACGGCTTCACGATATCGACCAACGGAATCGTAGTGCTCGAACAGCATGCCGGGTGGATCGATAAAGCTGTGGCAGTTCGCACAGGCTGGGTCGTTGCGATGTTGCTCTAAGCGCTCCCGCAACGTGGGGGGGTCCTCCTCGCCCTGCTCCAAGTTCAAATCGATGTCATCGGGTGGCGCAGGGACCGTCTGGCAGAACACCCGCTCGCGGATATATTTACCTCGAAGCGTTGGCGACGTCTCGGTTTGATGGGCGTTCATCGTCAAGAATGCGCCCAAAGTGAGAATGCCCGCACGCGGCGTGTTCTGATCAAACTCAACGGGAACAAAGGTGCTACCTGTTGCGCGAGGGGCATCGACACCATAGAGGTTGGCGAGATCGCGATTGACGTAACCTCTCGGCTCAGAAAAGAGGCCGCGGATATCCCGGGGGTTACGATATACAATATCGTCAACTAGGAGCTCTACTTCGGTCTTCATAGCGCGTAGGACATCAGGCGTGAAACCACTGTACAAACTCGGATCGCGGTCCACTTGCTCTATCCGCTTTAAATCGAGGAACTGGCTAAAAAACGCCTGGTGCGCTTCCCGCGCCAAAGGCGTGGCGAGGAGCCGTCGGCCATGCGCCTCAATGGACTCGGAATCGAGGAGTTCGCCAGCGGCGGCGGCATCGAGTAGCGCGTCGTCAGGCCCCGAGTTGGTGATGAGAAAAGCCAAGCGGCTGGCCATTTCGTAAGGGGAATACTGGAGCCCGCCGGACCCATCCGGCTCACCAAGCTCTACTCGATAGAGGAAATGCGGTGTCTGCAAGAGGCCCATTAGGGCAAATCCAAAGCCGCGGATCGGGTTACCATCCGCAGTCTCGCGGGCGACGCCCAGCCATCGGGTGAGCTCAGCAGGCGAGAGGGGTCTCCGCAATAACCGTCGCCCTAGGCTCTCGATACCAAAGGCCGCGCAGGCGTCATCGGGCGACTCGATCGTACAATCGATGAGAGCGTCGAGACGACCCGGTTGGCTCAACACGTGCGCAACGACTGCCGATGCCGCCAGCAGATAGCGCTCGGTGGCGACTTCATCGATCTGAGTTTGTGCAGCGCCAATGCTGTAGAAGAGATTGGGGTTGGTATCAGGCGATAGGGTGATGGGCGGCAGGTCGTCGCCGAAAACAGCGCCCAGAATATTGCGATACTGGGTCTCTGTCAGTCGGGGTAAAACGGGCGCGGCGAGTTCATAATCGGGCGCCACGACGCCTGTGTCGCTGTCGTTCTCGGAAAAACCGTCGGCACGGATTCCACCGTCACGAGACCCACGAGAATTGTCGATGGCAAAGTCCGTTATGAGTTCGGATCCGGCGCCGCCTGCGCCACTCTCATCCGTCTCTCCACTCACGCAGCCGCTGAATGTGAAGAGAAACACGGCGCTCAGAAGTACCCACCGTGTCGTTCTGAAAATAGCCCCCGTCGTAGGACATTGATGTTCAACAAGCCTCACGTGCCGTCCACTCCTTCACGTCGTTTTCTCGATCCGACACACTGCACAGAGCATACCAGGTCTGGTTCGAGCCCTCGCGAGCACAAGTGTAGTGAATTACGTGAGACCATTCAGCCCAAAAATGTGGACAAGAGAGCCCAGGCCAAAAGAACCCAGTGCGAGAGACGACCTGGGGACGCCACTCGGCAAGAAAAAGTGTTTCGGGATAACCGCTACAACTCACCTCAACTCAGGCCGCGCCTGCTCGGTCGCGGACGATATTTCTTTGCGACCACGGGTGATTTCCAGATAGGCTGGCATGAGTAACAGCAGAATGTCCGATGTTACGGACCTGCTTTTTGGGGGCATTAATGAAAAAGCTGATGGTGGTCTTGAGTCTTATCGCGCTTGGTTTATTCGGTTGCGACTTCAGCAACGACCCGAGCCCGGGTGGAGGTGCAGGTGCCGCAGGCGGTAACGGTGGCAGCGGTGGTGCCGGTGCAGAAGGCGGTGCTGGCGGTAACGGTGGTGCCGGTGCCGAAGGCGGTGCTGGCGCTAACGGCGGTACTGGCGGTAACGGTGGTGCCGGTGCCGAAGGTGGTGCTGGCGGCAACGGCGGTGCTGGCGGTAACGGCGGTGCTGGTGCCGAAGGCGGTGCTGGCGGCAACGGCGGTGCCGGTGCCGAAGGTGGTGCTGGCGGCAACGGCGGTGCTGGAGGTAACGGCGGTGCTGGTGCCGAAGGCGGTGCTGGAGGCAACGGAGCTGCCGGAGCCGAAGGCGCTGCTGGAGGCAACGCCGGT
>JBMHDS010000067.1:0-2514 GCA_049889275.1 Bradymonadia bacterium | reverse complement strand
GGACAATCATGCCCTCTTGACGAAGCGATTGCGCTGACCCCTTGCCTACATCTCCATAGCCCAGGACCAAAGCGCGCTTACCAGCCAGCAAGTGGTCGAGACCACGCTTAATCGCGTCGTTCAAACTGTGGCGGCAGCCGTATTTATTGTCGTTTTTTGACTTTGTGACGGCGTCGTTCACGTTGATGGCCGGTACTTTGAGCAATCCATCCTCGAGCATGTCATACAGTCGATGCACGCCTGTGGTCGTCTCTTCCGTGATGCCGTGAATTCGCTCCAGCATCTCGGGGTATTTCTCGTGCAGCATGGCGGTCAAGTCGCCACCATCATCGAGAATCATGTTGGCTTCCCAGGGCTTACCGTCCTGCAGAATGGTCTGCTCGATACACCACTCGTACTCTGGCTCTGTCTCGCCCTTCCATGCGAAAACAGGAATACCCCGGGCAGCAATGGCGGCGGCGGCATGATCCTGAGTGGAGAAAATGTTGCAGCTTGACCAGCGGACTTCGGCACCCAAATCGACCAGCGTCTCAATCAGCACACCCGTTTGAATGGTCATGTGAATGCAGCCGAGAATTTTCGCGCCTGCAAGGGGCTGCTCATCACGTAAACGCTCGCGCAGTGTCATCAGCGCGGGCATCTCGGTCTCTGCAATCGCCAGCTCACGGCGGCCCCACTCGGCGAGCGTGATGTCCGCGACTTTGTAGTCAGAAAAGGTTGCTAAATCGATGGCAGTGGTCATAAAAACCTCCTTAAAGCCGTAATTACTTAAAGTCCCGCCGCAGCGCGCAGTGCATCGGCTTTGTCCGTTCGCTCCCAAGTGAAGTCGGCTTCCTCTCGGCCGAAGTGGCCGTAAGCCGCGGTTGGGCGATAGATGGGTCGTTTCAGGTCGAGCATATTGATAAGACCTTTTGGTCGAAGATCAAAGTGCGTTCTTACCAGATTGATGATCGTGCTCTCGGCGACCTTAGCTGTGCCGAAGGTATCGATGGAAATAGATGTAGGCTCCGCAACCCCTATGGCGTACGAGACCTGAATCTCGCAGCGATCAGCAAGCCCGGCAGCCACGATGTTTTTAGCGACGTATCGACCGGCGTAGGCAGCTGAGCGGTCAACTTTGGACGGATCCTTGCCCGAGAAGGCACCGCCACCATGGCGCGCCATGCCGCCATAGGTGTCGACAATGATCTTCCGTCCCGTAAGCCCGCAGTCGCCCATTGGGCCACCAATGATGAACTGACCGGTCGGGTTGATGTGATATTGGGTGTCATCAGAGAGCCACTCACTTGGAAGCACTGCCTCGATGATCTCGCGTTTCACAAAGGCCCTGAGCGCTTCCTGCTCGATGTCAGGGGAGTGTTGCGTGGACAGAACAACCGCATCTACTGCGACAGGCTTGCCGTCCTCGTAGCGCACTGAAATCTGGCTTTTCGCATCAGGGCGCAAGAAGTCGGCAGCACCCGAGCGGCGCAACTCCGCCTGTTTTTCAACCAAGCGATGCGAGTAGTAAATCGGCGCTGGCATTAATGTATCGGTCTCGTTGGCTGCGTAGCCAAACATGAGACCTTGGTCACCTGCGCCCTGATTGGCCTCATCGGCCTCATGGGTTCCCATCGCAATATCCGCAGACTGGAGGCCAATCGCGTTAATCACGGCACAGGTATTGCCATCGAAACACACGTCCGAACTGTCGTAGCCAATATCGCAGATCACGTTGCGGATGGTGTTCTCGATCTCCCCAGGTGTCACTGTCGCTGAGGAGGTGACTTCACCAGCTACAACCGCCATGCCGGTCTTGACCAGCGTTTCCACCGCGACACGTGCGTTTGGATCCTTTGTTAGATAAAGGTCGAGAATGGCGTCCGATACTTGGTCAGACACTTTATCCGGATGTCCTTCCGAGACGGATTCGGATGTAAATAGCGTGTACGAGCTCACAGGCTTTCCCCCGGTTTCGTTTAGAGGGGAACTATATAAAGATATCTTTATATGTCAATGTGAAGGTAAAGATTGCCTCACAAAATTGTAGACACTCCATCGGATGTGCTGATCAATAAGCTGTCGGCAGGCCGATGCGCAAAGATGCCGTTGCAGACCACGCCAGTCATATTGTTAATCACGGATTCGAGTTCGAGCGGGTCGGTGATGGTGAGTCCGTGAACATCGAGGATGATATTACCGTTGTCGGTGACCACACCCTCACGCCACACGGCATCGCCCCCTAGACTATTGAGTGCGTCGCGGACCAAGGTGCGCGCCATGGGAATCACCTCGACCGGCAAGGGGAATCTGCCTAATGTGTTCACCAACTTACTGCTGTCGGCGATGCAAATAAATTCATTGGCTTTTGCGGCTGCAATCTTCTCGCGCGTAAGTGCAGCGCCACCGCCTTTGATAAGAAAACCGTCTTGCGTGGCTTCGTCGGCGCCATCGACATAGACATCGACACGATCGACAGCATTCAAGTCCTGCACCTCGAAGCCGAGCTCAAGCAACAGGGCGGATGAGCGCTCA
>JBMHDS010000066.1:0-101031 GCA_049889275.1 Bradymonadia bacterium | reverse complement strand
AGCCGATAACGCAGAAGGCGGCCGCTGCCTTGAATGTGATCCCTCTACTCCCGGTCGAGGGTGCGACGACGGAGCTGCGCCCGGCCGCATCTGTGGCTTCGATGGTTTTTGCCGCTCATGCGACACAGACGCGGAGTGCGCGTTGCGGTATGACGATCGAGGCCAATGTGTCGATGGCCAGTGCAAGGTCTGTGATGTGACTGACAACGCCGGTTGCGATGACATCAGCCAGCCCGTGTGCAGTGGGGGTCAAGCCTGTATCGCTTGTGGCAATGATGAGCAATGTCGGCGAGGCGTCGAGGGCGACTTAAGAGAGTCCATCTTTTGTGATGTGGCCAATGGCCTTTGTGCAGAATGCCAAATCGGAACAAACATTGGCTGCGACCCCGACAGCCCGTCATCTGACAGACCCATCTGCGGCGACGATAATCGATGCCGAGGGTGTCTCGAGAATGGCGCAGAAGAGTGCCCAAACGGTAAATTCTGTGTTCGCGGTCGTTGCCTCGAATGCGACAATCGAGACGGTCGAGGTTGTGACATCACGAGCGACACTCCTATCTGCAACGCGGAGGCAACCTGCGACGCCTGTACGGCAGATGCCGAGTGTCAACTCGCCGACCGCAACAGCCCACTCAACCAGTGCGTAACGGTGAATGGCATTGGCCGCTGCGAGATTTGTGACCCGTCCGACAACGCGGGCTGTACAACACCGGGCGCGCAAGTCTGCAATGGCGTGACACGGGTGTGTGGCCCATGCACCAACGACGCACAATGCCAGCGCGGCCTTGAGCCGGCCGTCGCTGCACAGGTTGTATGTGACGAAGACACCGGCTCTTGCACCGGGTGCCAAGAGTTTGAGGATGTCGGCTGTCGGCTCGATGGCGACCAGCCTATTTGTGATGGCGGGACGTGCAGAGGCTGTGTGGCTGATGCCGACTGCGATACGCATCACCCAGGCACACAGTGCGTACGCGGCCGCTGTCAAGAGTGCGACCCTTCGAGTCAGGCAGGCTGCGATGAATTAGCCCCCATCTGCGGGGTCGAGGGCGCCTGTGGACCATGCGAAAGTGACCTCGACTGCCGTATTACCCCCGACGGCCTCGACACCTGTATCGACAATGGTGCGCGTCGAGGACAATGCGAAGCTTGCTCGCCAGTAGATCACCGCGGCTGCGACCGCGGGAGTGATGCGCCTGCGTGTGACCCAAACACATTTACCTGTAGGGCATGTGAAGGCGATGCGGACTGTGACGGCGACACCCCCATCTGTGACCTGGGCAGTGGGCGATGCAGCGAATGCCAACCTGCAGACAATAATCTGAATCAACGTGGCTGCGACATCCTCTCCGACAGACCGCTCTGCGATTCGGCAACACGCGAATGCTTGCCCTGCAGTGAGAACTCACATTGCGATACTGGCGTATGTTACGCAGGGCGCTGCACTGAGTGTGACCCGACGCTCGCTGTTACCGGCTGCGATACCAACCCGCTGAGCCAGACCCCCTTCTGCAGTGCAACAGGCCAATGCATCGCGTGTCGTGGTGCATTTGACTGTGCGGCACAACAAGCGTTGGGAGGACCTGCGTGCTATGACGGACGCTGTGTTGAATGTAACCCAACGGACGACCAGGGGTGCGACGCTGAGGCCCCGTTCTGCCAAGAGAACAATAACGGCAGCACCTCATGCCGTGGATGCAACGCAGACGGCGAATGCGCCGGTGAAGCCATCTGTGTGGATGGTGAGTGCGTGGGTTGTGATGTCAATGACCCAACCTCCTGCCCGGATAGCAAGCCAATCTGCGACCCACAAACACGGCAGTGTAGAACCTGTGAAGGGGACCCCGAGTGCCCAGACCAATGTGCCGGCGGTCTCTGCCGTGAATGTGACCCCGTCGATAACGCCGGCTGTGACGGCGCGGGAGCAACCCCCATCTGCGGTCCTGATGGAGGCTGTGGAGTATGCACCCAAGACGCTCAATGTGCACTCTTGGGCATTGGGCGAGAATACTGCGTAGGCGGGCGTTGTAATGTCTGCGACGTCGGCACAAATACAGGCTGCCAGGGGGCTACACCGATCTGTACCGTAGACAATGGCTGCGTTGCGTGTAACCCACAGACCGCCCCTTGTCCCGGCGGCCAGTTCTGTGTCGACGGCAGCTGCCGGACATGCGAAGTCGGGGCGGATGCGCCAGACCCTGGCTGCGACGTTCTCAGGCCCGTATGCGATGGTCCAAATGATGGAATCGACGCACCAAGCTTTGAGTGCCGCGAATGTGCCAATGACAACGAGTGCCCAGAACAATGCTTCGATGGTCGCTGCGTTGAGTGTGACCCAACCTCGAACGATGGCTGCAGCAATCCAGCTGCGCCGATTTGTCGAGCCGACACGAAGGAATGCCGCGGCTGTCAAGCCGATGCGGAGTGCCTACTCAATAATCGCAACATTCCGATTTGCGATCGAACCACTGGGACCTGTGTTCGTTGTATAGACGCCTCCAACGAAGGCTGTGAGAACCCGACGCCGATTTGCGATGGAGGCGAATGTCGAGCGTGCGAAGGCAACGGGAGAGGTGACTGCCCTAATGGCTTAGCGTGCGTGAACGGCATCTGTGAAGGCTGCGACCCTGCCACTAATTTTGGCTGTACAGCTGACCGCCCAGTGTGTAATCCGGCGGACTTCACCTGCGACCCCTGTGTACGCGACGCAGACTGTCCAGGCGAGTTCTGCTTTGAGGGCGCTTGTGTCGGCTGCCGACCGGGCACGGAGTCTGGCTGCCTCGCTGGCGCGGAACTCTGCTGCTTGCAAAATGACGCCGCGGTCTGCGTCGCCTATTCTCCAGACGGTGTCTGTGTCGACTGTGACACGGGCTGCGCCAACGACGCGAACACCTGTGAGGGCGGTAACTGTCGCTGTGGTAACAACGGGATTTGTGGCGGTGAGACGCCGTTCTGTATCGGCGAGGGAGCAGCGGGTATTTGCAGTGAATGCCGTGACAATGGAGATTGTGATGCAGGCAGCACCACGCCCTATTGCGACCGGACCGTTGGACGCTGTGTCGGCTGTAATGGCGACTCGAACCGTTGCGCAAACAACGCCAATGGCGCCGTGTGTGTCACCGGTGGAGCGCTTGAAGGCAGCTGCGCCTTTTGCGACGAAGGGCAACCGCCGGGGCTGAATCAATGCCCACAGGAAAACCGTCCCGTGTGTACCATCGTAGACGGTATTCTGGAGTGCGTACGCTGTTACAATATTCTCGTCGACCCTGCGACCTCATGCCAGAATGCCACAACGGGGCCGATTTGCGTGCCGAATGGCCAAGACTTGCGCGGTGAATGTGTTGAATGCTTACCTGAAGAGGCGCCCGAAAACTCGGGCTGTGATTTGGAGTCCGGGGAACCACGATGCGATGGCCAAGGTCGGTGTCGCCCATGTAATGACGACGCAAACTGTGGTTCGAGCGTGTCGGGGACAATATGTTTGAACACGGGCAGTTGTGGCTGCACTGCCGATGATGAATGTCTGGGCGGACGCGTTTGTGGTGCTCAGGGGCGTTGTCGGGATTGCGATCCAAACGTCACACCAAAAGAATGTAGGGGCGGAGAAGAGTGTGTAGGGGGACGCTGCCAATGAAAACCACAAAGCTAATTGGCTGTATGGTCGTGATGACCTTGTTCGGAACAACGGTCATACCGATGGGCGCTGCAGCAGAGACCACTCTGTCGCAGAAATTTGAGGACACACGCGACCAAGGAATCCATTACTTCAAGAAGCGCAGGTTCCGTCAGGCTTACCTACTTCTCAAGCGCGCCTATGGCATGAAAGGTGGCAATAAGGATTTTCTCGCCACCTTCTATCTCGCCAAGTCATGCGGAAAGCTCCTTCTCTTGGAGCGCGCCTTTGACCTGGCGGAGCAGGCACGCAATCTCGCTGAAGCCGATAGCCGAAGCCAAAACCGAGCAACCGCTTTCCTAGATGAGCTATCGGCACTCTACAGCAAGGTCACGCTGACCGCTGCGAAGGGCGAGACAAACGCTCAGGGTAGAATCTTTTTTGAAAGTAAAACGGGCATTTTGAACAAGGCCAAACGAGAGCGCTTCTTATCGATTCGCGAACGCTTCAGAAGCACTGATGTGGTACTGCCAACCACGGTCTACTTGCCCTATGGTGACTATCTCGCCAACAAGGTGCCGTTCTCCATTAAGGAAGGTACACAGGCGCCAAGCGTCGCAATCTTTCTTCAAGTGCAAACAAGGGCCAAAGACCGCACATGGCTTTGGGTGGGGCTTGGCTCAGCGGCGGCCGTCGCCATCGGCGCTGGACTTGGTATCTACATGCTCTCTCAGGGTGAAGAGGCGAACGAGAATCTTCGCTTCTACTCCATCGAGACCAATCGTTAAGGCTGCCTCATGGTGTTTCTCCGAGCCATTCGACTATCCCTAGTCAGTGTTCTGCTGAGCTTCGTCGTTGCAGCACCCGCGCTGGTTCATGCGGAGTCGGAAACGGAGCCAGATGATGCTGTTCTGTCGGCCGCGAGCAAATCGGAGTTACGCGATCAAGGGGTCCTGTATTTTAGACGCGGTAAATACAAGCAAGCGCTCGAGGTGCTCCGTCAAGCTTATGCTCAACCTGAAGGCCGGGTGGACCCGATCATCTCTTTTTATCTGGCGCAAACACATTTGAAGCAAGACAACGTCAAAGACGCCTTTAAGTATGGTGAAAATGCACTCGACTTCGCTTATTCAGCGCCACGGCAAACCGATCGAATCAAGTCCTTCATGGATGAACTATCGAGCCAATACGGACCGATTGAAATTACAAGCTCCGCAGAGCGAGGTGTCATCATCCTCGCTGCACAATCCGCTTTCCTAAACCCTAAGAAACGGGCGGTATACGATTCTGTGCGCCTTCAACTGGCAAGCGCCCCGGCGCAGCTCCCAATGGTGGTCTATCTTCCATTTGGGCAGTACGCGGCGAATGGCACGCTCTTCACAGTTTCAGGCCAGTCCGTGAAGATGAACACCGTCGAAGTGACCGTTCGTGAGAGCGACGTCGCGGGCGCAGCGACGGGCGGTAATCAAGCCAAGTGGTGGTACATCGGCACAGGCGCAGTGCTCGCCGCCGCCGGTCTGACAACCTATCTTCTCTTGGCAGAGGATGCAGGCCAATCGGGTGCGATCAACACGTATGAGTTAGACATCATCAATGGAGACGCACCATGATGATTCTAAGGCGTCTCGAACCATTATGGGGATACGTTTTTGGCCTAATGGCTGTTGTCTCGTTCGCCGGATGCAAGAGCGACGACGCAGCGGAGGGCATTACAACCACACTGACCATCGATACCCGCGCATGCCTTGGAACGGGCAATGTGTGCAGGCGAAATATCACGGCGGGCACCAGCCTCGGTGATGGCTTCGGCAACGCATGCCTCCTCATGAAGAATGAAGCCACGAATTCAACCGAGCGTCGACGCTTCGGTTGGGTGCAGAATCAACTCACGGCCGTCGAAAACACACCTTTTCGCTTCGCGCCTGGTACGCGCGTAAGCAGCGCTCTGTTCATTCTCGAGAGCGGTAACGACCAAGCGGCCTGCGCTAAGCTCTCAGTGGACAGTCCCTGTGAGGCGACGATCTGCCTCATGAAACTCGGCTCGGTCACCAACCTTGTTCCTGCACAAGGCAGATTCCTCCTCGATTTTCGTAGTGATGGCGTCTGCGAAGTCGCACCGAGCACGCCCCCACATCCAAGCCTGACAGAGCTTTGCAACGGCCTCGATGACGACTGCGATGGCAAAACTGATGAGGATTACACAACGCTTGGGGATCGCTGCTCCGCATTCGAGGGTTGTAACGCAGAACAATCCTTCGCCTGCTCTGCGGACCAAATGGGTGTTGTCTGCACACCAACCTATGCAGAAGTCTGCGACAATATTGACAACGATTGCAATGGACTCGTCGACGACATCGCGGGCTGCACCTCATCACAATGTACAACCAACGCCGATTGTAGCGACAGCAATAATCCCATCTGCGCCGATGGCATCTGCCGGCAGTGCAACGACAACACAGAATGCGGGTCAGACTTCTGTGACCGAGGTCGCTGCGTGCCATGCATCGTGGGATCGAACCTTGGTTGCAGTATGGAGCTCAATCGTATTTGTAGGCCGACACTCGAAGGTGACTCGACCTTCTGCAGCGGCTGCGAAAACTCAACTGAGTGTCAGGCGAGTCAAATGCTCCCGCCAATCTGCGATCTGACAACGGGGCGCTGCGTAGGCTGCGACCCGAACAATCTCCTTCGGGGCTGCGATGGGGAAGACCAAGGCCTCATCTGCGACGATGGTGTCCAAGGTGGTAACCCCTGTCGTTCGTGCAGCGAGGGCGACTGCGGCCTAAACCAAGAATGTGTGCAGGGCGATGACGGGACAAGCCGCTGCCAGGGCTGTGATGAAGGCAGCAATGAGCCATGCGATCCCGATGGGTTCACACCAATTTGCCGTCAGGGCGCAGACGGTGCGCTACAATGTCGTTCTTGCAGTGGAGACAATGACTGCGCTGAGCTAACGACACAACTCAGCAACCGTGACCCCACGGCGCCAGCTCGGCCCTTCTGTGCTCCGAGTGGCCGTTGTGTTGAATGCATCAACTCCGATGGCTGCGCACCAGGCAGTCAAACGCCAATTTGCAATAATGGTTTTTGTTCACGTTGCAACATCGATGATGAGTGCACTGACGATGCGCGCCCCTATTGTGTGCCAAACAGGCAGGCCGAACCGGCCAACCTTAGAGGGCGCTGCGTGGTCTGTGATATCGATACCAATGACGGTTGCCGCGTTGACAACCCACTTGCGCGAAATCCGATCTGCGACCGCGAAACGGCTCAGTGCCGAGCCTGCGTACAAGGTGATGACTGCGGTAATGGTCGATATTGCGTCGACGGCTTATGCATCGCGTGCAACCCGCAAGGCAATCTAGGCTGCAGTAATAATCTAGGCACCCCCGTCTGTGACCCGAGCCTTGGGCGCTGCCGGCAGTGTCGTAACAACGGTGAGTGTGATCTCGATGCGGGTGGGTTAACACTTAACTACTGTGTGGGCGGTGCTTGCGCAGTTTGCTCACCCAATGAGCCTGGCAGCTGCCCCGTCGGCGAGGCCTGTGTCAGACCGGATGGTGGTG
The DNA here is from genome assembly GCA_049889275.1 of Bradymonadia bacterium. Taxonomy (GTDB): domain Bacteria; phylum Myxococcota_A; class Bradymonadia; order UBA7976; family UBA1532; genus UBA1532. The sequence continues at coordinate 93,855 of JBMHDS010000066.1, read as the reverse complement.
GTGCATTGATTTGCGGCCCCTGTACAAACGACGCACAATGCGGGCCCTCCAGTGTCTGCCTTGGTGGTGCATGTCGACGATGTTCACCAGAAACCAACGAGGGTTGTGCCGGTGCGACGCCCATCTGCACCCCACAGTTCCAATGCGTGCAATGCACAACATCAGCCGATTGCGGTGGCAATCTGTGCGAAAACTTCCAATGCATTGGTGTGCAATGCCGCGACAGCAATGATTGTGCAGACGGCCAGCAATGTAACGCGGGCGAGTGCGTCGACGTCCAGTGTGTGAGTGACCAAGATTGCAATGGCCGTCTCTCCGTATGCCAAGGAAACCAGTGCGTCAACGTCCAGTGTGTGTCGTACGATGACTGTTTGGTTCCGGACCAAGGAATAGGCAATGGCGGCCGCCCGTTCGGGTGCATCGAAAACAGATGTGCGAATTGCGGTAATGGACCCCAGGACGATAGGCATTGCCGGGGCTACGATGGAGAGCCAGATAGGGCATGTACTGAAGGTACTTGCCGGACCTGTAGGCATAATATCAGCGGGTCTGGTGACTATTGCCTCAATGAAGACCTCCCTTTCTGCAACCCCGCAGGTGATCTGTGTTACGGCGTCTGTAACGTACCAAGCAGACGCGCAGGACAAGCGGTTTCGATTGGCTGTACGCCTGAATTGCCCCAATGTCACTACACAGGCGAAGGCAACAACAACCCTGCTGAATACACAGAATGCAAATACTGCTTTAATTCGCAGAATGGTGTAGGCCAAATCGATCTTGGATGCCGCGACGGGTATCCACGCTGCCTGGATAATGGGAACGAATGCTGTCGGCAAAATGATGCAAACGACTGCATCACCGATTAAAGGTCTAAGGCGCGTCGGACGCGATGAAGGAAACCCATGAGTGGCCACTCCCGCGTTAATCTGTTCATCGCTACCTTTGTCGTCATACAGATAGCCATTCCGCTCGCCTACTATTTGGGCACGAATCCCTACGATGAGCGCTTTGCATGGCGCATGTTCTCGCCCACCCGTTTGGCAGGCTGCAGTGTGCAGGCCTACCGAGTGGACGCCGGTCAGCGCCAACAAGTCAGCCTGCGCAAAGAAATTCATGTCGTCTGGTACAATCTACTCAAACGCGCCCGGCCAGCGGTGATCGATGCCGTCGGTCAAAAACTTTGTGCTGATGGGGCTTCAAACGGAGGGGCCGACGTTCGACTATCGATTCGTTGCGGCAACCCAAACCACAGCGCCCTTGGCGTCTGCCTAGACCAACAAGACCGCGATGGCGACAACATCCCCGATGGCTATTCAAGCCCCCATGCGGCCTGCGAGGGTCTCGACGCCGCGGCGTGCTTTACTCGAGACTGCTCAAACGCAAGCATTCAGAAGTGCTATGCGACACAATGTCAGACCGTCATCCAAGATCCGAGCGTTAACGTGTGTACCGCCGAGGCGGGAAGCTGATGCTTCAGACACGATTCAATCGATACTTCCACGCCCACCAGGGCTCCTATAGCCGACTCATCGCCCTTCGATGGGCGATGTTCGGGCTCATCGCCTACGACATGTGGACCATCATGCTGCCCCATGCATCTCGTTACGGTGCGGGCAACTTTAATGTCGCGCAAATCGCGTTTCTGGACGTCATCTTGCCGGTGCCGACGCCTGGTGTAGTCAGTGTAGTGGTCATGTGTACGGGCATCGCATCAGCGCTCATCGCATGCGGCATCGTCAACAGGTTGACCCTCGCCTTTACCGCGGTGGGCTACTTTGGGCTGTATCTCTGGAGCCAAGCGGATAGTTACCAGCATCATTATCTCGTCGGCCTCATGCTTTGCATCGCGTGTTTTATACCCGTCTCCCGATGGGCACCTCGGCAACGTGACGCCACATCAAACAGCGGCGACCTGGCGATGCCCTGGGCGCTGCAGCTGATCTACGTACAGATCGCGCTGGTTTATTTTTGGACAGCGGTCACAAAATTGGATGCAACCTGGCTGACGGGTCTGACCATGAACCAGATTACGGCCGAGCCAGCCATGCGTGCTTTCATGAAGCAGATCGAATCAAGCCTGTCACTGGAAATAGGCGGCGGCTATCGCCTCGCAGCGTTGCTCGTTGTTATCGGTGAGTTCTTCGCTGCCCTCGCCTTTCTCATCCCTAAGCTTCGAGTCATCGGCCTGTTCATTGTCCCCTGGTTTCATATCGGTGTTGAGCTGCTCGGCGTCGAAATCGAGCTCTTCTCCTACTACATGGTCGCGCTCAATCTAATCCTTCTAACGCCCAACACGCTGTGGACGTGGATTGACGACAAGTGGCACTCAAAAAAAACGCTAAGAGAGACTCGAAAGCCCGCATTATCCCGGGCTCAGGCTTACATGTGCATGGGCCTGACCGCCCTGCTCAGCGGTGGCCTTCTTGGCCAGATCCCGCTTGCCAGTGCGCCCGTATTCGCGACGGTGGGTGCAGGCCTTTGTGTCTATGGAGTTTGGTCTCGAATGAACCAGTCCATCTTGCTGTGCTCACTCGTCTGCCTCGGTGTATCAGGCACGGCCTACGGTGTGGTGAAACATAGCGAGTCCGCCTACGATTTCTATCGACTCTGGGGTGGCGACCTTCGGCGCCGGCAGCAACTCGAGCTCGCGGTCGACAAGTATGAACGGGCGAACCGGATCAAGACCTCTGGGCCTGCCCGTCACCTGCAGCTCGGTCAACTCTACGACCGCTTGGGTCGTAACCAAGATGCCATCGACTCGTACCGCGCTGCGCGTAAACAGCTAAGCGACCACCTCAGCGAACTCCAACGGGCCTCCAACCGAGACCCTACGAATGGCCAACTGCAAATCGAAATCGCCGAAAATCAACTGAGGTTGCGCCAACGTTGTAACGCCCTCGCCAAAGCACTCCGCACAGCGGACCTCGCTGCCGAACGCGACGACGCCCAACTGTGCGGCCGCAATGCACGAACAGGTTCGGCGACCGCGGTTAAAAAGGCGCTCAACTTGATACCAATGCCTAACCTCTCTCAGCGCAAGTCCATCGGACGAATACAGCGGCAGCTCCGAAAAGGACAACGCAAGTAATGAATGGTAGCGCCTATTTCTTGAGCGATCTGCATCTTGACAGCGATTCAGGGGAGCGTCTTCAGCGTCTACTCAGTCTTCTCGATGAGATGTCTGAAGACGCCAAACAAATCTATTTTGTCGGAGATGTCTTTGACTTTTGGCTTGGCTATTCCAGTGTCATCTTCAAAGCATACTACCCTTTCTTGCGCAAACTAGACGACCTGGTTCGTTCAGGGATCGAGGTGTTCTTGTTCAGCGGAAATCATGATCCCGACCCAGGCCAGTTCTTCACTAACATAGGCGTAAAGGTCCATGAGACGGCCACGGGCATAAAGCTTGGCGACCATCGGGTGTGGCTCGACCATGGTGATCTCGTCGATCCGCGTAGTCGGCTGTCCCGCCTCCTCTGCCGCTCTGCGCGGGCCCCTTTGTTGCGGCGACTCGCCCGGACGCTCCACCCTGACCTTGCTTGGCGACTGTCCCGCCTATACGCACACAAACGCGAGGGTTATACAGATCCTCTGCCAAGCGCTTTGTTGGAGCAATACTTCCCAGAGCGCATCACTCAAGGCTACGATACGATCATTATCGGACACTACCACCGCGCCGTTCGCCATGAGCGGGTCGTCAATGGCAAAGCGGCTCAACTGTTTGCGCTCGGCGACTGGGTTGAGCAGAGAACCTACCTCCAATACGACGGCAACGAGTTTATTCTCTGGCGCGACAATGGTTCAAAAGCAGCGCGTTGCCCCTTAGCTTTAGGGGACTATGGCCCAGGCGAAGGCCACAGCGTCTCAAGCGCCGCGCCTGGAAAATAGTGCCTGAGGATTTGTCGATAGCCACGTCCAGCTTTCGCGAGACCAATACTTCCATGCTGGCATAAACCGACGCCGTGTCCGTATCCGCCGCCGACAATTTCCCAGTGTGTGGGCGGGCTATCCCCTACTCTCGTCTTCGACTTGATATACCAGAGGCCACTTCGGAGCCCACCGAGAATACTTCGATTGTGGGTCGCCCCCTTTGCGAGATACGTACTCTCCGTCCCAACATAGCTCACCGCTAACGCTCGACCACTGCGCCCACGCCGCTTGACTTGGATATCAAGCAACTGGCCAATCTGTTGGTGTCCTCTTAAACGGCGCTCAATCTCTTGGCTGCTACGCCTCACCAACCACCTAAACGTGCTTGCTCTTCGACCCCCTTTGCGACACCAGGCACCTGTCGAGGGTTCGGTAATCAGCTTCTTTGCATGAGCTTCTATGCGCAAATCGGCGGTCTCAAGACCATCGGGAACCCCCTTTAAGGCAGAACGCATACGCCCTCCCCACATCTCATGATGAGCCTCAGTGTGGCCACCACAAGATGCATGATATGAGCTTGGCACCAACTCCCCCTTGTGGAAAAGCACCTCTCCGCGAGTACTCCAGACCGCCTCCGCCACACTGTCAGAGAGTGCCCCTAAACCATGGAAAGCCTGACAATGATGTTCAGCACAAAGCTGAAAAGGCTGGTCCGGGTGCCGATGCCCGACATTCATCAGCATCTGACCTCTTGCCAATACCGCCTGCGCCTTGATGGCTTCAAGCTGAGTGTCTGGGTACAGCTCAGATACGACCACGCCCATTGCCGCACGCTCAGCATCAACACGATTGACCACGAGGATCTTGCCATCTCGACCTACCAGAAAGTGTAAGACACCTGCGTATTGGCGTTCGCCCCTACGGCCATTAGGCCATCTCGATTGTGTGATCAGTACTCGATTGGATAGACGCCTTGGTACCAACGACACCAGACTATCAGCAATCTGAAAGGCGTAGCCGGACGGTCCAGTCAACTCCAAGAGCCCAGCTGGCCGACTGACCTCACGGCTCAAACGCTTGCCAATCATCCTGTGTTTACGTTTGGCTTTACCCATGAATCGAGCAAAGTTGGCCATCGGGTCTTGTGGGCGGATAAAAACAGAAAAACGTCTACTGTCGATTATCTGCCCGGCAATCCGAAGTCGATGGCCGGAAACCGCTGCATCGGTCAAAAAGCCGTAGCGCACCCATCTCGCCATAGCCGTCTCAAGGCTCACCTCCCGCCGAGGGGAGAACCGCTCTGCCAAAAGCCAATCAGACCTCCGCGGTGGCAAAGCTGCACTCAGCTGAATGCGACCTTTAAAACCATCGGGTAAGCGTTCAACAAGCTCAACTCCACGACCAAAGACCGCAAAGTAGTCTCCATTCAGCGCCACGTCGACAGACGCTTTACCCTTCAATAACCTGATGCTCACCAGAGGGGCGTCTTGAGCGCTGAGTTGGACTGGATGTCGGTAGAGGTTCTCAAGCCGATCCGAAGGCTGAGCGTCCACCAAGGAGGCTGAGAACAGCACAAACCAAAAGGCACATGGCCGCAACCAAATACGACGCCAGGCTGGCCAACGAGTTTCGTGCGTTGCTCTGATGATTGCATGCTCCCTAGTTGGAGATGGTTTCCGAGGCAAGCGTGAGTGGCCAGCCCTCTCAATACCGACAAGACGGAGTGGGGTTTCGTAGGCGGGCGATACTGTCAATGAGCGCCAAATCGGACCCCGACCACATCACCCGGCCCGCACCTTATTGGACCTCTTCTTCTTCCTCAGCGCCCCGACCCCTAAAGACGAGACGAATGGGCGTCCCATTCACTTTGAACGCCTCTCGAAACTGATTCTCTAAGAATCGTTTGTAGCTGAAGTGAACCGATGAAGGGTCGTTGCACGAAACAACAATCGTTGGGGGCGCCGTACGGGCCTGCGTTGCATAGTACAATCGCAGCCGACGGTTTTTAACGACCGGCGGCTGATGACGCTGCAAACAAATCTCAAGCCATCGATTGAGCGGAGCCGTCGCGATGCGCTTTAAGTGGTTTGCCCGAGACGCTTCTACCAAACCCATCAGCTTATGAACACGCAACCCTGTCAAACCTGAGGTGTGTAGCACGTGTGCCCAAGGTGCGAATGGCAGCCGCTGCTCTAACTGCTCTCTAAACCGCTCTGCGGTCTTCGCATCTTTTTCGAGTGCATCCCATTTATTGATAAGAATCACGAGCGCCCGACCTTTCTCCACAGCGAGGCCGGCGATTCGTACATCTTGCTCCGTCACACCCTCAGTCGCGTCCAGAAGAATCACCGCAACGTGACATCGTTCGATAGCCCGCAATGTTCGCACAACACTGTAGCCCTCACTCGTGCCACGTTTGATGCCACGCTTACGCCTCAAACCAGCTGTATCGATCAGCGTATAGGGCGTCCCGTCGTGCATCAGTCGCGCGTCGATCGCATCCCGGGTCGTACCTGGGATATCGCTCACGATCATGCGTTCATCTTTCAACAAACGGTTCGCCAGTGTCGACTTGCCCACATTCGGACGTCCGATCAAAGCCACGCGCGTGATCTTGTCATTGCCCTCATCGTCAGTCTCGTCAGGCGGTAACAACTCTGTGACGCGATCGAGTAAACGACCAACCCCACGGCCATGCTCAGCCGAAACCGCGAAAACCTCGGGTAACCCTAAGTTATAGAATTCAGCTGCATGCTGATGCTGAGACTTACCGTCAACTTTATTTACCGCGACTAAAACCTGTTGCTTGCCTTTTCGGAGCAGCGCTGCAACGTCTCGATCGGCTTCCATCAGTCCATCGCGGCAATCTGTGACAAAAATCACCACGTCCGCTTCATCGATGGCAAGCAAGGCCTGTTCACGCATCATGCTGACGAGAGTTTGATTCGACTTCGGCTCGAAGCCACCCGTGTCGATGACTGTGAACGGCCGCTGATTCCAAAAAACGTCACCGTAGTTTCGGTCTCGTGTTACGCCAGGCGTATCCAACACAATCGCCTTACGCTCCCCGATTAAACGATTAAAGAGGGTCGATTTCCCAACGTTTGGGCGTCCTACGATCGCAACTAGAGGCATCATGAGCCATATCCTAAATCATTCATGCGTCGGGTCGATTTGGTCCAGCCTTTATCCACCTTCACGAAGAGCTTCAGATTCACTTGAACGCCAAGAAAGCGCTCAAGGGATTTCCGCGCTTGGATACCAATCTTCTTGATCATCTGTCCTTGCCTACCGATGACAATGCCCTTCTGTGAGTCTCTTTCAACAACGATGAGGGCCTGTATGTCGATCACCCCCTGGCTGGATCTATCCTTCCACGCCTCGACAACAACCGCTGTCGAATAAGGGAGTTCTTGCTCTAGTAGCCGAAAAATCTGCTCCCGGACGATTTCCGCAGCGATGAACCGCTCGGGTAAATCCGTGAGCGAATCTGAGGGGTATAGGTGCGGCCCCTCAGGCAATAAGCTCGTCACCAGACTCAAGAACTGGTCTACACCATCTCGTTTCAAAGCACTCACTGGTACGATCGCAGCAAATTCAAACCGTGAACGCCATGCGTCCATAATCGGAAGAAGTAACGATTTCTCGATCTTATCGACCTTGTTCAACACCAGGACGATGGGCTTATTCGTAGCGCTGAGTGATTCCAATAAGTCCACGACGGCCTGTGGCGCACCCACCGCCCCGTCACTCGAGATACCCGCTTCGACCATGAGAGCGATCACATCCGTCTCCCACAAGGCGTCCTTCGCTTGGTCCACCATGAAACTATTTAATGCACCCTTGGCTGCATGAATCCCAGGTGTATCGATCAAAATAATCTGATGGTCACCCTCGGTTAAAATCCCTGGGATCCGATTTCTTGTGGTCTGAGGTTTTGCTGATGTTATCGCAAGCTTCGAGCCCAAGAGCGCGTTCAGCAATGTCGATTTACCAACATTCGGACGACCCACGAGAGTCACAAATCCGCACTTGGTTTGCCCTTGATTCTCCACCACAAAACCTCCTTAACACAAACGTCGCCCCCTGCTGGCATGGGCCACGTAGGCTCGCCTATGTACCAGCCAACGACCATCTCCGCAACAGAGCATGAGGTCCTCCCCTCCACCACGGCGCCATGCGGCGCGTCGGCCGCTACACGCTTAAAGCACAAAGTGCGAACTCCACTTCGCACCTCAACACCACAAGCACACGCCAACTTGTACCGTTATCAGGCACTTAGACAGACAACACTCCACCTGCCCATATGGCACTAATTTTGCTTGTTGTGGCAGCGTGAAGTTATTTAGGAGTACCTCATGCAGGCATTTGCTCAACACCGCGCACCAAGTCAACAGCAGCCACTCTGCGACAGGACAGCCGTTATCTTAAACAAGAATGCGAAGCGCGTGAACGCCCGCATGAGAAATAAAATAGAGGCAAGCCTGCCAGACAATAGCGACCTGTTTTATACAGAGTCGCTTGAACAAGCCCGCTTCGTCATCCGCCGGGTCGTCGACTCCGGCTACAGCTCCATCGTCACGGGCGGCGGCGACGGCACGGTTGTCAATATCATCAACGAGGCGCTCAACCGCCGAGAGGAAAAAGGGTACGCGCATTGTCCACGTTTCGCTGTTTTACGGCTCGGAACCGGTAACGCCATCGCCGACTTTCTCGGTGCTTCCGATGTGGAGAGTGACCTCCAGAGCATGGGCGACGCAACGGTGAGGTGGCTAAACATCCTAAAGGTCAACGAGCAACGCACGACCTTTGCTGGGTTCGGCTGGGACGCGCACATACTCAACAACTACAACGGCATGCGTATTCAGGCTGAGAAATTTGCCCCAACTCGTGCGCTCTTCAAAACCGTTGGGGGCTATCTGGTCGCCGGACTCGGAAAGTCAGTGCCACAATTCATGGTCAACAAGCCGACCTGGAACGTACGTGTGATCAACACAGGCGGGATCGGTCTGAGAATCGACCACGACGGAAAGATCGTCGACCGCATTGCCCCAGGCGCGGTCGCTTATGAAGGGCCCGTCACAATGGGCTGTTTTGGCACCACGCCTTACTACGGCTACAAACTCAATCTCATGCCCTACGCCGCGAAGACCTCAGGCTTGTTTCAACTGCGACTCATCAACATGAAGCCGTTGTCGGCGGTCCGCAATCTTCGTAAGATCTGGCGAGGCGAGTGCGCACACCCAGGGCTCATGGACTTTCAACTCAGTCAGTGTCGTATCGAATTTGACGGACCTGCTCCGTTTCAGGTAGCGGGCGATGCTCAAGGTGAGACCGAAGTGGTTGAGATTGGGCTGGACCACCCTGTGCGCTGCACACAATTCACAGCGTAAGCGCGACACACTCAAGCGCGCTCACGCGTCGCCAAAACTCACTCCAAACACACGCAACCAGTGTGCCTAATCACTCGATAAGACAAAGCGTCAATTACCACACTGTCTTGCGCGACTTGGTGTTGTTCACAGCACATGCCTGTGCTAGTAAGCGGTGCCAATTAGGAGGTTTCTATGCGTCTGCACAACAGCAAAGTAGATACGATAGTCAGCGAGATCGTTAGAGCGCTCGTCGACAAGGAGCTTGTCGAGATCGAACCAGCACACATCAGTGAAGTTGAGCTCGACGTGAAGTCTGTGTTGCGCGAATACATGCGAGCCGAACGACAACTCACCGAGGAGGCCAAAGACCTCGCTCATAGTAGGGGTCTCGACTACAGCGCGCATCAAAAAATCAAACGGCAGCTCGCCGATAGACGACGCTTTGGCCTCTACGAAGATGCGGTCGGGTACATCTCGAATCAGATCATTGAAACCTTGCTACACAGTAGAAACGTCGAAGAAATTTTTGGCGAGGACAACGATTTAAGGGCTGCCGTCGCGCCCGTGCTGAAGGCTCAGATGTCGACAGGTGACCAAATTGACCGCGAGGTCCGTCGCCGTCTGAAGAACCTCGAAGAAGGCACACTCGACTGGGAGATCAGATACAAGCAGACCATGGAGCGACTTAAAAACGCGCGGGGTGACTAGTCACTCATCAGTCCGCCGCTCGACGCCGACTCAAGCTCTCCAAGGCATCCGCCGCAGCAGCACGCTCCGCTGCCTTCTTTGAGCGACCCTGCCCGACCCCGAACACATCGCCAGCCACTTGCACCTCAACGGTAAAGACCTTTGCATGGTCCGGGCCTGACTCGTTCTTAATCGTATATAGCGGCCCACAGTGAAACGTTTTTTGAGTCACTTCCTGCAGCCGCGTCTTATAGTCAACGTCAACTGTACGAACGTCCTCCCGAGCGACACGGTCCGCGAAATGCTTAAGAATAAACTGCTTGGCCACGGCGAGTCCAAGATCGAGATACACGGCACCGATGACGGCCTCGAAGGCATCCGCCAGAAGTGACTCCTTGCTCCGACCAGCAGTACGTTCCTCGCCTCTTCCCAAGCGCAAGGCTTCCCCCAAGGAAAGCTCATTCGCTACCTGCGACAAGCTACGGGAGCTCACTAGCGCTGCACGTCGCTGACTTAAATCACCCTCCGGAAGCGCCGGATGAGCGAGCATCAGAGCCTCTGCGATCACCAGGTCAAGAACAGCATCGCCCAAGAATTCAAAACGCTCATTGTGCTCCACGTGTTCAACGGCTTCGTTTGCAAAACTCTTATGGGTGACCGCCACCAGCAACTGTCCGTGTGTTCCATCTGGGTAGCCTGCGGCCTCGGCGATTCTCAAGAACGCATCTCGGTTGCCACCACGGCCCCATGGATGGTCAGGTTTCACACGGCCTCCTGCCTAGAAACGCTCGTCGCTTGCTCAATCCAGCCGCCGCCAACAACCACGTCTTCGTCGTAAAAGACGGCAGCCTGCCCTTTTGCGATCGCCGCCTCTGGCTCGGCAAATCGAACCAAGGCGCGATTACCGTCGACCATCACCTCCGAGGCCGACCCCCGGTGTCGATACCGAACCTTCGTGTCCAGCTTGAGTAGACCACTTGGAGGCTCGCCATTAATCCAATTACAGCGCTCGGCGCGGAGCCCGATGGTCATCAGATCTTCTCGTCGGCCCACCGTAACAACATTATCGGATGGGCTGATATTAACGACGTACAGTCGTTCGGGTGCTGCGATTCCCAAGCCTTTTCGTTGACCAACAGTGTAGTGGTGTATACCGGCGTGCTCGCCGAGCACTCTTCCATCTCGATCTCTAACCTCGCCCGCGGGCGGAACATTGGCCACCCCAGCAATCCCTTCGACAACCTGCGCATAATTACCGTTGGGTACGAAACAGATGTCTTCGCTATCGGCTTTATCCCAGTTGGGCAACCCGACAGCCTTCGCTTTATCTCGGACGGCGGCCTTATCGAGATCTCCTAACGGAAAGCGCGTCTTTTCTAGCGCCTGTTGCTGGATCCCAAACAGAAAGTAGGATTGGTCCTTCGACGCATCAATCCCTTTACGGAGCTGCCAGTGGCCTTGGTTGCTTTGGACGATGCGGGCGTAATGGCCAGTCACCAGAATGTCTGCATTCAGTGCCGCCGCATGGGATAGCAAGGGAGCAAATTTCACGTGATCGTTACAGGCGACGCAGGGGTTTGGAGTTCGACCTTGAAGATAACTCTGCGCAAACGGCTCGATGACCATCTTCTTGAACACTTCGCGATAATCCACAACGTAGTGTGGAATACCGAGAGTATCACACACAAACCGAGCATCCATGAGGTCATCTGGTGAACAACACGAGCCTTTCTTACCTGCCTGTTCATCGGGCGTTGTGTTTCGCAATTTCATGGTTAGACCAATCACCTCGTGCCCCTGCTCAACCATCAAGGCTGCAGCAACAGAAGAATCAACCCCTCCGCTCATTGCGACAACAACTCTCATAACACCACCTCATCCGCTAAATTAGCCCGAATTCGCATTACAATTGGGCCCAGCTTTTCACAAAAGGTCTTTATATCCTCAACGCTTGTCTCAGGGCCTATTGAGACCCTAATGCCACTGCGAGCCTGAGTAGCTGTCAACCCCAGCGCTAACAATGTTGCCGAGGGTTCCAATCCGCCCGACGAACAAGCCGATCCACTCGAAACATGAACATCAGCTAAGTCTAGCGCCTGCAACAGTAACTCGCCTGGCACTCCTTCTATACGGAAATTAAGGGTATTGGCCAGACAATTCGTGCGGTCACCATGAATCACAATCGGGCCAACCGATGAATGGATCCCGTCAATGAGCAGGTCGATCAGTTTTCGCTGTCGCCCCCCGTCTTTTCGCCGAATCGCCAACTCTTCTAGCGCCTGGGAAAAACCAACGATACCCATCATATTTTCAGTGCCTGCGCGGCGTCCTCGTTCCTGTGGCCCTCCATGGATTACCGGTCTAAAATCGAGTTCGCCGCTGAGCCAGAGAGCCCCGATACCAGAGGGCGCACCAAATTTATGTCCAGAGAGACACACGCCCTTAACGCCCAATTCATCTACCTTGACTGGCATGCGCCCGAACGCCTGAACAATGTCACAAAACACCGGTATGGGTGCGACCGCGTCCACGATTTCTCGAATTGGATAGATGTTACCGATTTCGTTTTGAGCCAGCATGACCACAACTGCAGCAGTCTGTTCATCACACGCTGCGCCAAAAGCGTCTGCCGATAGTCGACCAGACTCATCGCAGGGAACACGTATAACTTCGGCGCTAAGGGCCTCGAGCGAAGCAATCACTGCTGGGTGCTCAACGGCGGATACAACAACACGCCGGTCTCGCGGTACCATGTTTTTCAAGGCCAGATCAATCGCCTCGGTCGCCCCACTGGTGAAAGTGAGCTCCCTCGCTTCGCAGCCTAGTTCCCGCGCCAGCGCATGTCGCGTGCGTTCGACGACAGCACGTGCGGATCGCCCCCTTCGATGCACACTGCTCGGATTTCCCCATCCGGAGGCTCCGTACTGCTCGATTGCAAGCAGGACATCCCGACTGACCGGCGATGTCGCGTTATGATCCAGATAAACTGTCACAAGACCCCTCTTGGAAACGTCCACACTTGCAGCTCACACATCCTGCGCATCAGAAGAGGCGCTCTGGCCTGCTGGCGCCTCGCGTATGGGTAATCGTACAGTGACAATTACCCCTGTGTGCGCATTGTCTTGTATATCGAGGGTGCCCTCATGGGCAGTCACTACACGCGCAGAGATCGCGAGGCCCAACCCAGCGCCTCCATGGGCTCGTGTAACACTCCCATCGATTTGATAAAAAGGTTCCAATACGTTCAAACGCTCTGTCAGTGGAATCCCAGGTCCCTCATCTGCGACTGAGACCGCCCAAATGCGCCCACGGCCCTCGCCCGATGACTCTGTTCGGGTAGTGACTGAAACGGAAGCGCCTGCAGGACTGAACTTCACCGCATTGTCTACAATATGACTGAAAGCTCTCAGGCATTGGTCACTGTCTAAGAAAGCTGTACAGGCACCGTTGAGATTCAGGTTCAATTTAAGGCCCCGTGTATGCGCCGCATTGTGCCATCCCTCAACGGCCTGGCGAACGAGCAAATCTGGCTGGCACGATATCAAGTTTGGCCGCATGGTCCCCGTGGCCAAACGTGTGGCACTCAGGAGGTCATCAATGAGACGCTTGAGTCGCATGGTCGAATGCTCAAGACGCTTCACGATATCCAGCTGTCTATCAGTCAAGGGGCCTAACTCCCCCTGATCCAACATGCGCAGATAACCGACCATCGGCGTGAGCGGCGTTGCGAGTTCGTGACTTACGTTTCGAAAAACCTCCATCTTTAGCCTGTCCACGTCCCGAAGTCGCCGATTCGCTCGCTCCAGTTCTCGTACGCGCATCTCAAGCTTATCAACGACAGATTGACTATGCCGACGCAAATGTCCAAGACGTACGTGCTCATCTAACTCAACCTTGTCACCAGCAATAATTGATTTTAGCTCCGCCTCAAAAGAGCTCATTTTGATCGGTTTCTGAATGAAGGCATCGAAGCCTAATGCCAGGGCATGCTCGCGGTCGCCCTCCGCCGTGATGGCTACAATCGGCGTTCTATCCAAGAAAACTTCTGTCCGAAGCCGCGTCACGACCTCATAGCCATTGATATTTGGGATATTTATGTCAACCAAGATGAGTTCAAATTCCCCATTCCTGGCCAATTCTAGACCTACTAAGCCCTCAGCAGCATCGGTCACGGTATGACCCTTAGATTCAAGAACTTTACGAACCAACAAGCGATTCTCCGGCCGATCTTCTATGTGTAAGATTCTCAAGCTGTCGCTCCACTCGATGCAACCAACCCCTTTGCCGCGCGCAGCAAATCTGGGCTTTCATTAGAGATTGTCCCAGACCAGACCATCATCAACAAGCGATTAAGGATGATACCGATTCGCTTCGAAGGCTCTAGCTCTAACTGACTCATCAACACCCGTCCATCCACCGCTAACTCCTTTGTAGTAAACGGCAGCGTCTCAAGCCGCGCATCCACAACGCGCTGTCGAAGATGAGCGATCTTTTCGACCTCTGAAGGCCTCATGACAGATAAGAAGGTCAAGACCGAGCGCCAATGTTCACGCCCTAGAGTTGCTAGATAGGCCACCAGATCTGCGTCGTTAGCAGGAAGTGATCGCGTCAATGAATCTAGATAACGCGACGCCATCGCCTTGTCCTTGTTTGACACTTTGAGTGCAGAGAAAAGCGATGCTGCGTCATCGCCCGCTAACGACGCCAAACATGCCAGCCGCATGGGCCATTCAGTTGGCATTGCGTCAATCACCGACGTGACGACGTCTAGCTCAGCCCTCGACGCTTGACTCAAAGCCCCGAGTGGACCAGCTAACAAACCACCTTGCGCCAGTAAGGTAAGACCTGACGCTGCCCGACCAGACATAAGCGTCTTCTTTATTTCTGTATGAATCCGCTCGGCGCTGACCAACAACGCCTTTTCCACCGTTTGCTTAATTGCCAACACCAGTTCTGGCTCAAGTGTAAAATCCAACACACACGCAAATCTCACCGCGCGAAACGCGCGTAAGCCATCTTCATCGAGACGCAAATGGGCTTCCCCCACCGCGCGAATCAAGCCGGCATTGAGATCGCGGACACCCTCAAATGGATCGAATAGAATGTCCGACATAGGGTCGTAAGCCATGGCATTAATCGTGAAATCACGCCGCGCCAAGTCTTCTCTCAGTGAATCGGTAAAGACAACAGATGCGGGACGACGTCCATCGCAATACTCTTGATCTATTCTATAAGTCGTTACCTCATACTGTTCACTGGCCATGCAAACAGTCACTGTCCCATGCTGAATCCCCGTCTCTATGACGCGTTCAAACAAACTACAGACGATATTAGGCCTCGCATTGGTTGTGATGTCCCAGTCATTGGTCTGACGTTTGAGAATCCCGTCTCTGACACAGCCCCCCACCAAAAAAGCCTCATAGCCCGCCTGCCTTAGGGTACTGATGACACGATAAGCTGCGTCGGGCACTTTGGCGCTAAACTCTCTAAGCACGGCCCCCCCAAAAAAATTGGTTACTCATAAACACATCTTAGCCAATACAAAGAGTCTCACGCCGTTTAGCCCTACAAACGGAAAACGCCCGCAAGCATGCGGGCGTTTTCATCGTAAATATACCTAACGAAAGGGACTGTTGCACCCTTAGCGTTGAGTCGTCTTTACTTTTTCTCTTCAGCAGCAGGCGCCTCAGCTGCAGCAGGCTTTGCTTCGGCCTTCGCCTTTGCCTCAGCCTCTGCCTTCGCCTTCGCCTCAGCGTCTAGCTTTGCCTTGTCCGCGTCAGCCTTAGCCTTCTCTGCGTCGGCCTTGGCCTTCTCTGCGTCGGCCTTGGCGGCTGCAGCCTTTGCTTCGGCCGCTGCCTTTGTCGCTTCAGCCGCGGCCTTTTGGTCAGCTGCGAGCTTTGCAGCCTTGGCATCTTCAGCAGCTTTTGCCTTTGCTGCCTCTACAGATTTGATCCGAGTGCCATAGGGCTTTGCAACGACATCGCCGCAAGAACACTTCTTGCAATCGACCGAGTGCTTTGCTGTGGCAGACTCACATGGCCCGTTGGCCTTCAGCTCGGTCGCTTTACGGCCAAGCATTGCCTTCTTGACGTTACCTTGCCAGGTGCCAACGTGTGACTTATCAACATCTGAAAACAGCTGGCATGTACAAGTCATCTGCTTGGCTTGGGCGAGCCCTGTCATGCCAAGAACCATTGCGAATGCAACAAGGCCATTCATAAGTGTTTTGTTCATGGTTTCTTCCTCTTCACGTGGATACTCATCCACGGTTTATATTTGCTCCTCTACTCAAAAAAAGCTGTCGGAGCGCAAAAACGGTCAAACATAATTAAATAATCAATGGAGTCGGCTTAGCCGGAGAACGACGCGTCGGCTAAAACATCCGTCATCAAGACTTTGCGCCTGTACTTTCCTCCCTATGGGCGGCACCATAACTCCAATTTTCTTAGAACGAAATGTTTTCTTGTAACAGAAGCTGTCACTCCCATAGAACTTGTGCTCTTAAGGCTCATTGTGCTCGGCATACGCCGTCTCGCATCATAGCCCGGTGACACAACGACAAACTGCGTCGGGTATTCAATGCGAAATCATGATTGAATACCGTTATTTTTCGACAGCCTTGCTCAGGCAAAAACTAAACCCACACCACATGCTTCGGCGTACCAAGCTCAATTTATTGGTTACCTGCCAGCCTGAACCGACTTCCACCGCCTGTGAATCCACAACCACTGTGACGGCGTGGCCGAAATCGCGCTTTCAGTCCACCGAAGACAAGCATCAACGCCGCCGACAATATCAGACATTCGCTGGTCACTTTTTGCTATCCAAATGGGCTGACCAAACCGGATCTCGTGATGCTCGTCAGCAGTTCGCACACAGACCGCTGGCAATATGGGGACGTTCAAATGACGTGCTAATCGCACAGCACCGGTACTTGTGGACGCTCCACGACCAAAAAAAGGCCGTACTATCGCCTTTGACTCTGCTGCATGTTGGTCGAGCACAACCCCCAAAAGACCGCCATTTTTGAGGTGAACGGCGGCTCTGCGGGCACTTTGTATGGTACCGACTTCCTGTTCACCCCCATTCCTAAGTCGGAGCCAAAGCTTTTGGAACACGCTCAGCTTCAGGTCCTTTCGGATAACGCTAAGGGGTGGCCCCAATGTCGCACCGTACCTCACCAGTAACTCCCAGTTACCCATATGCGCAGTCAGAAGAATCGCCCCCCTACCCTCATTGACCACGCGCTGATAATGCTCTTTGCCCACGACACTGTAGCTAAACTTGCGCCCCTTCGGCCCACCATGCCTAAAAAGTTCGAAAATACTGAGGACCAGGTGGCTGTACATCCTTCTAACGATTTGCCGAGCTGCCTCCGAATCACAGCCTAATGAGTGGATCACATTAAAGAGGGCAAGACGTCTGCGATTTGGCATCGCGTAATACCAGATCGAGCCACCTACCTGAGCGGCACGTTTCAGCACACAGAACGGCGCGTAACGACCCCCCGCCGCCAGGACGTCTGCGATTGCTCGAATCAGGCAGTTCAAGTTCGACCCACCAACGACAACATTTTCGCATCGAGTGCCCGTGTGCCTCTAAGAATCTTGACCTCAACCTTCACAACGACCGCTTCCATTGCGTGGGGCCATTTAACAGCATCTTTTTCGGTTATTAACACTGGTTGCCGACGCGCATATGGCTTGATCTCACGGAGGCGGGGCATCCGATGGTCGCCTCCCAAGAAGAGGTCAGTAACCTGAGCACCAGCCCGCTCAATGAGCGTCACAAAGGACTCCGGATAACCGAGACCGCAAGCAGCGACAACTTTGCGCCCGCACAACCAATCCACCGGCAAAACCTGGCCGTGCGTCGTCACCAATTCAGAAATGGCATAGTGACTAACCACCTCGTAATTGAGATAATTGGTCGCACGCTCAGCCAGGCTTAATGTTGGTAGATGCGCCCACCTTAGATCTGCCCGTTCGAGGGCTTCAAGACTCTCACGCAGGCGGCCATTGGGAACGACATCATCTTTCTCTAAGGGATTGTGCACGACAATCTGCTGAGTGCGCCGCAATTCAGGGGTCTGGTACCCATCATCGGACACAACGACATCGGCCCAACGGCTCGCAAGACGCCGAGTAGCCTCCAAACTTTGCCCCGCGTACACCCTTACGCCGGCGGGCAATCGTTGGCGCAATAAAATAGCTTCATCGCCAACGGCGCTGACCGTGTCAGACACTTGAACTTCTTTAGCATCGCGAAGGCGACCGCCCCAGCCTCGGCAGACCAGTGCACACTTAACGCTCTTCGAAAAACGAGACGCCAGAAACGCTGCAATTGGCGTTTTACCCGCACCGCCGACCACCAAGCTGCCGACAACCAACAGCGGAACCTGTGGAGGGTCACCGCTCATCCTCAGGCGTCTAAGCCGTGCAAGGCGTCGGACCAAATTCGAAGCAGTCACTCTCAAGCACGAATCTGTGCGCCGCGTTGCCCAGTGCTCAAAAACCGCACGAGGTGCCAAGTGTCGCCGACAGTAATTTTGGTCGTCTCCCATATCGACGGACTTTAACGGTTCCGTCCTCGGTCTGTCACCCAAATTGGTTTGCGTCGCGTTGCCCAGGATTCAAAAACCGGTCGAGGTGCTAAGTGTCGCCTACAGTAATTTTGGTCGTCTCACATATCGGCGGACGTTAGCGGCTCCGTCCTCGGCCTGTAACCCAAATTGGTAATGAACATGTGAATGACCGCGCGTATACGAAGCTGTGACCTAAGCCGAGGTCCAATCGCCTAAGCGTCGTAGAAAGTGCGCAGGAATTCACTCCGACGGGGCTGCCGGAGCTTGCGCAGTGCTTGTGCCTCGATTTGCCGTATCCGCTCTCGAGTAAGGTCAAACACCTTCCCGACCTCTTCCAGGGTGTGGTCTTGTCGCTTGCCGATCCCAAATCGAAGCCGAAGCACTTCGGACTCTCGCTCAGTCAGTGTCCCGAGGATGCGCTTCGTCTCTTCATTCATCATCAGATTTGTAGCCGAAATGTCCGGCGATACAGTCGCCTCGTCTTCAATGAAGTCACCGAGAGTACTATCGTCGTCACCTACGGGTGTCTCCAACGAGATAGGCCCACGCGTAATTTTCAAGGCACGCTGCACCTGCTCAACTGTCATATCTAAATGAGCAGCGATCTCTTCTGGATGGGGCTTACGTCCCAGCTCCTGCTCCATCGATTTAGCCACCCGAGCGATCTTGTTGATGGTCTCAATAAGATGCACCGGAATTCTTATCGTTCTTGCCTGGTCTGCAATCGCTCTCGTGATGGCTTGGCGGATCCACCACGTCGCGTAGGTGCTAAATTTGTGGCCGCGCTGATATTCGAACTTATCAACCGCTCTCATCAACCCAATATTACCCTCTTGAATGAGGTCTAAAAAGTGCAGTCCGTGGTTGACGTACCGCTTGGCAATACTCACGACGAGTCGAAGATTGGCAAGTATCATTTCACTCTTCGCCCGTTCTAGAGCTCTCAGGTTTTTGTCGATCCCACGCACTCGAACCTTCAAGGAATCGAAGTCTAGTCCAACACGGAGTTCAATATCCGAAATCCGGCGCAACGCCTTTTCCACGCTGGCCACGAGTTCGCGCCACGTGAGCTCATCTAACGCGTCTGGCCTTTCGGGAACAACAGTGGCCCCGTCTTCGATAGCTATGTCTTTGACGACCGCCCCACACAGAGATGCATACTCATCTATGACCCGGCGCCATTCACGAATCTCGTTGCGGGCATCACGCAGTTCGTCAACAATTTCAATGATGACATTCCAGCTGACTCGCATTCGGACAACGAGAGCGCGTAGTTCTGCATTATAATCTCTATTTTTTCGTCTGCTCGTCTTGGTGACCCTTTTAGCACTACGCATTTTCGCACGCGCGACGCTTTTCAGGTCCAAAGCGACGGCTTCGATCCGCTCAACACCATTGAGCCCAGTTTCTTCATCAGGCTCCTGGTTTGAACTCCCATCCAAAACCTGCCGCAAGCTTCTGAGGCCCTTGCGAACCAACTTGGGCAACTCCACGACACGGCCGATACCGAGCTGCGTGTCCAGAACACCATCTAGAACCGCATTTCTTGCCACCTCAATCGCTTTCGCGAGTTCGACTTCTTCTTCGCGGCTGAGAAGGTCAACACAACCTATCCCGGACAAATACATTCGAACGCTATCTAAGTCACCCTGCGCAGGCTCGGTAAGACGCTTGCCTGACTCCTTCGACGGATTCACGTCTCGGCCGGCATTGGTCTCTGCCACTGCACCCCGTTTTGCATCCTCCCCCGTCTTTGTAATTTCGTCAGCCATGAGTGCACTCCCTGATTGTGTCTCGCAAATTTGCTCACGATTTAAGTACGAGCGTTGCGTAGCACCCGGTGGCTCCATAAGGCCCTGGACAAGTCTACGCATTTATCTGATGCCTGCCTGGCAAAACGGTCGCATCAAAACGCCAAATCATACAAAAAATATTTGACAACACTAGACTAAGACATTCTCAGGGCTACGCACAAGCCCGTACAGTGAAGCCGCTGCGTTCAATGGCATTAATTGGCGTCGCCATCCGCCACGGTATTGTGATGCGATTCTAAAGTGGACTGAATGATCTCTGTACAATCGTTCAGCGCGAGCGACGGTTCGAAGAGGATACCATCGCTGACACGTATCGTGACGAGGCTAAATGGAAGAGGCACTATGAAATGGTCCCAAGCTGTCCGAAGTCGGATCGCGCGCGCTACGTGTACGCTCACACACCAGACAGGCGTACCACTCAACCGGGCTAGAAAAGCAGCACCATCTTTAACTCTGCACCTCGGCCCACGCGGTCCATCAACGGCGATAAGAACTGTTTTGCGTCTCTTTAAAGCACGCAACAAGCCTCTCGTCAGCCCTACGCTACGACGGCTGCTTGAGCCACGTATCGAGGCAATACCGAAACGCTCAAGCACCTTGACCTGCAGATCGCCATCCGAACTGAGACTAACCGGAGCTACGCAGTCACGCTCGGGCCGTATTCGCAGGAGGGGCAACTGCTGACCGTGCCAGAAAGCGATCACCCCTGGACCATCAAATGGGGGACCGATCCGACGGATACGTAGCGTCACCAGAATCAACCGAGCGATTAAACTGATTAATAGTGCAACCGCCGGAGTCAGGAGGCGACGACTGAATAAAGGCCCCTCAGTTGCGCCGCTCACCTATCATCCCCAAAACTGCCAGAAAGCAGTCGACCTGAGAGTCTGACAATGTGCTTGGCCCCTTCGAGCAGACGACCGTCATGAGTGATTACAATTAGGAGGGTCTCACTCGCGAGACGTTCAAGAAGCGCCGCCATCGCTAGTACACCATCACTGTCTAAATGAGAGGTAGGCTCGTCGAGAATGAGTACGGCCGGCCGGGCCAGTAGGGCGCGACAAATAGCGAGTCGCTGACGTTCGCCACCGGAGAGGCTTCGCGACTCATCGCCAATGGGCGCATCCCAGCCTCCTCGTTCTCGAATCATGTCGGAAAGCTGGCACCGTACTGCTACTTGGTCTAATTCATCGGTGTCCACTTCGCAATTCCCAAACACCATGGCAGTCCGAAGGGTATCGCCAACAAGCAACGTGTCTTGCGGCACCCAGCCGACCATGCGCCTCCAGGCGTTCGATTCAAAGGACTCTAGGGGCCGCTGGTCGACAAAAACCCCTCCAGCGCTTGGCTCATGAAGATTAGCAATGAGTGACGCGATAGTTGACTTGCCGGAACCGTTGGGTCCTGCCAAGTAGTTCGCTTGGCCCAGCTCAAAGCGGCAAGTCAGGTCATCAAGGATAACCACCTCATTGTGTTTAAAGCTGACGTTCCTGAGTTCAATCAGTGAAACTTGAGTACTGGGACTAGTGCCTCTCCGCTGGGGTATCAAACAGCTGTCCGATAGCACTTCATCAATACGCAACAGCGCGGCCCGACCCGTTTCGATTGTGGCCTGTACTCGACCCAGCGCTTTTGCCGGCTGGTACAAAAGTAACACCGCTGCCAAAAAACTCATTACGTGCTCGGGGGCGATGGTCGCTGTGGTCACTCGTTCAATTGTAAGGGCGACACCAATCGCCAATGCGACAGCCCCCAGCACCTCTGCAACCGGGCTACTCCAGGCGGCAACCCGAACAGCCTTCACGGTGGCTTTCGCCGCCCCGTCATTAACCAAATCAAATCGAGCAGCAACCATCTGCGGAGCGCTCGCAAGCTGCAGAACATGACTCCTGCGAAAATCTGCGTCAATCACTTCGCTGAGGCCTGTTCTAGATTCCTGGCTCCTCATGGCTGCAGCCCTTAATCGACGGCCAAGAAGCACCAACGGAAAGAATGCCAACGGGTACACCACAAAGACGACGAGAGTCATCTTCCAATCAATCATGAGACATACGCTAGCCAAGCAAACCACTTGCAGACCGTCACGGATGATCACAACGAAACCGTCACCAACCATACGCGCAACTGCATCGACGTCCAGTATTAACCTAGAGCTCAGGTTCGCTACGCCCCGACTTG
Source organism: Bradymonadia bacterium (assembly GCA_049889275.1). GTDB lineage: Bacteria > Myxococcota_A > Bradymonadia > UBA7976 > UBA1532 > UBA1532. Next base: position 71,347 of record JBMHDS010000066.1, on the reverse strand, counting down.
CCATGATTGAAGGACTGAAACGCATCACATGGGTATAGAGACGTAGGCGAAGGTCCTTCGTTATCTCAGCAACTAGTTTAGCCTGCCAAACTCGAAAACGATTGACCGAAAGCCCTTTCAACAAAGCACATAAAACGAGGGCATAAGGAATCGCTTGACGCAAGCTAGCCATCGGGGGCGGTGCTGGCAAGAAAGGCATGACAGAGGCAGGCCATTGCAACTCTCGACCGCCAAAAATGGCCTTGAGCAGTGGGCCGGTGAGCGCTCCATACAGCGCCGTAAAAAGAGCAAGCACCACGGAGCATCCCACGAGGCCCAAGATACGCCCTTGATAGCGTTTGAATGTTAGCATTACAGCTCAGTCGCGCACTGCGTTCAAAAATCGACAGAATAGTTAAAGACCGCACCACCAGGGCTCGGCGCAACGTCGACTCGAGACTGTGACTCAAGGCCATCCGTCACAATCATGTACACGGCCAGGCCACCCGTCACGACAGTGAATAGCGCTAGATAACGGGAAGCGCGAGACTGTTCGTCTGCGTAGTCCTCCCATTGTTTGGTCGCGATAGCATCGGTGGCATTGTCAGCCCGTTGAGAGGCATCACTGGCATCTAACCCCAAGCCGACTGCGGTCACCAAACCTGCGCCAGAAAGCCCTGCTAACCCCCACTTTAACCATCGACGGCCGATGGACTGAAGCTCTTCTGGCCGCCTAGCAGCCAGCTCTCCGTCGGACTTGGTATTCAGTTTTGCGTTTGGTGCCAATTCCGCAATCTTTGCCTCGATCGTGGTCATATCGACCGGTTTTGTGGATAAGTAGGCCCGATACCACTGCGCCGCCGTTTTGTTACTGCCTAACTTTTCATGGCAGCGCGCCACGTTAAATAGGAGCGTCCGGTCACCCGTAAGAGAGTAGACACGTTGAAAACCAAGAATAGCAGTGGCGATGTCACCCTGTTTATAGCTGCTCAGCGCAGCAGCAAAAACGTCGTCAGCTTTACGCGACATCTCAATATCCGTCGCAAGCGCTGGCATCGAAATACAAGTCGAGACAACAAGACCTAGTAAGAAGTAAGCAAGCTTTAGTCGCACGCCAGGTTCCTTTGCCCAAGGCCACCACAGACCCCACCCGAAGGGCCTGCGTGACAACATCCAATCTCCACCCGAAGGCCCTCCGCCCCATTCGGTGCCGGGACACCACAGCCCGCCCGATCACCACCGTTGCCAAAGTCGCCTCCTCGACCAATTGTATAGACCGTTGGGCCCCTCGGCTCAAGGGGTGTATCGAGTTCATTCAGGATCAGCTCGGATAGACCGATACCATTTATCCTGGGGGCGACCCGCAACACGCCAACTGAGGGGCCGCCGGTCCCACCGCTACCGTGACCACCACAGCCACCATCCCCGCCACGTCCGCCGTCCCCTCCCCGTGGACAATCAGGCACACAGAAGTCAAGGGAGCGCCCGAATCCATCTCCACCGAGTCCTCCAGGACTCCCAGCCGCTCCTCTCCCGCCGGCGGCACCAAGCCCCCCATTCCCGGTGAGAACATGTAGATTAAAAACGTTTATCCGACCGCCTACGATTAACAAGCCGATGGATGCATAGCCGCCACCTCCCTGGGCTCCAGAGCCGCCCGGGCAGCCGCCAGCACCACCACCGCCACCAAAACCAAGCCCCATTTGGTTATCCCAAACGAAACCTCCCCCGCCGCCACCACCACCGTCACCGGGTGTCCCGGGACGTGCGGCTGAACCTGCGTGAGGCAGCCAAAAGAAGTCGGCCGAGATGCGCCCATCGGGCCGAGAAGGAAGTCCATTCACCCCGTCTCGACCTTGGTTTCCGTCAGTGCCACTTTCGCCAACACCGCCCACCTCTCTCTGCGCAGGCTCTCCGCCGCGCCCCCCCTGGCCTATTTCGATCGAACTATCACCATTGAGACCGTGACGACCTGGCGCTCCCCCATCCCCCCCTTGGGGTGCCCGTTCGGCACCAAACCCGCACAGAGTGGAACCGCCGCCGCCCCCCGGCGCACCATCACTCGCATCCTCTCCGGAGAGGCCACTTGGCAAGTCAGAGCCATCGCGACCTGGGCGGCCATCAGACCCATCAAGACTGACAATCTCCACGTCTCTCAGATACATAAAATCACCGACATTGATGGCAGTGACAGCAACGCTAGAGCCCCTAGTCGGCAGGTTAAAGTTAGCCGACGGACGCAGAGTGAGACTTTGAAACTCCGTGCGACCGGTCAGATCCCGGATTCTAAGCCCTCTTGGCGGCAGCAGGATGACGGTTGCTCGGTCCTGGACATTACGTCGGCTCCAGCCTAATGACCCATCGCCATTGCGGATAACTTCGAACCCACCGTAGACGCTAAGGCGGTCGGGCCATTCATAAGGTTGATCCATTGCTGCATTTACAGAAACCTGGTAGCGGCCACGCTCCAGATAGATCTGCTCGATCTCACGTTCTACCGATAGCTCAATAGCCCTTTCCAAGGTCCGCACAGGACTGAACAAGCTTCCATTGCCCGCATCATCGCCAAACTGGCTGACTAAGATGGCGGCCGAAAGATCGCCATCGAGGCCATCACAGTTTGCATCAACAAGAGCAGGATCAGGCCGATCCACAGCTCCTTGCCGACACTCGCAGCCATTAGAAGGGTCATCGTCAAAGTCAACTGAACCGTTGAGACATTGGGCAATAAAGCAACGGCCCCCCAAGCAATCCATGACAGCATCACGAGCGTTTGCATTACAGTCTTGGTTACAGCCGCCACAATGACGAACAGACTCGAGATCAAAGTCTTCGTCGGTTAGCCCGTCACAATCGTTATCCTGCTCATCGCATACCTCTTGAAGACCAGCCCCACAAAAGCCACAGGCATTCAGCAGCCCCTCATCCACGGCGCCATCGCAATCATCATCTTGACCGGTACATGTCTCTATTTCTGGGGTTACCGCACCTAGGCAGCCATCGTATTGTCCGTTTCGACACCGCTCGGTCCCTGCCTGGCAGCGACCAATATCGAGCGTGGTTTGAGGGCCTGGATAACATGAGCGGGATAGGGGCTCGCCTGAAACCGACTCATCGATTCGACCATCGCCGTCATCATCGCACCCATTACAAATCTCGGCCCCGCCCCCTGGCGCCTCACCCTGACAAACCAAGCCCTCTGGTAAGCAGACGAATACACCGGGCAAGCGACATCCAGCCGAACCAACCTCACAGGCCATCCCCAACACGGTGTCACCGCTTCCCCCAAAATCCTCATCGGCGACGCCATCGCAATCGTTATCGAGACCATCGCACGACTCTGCTTCACCCACCGGGGCGCCATTTGGCCCAACGCAGGGACTCCAGACACCTCCTTCCAAGCAGGTACGGTATGCATCAGCACAAGCCCCAATTCCCATCGGACCCCTCACACAGAGTTCGCTGGCGCCCACTATCCCACATGAGTCTAAACCTTCATCCATTCGGCCGTCACAGTCCTCGTCCCCTCCTCCCGGGATTTCAGGTGTTGGCATACCGGCGACAGCGTCGCACTGTTCCCATTGGCCGGCGTTACAATCTCGAACGCCTGACTGCTCACAAAGGCCAACGCCCGCAGAGCATAGGCGGTCTGCATCGGCCACTTCATCAACAACTCCATCACAGTCATCGTCTAAGCCGTTACAGTCTTCGGCAACACTTGAGGCCTCGGGCCACTGAAACCTACACAAGCCATCGTTAGATCTGAATGATAGCTGCGTATCTTCACCAAGAGTAATGGTCTCCGATATCAAACCGATGATGCAGCTACCCGTACATTCTTGTTGAACTTCAAGCTGCCCACCAGGCCGGCATTCTTCTTCGACAAACCCCGGGTCCGAAAAGAACGACAGCCGCGCTTGGATACGTCGGCCAGCATCGAGATAAAGGTTCCGTGTGGAGCCGTTAAAAATATCGTTACCTAAATTTAGTTTAAAGAGCCTCGCGTCCGGGCCGCCGTCAACGACGAAGACCAAACAAGCACTCAGGGCCTGTTCACCAGCTCTGGAGATCCGCCCCGAACAGCCGACGCTCAAACCGGTCGCATCGCCGTCAAAGCAGTCACGAATCGACAGCTTGACAGGCTGCGTCTTTGGGCGTTCTCTTGTGACAGTCGAATCGCAAGACAAAAAGGGCGCTGCCAAACAGACCAACACCCACAAGCACGACCTTTTGGCCCTAAGACCCAACATCGCCTTGCCTACTCTGGTACGCGAAACACTGTGGGAGCGTACGCCGCCGCGTCGGGAATGGCATCATTCGGATCCAAGGTACGTTTGTAACGCTTCTTCCAGAACTTCGCCAAAGCTGGACGGTAACCTTCGATGGTATTCGGCACGGAAAATGCGAACTGTCTAACCAGCGAGCCGTCAAACGAAACCAACAAGAGGTCTAGTTTCGCCGCACTTTCTCGCTTAACGTAAGCGAGCAGCAACTCTCTGACTCCATAAGTTTCTCTGATTCTAAACAACAGGTCGCCCACAAATTCCGCGCTATGCGCCTCTGGGCCAGAGAATACGAGCGACCGAAGCGGTTCAAACTCAAACGCATTTACAGATTCGCGAGCCGCCTTCAGGCGTGCACGTTTCTTGTGCGACTTGCCTGTCCTTAACTCAATCAAAGTGCCCCAACGAACGTGACCTGCCTTTCGTACTTCGATGAAGTGTGGGCCAGCTTCGATAAAGGGATTTACATAAGGAACCTCCCTGCCCACAACACCCACAGGCCTGCTGTCCACATAAACGTGAGCTCCATCTACATTCGCTGTCAGCTTGAGTTGCGCGGTTCCGACATGCTTTGTTTTTGCACAATCAGCCGCCACTGGTGCAAATTGGTCCACCGGCCCGACTGCACCTACTATCGCCCGCGCCACGGCAACGTATGCACAGTAGCGCTCTGTCGCCTTGCTTTCGTCCCCCGCAAGCTTGTGGGCCAAGTATTCATAGTAGAAAATGCCACGCAGGAGCGCTGAATCGCTTGAAAAAGGTAAAGAGCGCTCGTAGAAACGTCGCGCCTTGCTCAAGTACTCGAGGGCTTCCTCGTGATCTTTTGCGAGGATTGAGCGCTGTGCAGCATTAAACTGGCTTCGACTCTGAGACAGTTGTTTCTTGGAGATGTTACCGACATCAAACCTCGGTTCTATCGATGCAGAATTCGGAAACGAGGCGTCCCGCTGATGTTCGAAAACGTACATCTGCCGCAAATCTCGTTCGATACGAACAGCTAAATTCGGGTCAGCGCCGTCCTTGGGAAAAACGAGCACAGAGACGCCCTTTGCTCCCTCGGCTGCAGCAGACACTGGTAAGATGAAGGAAGCGATTGCGCAAGCTGTCATCAAACGGGCAAACACATTAACCCCCCAAAGTATTTTTGATGGTTTGACTAACGCTTTAGGTCAGACATCGAAAACGTAGTTACATACACCCGTTGCCACACTTTGTCCGTAGAACCCTTTAGGCCTAAAGCTCTAAACGCGAGTTTAACCCGTTTTCCATCACCTATCACGGCTAGGTCGGAGTTCATCTGCGTGCCTGTATCAACCAGACCCCGAGATGCACCATTCGAACTCACCCAGCGAACTGGATTGTTCTCTTTGAAATCACGCTTTACGTACAGAACGACTGAGCCATCGGGGGTCCAGGCAGGGCCGTGATAATCATCAACGACAACATCGCTGTCGAGTTTCTTTGCTCCCTTGCCATCTACGCCAATCACCCACAGATCAAAGAGCTTCCGATTATCCGGCTGGTCTCGGTTTGAGTAAAACGCCACCTGCGTTCCATCTGGTGACCAAGATGGCCTAATCTCATCACCATCCCAACTGGTCACCATTCTAGTGGAGTCAGCGGGCCGTAATACATCAGCGACAACACCAATATCTTGGCCTTTCTTGCCCTCCTGACTGCGCGTAAACACTAGAAAGTTCTTGGTCGGTGACCACCGTGGTCTAAACTCTGTTGCGTTTGGCCACAAAGTCACTCGTTGAGGCTCATAGGACTGGCTCTGAAGATCCAATAGGAAAATATCTCCCGATTCGGACTGCTGCGACGCATAGGCTATATAACGCCCATCCGCCGACCAATGTGGCTGGCCGTCATTTCCCAGATTTTCGGTGAGCCAGGCGCCATCTGCAAATAAATCAAAATTCTTTCTCGGGCTGCGACTGCTAAAAACGTAGGGTCGGTTGAGGAGTTTCATTGATGGAGCCCAAGCTAATTCGACGACAGGTGCTTTACTACCACCAAGTCTGGAGCTCGCCCGACCTCGGGTACTTGTGACCTCGGCCTCAGCGACTGAACGCCCGGCATCATCTATCTCGATGATCCATGTCTCACGAGCGTCACGCTTCGGCTCGAAAACATCCACGGCAAGTTTCTTCCCATCTGGCGACCAGCGCGGTGCCAAACAGTGAGCGGCGGGTCGCGACGCAACGCGCATCGACACACTCATCTCAGCCACAGCTGCCGTCGGAATAGACACCATTAAAGCAAAAACAAAAAATAAGATTCGACTCATATCGATACCGAGACCTATTCAATTTCGAGGCGATAATACTCTCGGTACCTCACCTCAGGTTCATCCAATACCATGATCGCGGCGATTCCAACAATGGCCGCGGTTGCGATCCCTGTACCAACCCACCACCAAGTGGAATCAGAATTAGGATTCGAATGTTCCGCATTCTCAAGAAATATGGCAACTTCAGGCTCATTCACTTCCTCGGAGATACGAAATTCAGCGCCGTTCACAATGTACGTACCATGTGGCAAAAATATTCTTGCTGGTAGCATAACAGGGGCGGCATCCAAGCGAGACTTAACGGCCAAGTAACGTTCCCGCTTTTCCTGCTTGATCAGCCTAAAGCTGTTCCTCAATTTGAGCCAGCCCTTCCGTTTAGTTTCGCCCTTCGCCTGGGTCACCAGAACGGAGCCATAGTCAACCTTGATAGCCTCCAAAAGGCGATTAGCTCTTGCTTTCTCTCTGTCTGTTTTGGCCAGTTTGAGGCTCTTGTCCGCCATCTCGAAGGCAAGGTCGACCTTGAGCCGAGCCAATGCAGCTCTTCCTCGGCTCAGTACTGTCAAGAAGTCGTTCGCACCGACCGGCGAACGATAAACGCGGTCCAAACGCTCTAGTGCCAGCTTGTGGAGCCCTCGCTTGAGATACAAAATGCCCTGGTCCCTGACAGTCTCCAACTCCCCTAAATGCTTCGATGGCGTAGCCCCAACGATATCCGCGAGACATATCGCTAGCAAGACCAACAGGCTCCACCTCATGTTTGTGCTCCGATATTTTGCGACGCCCGTCGTGCCAAACCTTCCAAATTCGATGCAGCAAGTAGTTCCCTGGTGTAAGGGTGAACAGCACCATCTGCCGCCAAGGCCTGACTGGTAACTTCCTCGATAATCTTGCCACCAAGCATGACGAGGACTCGGTCAGCAATCCGTTGCACGAGACCGAGGTCATGACTGATGACCAAATATGCCATATCACTGGTTTTTAAACTCTTTAGCAGCTCGATAGTCTCCAACTTAATCGCTGCGTCTAGACCGCTTGTTGGCTCATCAGCTACGATTAACCTTGGCTGAGTAGCGAGAATCCTCGCCAGCCCTACCCGTCTTTTCTCCCCCCCAGACAGACTACTTGTACCTTGGTCAACCTTTGGTCCTAAATTAACCCGTTCTAACAACGATAAAAGTAACTCTTGTCTCTCAGAGTGTGTCAGCGCAGGCCGATGTAGCTTGATTGACTCATGCATCATCTGACGAACCGTCATTGCAGGATGCAGATTCGCTGATTGGTTTTGGAAAACCATCTGAAATTTCCGGCGTTGCCGTAGTAACGCCGATTTATCTAGCGAGAGCAGGTCAATGCCATCGAACTCAATGCTACCGCTGTCTACGGCAGTCAACCTCATGAGCGCTTTTCCGAGTGTAGTCTTCCCACTGCCAGACTCACCAATAAGCGCAACGATCTCACCAGCATAAATGTCTAGACTGACTCCATCAAGCGCAACAACGCTTGTGCTGTTTGATCCAAAACGTCGACTATGGAAAACACGACGTAGATTGCGTGCCCGCAGCAAGGGAGTCTCACTACTCGTCATGACCACCCCGTTCAACCCGCACATTCGCAGCATCCAGCAGAAATTGTGTATACTCCGCGCGCTGTCCGCGACCGGTGCGGATATCCTCCGCTCGACTAATCTCAAGCACACGGCCATCTTTCATGACCATGATACGATCTGAGAGAAACAGCACCTCCCGCACATCGTGCGAAATGTAAAGCATCGAGCGTTTGTGCTGGCTAATCAACTCAGCGAATAGTTCAACAATACCAGCTCTTACGGTCGTATCTAAGCCAGTCGTCGGCTCATCAGCGATCAGCAACTTGGGCTCTCTTGCCAACGCGACCGCAATCATCGCCCGCTGACACATCCCTCCGGACAATTCGTGAGCATAGGAACGAAAAACCCTCGCCGGGTCGGGGAGCTTAACTCGTTTAAGCCACTCGAGAGCAATCTCTTGTGCCTCATTCTTTGAACGCGTGGGCTGTGCAAGATGGACAGACTTCTGAACCTGCGCGCCAATCGTAACCAAAGGATCGAGCGATGCCCTTGGGTTTTGAAAAACCGCTGTCAATGCGGAGCCCCACAATCGTTTCATCCGACGGTGAGTCAACTTATCCCAGGCACCAACGTTCTTTTCCCAGCGCCCCTTCTGAGAGCGAACCACGTCATTGAGGCCCTCAAACAGATTGATCTCTTGCCCTTCAAAATTAAGCAGTGCGCGGCCTCCAACTACCCCTGGATAACCCTGGATGAGTCCAAGTATGGCTGAAGTTGTTATGGTTTTGCCGCTTCCCGATTCTCCCAGGATGCCCAAGACCTCCCCTTCCGCAAGCTTGAATGAGACAGAGTCCACCACCTTCCGGCGACCGTCGAGCGTATCAAACTCGATCGTTAAGTCATCTACGGCAAGCAAGCTCATCGGGATACAGTCTCCCCTCGACGCGCAACAGCGTTCCCAAACGCGAGAAAGGCGGCGATGGTAACCATAGTTGTCAAGGCTGGGAACAACCACGGCCAAGTACTCATCAAAGCATAATTCTTCGCCTGAGCGATCATATTACCCCACGATGGCTGCGGCTCTTGCACGCCATAGTCGCCCAGATAACACAGCGCAGCTTCGAGAAAGACAATGTAGCCAAAGGTAAAACTGGCCTGGCGGATTAGTAGGGGCCGGCATTGCAACCAAAGGATGTGATAGAGCAAAATCCGGAGTGGACTAAAGCCGTGTGCGATGTGAGCTAAGATGTAGTCTTCACTCGCAAGCCGTTCTACCTTCTCTTTAACCAAGGCGGCAACAGTCGGAATCGCCAAAATACCGGCCACGAGGGCGATTAACATAATCGACGGCTTCAGTATTGTACAAACCAAGATCATGAAGACCATCCGAGGCAAGGTGTCCACGATATTGATGCAGCCCATGATGATGCCCTTGCTCACACCCGTCGCGTATCCGCCAATAGCCCCGAATACACCACCACAAATGACAGCGATGAGGGCTGCCAAAACCCCAGGAAAGAAAACCGCCTGGACGCCTTTGAGTAAACGAATGCCCACCTCACGACCAAGATGGTCGGTACCGAAGAAGCTTCCACTTGGCTTAGGACAAGTGCGTTTTTGCTGCGATGTTGGCGTCGCAAAAGCTGGCGGACAGAACTGACGCTCTCCCTGATTGACAGCATCTTGAGGACTGTACGGCACCAGCGGCGCAATAAAGCCCAGCAGGCAAAACCCCAACACGAGTGCACTCATCAAATAGTAGCTTACGGAGGAACTAGGCACTACGCGCTACCTCCCGCGGATCGACAACGACTCTCAGTAAATTCGACAGCAATGTGGCAAGAATGATGGTCACCGTGAAGAGTAAACTGACACCGACCACCATGGGTAAATCTCGAACTTTTGCAGCTTCGATCAACAGAAAACCGGCACCTTCAATTCCGAAAATTTTCTCGACGATGACCACACTACTCAAGACCAACGGCAGGCGGGCCGCATAACCAGCAACGAGCGGAATGCAAAGGTTACCGAAGACATGAGGCCAGATTGATGCCCCCCGCGATTTAATGCTCAAGATGAACTGCGCCGACTTGAGACGGACCAACTCTGCACGCAGAGAGTTCAAGTAATCGATAAACAGTCCATCGCTGAATATCAGCGCTGCGCCGCCAATCAATAAAGGCACTACAGAATCCGACGGCTGACCTAACGCGTACCAGTCAAACGTTGCGGCCAAACTCGGATCCACACGCAAGCGGACAAAGGAATTGATCCCATGGATCAAGAAAACAGCCATGATAAAGCTTGGTGTCGTCGTCAAGGCATAGACAGGCGCTTCAAAAAACGACGGCCGGCGCGAGTGAGCATTTGAAGAGAGCAAGGCAATGAGGAAACACAGGACTAAGCAGCCGAAGAGTGAAAGCCCAGCCAATTTCAGCGTGACCAAATATGCCGGCAAAGCTTCGTCTGCCACTCGGCTTCCCATAGCCACGACCAGAGAGTCTCCCAGGTCACCGCGCACGGCATGGCTGGCCCATTGAATAAACCCCTGAAGGGGTGGCTTATCGAGCCCAAAGTCCGCCGCCAGTTGAACCTTGATTTCATCAGGGGTACCCATGGGCGTTATGGCGTCGACAGCATTGCCTGGTGCCAGCCTTACAGTCATGTAGATGATCGCGCTTGCGCCCAAAAGCAAAAGAAATGAGCTGACCAAATGCCTGGAAATTGCGCCGGCAAATCCGGCGAACCGCTTCACCGTCGGAATCCCCATTCCGGAAATGATGTGAAGTAATAGTACGGCGCTATGAACACATTCTTAACGCGCTTGCTTACCCCAGAGTATACATCTAGCGACCACAGAAACAGATAGGGTAAATCTTTGTGCACAACACCATGGAGAGCCTTCATCTTTTTCTTGAAAGTCTTGTAGTCCTTCGCGCGCTGAGCCGTGTCCAACAACTCATCAACCTTTGGGTTGCTATAATTGATGAAGTTCAAAGATCCCTTAGAATGAAAAAGCGGCTGCACGTCTTCCACCTCTTCGAACGACCACACATTCAGCGTCAGGTCGAAGTCCTTCCTCTTCCAGACTGTCTCTTTGTATGCAGCATGGTCTAGATAAACGGGCTCCACCCCAATGCCGACTTTTCGCAGCTGCGCCTGCATGCCCAAAAACAACGATTGCTGCTCCGGCATTTCTTTGTCCAGGACAAACTTGAAAGAAAGCTTAACCTTGCCCTTTTGGCGAACTTTGCCTTTCTTGGTGTAGCCAGCACTGTCGAGTAGCCGACGAGCTGCCTGAATGTCCGTCTCCCGCATTTCAACATCAAAATCATAAAAAGGGCTTGCCTCGGCGAAGGGTCCAGTCAACACATCACCACGACCGAGGTTTGACTGCAGTAACTCTTCCCGGTCCAGCGCGGTGGCGATGGCATTCCGCACAGCGGGGTCACCCAACGCTTTGTTTTGATGGTTAAAGGCAACGTACCACCAACTCACGGTATGGTATGGTTCCAGTGAAATGGAATCTGAGTTTTCAAAAATGGGTATATTCTTGGGCGGCAGAAATATCACCGCCTGGACACCAGCCTTACCACCAGAATATTGAAGGAGGTTGACTTGGGCGGCTTTGTCGGGCGTGTGCTGCATCCTTACTCGATTGATTCGCGCAGGCTCCCAATAATCTTGGTTCACTTCCATAGTCACTTGTCTCAAAGTAAATCGCGCAACACGATAGGGTCCCGTCCCAACAGGTTTTCGACTAAAAGCATCCCTGCGATTGATGGCCGTGCCATTGAATTTGTGCTTGGGGATGATTTTAAAGGTAAATCTCGAGTGCGGATCCGTTATTGGCTTTCGAAAAGTAAAATGCACCGCATTGCTACCTTCGGCTCGCACTTTTGCAATGAACGCGAACTTGCCCTTCGCGGTAAAGATGGTGTTCGGATCCTTTGCTGCAGCGACCGTGAACAGCACGTCGTCCGCGGTAAACGGACGCCCATCATGCCATTTAACACCCGATCGCAACTTAAAGCGTATACCCCGATTTCCAGGATCCACGGTCCAGCTCGTAGCAAGTGCCCCCTGAAAGTCGCCCCGTTTGTTCTTGAAGACTAATCCATCGAACACGAGTTCAACCATTCGCACAGCACTCATGTCATCCGCAAAGAATGGTAGCAAGGAGCTTGGCCGCGTGTCTTCAGGATACGCAAACCCTTGGGCGTAACCGACATTCGAGGCTCCAACAAGGACCAAACAGGCCAAAAGAATTTTACAGATAAATCGCTGTGCTAACATGCTGCTAACTTTCATTGCCCCCTGGCTGGCGTTCCATCTTGTTTCATCATTGCCCGGAAACTTAGCACGTCCCGAAGTTGTTCGGCTAGACCCTCGGTCACTCCAAAATAACCTTTTGTCTTGGTGAGGTACTTCAAGGCAACGCGGGGCTGACTAATTCGCAGGTGATCCAGTGCGCCCGCCATGAGAGCATCAAAGGTGTTTCGGCCGTTGACGACGAATCCCTTCCCAGCCTGCCGGGCACCATTCCGCATCTTGGCTGCACGCGCCAGCATGTCATCTTCAATGAACGCATCTGCCTGCATACGTTGGATAACATCGACGTATCGTTCAATAATTCCGAGCTCTGCTAAATCCGTCGCGCCGACAGCAGAATTGCCTAGCAATCCAATCGCGGAATCAAAACCGCGCTTCAACCTGTCTCGAGAAAAACTAGTCTCGGCGCCCTCGGAGATATCTCCACCGGCCCAATGCCTGCGCACACGTTGTGCCAACGTGCTGGCCTTCAGTTCCTTAAGTGACTTCTCCGCCAGTTCGGGTTTCCCCGCCGCAAACAAAGCCCTAATGCGCAAAGCTTTAGCGATGTGTACTAACTCTAGCTCACCCAGTGCATCTGACAGGATGACACAGCTAATGGCAGGCTTCTGCGCAGCACCTTCCAGACCGGAATCGAGCAAAGTGATCGCTTCGCTAGGGCGCCCTAACAAGAGCAACGCCCTAGCTCGTATGGTTGCCGGACATAACCCACTCAGATTCAGAGTACCAAGCACATATTGAGCATAATAGCGGCTTGGAATATCACTCACACCGGGGTCCCAGAGCTGAAAGTTTTGCCCGCCTGAGTTCACCTTAATACCAGCGACCCGGTAATCTAGACGCCCCATCCGGCGCTTCATCCTCTTGAGACTCTGGTTCTGTAAACTTTCTCTTAGCTTTATGCGTGACTGCAGCGAAGCGAGCTGCTCACTGCCATGCTTGTCTAATACCGCCGCTGCCTCAACGCCAAAGTTATTACTCTTGGTTGCCAGCAACTCCACTAATTCATCCGCGATACCACCAGTCCCCTTCGAATTCGTATCCGCTTTTCCAGCTCGTGCCATCACGTATGTGTGCCATGCGGTCATAACCTCTGCGCCTGGCCGAGAACCCTGCGCCTGCACAACCAGTGGCGTCAGCTCTGCCTGAATTTGCCTGGTTCGATTAAAACCTTCAGCCAAGGCAAGAGCAGACCTTGCAGCGCCGAATTGGGCATCCACCTCGTTTGCCCGCTCTTCGAATGCGTCCAAAGCCTCAATGTAACGACCTTGAAAGAACTCTGGCCAGCCAGATTTCGCTCCCAATGTTTCGAGTTCCTGGGTATTCCGTGCAATCCCCATAATGTAGCTCGAATCGATGATCGACGTTTCTTCAACAGACGGTGTTTTTTTGCTGGTGGCTGTAACGGTTGTGTCTTTTGGCTTACCGCTACAAGCAGCTAAAAAAGCCACGAGCCAAAAGTAACGCACGCCTACAACTCCAATTCCCGTTTGAGTTTTTCAAGCTTTTGGATCTTTTTCTGTGCAAGGCCGCGGCCCGATGCTGGATACCCGAAGTCTCGGTATTTTTCCCATTGACGAATGGCACGTCCGAGGAGATTAAAATTGGCCTCTTTCGGGTCGTCGTTATACTGCCTCAAAAAACTGAACTCGAGCATCTCTGCGTAAAACTTATAGGCATCCGCCTGACCTTTCTTGCCAAGCCTACGCATTTTCTTCTCCACTCGTCTCATGGTCTTAAGCGCTTTGTGGTAGGCGCCCAGGCGTCCATACGCCTTGGCGAGCGACATCAAAATACGGGGATCATGCTTGTACTTGCCTCGACGGGTCGCCTCTTCCAGCGCGTTTGCCTGCCGGCGATACTTTTTAAGGCTAAAATACCACTTACCGAGCAACCGATTTGCCTCGTAGTAGGTCGAGCCATTCTTTTTACTCACCGACTTCAAGAATTCGGAATCGGCCCTGGTCAGCACACCGCCGGAGTCGATTCGTGATGCGATCGACTTCACTCGAGATTTGACTGCGGCCTTATCGTCCGAGGCGGTGTCCACTCCATCGACAGTTTGGTTGGAAGACGCAAACTGTTTATCCACCTTGGGACCGGAGGCAGCAAGCAATCCGCCGGCGGCGGGCTCAACCTCCCGAGGCGGGACCGGCTCAGGCTCATTTTGCGCCACAGCCCCCCCCCCTTTGGGCTCATCCATTGGCAACAATCCACCGCCTGTGGCAGCAGCTTCCACCACTGCTGGTGCAGGCTTAGGCGGTTCGGGTTCGGGCGTAGGCGCGGGCACCGGCTCAGGCCGACGAGGCTCAGGAATTTGGTCCTCCGGTTCGTCCAAAATATCTGCTATGGGATCATCGTTTCGCTGGTTCGAACTTTCGTCCGCACCAACCACGACTGCAGCACCAACGGTCTCAACAGTCGGCCGCGACTTGGGCTTTGGTGACTCTTGTCTAGGCCTAACCGCTAAAACAGGCTCGTCTGCAGGCGTTCGACTCGGCTGCTGTCGACGTACCCTAGGGTTATTCCTAGCAGCGATGACTTTTGGAGCCCCTGATTGCACTGATTCAGTCTTCACAGAAGCCTTGGGCGCTTCCTTAGGTTTAGGTCTTGCCATAACTTGCTTGACTGCGGTCGGCTGCACAATTGCGGCTGCTGTATCGGACGTCACCGTCTCCTTGGGTGCCGCTTGGGCGGCGACCACCGCCGTCTTCTTAGCGGCGACTGTCCGACCGACCGGGCCAACTCTGTCTTCGTTGAGGACATAAAGCTCCGCCCCTTCGGAAAATTTGTCATCCAGAACGATGCTTCCCACCTTTGCTTGGAATGCCTTACTCGGGGTGCCCTTCGTTCGAAAAATCACATTACCTGTGTCATCTGTTCGAGCTACAGTGCGGCCGTCGATCGACACGGCCGCATGACTGATTCCGCTTTGCACCAAAAAAACGTATTCACGCTCTGGCCTTTCGAACTCTACGGTCAGGTCGACCGGACGAGGACTCTCGTCTTCAATCACAACACGCCATTGCTTTTTGTCGACGCTCGAAGGCAGCTTGTAACCATCTGGTGCATCCACATCGAACGTGACCGTGTCACCTATCTTGACAGGAAATTTGACGTTCTTATGTTCCCCGTCATCAAAGGTGACGCCCACCTTTTGCTTGTTAATATAAAACGTGACGGCCGCAAGTGGCTTACCGGCGAGGTCAACCGTCTTCACGTTCAACGTTAATTCGATTTCCTCAGGTGCGGGGGGCGAATCGGGCTCACAGCCCAATAATCCAGCTAAGGCGACAGGTGCCAACGAAAGGAACGCGGTGTTAAAGAATCGGGCAAACACTCTCATCACACCCCCTGCATCGGTGTCGACGTTTCGCCGGGTTGTAATTGTTTTTCCTCAACGCCGTCGGGGGCCGTATCTTCAATGTCAGGCTTTCTTTCGCGCATAACGAGGTCCTTGATTCGATTCTTGCCACCTTTGACAGTAACAGCGAAATTGAGTTCTTCGAATCCGAACTTCCTAATAGTGACCCGGTAGCGGCCAGCCTTTATCTCTTCAGTCTCCCCTAACTCAGTGATGCGCTGACGAAGAATGAAGAAGCCGCGCGAATTCGACACAACCACATCAGTTTCAGGCTCGGTCGCTACCTCAGCCTTTTGGATCGGGCTTCCATTCACGTCCGTGACACGGCCCCTGATGGAGATAGGCCCCGCACCACATCCGGCAAACAGATTTGCACTGACGGCGAGCCATAACAGACAACCTAGGTGTTTCCGCATTTACTTCGGAGCCTCCATACGTTGCCCAATAACCCCGAGTATATACTCTATGTTGGGGTCCTTTGGGCTTAGGTCTTTGAGCTTCGCAAAGTGGTCGTAGGCTTCCGTCAAGCGGCCCTCTACGCTCGCCTTCAACGCGCGCTCCTGAGCTGCCTTGATCTCTGACACGATCTCATCTCGCTTCGCCATATTGGCAAGCGCCTCATCGACCTGTTTCCTCAATTCGGGCATACTCTTGTCGAGTTTGTTGGCAGTCAGTAGAGCATGGGCCCGGGCGAGTTTTGTTGCCGCCTTTATCAGCCCCTTTGCTTTTTGTTTAGCGCGCTGACGCTTAGCACGTTTTTCAAGTTTAGTGGCCTCGGTTAGGAGTGCTCTCACGTCATCACCGGGCTCTGCTATGGCCGTAAGTGGTAACAGGAGAACACACACGGCCCAAAGACTCAGGCATCGCAGCTTCAACATCTCGAATTCATCCCCGCGTTTCTTTTCTCAGGTGCTTATCAGAATCAACCAGTCGCTTCAACTCCGAGCCCTCGGAATTGGCAAACGCTGTGCCCCCTCATCCCTCAGCGGATTGTAAACAACTCGGTCTTATCACCGACTTGAACGGAGATCTGCGCGCCGATCTCACCGACAAGCAAAAGTCGAGTTGCTTCTATCACCTGCCCGCCGACCTTCAACACTCGGCCTGCCTCGCCACCCTTGACTTCGACCTTCCCCAACTTTTCGACATTCGCCGCCTTAGGTGGTTCCAGATAGACTGCTGTAGGCGCTAAAATCTCCCCAAGAGCCAGCTTCACGAAACCTTTCCCCCCAATCTTCTTCGATACCTGTAGGGTTGGGCTTTTATCACCTTTTTTCAGCTTGTGTAGGCGACCATTCCCAGAAAACAAGCCATTTAAGAGTAAGTCATGTTTTGAGCTGCTGAACACCTTGATGCTCGGTGGCCCAGCCGGCTTAGCCTTCTGCTTACTCATCTGCCAAATGACCAAAAAACCACCCATACCGATCACGACCACCAACGAAAGCGCCACCCAAAAACCTTTTAAGGTTCTACGTTTACCTTTCGGCTGTGTGCGGCTTTGCGTGAGTGAACTCGGCAACTCGAACGCGCCCGCCTGAGACTGTTTATCATCCCGCGATCCGGCCAAAACGTTCTGACCAGCGCCCGATGTTGCAGCAAACGTTTGTTTTTGCTTCGGCGCAACCGCTTGGTCGCGTTGCGCCTTTGGCGATTGCTCTGGACGCTCACCGAATGCAGGCTGTGGTTTCTCAATCGCTGCGGCAGATGGCGCTTCCTGCTCGGGCGCCAAAGCATTCTGCACGGGCTTCGCGGTTGGGAATACGGGTCGCGCAGCCTGGCTCGGGGGGGCCTCTGCAGGCTCCGCGGCCAAATCCCCTGCTCCGGGGAAGCCCATCATTGTCCGTTTCTGTTCAACTCGAGAGGCTGGCGCCACCCTTTCTTCCATTTTGGGGATATCAACCATCAAGGAGGGCTCGAGTCGATCAAAATCCGAAGTGCCGAGTTCTAGAACAGACAAACCCGAATCATCATCACTTTCTGTCTCAATCACAGCATCACTGGTCAAAGAGCTTACGCTGAGGCTCAAATCCTCGGATTCGTCCAAACCGAGTGCATCGACCTCATCTTGACCGACACCAAGGCTTCCAAATGATTCGAATACGGTACGTTCATCGCCTTCAGCTTCGGAGCGGTCGGCCAACATGTCCGCATCTGACAGATCGTCGCCGGTATCTAGAACGGTCTTTTCCTCATTCAGGTCGTCAAGCATCGAACCGAGACCGTCCATTGAGAAGTCAAGTCCTGAGAGTACTGGCTCATCAGGATCTTCATCCGGAAGGTCTTCCAGCTCGCTCTTATCAAACCCAAAGGTGGCATGCTCAGCAGATAACCCCGTCCGGTACGGCTCTAGAGCCTCAAGAAATTCCTCTCCCGTCTTAAAGCGGTTGGCCTGGTCCTTAGCTAGGGCCTTCAAGACAACAGCCTCGAGTCCCTCGGGCAGGTCATTTCGAAACTGCGATGGCGGGACTGGGTCGTCACGTAAATGCATCATCATCACATCGACCGGCGTTTCAGCCTCGAAGGGACGTCGACCGCAAAGCATTTCGTAAAAGATTGTGCCTAAAGAATAAAGATCCGACTGATTATTGAGATCTTTGCCACGGATTTGTTCAGGACTCATATAGTTCGGTGTGCCGTATATTTTGCCGGCCACTGTGAGTCCGCCCTGATAACCTTCTTCAAGGGTGTCTTGAACTGCGGTCAGTTTGGCCACACCAAAATCCAGCACCTTCACAAAATCAGCGTCGCCCTCGACCGTTGTTAAAAAGATATTGGCTGGCTTGAGGTCGCGATGTATCAGCCCCATGCGGTGCGCTTGGCTGATGGGCCTAAGATTTTGGCGCAGAACGCGTACCGCCTTGGTCACGCCCATGGGCCCGGTTTCACGTAGTCGTTGCTTTAAATTTTGGCCCGCAAGCAACTCCATCGCGATGTACAACAACCCTGCGTCGGACTTACCAAAGTCATAGATGACCACAGCGTTCGGATGCCGTAGACGAGACGCCAGATAAGCCTCGTGGCGAAAGCGCTCCACAGAGATTGGGTCGCCACGGCGGTTTCTCAGCAAGATCTTGAGGGCAACCATCCGCTCCATGGAAAGCTGACGAGCCTTATAGATGGCACCCATCCCCCCCTCTCCGAGCTTTTCCATCACTTCAAATCGGCCATCGATTACGGTGCCGATTAGGTCGGAGGCTGAAAAATCTGTAGTCACGATTACTCATCCGCAGCAGGTAACACCGATAGGTTGCTACAGGCTGACGACAAAATCGACAATTTTCATTCGTTGACCACAACCCCTTCATCGGAATACTGTCACGGAAAGACATTTATGATAGGTGAGTCAGCATGCTCGGCAAACACACGCGTACCCTCATCCTGCCCTTTTTTTTGGGTATTTTAGGGTGTGGTTCGGACAACTCAAACGGGTCGATGACCGTCGACTCTTCGATGGCCAGCGACAGTGCGCCAATCGACAGTCAGGATTTAGGTGATGCAGGCCCAACGGCATGCGAACCTTCGGACGGAGGGCCACAAGGCACTTGCCGGGAGGGCGAAACTTGCCAGGACGGGCGATGTCGGCCAAATGTCTGTGCCCCAAATTCAAGCCGCTGCTTGGACGAGTCCACACTAGAGATCTGTCGCGGTGATGGCCAGGGCTGGGAAGAAAGCGAATGCGCCATGGGGCAGTGCCGAGAGATGAACGGAGCCGCGACCTGCGATGACGTCATTTGTGTTGCCGGTCAGCGTACCTGCAATGGGCTGCAGACTGTCGTAGAGTGCTCCGATGATGGCACACGCTTCAATGTGGTCGAACGGTGCGATGGAGACAGAACGGGGCGTCAATGCGAACGCGGAGAGTGCACGCCGCTGTGCCGAATCAATGAAAAAGTGAAGACTAATATCGGCTGCGACTATTGGGCTGCCGACCTTGACAATGCCCTCGTCCCTGGTGGTGACGGCTTCTTGAATGCTGAACGCGCCCCCTATGCCATCGTCGTCTCGAATCCACACCCGAGCTTCACCGCACAGGTGACGGTGGCCAACAATGAGGAGGTCGTCGCTGATACTCTTGTACCGCCACTGGGGTTACACGTCTTCAATCTGCCCCATCGAGATATAAACCAGACGAGTATCACGCCCTTTGCATACCGGGTCCGTAGCTCAATCCCGATCATCGCCTACCAGTTTAATCCGCTCGAGAATGAAGAGGTCTTCAGCAACGATGCATCGCTTCTACTTCCAAGCCATGTCCTCGGAGACAAATACCTTGTCATGACACGGGAACAGAGCTTTGCGCAGTTACGCGGTTTTCTAACTGTGGTTGCGATCAAAGAGGAGCCTACCACGGTCAGCGTGACCGTCACCGCTCGGACACAGGGCGGCGTCGGGGGCATTCCGGCAATGGAGCCTGGAGAGCGATTCGAGGCGGTTCTCAACCAGTTTGATGTGCTCAACATCAAAACCGGGGCGCCGGGTGCCGATTTGACCGGGTCATCCATCGAAAGCAGCCAGCCCGTCGTTGTATTTGCGGGCAGCGAAGCCGCAAACGTACCCAATACAAACCACTGCATCAATGTTGACCCAGTGGATGGTCTCGGTGTGTGCGAAGCGGATCAAGAAGTGCCCTGCAGAGACAATTACGACTGTAACGCTGCGGGACTAAACACTTGCTGCGCGGATCACCTCGAACAACAGTTGTTTCCAATCTCGACTTGGGGCCGGCATTATGTCGCGACCAAATCCTACGAACGGGGCAACGAACGCGACTACTGGCGTATCATCGCGTCTGAAGACGACACGAAGATCGAAACTGTGCCGCCACAACAACCGATCCCCACGCTCAATGCCGGCGACTGGTACGAGTTTGGTAGCCGCGAGCATTTCGAGATTATCAGCGATAAGCCCATCATGGTGGGGCAATTCCTAGCGAGCGAGCATGCCCCAAACCCCAATCGCAGGAATCGGCTTGAGCCGGGTGACGCCGCAACCGGTGACCCAGCGTTTATCCTCGCAGTGCCGACAGAGCAATACAGGCCGGACTTCGTATTCCTCGCGCCAGATAAATACGCATTCGACTACGTAAGCATCACCGCTCCGGTCGAAAGCAATGTCTTCTTTGACGACGTACCCATCGCTGAGGGCTGGGAAGCAATTGGGGATGGTTCAGAATGGCGCACAGCGAGGTTTCAAATTGGTGATGGCGTCCATTTTCTAGACGCAGACCAACCTATCTCTGTCGTTGTATATGGTTACGACCAGTATGTATCTTATGGTTATCCAGGCGGCCTAAATCTCGACGTCGTCGATCCAGAAACGGGAGAAGCGAATTGAAACTCAAATACTTATGGGCAAAACACATCGCTATCGCCCTGTGCATCCTCACCATCGCCTGCGATAATCAAACGAGCAGTTCGGATTCAGGAGACCAAGGGCCGCTCGTGGTCATCGACGCGGACATAGACGGACAAGCTCCCTCCGATGATGCCAATGTGACCGAGGTAGATGAGGACGGTTCTACGGCTGACGAGGGCATTGTCGATGCAGCCGTTGAGTGGGAAGAGCTCGGGGTCAACTCATTAGTGCCGAATCGGGGCCCCGTGTCCGGCGGAACAGAGATTCGCATTATTGGCAGCGGTTTCGTTGGTGAAATCAGCGTCTTGATCCGTGGGCAAGCTTGCGTGGTGATATCGGTCGACAGCCCAAATCACTTGCGATGCACCACACCCGCATCGATGATTGGGCTATCGGCTGTCAGTATTGTCCGCACCGGTAACGGCGACCTTCGCGAAACTGCGACACTCGACGAGGCTTTTACTTATTTCGAAGAAGTGTCACTCGATGCCGTGCGTCCTGACCGGGTACCCACACGGGGTGGCGCTGAGGTGCGCCTGTCGGGTGCTGGACTAATAGATGGCAGCCGAGTACGCATTGGAGGCGCTGAAGCGATCGAAGTGACCCCTGATGAGGCTTCGGGTGACTTGATCGTCATTGTTCCACCGGGCATGCCCGGGCCGGCTGATGTCGAGGTGACAAATTTTAACGGTCGCGACCGGCTCCCAGGCGGAATCTTTTACTACGAAGATCTCGACATCCAGCAAGTCAATCCGCCCATCGGCCCCCTCGCCGGCGGCAATCAGGTCGAGTTAATCGGCAGGGGCTTACTGTCTCGCTCTCGAGTCTCTTTCGGAGACAATGCTTCAGAGGTGCTGGGAGCCAATGACGAACGCACAGTGCTCACCCTGAATGCCCCCCGTGGCGCCGCCCCAGGGCCAGTGGATATAGTGATCGAAAATGACAATGGTGTCCGTCAACTGAACGATGCTTATGTCTATTTTGATGACCTCGCGAACAACTTTCAGGTCGCCGGCATTGCACCATCCAGTGGCCCTCTCGAGGGTGGTGGCGCGGTGTGGGTTGCTGGAAATGGCTTTAGCCCAGAGACGACCGTGAGCTTTGCAGGGCGCGTGATCGAATGCGATTTTGTTGATGCGAACCGATTACGTTGTATCGCGCCTCCAGGCCAGATCGGCGTCGTACCGGTAGACGTGTCACAGGGCGCAGAGACCGCAGCTGTCGCGGAAGGCTACACCTACTACCAACGATTAGAGCTCGTCGCCGTCTTACCGGAGCAGGGTTCCGTCTCAGGCGGCACGCAGATTACGCTGACTGGTGCAGGTTTCGGGCCAGGTGTACGGGTTTATCTCGGAGAGCAGCTACTTGAAGACGCTCAAGTTCTCAACGACTCAACGATTCTGGCTACATCTCCGCCAAACACACCCGGACCAGTGGACGTGATTGCTGAGACCGACTACTCACGCGCTGTGCTGCCCGGAGGTTTTACATATTTCGAGCCCGCTGCAGACTTTGGTGGTGTATGGGGCGAACCCATCGTCAACACCGTGAACGTAACAGTCATCCATGGCGGAACCGGTAACCGACTCGACGAAGCAGCAATCATCGCAGTCAATGAAATGACCGGCTTCCGAATCGAGTCGATTACAGGGGCCAACGGTCAAGTCACCCTATCAGACCCTGACCTCACAGGCCCGCTGAATGTCACGGCGGCAAAAGAAGGTTTTGAAGCGACTACAATCGAGAATGTAGCCGCCGAAAACGTCACGATTTTATTGTTTCCTAACGACGGTGAGGGTGACCCGCCGCCCCCCGTACCAGCCGTTATTTTGACTGGTACCGCAACGGGGCTGGACGCCTTGCCCAAACCGATAAACGAGGTATACGTAAACGTAATCGTCGTCGAGACGACCCATACGACTCCTTATAATCGAAGCCGCCTTCCACCACCCGGGCCAGGCGGCATTTTGTTGGAGGATGGTCCCTTCGAAATACTCGCGCGGCCAGGAGAGCTCGCGATCATCGCTACAGCGGGTGAACTGGATCGGAACGCGCTCAAGGATTACCAAGATGGTGTAATCGATTATTGGACGATGAGACAATCTTTCAATCCGACCGCTATGGGGATTCGCCGTTTTATCTCGGGTAGCCCCGGGGATACCATAGACGGACTCGACGTCCAGGTTGACCATCCGCTCGACCTCACCTTTCCGGTCGATTTGGACAACCCACCGGCGGGCCCTGACCCCGGCCCACAATTTTACGCAGCACTCCCACGATTGAACTTTGGTCCAGAAGGATATTGGGAGTTAGACTATCAGGCTGTCGGACTGGACCCGAACCTGACCATGCGCAATATGCCAAGACTAGATGGTTGGGACGCCGATCTTACATACTACGTGATCGGCATCGCCTTCAGTGCGACGGACGACAATCTTCCGATGGCGGTTTCAATTGAAGAAACGCGCAATGTTGATGCGGGACTCTTTATCACCCCCTTCGTTGGGACAACATTTGTGATCGACCCGATCGCTGGTGGTCAGCTCGGGCAAGGTCAATTGGTCACCTGGGGCGTCCACGACGGCTTTGAAGGTCCGATTACACCGCCGTCTGGGAACCTAATTCTCATCGAAGAGCCCGCACTCGGACCTCCGAAACCTCTTTGGCGATATATTACCCCGAGTGTCACCACGCAATTTGCAGTCCCGGAACTACCAGAAGCTGCTGGGGAAGCCGGTTTAGGCCAAGGCGCGATGTTTCTCACCGTCCTCCCCTTTCTGATCGAAGGGGCACCACTCGATTTTGATGATTTCACCTATAACGACCTGGCTCAGTTTCGCTGGAAAGCTTGGTCGACAACAACAGTCATCTTCAGTCGCTAACATCGCCCGTCTGCATCTTCACATTTACCGCCAGCCACGATAGGGTCGCAGTCGAGGTCACCAACACTTCTGGTCTGGCAACGTAAAGCCACAGCTGGATGACCGTTGGTTCATGGAGGAGTAGACTGTGCAAATTTATACGAAAATTCTGATCGGCATGGGTGTGGGCGTCGCATTGGGGCTAACCGTGGGGCCGAAATCATCTCTCTTGGAGCACGATCTCTACGCCTTATCAAAGGCCAGCCAGCATGAGCTCGCTCTGGATGGAGACGGCAAGCCCGGCGCCAAGCTTGCACTCCCACCCACCTCGGCAAAATTTATTGCGACAGGAGAGGTGACCACGACAGTAGTCAAGGACCAAAACGGGCAAGAGCACACGGTGCCAACATGGGTTCGTGGTCGTATCAAAATCACCAAGCGTATGGCTTTGCTGGATGAAGAAAACCAGATCGGAAAGGCACTCGCGACTACAAGCAACGCAGGCCGCTCACCCAATACGAACCAGGTTGGCAAACCAAAACCAGGTACAGAGGTGGTCGTCTGGCTAAAGCTCAAACACATTCCGCTCAAGGGGGCCGTTCAAGTAACGCCGATTCCTACCAGCAACATTGGCACCGAGATCATGAGCTATCTCAAGCCCATCGGGTCACTGTTCATGCGGTTGATAAAGATGGTCATCGTACCCCTTGTGTTTTCATCGCTCTTGGTCGGAATCGCAAGTCTCGGCGATGTTCGCAAGTTAGGTCGCCTCGGTGGCAAAACCCTTGGCTTATATGTCTTGACGACCGCCATGGCTGTCACCATCGGCTTACTGTGCGCTCATCTCGTTAATCCTGGCAGCTTCATAAGCGAGAATGACCAAGCAGCGCTGGTGGCTCAATTTGAAGCCGTCGCCGGCTCGAAGGCAAGCGCAGCAGCAACGGCCCCATCTACAATGGAGAACATCCTCAACATTGTGCCACTCAATCCAGTTCAATCTCTGGCCTCCGGAGACATGCTCCAAATCATATTCTTCGCCGTAATTTTTGGTATCGCTCTGACTCTGATGCCCAATGGCAAAGCTGAGATTGTCATTACCTTTTTTGACAGAATCCAAGAAGCCATGGTGCTCGTCATTCACATGGTCATGTCTATCGCACCATTCGGTGTAGCAGCCCTTGTCGCCGACGTGATCGGGAGTAGCGGAGCAAGCTTACTGATTGCTCTGGGCGTCTATGCTGGCGCAGTCTTACTGGGACTTCTCTTGCATGCAGGACTGATATACGGCGGGATTGTCGTTGGCATCGCGAAACTCAAGCTCGGCATTTTTCTTCGAGCGATCAGGCCCGCTCAGCTCCTCGCGTTTTCAACGTCATCGTCATCGGCGACACTGCCTGTTTCAATGGAATGCGCAGAAGAAAACCTTGGTATCAGCAACTCAGTGTCGAGCTTCGTTCTGCCATTAGGATCAACCGTAAATATGGATGGGACCGCTCTTTATCAGGGGGTCGCAGCCATCTTCATCGCCCAAGTTTTTGGCATGGACCTAAGTATCGCCGACCAGCTGACCATCGTCTTGACAGCCACCATGGCATCGATCGGAGCCGCTGGTGTGCCTGGCGCCGGGATGGTGACACTCGCCATGGTGCTCACCGCCACAGGCATTCCCCAAGTTGGTATCGCACTCATTCTCGGCATGGACCGTTTGCTTGATATGTTCCGCACAGCAGTCAATGTAACGGGTGACCTTGCCGTAACCTCAGCTATGGCCGCGAGCGAGGGTGAACGCCTCAATCCCCTTTCACCTGAACAAGATGTCAACAATCCACAGCGCGGTTTTGAGGGCCGCCTCGATCGTGATGAACAGCCGGTCGAACCGTCTGCATAATTCCTGCGCGCCAACATTGATCGGCAAAAAAAACTCCCGTTTGACAGCTTCCACCACAGCTGTTTAATCTAAGGTGCTGTAGATAAGAGGATTAGGGTCCCTCTGTCCAACAGTGTGTTGAAAAATTTGGGAGGGGATATGCGTCCACTACGCGACATCGCGCGCAGTGTATACGACCAGCTTGCGAGCGCTTCAATTGCTGAAGCCCTTGCGCAAACTGAGCATGGTCTAATACACCGAGTTTCAGACGTTCAGACACTACATCGACCAGTGATCGGGGCAGCCAAGAGACATAAATCGATTCCATGGCTGGCCTATAGTTTCCAGCCGTTCGACGGTCTGATCGAACCGTTTCAGATTTATCCGGGGCGATATTGGGTATTTCAACAAATGCACAAACAAGCTTCGGGATTACCGGAACTCATCACTCATATCTCAAAAGAGTTCCCTGGTGCCTCTCAGGCCCTTCGGCCTCACCTATACATCGGCTTTAGTCGAAGCGAGAATATTGAAACAAAGTTGACTATCGACGACGGCGACCCTTTGGCAATCGGCTTTTATCATTCAGGCCGTCTCGAAAAAAACGACCGGAGTCTTCTTCCGAAGGAACAATGCCTACAAGGCGCGGAACTAGGGCTCGGGATGGCATCTATCGAAGATAATATCCCGGGCCTCCTCAAAACAGACGATGACTGTCAGCTCTACCTCGGCCACCTGACATTCTACAACCAGGGGCGAACGCCAAATCGTGGTCAGCTCTGTAATTTTTTACTTAACAATGCAGCGGTTGCAGTGGTGCTACGTTATGTGAGAGACGCTATATCCAAAGCCGAAGTGTCCGTAATCGACTCGAACGAATAGCTAAAACTCCGACAAGGCATACAAAACGCGCCCCCAGCAGGACTCGAACCTGCGACCCCAGGTTTAGGAAACCTGTGCTCTATCCACCTGAGCTATGGAGGCTTATCGATTTGTCGCGACCCGCTGGTCAGTACTTTACAATACTGTGAACAGGACGTCCGCCCAGCCTTTCTATACCATTTAGGAATGATAATTCAATCATCACCAGCACACCAACAACTTCTGCACCGAGCGACTCAACAAGAGAGGCTGCGGCGCATGCTGTCCCACCTGTCGCGAGCAGGTCATCAACGATGACGACACGTGCGTCTTGGCCCAGTGCATCTCTATGTATCTCGAGAGCGTCTGTGCCGTATTCGAGTTCATAATCATGTCGCAATGTCTCAGCAGGCAACTTGCCTGGTTTTCTAACCGGCACAAATGGTAAGCCAAGCGCGAGAGCGACCGGCGTCCCAAGAATAAAGCCGCGAGACTCAATGCCGACCACGTGAGTTGCACCCAGTGCACGTGAAAGGCCGGCTAAAGCTTCGATCACTGCCTCAAAGGCATCTGGGTCAGATAACACCGGGGTGATATCCTTGAACAGAATGCCTTCTTTGGGAAAATCAGGCACGTCTCGTATCAGGCCCTTTAAGTCCAGCATCTTCACCTCCCACCTTGTATGTGAACCGCTATCGTTTTGGCGGCAAATAGTCTAACGGATTTACGGCGCGACCTTTAACCCGCAACTCGAAATGAAGGTGCGGCCCCGTGCTACGCCCGGTGTTTCCGAGCTCCGCAATTTTTGAACCTTGCCGCACGCTATCACCTTCGTCAACAAGGTTGCGTTTATTGTGTGCATATACGCTCAACACACCACGCTGATGCCGAATAATGACAAGATTGCCATACCCACGCTGTTTGTTATCGCTGTAGACGACAACACCTGAAGCGACTGAATATATCGGCGTACCCGGCTTATGGGCGAGATCAATCCCCTTGTGTTTACGCCGCCCGCGCGGTCCAAAACCACTGGTAAAGACGGCGCCCTTAACTGGCCAAATCAGAGGTCCTACCAGCTTGCGGTAGCGACCCCTACTCCGCCTCCGAGAACGCGTTGGCTGCCTTGTCGTTGGCACAGAAGTTTTCGAAATCCGCTTTACGAGTTCATCGATTCCGTACAGGAACAGCGGCTGCCCGACGAGTAGTCGGTCCGGCCGCGCAAGCCCGTTTAATTCGACGATATCTACCGTAGGCACACCAAATCGTTCCGAGATGGAGGCCACCGTGTCACCTGCTACAACCGTATACCAAACGCCGACAATCGGGTGCGCAACGTCCGAGCGCGCATGACCTTCGACCTGAGTCTGCCGCCCGGCGCATGAGCACAGAAACGCCACCGCAAAAAGACTAATGGCCGCTACACGCCGGGTAATGCGTTGTCTTTGATTGATTTCAACCAATTCTGGTCCGTTGCATCTAGTGAAACCGGGGTGATCGTGGCGCACCCACGCGCCAAAGCGTCGCAGTCGCTCCCCGCCAAGCGATGGTGCCCCAAACTGGAGCCTCCGATCCAGTAATAAGTATCCCCCCGTGGGTCTAAGTTGGTTGTCACGGTGCGGTTATAGTTACGTCGCCCACCTTGAGTCCAGACGTACTCAGTGATAGGTGCACCGTCCGTTACGGGCACATTCACGTTCAAAATCGAGTTTTCAACCCTATCATTATCGAGCAACAGCTTCGCCACTCGACGGGCAAATTGGGCGGCCGGTGCAAAGGACTTAGGCTCAAAGGCCTCGTGGCTAATCGCAAAAGCCCGAATGCCCATCGAAGCCGCCTCTAGCGCCGCTGCTGCAGTACCCGAATACCAGACGTCTTCAGCAAGGTTGGGTCCGTGGTTGATTCCACTGACCACTAGATCCGGCTTCCGCTCGAGTAGCTCACATACCCCTAGATAGATGCAATCAGTCGGGGTTCCATCGACTGCCCACATAGACGGCCCATACATCCGCGCACGCAGTGGTCTCCTCAAGGTAATGTGTTTGCCCACACCACTTTGCTGCGCCTCGGGTGCAACGACCGCTACGTCAGCGATATCCCTAAACGCATCGACTAGGCACCGAAGTCCTCGCGCCGAATATCCATCATCATTTGAGCATAATACGAAGGGGCGACTCATAAGCGACCTCCCAAAGAAAAACCGCAGGGTCGTACAAGACGACACTGCGGTTTGGTCGGGGTGAGAGGATTTGAACCTCCGACCACTTGCACCCCATGCAAGTGCGCTACCAGGCTGCGCTACACCCCGATACTGAGCGCGCAACGCACGCATCAGTATACACCTCACTGATAGCTAGGTGTTGATTGAATTTTTGAGTACTTGGCTTGGCTTGAAAGTCAAAACCCGACGTGGTGAGATCTTAATCTCCTGTCCCGTCTGTGGATTGCGTCCGGTGCGTTCTTCTTTCTCGCGAACAACAAAATTACCAAAGCCGCTAATCTTGATTTTCTCGCCCCGCTCCAGCGTCTCTTTAATTTTTTCAAAGACGACGTCTACAAGCTCAGCTGACTCCTTTTTGGAGAAGCCATCCCGGTTGAGGCTTGCGTACACTTTCTCGACAATGTCTGCTTTTGTCATCGTAGGCATAGTCGTGCTCGCTGTGACCTTTCTTCCCGCTCGGCGCTATCTGTCGCGCGACTTTACGTCCGGGTCAGCATAAAGTTGGGTTAGTGAAAATTAAAGGGCTGCTCGCGCAGCATCAACGACGGCACCAAACGCTTTGGGATCACCTGTTGCCAGCTCTGCAAGAACGCGGCGGTCAAGTTCGATGCCAGCCTTGTTGAGCCCGCTGATGAAACGACTGTAGTTTAGACCATGCGCACGCACAGCTGCGTTAATCCGCACAATCCAGAGCCGGCGCAATGCTCGCTTCCGCTGTCTACGGTCGCGGTAGGCGTAACAAAGCGCACGCTCGACGGCCTCAACCGCGCTGCGGTAGAGGCGACTGTGGCCGCCGCGATAGCCTTTGGCAAGTTTCAGTATTCGGTTATGTCTACGACGGGCTTTAAAGCCTCTTTTCACGCGTGGCATGAATTATCCTCCGTGGTTACACGCCTTCGCAGCTGCGAATGTTCCTGCGCGCACCCAGTCTTCGGGTTAGAATCCGGCATTAGCCGTTAGGTAATAGTCTCTTCACGAGTCCAGCATCGCCTGCAGCCAAGAAGCTGCCAGCGCGAAGCTGTCGCTTACGCTTGCTGCTCTTCTTGGTCAGGATGTGGCGTCGATTCGCACGGTTGTACTTGATCTTACCATTCTTCGTGACCTTGAAGCGCTTGCGTGCGCCTCGATTTGTCTTCATCTTCGGCATCTTAATAAATCCACTCTACCGATTAAAAAAAAGGGAACGCCCGTCAAATTGACGGGCGTTCCGCCTAGTAGGCACGGGCGGGATTGAACCGCCGACCCCTTCCACGTCAAGGAAGTGCTCTCCCACTGAGCTACGCGCCTAAACACTCGCGTTGCGAGACGCGGGAAATTATCAACACTTGTCACAACGGTCAATGAAAAAAAGTTGGATTTTTGTTACGGTCTGTCTGGCGACCGGTACCAGCTTCCATAAGGCAGAACTGGAACCGTTGATACCGACCAAATGTAATCACGCCTCAAACGAGACTGTACGGTGATGATCTTTCGACAAAACGATATGACTCGGCTTGGCAATGCACTCGTTGGATCCATCAATGAGAGCAGTACTACGTTGTCCTTCGATGCGCGCCTCCGGCTGAGCTGGGCTGTCTATTGTGGACGCAATTTGGCAGCGTTTGTGGAGCCGATTAGGCGCGAACGCGACTCGATTGTCGTTGAGGCCAATGACCAACAGTGGGCAGACGCTTTCCTGCAGGTGGCGCCAGCGATTATCGAACGATTGCGACACGACGGTTTTGAGGTAGCGCGATTTGACGTCCAAGTCGCGACTCGACAAAACTTAAGACCAGTCCGAGGTCTTAAAAACACACCTTCGCCACAATTTAGGGCGGTCCCGAAGAAATCCGCAACGCTGGACGAAGCCATCAGAGCACTCGAACTATCGGCGATCCAGTCGCCGCGGGAGGACAGTTAAGGCATGCCTTTACTGCTCATCATCGCGCTGTTTCAGACAATTGACCTTCCGCTCGGATTGCCAACTGAGCGTGCTCCTCATGCTGCGAGCATTGTACACGGCCAGTTCGCGGTGCTCCGGTTTACAAAGAGCGTTCATGAAATCAATGCACAAGTCCAGTGGACCAATATCGCCCAACTTCCAAAAATACTTAAGTTTAGCGCGACCGAAGTCCCAGAGGCGGTCACAGACTCAAGGCGCCTCGCGCTCGTAGCGCTTCGGCGACTGGGTGCGCGCTGGACTCTATATCAACCGGATGTAACCGCCGTGGGTGTCCCGAACACTGTGCGGCGATTCGCAGCTCTCGAAGATCTTGATCGGTTCCGTAAGGCTCTCGACGCCGTCATCATGGCGAACCAAACTGCCCCCATGGTGGACCTGCTCGACGCACGCTTGCCGATGGTCCGTCAGGCAGCGTTGGAGATACTGAGTTGGCAGACACGCCTTGTTGCGCTCGGTCAAGAATCAATCGATCGCCTCGGCCAAGCGCTTGTCGACGCGAGCAGCGATAGACGCACACTTAGTAAACGGTTGCGCGTCATGGAGCAGCTTGGGCGGCAGAATACGGCAGACTGGCTCAGTCAAGTCATCAGTACGAAACTCCCCGCCCACTTAAGGGGACAGGCGATCGGGATCATGGGCAGACATTTGACGCGCCAATCAAAAGGCTGGTTATTGCAATGTGCAGTCGACCAAGGTCCGGTCATTAGCAGACAATGTCGTCGGTGGCTTGGCGCAAGTGGAGATTAGTCCAGCCAGTCGCACTTTATGAAATAGCGAATGCAATTGTGTCTCGCAGTCACGACGACGATATGTTAAGAGGCCCCATCCAACAACAGCGTAGAACGCTGTGCAGCCCCTAGCGCAATGAGAATAAATGTCTGACATACGATTTAGCGATTTGACCTTATCCCAACCCGTCCTCGACGCATTAGCCGAGATGGGCTACGAGACCCCAACGCCAGTCCAGGAAAGCGCCGTCCCTATGGCGACAACGGGACAGGACCTTATGGTACAGTCACAGACTGGCACCGGTAAGACCGCAGCATTCGGAATACCGCTGATTGAGACACTTGACGCGGACAAGGGCATCAAAGGACTTGTTCTATGCCCCACCCGTGAATTGGCTCGGCAAGTCGCGGAAGAGTTGACACGTCTTGGACATTTCAAACAGATCAGAACGGCCGCCGTTTATGGCGGTGGTTCACTCGATAAACAAGTCGCGGAAATGCGTTTTGCGCAAATTGTCGTGGGTACACCAGGCCGAGTCCTCGACCACCTAAAGCGCAAGAATATTAGCTTCAAGGGCGTTCGCGCACTCGTTCTCGACGAAGCCGATGAAATGCTCAGTATGGGCTTTGCTCAAGAGCTGGAACAAATCATGCGGTTCGTACCGGTCGACCGGCAAACCCTGCTTTTCTCAGCAACTATTCCACCCGATGTAAAGCGCTATGCAACCAAATACATGCGCGAACCGGAGTTTCTGAGTTTAATCGAGGAGAATGTCGCATCCGACGAGGTCACCCACCAATACTTTATGGTGAGTGGTGTCGGACGCTCTCGGGACCTCGTGCGCATTATCCAATTGGATACGCCGAGCAGCGCAATTATTTTCACAAACACGCGCAAGGATTGTGAGGTGGTCGCGCGCGCGCTCCGCCGAGCCGACTATGACGCTGAATACCTAAATAGTGACCTATCGCAGCGGGAGCGCGAGCGGGTCATGAAGCGCATGAAAGACAAAGACCTACGATTCCTCGTGGCCACAGACATCGCTGCACGGGGTATCGATATCAGCCAATTGAGCCACGTGATCAATTATACGTTGCCAGAGTCACCTGAGGTGTACATCCATCGGACGGGGCGCACAGGACGCGCTGGCAACAAAGGCACCGCACTGAGCTTGATCGGTCCACGGGAGATCGGTGTCTACTACTACCTCAAACGTATTTATGAAGTGGCTCTCGAGGAGCGCACACTTCCGAGCGCAACGGAGATAGACTTGCGTAGGATTGAAAGACGTACAGAAGAACTCGTCAGCAAGCTAAAGAAGAGTTTGGCGGTTGATAAACTCGACAAGCTCAGCCGAAACCAAGCGGCGCACTTGCTCGAACGTGATGACGCGATCGAACTGGTACAAATCCTTTTGGCACACTACCAAAAGCCCAGTCGCCAGCAGCCGGCCGAGTCTTTCGGTGGTCTCTTGAAGGAAGTACCCAAGCCCGAGAGGATTGCTCCCGGCTCCAGAAAAGCATCGATTGAGGGCATCGCAAGCCGAGTGGCCACCATTCGCGGGGAGTACCGCGGTCTGCCAGGCGGTCAGGCGCCAGAGTCCACGGAATCGAAGGAGACTGACGCCCAGGCCACCGAAACGGCTCCAAAAGATACAGCAGCGGAGCATACGCCTCCAAAGACGGCGACAAGACAAGCGCGAGCCAAATCGACAAAGGCCGATACGCCATCTGGGCGACGTGCCAGCACGAAAGACAAAGTGCGGGCGGCAAGCGCAAAACGGTCTGCAACCAAAAAGACTCAGACTGAAGCTGAAACGGACCAGGCTGAGACAAAGGTGGGCAGCAAAAGCTCAGCTAAAGACAAAGTCAGAGCAGCCAGCGCAAAACGAGCTGCAGCGAAAAAGACCGAGGCTGCAGCAGCGACGGAAGAGGCTACAACAGGAGCGGGCTCAAAAAGTACCGCGAAAGATAAAGTCAGGGCAGCAAGCGCAAAACGAACTGCAACCAGGAAGTCTCAGGCTGAAGCGAAGACGGACGAGTGCGCAGAGCACACGAGCACTGAAAGCGTTGCAGCAACAGAGAGCGACCGGGATACCGATGACAAACCAAAATCAAAACGACGTACACCTCGACGCACAAGCGCGAAACGCAGCGCAAAGGTGACGGCGGAGACCCAGCGCCATCCGAAGTCGACTCGCGCCCAGTCCGAGCCCGACAGTGTTGCTGAAAACGATTCTTTGGAGCAGTCGAGCAAAACTTCTAAACGTTCGAGTTCCGCGGCTAAGCGCCTGATTGAACAGCGGGTTCGCCAACGCCATCAGACGACCGAGCCAAAGCCGGCCGACATGGTTGCGGAGACTGTATCCGACAAGGCAACAACGCCACCGGCCAAGGGCGATATCAAGGCTAAACTCCGATCAAAGCTGAAAGCGCGTACATCTACCCCTGCCGCGCAGGCGCCCGTGGCACCATTGGAGCAGGATGACAGCCCGAAGGCATCGAAGAGAAGAAACAGCCGCGCGGAGAAGTCTGAGAGGCGATCAAAGCCTTTACCCGCACTCGAACCGGGCACGGTGAGACTGTTCCTCAACCTCGGTGCGCGAGACGAGCTCAACGAAGCTGACCTAAGAGAAGAATTTGCAGATCTAGCGGGCCTCTATCCTGAAGATATTCTCTCACTGGACTTACGCGGTCGGCACACCTACATCGTGCTAGATGAGGAATTCACCGATGATGTGATTGCCGCGGTTAGTGGTGCACGCTTCTCAGGTAAGCGGCTGCGGATCGAAGTGGCCCGGCAGGACTGAGGGAGACGATGAAACGTATACGAGCATTCCGAAACAACTCTACTTGGTTGTGGGTGGCGTTGACAGCTTCGTTCGTCGCATGCGCACCTCCATCTGTAGACCCCCCCCTCAAGCCAGCACCAGTATCCACAAAGCCTCCCGCAAAGGTCGATCTACCATCACTGATTAAGCTAGAGCAAAAGCTGCCGCCGGAAAAGCATGCCGATGGCGACTATCGAGTCGACGGTCTCGTGGCGCGTCGCGGTAAATATTTTGGAAAGTCAGTGACGATCTCTGCGTATTTGGTTGACCGCATCGAATGCCCCAAGAAAGCAAAGCGATGTACAATTCCGCATCTCACGATCGCTGATACACCAGCAGGTGAAGGCGAACGCATAATCGTCGTCGAATTGCCCGAGGAGGGACTTCCCAAAGTGAAGATTGGTGACCACCTTCAAATCACGGGCAAGTTTGAACGGAGTTCGTCCGACGGCTTCGTCCGGACAAAGGGGCTACTCATCTACGGAGAGATGAGCAAGAAGGAAGCGGCCACCTCGAAAAAATAAGCGACCTCCGACTCGAAGCACCTCATTAGACTTTTTGAAAGGTCGCGATCAGCCGCCGGCTCGACGCAGAAAAGTACGCACCTTGTTCATGGATCGAGCCTGACAACTCCACCAGTTGAAGTCCCGCCAACTGGCATAGGTCAACCAACTCAGCCGCGGTATAGAGTCGAATCGAAATCATACATTCGTTTTGACGGCCATCTGAGAAGACCAGCAGTCGCTTGATATTCAGACGACTGCTGACTTGGTCGAAGTCGGCGTCTTCCTGTATGAGACAGCCTTGCCCCTCCCACCAAGAACGGCTCGGTGTTTCCACCAACGCCCGTTCCCGACAAAGCATGTCGATTGTGACTCGACCGCCAAGCCGCACCGCCTGAGCCATTTTACTGAGCGTCAAGAAATTCTGAGCGTCTGAAAAATAACCAAAGCTCGTATCGGTTGAGATGACTGCATCGAACTGTTCTTCATAGTCGATGGTTCGCATATCACCCAAGACGTATTGAATCTCAACGTCCGACTTTTTAGCAACCGCTTGAGCGTGTCGCAGCATGTCTTCCGATAAGTCGACAGCGACAACATTCATCCCACGCTTTGCCAAGAGATTGCTGATGCGTCCATATCCACAACCTACGTCGAGGACCGTACAGCCTTGGCTCAACCCCAGGGACTTGACGAGAAAGTCTGCCTCCAAAACACTCATACGACCCATACGCGGCGGTCTCGTAAGAAACGTATCTGCGCTGAATGCCCGACGATACCAGGCGTTCTCATCGTGTAGGTGAGTTGACTCACTCTCACTGAGCATCCTGAGTACATCTGCGATGGCTCGCGGGCTCATAGTCGCTGGGGCATGCCGCCCGAGCAACTCGACTAGATCCGTGTAGTCGGGTTCCTCGGATGCATAATCAGGCGGCGGTGTAACGTCATCGAATACGACCTCGGACACCTCATTGATGGATTGAGGCGGGTCGGTATCTATCGCTTCGGCCTCGACAAACTCGAGCTCAGTCTCGGGCTCTAGCTGAAAGCCATGTCGCGTACGATAAATGGCAGCGAGCGGAAATCCATCCTCATCGGCTCCCATCGTGACTAAAGCTTTTTCAGTGCTCATTACGCATCCATGACCGCCGTATTTAAAAGCCGCTTTGCTTCCAGCGCTTAACCCTAACACGTCGAGCAAGCGATAGAAGAATTATCTTACAAAAGTTTGACTGCTGGCCGTACGTTGGTTTGACGTGCAACGACTTGCCCAACCTTCACCTGACCATTTGGTTGAAAGGTTTCCAGGCATAGGCCGGCGCCTCCAAAGAGAATGACCACTGTAGACCCTAAATCCGTACATCCAAGCTCATCGCCACGCGCAACACGTTGTTCGCGGGCATAGTGAATCATGCCGTCTTTATCACGCCAACGTCGATTCGGTTTATCATCCCCAAGAAGTGCAACGCGACCACCAGCGAATCTACCAAGCATAATTGTCGCCACAGTACCGAGGGGGCTGTCGACAAGCGTGACGAGACGTTCGCCGACTCGACTCACCTCGTTCATATCTCTACTCGAACGCCACGGCAGTTGCAGCGAATGACCCGGACTGTGGGAAGAGTGAGTCAATAATCCTTCGACCGGGTGATATACGCGATGGGCATCCCGGGGAGTCAATTCGATGGTCAGCCAGTGTCCGCCTGTAAAGGTCGCAGCAGGTGCGGCATGCCCAATCAGGTCAAAAACTGAGTAGGCTGTGCCCTTGACCAGAATGTGTGCCTCATCACCTAGACGACCGAAACTGACAACACGGCCGTCGACAGGAGCCACAGCGAGACCCGGCCGTCTATCGGTTACCCGTGCGCCGGTCTTTAATCGCCTGTTCAAGAACTTAGCCAAATTACGATACGCGCTCAGAGGGCGCTCTGCCTCGTCTGTATCAACCGCAAAGTATTTTGCGAAAAGCCGAATGCTAGGCTGCGTGAACGCACGGGGCAAATCCGCATGCGATACCACCCCAAAGGTTCGACTCAGCACGCTCATCGGTAGCTCTCTTAGCGAATAGAGCAATCCTCGTTCTTTCAAGCATACGTCCTTACGTGGCCAATCAAATCCATTAGGCAAGCCGCTCAAGCGATTCGTTGGCGAGCGAGTTCGCAGAATCAATCGTCAGCACGCGCGAGTACATATCGCGTGCTTTGTTCAGTTCACCGCGCGCCTCACGCGCTGTGCCTAACGCGAGGAATAGCTTCAGCCGCTCGTCATCTGTGAGTTTGGCCTGTTGCAACAACGCAGCTTGAAGTGGTGGCAAAGCCGCATCATAGTCGCTACGCGAGACAAAAAACTGCCCCATTCTGAATAACGTGGGCAAATGAGTCCCATCGTAAGTATTACAACGCTCGTAGAGGCCCCCTGCCAACTCAAAGTCCCCTCTTTCTTCGGCGAGTATTGCGAGACGAAGATTACACGCCAACAACTCTCGGTATCGACGGCCTTCATCGAGCCTGATGGATAGTAAGCGTAACGTTTCCTCGACCCCTTCGGAGTCGTCTCGCTGCTCATAGGCACCCACCAATAGCTCAAGCGCGGACCGATTTAGGTTCGCTGCTTGCGGTGCCAATAATTCGATGACCGTTTCAAACGCCCCCTCGTCTCGTGCGAAGTGGGCTAATCGCGTACGCGCATCGCACTCCGCATCACCCGATGCGATTTCTACCTTTTGCTCGAGGAGCACTTTGACATGCTCCGTCTCGCCTTCATTATCGTAATAAGTCAGCAAGGCATCGAGTGCCTCAACCGAATCGAACTCCGCCAGCGCATCCTGAAAATGGGCCATCGCTGCAGCATCATCCGCTAACTGATCTCGATTTAAGTGCCCGAGCCTCAGAAGCGCCCTGCATTTATCGTCGCCTGTGACACACGCCAAGAGCTGCCCGAGGGTCTTCGTGACGTTGTCCCAGTCCGACTCTTGCTCATACAATTGAGTTAATGCCTCAAGGACACGCTGGTTGTCTGGCAGTGCTTCAACCACGACTTTTAAGTGTTCTACAGCGATAGCATGATCGAATGTCTGCTCAGCCGCCAGCAGCCCAATACGTTCATGTAGTCTCAAGCTGTAGCTATCGCTCGAATCAGTCTGTTCACCCAGGTGCCTTTGGAGCAATACCACAAGGTCGTACCAGTTTTCCTGCTCGGACAAGAGGCGATCTAAGTCTTCCATCAGAGTCGGCGCGCCGGGTGAATTATCGAAAGCTGTGCGCAAGTAATCGCTCGCTAAAGCCTTGTCTAAGAGTTCATTTTCAGCAAGTTCTGCGAGCTCCCGTAGGGCTGTTTGCTTGGCGTCATCTCCGTCAAGTCGATCGAGTCTTGCCTCGAGCAAATCTCGCAGTTCGCTCCAATATTCTAGCTGCCGGTATAATGATAACAGAGCCTCAATCGCACCTGTGTTGCCGGAATCAAGCTCGAGAACGCGTTCAAAGGCGTGCCGTGCAAGCTCCGAGTCGTCCAGTTGGTCCAGTGCCAAATCAGCGAGTTGGAAAAGCAGGTCGACAGACTCAGTTTCGGTCTCAGCCAACTCCAGCCTGCGCTCAATTAAACTTTGCGCAGACGTCCAATCCTCAATTGAGTGATAAAGGGTTTCCAAGCGGGACCATGTCTCCACGTGCGCCTCATCGAGCTCTAGGCACTCTTCAAAGACTCTGATAGCCCCTGGATAATCCCCCAGTTCTTCCGCCATGATGCGCCCGACTTCCGATAAGACCGAAAACCTATCCTCGGGTAGCTGAAGACCCTCGGCAAGGGCAAGCTTGGTCTGAACGACCTCCGACCAGTTACCGCGCGCTGACAGGATCTCATCGAGAGCTTGCAGCGCATCCGCATGATCTGGCTCATAGTCCAACACAGCTCTGAAATGTGTCATAGCCTGGTCAGCGTCTTGCAAACGCTCCCTCGACCAAATCGCAACCTGTAGATGGTCAAGGACACACATATCCGGGTCCATGTGGTCACCCGCAACGGCGGCAAACCCTTCACACAACCTACCCCACTCTTCGGTCTCAGTACCCAGGGCGATCAGGCGCTGCCGTACTTCCTCATGACCGGGCTGCTCCTGCAGGGCACTCACGAGATTATCGAAGCCATTCTCCAAATCTCCAAGATGCGTGATTCGTACATCGGCAGCCCGCAGCCAGACATCCGCCCGCTCAAACGCACCATCGTTCAAATCAAGACCCATTTCCGTCAGGACGGCAAACTTCCGCCACTCCTTCCGGTCGAGATAAATGGGACAGAGCGTCTCCGAGATCTCCCTTAAATGCTCTGGATATCCCGCCAAACGTTCCAGCTCCTCGCGACTCGCTGCGTGCGTCGCGTCCTCCCAGAGAACCGACCGATGCAGTTCAACCGCCCTGGAAACATCTCCCTCGACGACCTCAACGAGACGCCCAAGCCTGCACCTCAGGTTCAGCGCGGACAACTCGCTTGCCTGCTCAAGCTGACGCTCTGTGACAGCGATAAGGGCCGGCCAATCATCCGTAGCCGCATACAAGCCGTCAAGGGCAACAAGCGCCTCATGATCATACTCATCGGCCTCGAGCACATTTGACCAACATGCGATCGCCTTACCTTGCTCATTGAGGCTGTCACCATAAACACGGGCGAGTGACCGCGACACTGACGTGGGTGGAGGCATGGTCGACTCTTGGCTCGAAGTCACATCTTCAAGCACACTCACGAAGCGCGCATAGCCAACATGATGCTCTGCCAACGCAGTCAAAGCACCTAACGATTGCTCATCTTCCGGCCTAATCTTGAGCGCCTCACCGTATGCGTCGAAGGCGTCTGAAGGCTGGTTAAGAGAGCAGCGTTGCAAGTCTGCCATCGCCACCAGAGCGTCGTAGCGCTCATTCGCGTCCTCCGACAGTTCGGCTTGCCGCCCATAGATGCGTACGCACTCGGCATCATCTCGACCCATATAGTGCTGGAGCAAATGTGCGTAGGCTTGCAATTGACAGTCGCCATGCTCAGCAACACGCTCGAGTGCGACTAACGGCTCCGTGAACTCTGGGGCTCTAATCAATACCTCAGCATAACGCTCAATCCCCTGCTCTTCCTCTTCGAGTTCAGCGACGAGAACGTCTGCGATCAAACAATCAAGTTCATTGATTCGGGTCGGATTGTCGTCACTCGTCTCGGCGCGGACATCTTCTAACAACTGCAACAACTCAACCCACCGTTTCTCCCGTCGCAAGAGGGCCTCGAGACGTTCGATCAACCCAGTGTTTTGGGCATCGGTTTCCAGCGCAAGCTGTAACTGGGCAATCGCCTCATCA
Organism: Bradymonadia bacterium; assembly: GCA_049889275.1. GTDB lineage: Bacteria > Myxococcota_A > Bradymonadia > UBA7976 > UBA1532 > UBA1532. The sequence goes on along the minus strand of JBMHDS010000066.1, from coordinate 31,048 downwards.
GGGTCACCGAGATACAACTCATTGATCTCGACGAGCTGCAACTGTAAAGCACGCTGTTCCTCCGCATCATCAGTCAATTCGAGTACCTGGGCAACTCGTGCCGCCACATCGCTCCATTGCCCCAATTGCTCGAGTAACGTCGCCAATTGACTCAGTGCACCCACGTCCGATGGTGTGTCTTCGACAACTAAATTCAGATAATGGACTGCATTCTCAACGCTCGCCGGCTCGCGTTGCGATAGTTCTGCGCAGCGCTTATAGAGCTTGACTCGCAAGTCCACGTCATCGGACAACTCCGCGCGCTTCTCCGCGAGCGCAATCACCGTATCTCGCTCTTCGATCTCATCTAAATGTTCTAGCAGCTCGTCGAGAGCTGGCGTCTGAGTGTCATCGATTTCAACGATGCGACTCAGCGCCCGCAGCATTTCATTGTTCTCGCCCAACTCCTCCGAATAGACTTCGGCTAAACGGAACAGCAGCTCGATCTGACCATCAAGGCCGTCAAGCTCATCACACGCCTTTTCTAGCGCCTCAACTAAAACCACCCAAGCTTCGGTCTCCGCCGCCAAGCGTTCTACCGAGTCACGTATATCGCGGTTGTCTGGAAAGAGTGCCAACGCACGAACCCACGAACTCAGCGCAGCATTCGGATCCGACTGCTCTGCCTCCTGATTCGCCGCCAGGCTCGATAAGATGTCGAGTTGGGCCCATTCATCATCCGTCCAGGCCAGCTCATTTTCGAGCACGGTCGTCCATGCCTCCCAATCCGACTCGGCGGAGTAGGCAGCCTTTAATGTGCTCACAACCTCAGACCGCAATCCGGGGTCGAGCGATTCCGCATCCCTCTGTAGTACGTCTTCAAGGGCGTCTGTCACCGGAGACGTATCATCGGATGTGCTCAGCACGTATCTAAATGCATCGAGTGCACCTTCAAGATCGTTGAGCTGCTGCAATTGCACTTCTGCCATCCGAAGATGGATTTCGACGCGCTCTACTGGTTCTTCCGTCTCGAGCCCTCGTTCCGCGAGCTGTACAACCAATTCATCGTAGCGTCCTTCCCCGGCCAATAGGGCCTCGAGGGCGTCACGGGTGCCGTTCGACGCTTCGCCAAGCGATACAATTTGAGACCATATATCGATGGCTGCATTCGGGTCAGCGAGTTCGGATTCCGCTAATGTCGCTGCTTCGGAGAGCCAGCTGACCGTCAATTCTGCATCGGTCGACTCACTCGCCAGGTCGAGCAAAATATCAACAAACGGTTGCCATTCATTCAACTCTTGGTGAATCGCTCGGATCGCAGCCAGCGCGTCTACGTGTGTTGAATCAATGTCCAACACCCCTCTGAGCACCTGCAGCGCCCCCTCTGTGTCACTCAAATCATCGCGAAGTATGCTGGCCAAGAGTAGATGCAGCGCCAAATCGTTAATCGCATCTGTTTCTCGCGTCACATCCCCGAGAAGCTCCGAGAACGCCAGCGTCCGGTCCAAATCGTTGGAGAGTTCCCGCAAACGGACCGCCGTCTCCAAGGATGGTCGGTTCCGGAAGAGTTCAACGAATGCGTCGTAGCTTGCTTCCCGTTCACCATCGAGTGAGCCTAGTAGGTCAGCGACCTCCTGCAACAGTTGAGCCCTGTCATCCTCGTCCTCAGCCATCTCACGGCGCCTGTAGTCGAGTAACTGAGCCAGCAAACGTGTGTCGTTCAGTTCACGCGCACGGGTCTCCAGTACGGGCACAACCTGTTCGAGTTCAATACCCATCGAGACCGATACGGCTTCATCCAGAAAGACCGCTTGAAGGTGCTGCGCCGCGCGCTCCGCGAACTCGGGCTCGGCATCAGCCAAAAGGTCCATGTAGATTTGAACAGCCTGATGCCCTTCACCAAGCTGGTCGAGCAAAATCGCAGCGCGCTTCAGCTCTGAGTCACCCGCAACCGTAATTGATTCGGCCTGCAACCTTCTTTCAGCGAGCTGGTCTACGAGTTCGACCCAACGCTCCTGACCTTCAAGAAGGCCCTCAATCTCCGCGAGCACCTCCGCGTTATCAGGGTCGATAACAGCTACCTGGCGATAGGCATCAATGGCTCCATCCGCATCATATAAGCCATCAAGATGCACCAGGGCGATGCGGTGTAACAGTGCCACCTGCTCCCGCTGCTCGGGTGTTTCAGCGCAACGTCTCTCCAGAAGTTCAACGACGCCCTGATAATCTTGTCGCGCAGATAAAATCTGCTCGAGTGCATCGAAGGCGCCCCAATTTGCAGGTTCCAGATCGAGCACACCATTGAATTGGTCGATGGCCAATTGCGGTTCGTCCAGATGCACTTCGTACAATGCACCGAGCCGCATGCGCAGGTCTGCCTCACGTTCACCCGCCAGCGGCGCGGTTTCACTCCAGAGGTGAGCCAACTTCTCGTAAGCCTCAGTAATAAAGCCGAGACGTTCTAAATCTTCATCGAAGCCTGATTCCCCGTCTGTCAACCCATAAGCTTCTGCCAAAGATTCAAACGCCGCCTCGGGTTCGGCGAGTTCCTCTTCCTGAATTCGAGCGAGCTCTCGCAAAATAGAGACTCGGTCTGCCTCCGAATCAGCGACCTCGTAATCGAGCTGCAAGAATTGGCAGAGATCTCGCCACCGGCCCGCTTCTTTGTATCGAGGTTGCAGAAGTGCGCGCACTTCTGGGCCCACAAACTCGTCTTCTGTCAACTGAGCCAAGCGCTCCAGGGCCTCTTCGTGCTGTGGTTGCAGCTCGATGATTTGACACAACGCCGTGTAAGCGTCACGCGCCTCATCGACATCGTCCATGAGAAGGCTGGCACGCCGAATCTGCAATTCCACGATCGTATCGGTGGAGTCGGCTCGCCCCAGCCGCGCGGTTAAAACTTCAATAAGCTCATCACTGCGACCATCCTCGGCATAATGATGTTCGAGACTCCTCAGGGCCAAATCGTTGCTTGGTTCAAGCTCGAGTACGCGCTCATACATTTCGACGGCAGACGCCACATCATCCACAGCCTCTTCGAAGATACTCGCAGCTCTTACAAACAGCTCCGCCGCTTCACGCTCATTTTCCTGAAGATCGGCTCTTTGGATAAGCACGCCCGCCATCTCTGGCCATGCCTGCGTGGATGAATAAAGTCGTTCTAATGCTGTGAGTGCAACATCTTCATCCGACTCAAAAACCCCTAGATTACCAAGATACAAATCGATTGCACGCTCAGGCTGCAGCAGCTTCTCCTCATACAAAGCGGCGAGCTGCACCAGTCTCACGCGGAACTCATCACCCCCGACAACATCAAGCAGGGCTTGGAGCATCTTGGTCTGACCGTCGATGTCGCCCGATACCTCGTAGAGCTGAATCAGGCGCCGCATGACATCTTCGTCATGAGCATCGTCTTCATACATGGCCTCTAAAAAGGTTATCGCTCGCTCAGCCTTGTTCGCCTCCTCAGCAAAGAGGCGGCTTGCCCGTGACAGAACGTCTTTACGAAGCTCGGGCTCTACGACAATGCTGTCTTGCGGCGGATCGAGCATTTGCTCAACGGTGGCCGCCAAGGCGTCCCAAGCCTCGAGCACAACACACCGGTTAAAAAGCTGCTCCACAACGGCAGTGTTGCCACCATCCATGGTGAGCGCTAAACCGAGAGCGTCTAGCTCATCGTCTACCTGACCCCCGTTTTCGAAACGCTTTGCGAGCCCGAGCCTAAGCTCCATACGCTCAATCGGCTCGGCTGAATCTTGCAACCGCACCCGGGCGAAGCGAACATAGGCCTCATCGTCTGACCCCGCCGCCAAGATTGGCAACACCAATTCACACACAGCCATTCTTACGTCTATGTGCTCAGCGCCATGCGCCGCTGCCTTGAGAATCTCATCCAACAGTGAGAGTCCCTCCGGCGATATTGCTTCGTCGATGCAGGTCTCTCGAATGTATCCAATCGACTCCAATGGTCTCTTAAGTGAGGTCGCACTGAGTTCGGCCAATTGAATGTAGAGAGCATGTCGCTGGACCTGATCTTCTGAGGCCGCTAATCGCTCGAGGAGCAGATCCGATCGACCTTCGTGGTCACCGAGTTCAACGAGCTGTGTCTCGAGTATTTCATAGGCCTTGATCGTCTCAGGCGCGTCCTCAATGATCCGACGCAGAACACCACAGGCCCCTTCGAGGTCACTGAGCTGCGCGCGGTACACCGTCGCCAAGTCAAACAAGGCTTCAACGCGCTTCGATATGTCTTCCTCCAGAGCAGCGGTACGCTCCAGCAACATCGCCAGCTCGCTCCACCTTTCACACTGCCTTGCAAGACCTGAAGACCGCTCCAGTAAGCGCGCTTCGTCGCCAAATTCATCGAGCAGCAAAATGGCGATGTCTAACGCGTCTCCCGGGCGATCTAGATCGATCTCTAGCACATCGATTTGAATGTCAGTGAAGGCGCGTATGTCTTCGGCACTGAATGTACCGTGATGTGTTCCAGCGACACCAAATTCACGGAACGCGGCGAGCACATCATCGAGGCGGCCTAAGGTTCGCCCAAGATCCAAGATCTTTGAGCGCGTCAGGGCTAGATCCGACGCAGCCGGAAGCGCACTCAATAGGCAATCCAGCCCTGTGCTCGGGTCCTCGAGATGTTGCTCATAAAGATGCGCGAGCTCGACTAGATGGTCTGATTGCGTTTGCGGATCTGTGTCTGCAGACTCTGCCATACGCGCAAGAATGGGCGCTAGACCATCCCACAATTCCCGCTCATGCAAATACGCATAAAGGATATCACATGCCATCCCCTCGACGGCGCCGCCCAGTTGTTCTTCGATCGCATCTAAGACAGGTCGATGGTCGCCCTCGAACTCGAGGGCCGCTCGGTATTGCTCAAGAGCTCCGAGGGGGTCCCCTCCTCGCTCCTCTAACCGCCCGAGTCGTAGATGAATATTGCACAGGGCGACCTCATCTTCTGTATTCGCTAGCTCGTTGTTGAGTAAGGCAATGAGCCCACCGATATCGCCTGTCGATTCAGCGATCTGCTGCAGACCGGCAAGCGCTTGTGCATTTTCGGGGTCTGTTTCCAAGAGTCGAGTGTAGGTCTCACGCGCTCCATCAGCGTCATCGAGCAACTCCTGCTGCAGCTGCCCCATCGCCACAAGGAGCTCAATGCGTGTCTCGTCGGTCGTCGACGCGTCAATTTGCCTCTCATAGACTCGAGCCCTCTCGGACCACTTAGCCCCTTGTTCATACAAGTGACCGAGGTACGCGAGCTCTTCTCCGTCTAATCCCCGAGCGGCCTCAAGCCGCTCCATGAATTCAGACTGAGTGCCAACTTCAGCACCTTCGACATGCCGTAAGTTATAGACAATCTCCAGATAGCTCGTCTCCACTTCCAAGCTGGTGTCGAGTTGTGCGCATACGAAGCTATACAGCGTGCCTTCTCTCCCCGAAGCAATCGCAGTTTCTAGAATGTGACGCAGCACATCCTCCCTGTTCGGCTCCAATTCTAGAACCGATAAAAACCAATCATAGGCGTTCGATGGCTCATCAAGATGGTCGCGATATGTTTGAGCCAGCTCTAGTCGTTCAGCTATGGAGTTTGTGTTTGACTCAACCCGGGCTTCCAAGACGGTGGCAAGCTCACTCCACCGCTCGTGCTCTCGATAATTCTCGACGAGTCGATCCGAAGCTCTCAGATTATGTTTGTCGGCCTCAAAAATGCGTTCATAGCACTCGATCGCCCCCGCTTCGTCACCCAATTCATTTGCGCAAACATCAGCCATGCGTTCGTAAACCGAGCAGATTTCAATCACATCGGTCATCCGAGCCACAGATGTGGCATAAACATCCACTAACTCATTCCAGCGCTGACGCGTACCGAGCAGCGTCTCCAAGCCATCCCAGTCGCTTTGAGCAACGTAGAAGGCCTGCAGCCGCTTCTCAACATCATCGTCGTCTGGTTTAAGCGCTAGGATTTCTTGCCAAACAACCACCGCGCGGGCCGAATCCTCGAGTTCTTTGTCGAACAAATCAGCCATCTTGGTCAGGCAAGTGAGCTTTCCTTCGGCATCCGAAACATGTGCACGATCCGCATAGACATCGGCTAAGGCAGCATATCGCCGTGTCTTTTTGAGAACATCTTCTAGCGCATCCCACGTCGGCCCATCATCTGGATTGAGTTCGACTGCCAACCGCAGCAGCTCACTCGCATCCTCAGGACGCCTTAGCTTATCTGTAGCGAGAGTCGCCATCTGCTTGAGTACGTCTCCGCGACCCGCCTCTGGCAGCGTCTCGAGCTTGCGCTCCAACGTGTTATATAGACTGCCCCAATCTTTTCGCTGGTCATACAGACCACTCAGTTCGTCGAGTGCCTGCGCATCATCTGGCTTGACCTCCAAGAGGTTTTCTAATGCCTCGGCAGCGCGAGCAGAATTATTAAATTTATCGCGCCAAATGCCCGCCAATTCACGGGACAATACGGCAAAACCGTCTAGATCACGTTCTCCTCTGAGTAGTTCAGCGCGAGAGCCCAGAACGTTAATGAGATCTTTCCAGCGGCCTGATGTCCTGTAGTGTTCTTCTAGAGCGTCCAACGCATTCTGGTTTGTGGGATCTAGCTCGAGAACCTGCTTGTAAACACTGGCGACTTTAGCAGGCAAGTTCAGATGATCCCGATAGATGTCAACCATCTCGAACAACAACCCAATCGAGATATCGACTCTTTCGGGTGACACTTGGCGTAGCGAGGATTTGAGCTGATCGAGCAACGCATTCCACTTACCGGTCGAAACGTAGAGGCGCTTTATCGCGCCCAGAGCTCGTTCTTCACTGGGGGAGAGCCGCAGAACGGATTTCCATAGGTCGATGGCTTTTTCTTGATTACCGAGCTTTTCCTCCGCAATCGTCGCCATATCAATACCGAGCGCAACCCGCTTACTCTCATCTGTTTCGGTGGACTGTCTGGCCGTCAACACATGAATCAAGCGCTTGTAATCACTGCGTTGCGTATAAAGGTCCGCGTAAAAATCAAGCATCAGCGGATGGCGCTGATTGATCTGCTTTATCCGCAAAAAGTATCTTTCGGCCCTATCGAGGTCAGTCACCTTACGCCACAAGATCATGCCGATTTGAATCAACATTGCGAGTTCATCGGCACCACGGCGACGGGTTCTCAACGCTGCCTCATAGACGCTCGCTAGACCAACCCAGTCTTCGCGCGCACTGAAATAATCAACACAAAACTGCAGCGAGGCCTTCTCTGTAGCACTCAGGCGCAAAACCTCGCGATGCCAAATGACCGCCTGTTCTTCATCATCCAAATGATAGCGCGCGATGTCGGCCAAACGTTTGTAGATACTGAGGCGGTCGCTCTTTCGTGGGGTTGAGCGGACACGCAGGAGGAGCGCTCGACTCAGCTCCAGCCAACGCCCATTAGATTCATAATACTCGTCTAGAAGACTTCTCGCTGTTGAGTTTCTGGTGTCCTTGTTGAGGACCAGCTTTACGACATCCTCTATCCAGGGCTCCGACGGCGCCTCGTCAAACCACTGGCTCGCTTCCTGAATCATCGTTGCCGAGCGTTGCCGCCTGTCTCGGATCGACAGGTAGCGCTTACGGAGTTCCTCGAACCGCTCCGCGCCAGCCCGAACTTCCACGCCTATTCGCTCGGCGAGCGCAGCAGCCCCTGCGTGGTTGGGCAAGATCTCCAAGGCTTTGCAAATCCATCGATAAGCCACTGCCGGCTGTTTGAGTTCTTCGTGCGCGATGGTCGCCAAACGAATTGCTTTTTCTGCCCAGTTCGAGTCGCGTTCATCGATGCTTGCAAGTTCCATCGCTGTATAATCAGCATAGCGGCTCCAACTCTCGAGAGCGCCGTGAACCGAACTCAAAAGCGCGAGCGCTGCCCTGGACTCGGGCTCAGCCCGTTGGGCCGCCCCCAAAATGGCACGGGCCTCCTCGTGGTTTCCTAGACATTCATGTAAAATTCTACCGATTAATGTCTCTACACCGTACCGGGATTTGGCACCGTCTTCAGTGTCGAGATATTCCAACAAACCGTCAACGGCTGTATCCCATGCTTCACGATGCGCTGCGCCTTCGAGGACGTTAAATTCAACAAGCCATTCCTGATAGACTCTATCGATAGCTCCCTCGTTGAGCATCCCCAGTACGTTGGCATTTAAATGCATGTCGTGCCCATCACTCATCTGCCGTGCCCCATATATTAATCCCCATTCCGCTTACTACGTTCGAGCGCAGGCCCTTTGGCGGGCTCCAGCAAACCTTGAGGCTGTCTTATTCTAATCACCTAAACGTACATCGATCCTGAAGCGGCCCGAAGCGTACATTTATGAATGTAAGTTTTAGCCGCATGAGCATCGTACAAATGAAGCTTGCTCAGCACAACTGGATCTCGACGCCGTTTACCCACCAAAGCGGATAAGCCGGCTCGCGGCGCAAGTAAGCTTAATTACGATATTGATTGGAACAGTCCGAAAATATGCGGATGCATATGGCCGTCCGGATGTGGCGTCTTATCCCGTCAAAGACGATAAACCGCCCGCTGACTTAGAAGGATTGGGTCAGAGATACGCCGTATCGAGTTCGATGATGCAGTTGCGACTCGGTATCGAAGAGCGGAAAGCGGTAAGATTTATTGTCGTTAGTGTACAAAGACCCCAGCGTCGACATTGAAAAAGACACCGAAGTGCCCTTGACGGGCGTCACGCCAAAGTTGGTGCTAAACGACTGCCGGCCCAAAGAGCGCTGTGTCCCTGCCTGCGCGAGCGGGCTGGAGAACTCGTCGTCTGGAAACTCAACCGCAGAAAAGCCCACAGATATACCGTAGGAGACACCCACACGAAACATCTTGAGGAAACGGTACCCGAGATTGGCTCTTGTGGACAGGTTGTGCAAAGCATTTGGAATCGCCGTGTCAGAGCCAGAGATGATGCAGTTGTCGGGGGCATTATCACAATTGATTTGTATCGTTGGCTCCTCATTGAGGAAATATGAATACGAGCCCGACAATCCAACACTAAAGCCTGCCTTCGCCCACGACGCCGACAAGTTTGGCGTAAACGCAGCAATCAATCCCGCTGATTGCGACGCCTTTGTCGCGGGAAACGATACAGACAGCCCGCCCGAAAACCCAATATCCACCACCGGGATTTTGTAAAAATTAGAATAACTTGCGTTCACACCCACATCTGAGATTTCCCAAGGTGTTCGCGTCGTGCGAGATGGCGTACCAGCATTCAAAAAACTGGGGGCGACCATTTTGCGTACCCCGAGTGATGAGCCAAGACTCAAGCTTTTCACGGGGCTGTAGGAGACGCCCACATTTGCGGAAATGGTTTGATAGCCGAAATCGGCATCTGACTCCACAAAGTTGGCATGGTTAAACGCGTGCCCTAAGGTCACTGAGCCGCTGACCGGATGTTTAGGACCTGTAGGCTTCTCTTCCTCATCCTCATCCTCGTTCTCGTCCACTTCCGTCTCGACCGATTCCTTGGCCGTCGTTTCTTCAGTCTTGTCAGATTTATTTTCCTTCTCTGCATAGGCAGGAAGACACAAGAACATGGCGATCAATACGCTAACAAGGTTACGAATCACTGGGGTCCCTCTCTACTGCACATCTAGACGCTTTTCAGGCCAACGTCTCGATGCCCCTAAGTACGACACACCGACGGTGCAATGTAATACAATTACATCCGATGCGGCTCCTGGGTTTAGTCTCGATGGTGTCGCCTTGTCAAGGCATAACGCGAAGCGGGGTTCGCCGTAGGGCTCTGCGGACAGTCTCTCTATGCGCTTTGCTTCTGCAGGACGAGTTCTGGGCGGTCACCATTCACGACAACGCCCTCGTTGATAATGCACTCGCGGACGCCCTCTAGGTCTGGCAGCTCGTACATGATATCCAGCATGATCTCTTCAAGGATCGCCCGGAGACCACGTGCCCCACTCTTTCGCGAGACCGCTTCTCTGACTACGGCCTTCATCGCCTCAGGTGTGAAGCGCAACGTGACCTTCTCGAACTCGAACAGCCTCTTATATTGCTTGATTAACGAATTCTTGGGCTTCCACAGAATCTCGTATAGGTCATCTTCGTCGAGCCGTTGAAACGGTACGACCACTGGCAGGCGACCAACAAACTCCGGTATTAAGCCGTACTTGATCATGTCTTCCGGCGTCAGCTCGAGAATCAGCTCGTTGTAATCGCTGTCCGGATTAATCGAACGCGTCTGCTCACCACTAAAACCGATCGTGCCGGGTGACATACGCTGCTTAATGATCTTTTCAAGCCCAACGAAAGCACCACAGAGGATGAACAAGATGTTGGTCGTGTCAACCTGGATGAGTTCCTTGTGAGGTCTCGTCCTCGCCCCGTCAGGATAGATCGTGACGGTGTCGCTCTCGATCATCTTTAGCAATGCCTGTTGCACACCCTCCCCGCCGACGTCTCGCGTGGACGCACCGGAGTCGCCTCGCCGAGCGATCTTATCTATCTCATCTATGACTACGATACCGCGGGACGCTCGCTCCACGTCTCGGTCTGCGGCGATCCAAAGTGACTTTATAATGCTCTCGACGTCTTCTCCAACGTAGCCGGCTTCGGTGAGACTGGTACCATCGGTGACCACGAAGGGTACATCGAGTAACTTCGCCAGCGCCTGGGCGATAGCGGTTTTCCCGCAGCCGGTCGGCCCGGCCATCAAGATGTTCCCCTTGAAAAGCTGAGCGTCGTCTTCGGTCGATTCCGCGTTTATGCGCTTGTAGTGGTTATAGACAGCGACAGAGATCGCCTTTTTAGCGGGTGACTGCCCAATGATGTGCTCGTCCAAATATTCTTTGATATCTTTTGGCCGGAGTTTGCGGCGTTCTTCTTTCTCAGCCGCCTCCATGCCACCATCTTGGGCTAGTATTTCATTACACAGAGCCACACACTCGTCGCAGATATGCACCTGCGGACCGGTAATCAACTTCCGGACGTCAATGGACTCTTTTCCACAAAATGAACAACGTAAATGAAAGGTTCGATTGGGCATCGCTTTACCGAATTCTCCTGCAATTCACCATTATCACCCGCAATGGAGTCGTGTCAACTTGAACGACCGTTCTCCGACTCGGCGAGCAGAGCGCCAAAAAGCTCGGAGGCCCGCGTACCAACGTCCATGCCGGACGGAATCGATTGCTCCCCCCCTCCGGCCTTAGTCATACTAAATGTTCCAATCGCGTTGCAATTGGGACAAACTGTAATGGGCTCTCTCACCTCAGTCGAACAACTCTGGCAATACCCCTTGATCGACACTTTCTTCTCGATCTTGAGTAAATCCACCAGTTCGGCCAATTCTGCACGCCAGTCCTTGGGTTCGTCTCGTTCGAGAATATATTCCAAGTACTGCGCACGTACGAACCAATCACCCGGATTTGTGTCCAGATGATTACGTAAGGACCCGAGCGCTTGGCCTTTATCGCCCTTTTCCCAAGCAGCCCGCGCATTAAACACCAGGTCTGATGACTCAATGCCAGAGGCGGTTGCGTCGCGCTCTCCCGATTTCTTGCGTGCGAACACTTTTCGCAACGCGGAGCGTATCGGTTTGGGATGGCCATCTCCCCAAGCCTCAGTCGCTAAACTAACCATGAATGCATCTGGCGCAAGTGTAACGGCGCGATTTAACATTTTATAGGGACGTTTTTCATCACCTTGAATGTACAATTGTGTGGCTGCACCCGCTAAGAGATTGGCCTCCGATTCGGCCAAGCGTCCACGCCGCGTAGTTTTGGCGCGGTACATTTCAAGCGCCTTATCCCAATGCCCCATTCGGGCCAGCGTCGCCACGTAGAGCTCGACCGGTAAGTCATCCAACGTTTCTAACAAATCGAGCGCCCCTGCCAGATCATTGCTGTCCAGGCAAAGTTGAACTTTAAGCTCATCGACCCAAACACGATTTGTCTTGCGTCCAAGTTGATCTAAAAGCGTCCTCGCGCGTTGATATTCACCTTGTGCACGTAACACAGCCACTAAACCGACGACCGCGCTGGTAAATTCGTGATTATTTGCGCTGGTCTTCAGCTCCAAAATGCGTCGTGCGCCGGACAAATCGCCACCCAAAGCTTTGGCCAGGGCAAATCCAATCTCCTCCGGTGCAGCCTGGATACGCTCAGCACGAGACCGCAGTTTTTGAATGACCCATGCGAGAAGGAGCAGTGCAAGGCAAACGGCAAAGCACACAACGATGGCGATGGGTTGGTTTTGAAACAAGGCGTCTCCACAATTTAACGAGTCTGCCGTCAACAACCATGAGTTGTTACGAACACCTTGTGGAGAGCCTACGCAACGGCGCCAGCAGGTGCAACCTTAGCCTGGCACCGAATTCATAGATGCGTCGGCGAGAGCTAGGCCTGCTCTCTTTGAACGCGTTTCTTGAGGAGTTTACCTGCAGTGAAAGCAGGCACTCGCTGAGCAGGTATCGGAACGCGGACGCCCGTTTTGGGATTACGCCCAACCCGTGGCAACCGCTCCTTGACTTGGAAACTACCTAAACCGCGGATCTCAACTCTGTCGCCACGCGTCAACGCACCAGCGACAGAACTAAAGATCGTGTTTACGGCACTCTCCACATTGTTGCGAGACCACTCGTCTTTGCTTTTGGCGAGGGTCTCGATCAAATCACCCTTGGTCATTGTAGCCTCTCGTCTGACAACGATTCGAGTTAAGTGCCAGCCGGGGATGCTTATTCAGCATCCTCGTCAGCAGCCTGTTTGAGTTGCTCACCGAACATGTCGCCCAAGGACGCCGTGCTCTTGCCCTGCTTCTCAAGGTATGATGAGGCATCTGGCGAATCAGCGGAATCCACGTGCTTAAGCGAAAGCCCAATCTTGCGTTCCTCGCGGTCCACAGTGATAATCTCTGCGGTCACTTCCTGATTCTCAGCAAGCAGCTCTGCAGGGTTGCTCACACGCTCTGTAGACATTTCGCTGACATGAATCAAGCCTTCGACGCCATCCTCTAACGCCATGAAGGCGCCGAAGTCGTGAATCTTGGTGATCTTGCCGCGAACGACTCGCCCGATCGTGTATTTATTGGGGATTTCACTTTCCCAAGCATCTGGAGTCAGCTGCTTAATACCGAGGCTGAAACGCTCGTTCTCAACATCGATGTTCAATACGACCGCCTCAACTTCGTCACCCTTCTTGAACATTTCCGATGGGTGCTTAATCTTCTGGGTCCATGAGAGGTCACTGATGTGAACCAGGCCGTCAATCCCCTCTTCGATACCAATAAAGATACCGAAGTCAGTGATGTTACGGATCTTGCCGAGGATGCGTGTACCGACGGGGTAACGCTCATGCAATAGCGTCCAAGGATTTGGCTCAACCTGCTTCATGCCTAAGCTGATGCGCTTGCTCTTCGGATCGATATCGAGAACGATGGTCTCCACCTCGTCACCGATAGCAACCATCTTCGATGGATGTTTGACGCGTCGTGTCCAAGACATCTCTGAGATGTGAATGAGGCCTTCGATGCCTTCCTCGAGTTCGACGAATGCACCGTAGTCGGTCAGGCTGACAACCTTACCTGTGGCGCGGTCGCCGAGGTGATACTTGCTCTCGGCCTTAATCCAAGGGTCCTCGGAGATTTGCTTAAGACCGAGCGAGACGCGCTCAGTATCTGTGTTGAACTTAAGCACCTTAACGCGGATTTCATCGCCAACCTGAACCATTTCGGATGGGTGATTAACGCGGCCCCAGCTCATATCGGTGATATGCAGCAGCCCGTCGATACCACCAAGGTCGACGAAGGCGCCGTATTCCGTGATGTTCTTGACCGTACCGGTCAGTACAGTGCTCTCTTGGAGATTTTCCAGTGTTCTCGTCTTCAGGCTCGCGCGCTCACGCTCGAGCAAGACGCGGCGGGAAAGCACAATGTTTCCGCGACGCTTGTTGAACTTGATGACCTTGAATTCGAACTCTTGGTTCAAGAATTTCTCTAAGTTACGGATGGGTCTGATGTCGACCTGGCTGCCAGGAAGGAATGCCTTAACGCCGATATCGACGGAAAGACCGCCCTTGACGCGCGCGACACACGTACCCTTGACGAGTTCATCACGTTCACATGCGATACTAATTCGATCCCATACGCGAAGTTTACGTGCTTTATCCTTCGACAACTCCACAAGAGCGTCATCGTCGTTGTCGGCTTGGTCTACATAGACCTCAACCGTGTCACCAACCTGGCAATCGACTACGCCCTCGGCGTTTTTAAATTCGGATATGGCGATTTGACCTTCGGCTTTGTATCCGATGTCAACAACCACGTAGTCCTTTGTAATCGACAGGACACGACCGTCTACGATTTCCCCAACCTTGAAATCTTGGGTCGCCTGAAACTGCTCAAACAGCGCGGCGAAAGAATCTGGCCCTGCTTCGGATGCAACAACAGTATCCTCAGGGACCTCAGTCCGGTTTCGTAGATCGTCGATATTGATATCTTGGAATTCCATAATCACTACAACCCCATGCCGTTAAACTTTAGGGTGGCGCCATCGGGGTCAAAAGGGCGGCCTCCCCAGGAGAAGGAGCGGCAAGATACGTGAGTCATACCTTGTTGTAAAGTCTTTCAACTCAACAAAATCGACCCATCTGGCAACCGGCGACGGATATCGCTTGGCACAGCAAGCTGGCTAACACCAAATGGCACGGAGTTGAAGACTCGGCTGGACTCTCTTGATGCCCGCTTTATCCACCGGCGCGACTGTTAAATTGCGAGTTTGATTGGGCTGCTCGCGCGGCGGGCAAAAAAAAAGGCTACAGCGGTTGCTGTAGCCTTTTCGAGAGCGGGAAACGAGATTCGAACTCGCGACCTCAACCTTGGCAAGGTTGCACTCTACCACTGAGTTATTCCCGCTCAGCGAGGCAGGGTTGTAACAGTAGATTCACAACCCTCGCAACAAAAAAATTAGCTTTCTCACAAAAAGTCAAAATATGGAGGTCTCCTACCGCAAACGTCCACCCTCCAATCGCTCAATGACCTTGCAGAATCGTGTCGACAGCAGAGGTATCGTCACCCCGATTGGGGTAATCGATATTGTAATGAAGACCGCGGCTTTCCTTCCGATACTGGGCTGACCTAATGACGAGTTCGGCTACCAGTGCGAGGTTTCGCAATTCGAGGAGGTCAGGGGTCACGCGATAATTCCAATAATACTCGTGGATCTCCTCTTGGAGAATCTCGATGCGTCGCCGAGCCCTCGCTAAGCGGCGGTCACTGCGCACAATGCCCACGTAGTTCCACATTAGATGGCGAATTTCATTCCAGTTTTGAGCGATCACCACCGCTTCATCAGCAGACCGAACATGGACGTCCGACCACTTAGGCAGGTCGCAACGCTGTTCACTGACAGCGCCCAGCAGCCGACGGGCCGTTTGGGCAGCCCGATTGGCGAAGACCGCCCCCTCCAATAGACTATTACTCGCAAGTCGGTTAGCACCATGCAAGCCGGTACAAGCGACCTCGCCAATGGCCAGTAAGCCGTCAACCGACGTGTTTGCGTTCATATCGGTCAAAATCCCGCCGCAATGGTAGTGCGCAGCAGGTACGACTGGAATAAGACCAGTGCTGAGGTCGACACCAAGTGCCTCGCAATGCCCGATAATGTTCGGAAAGCGCTTGCGCAGGAAGTCTATACTCTTCGATGACATATCCAAATAGACATGCTTATCACCGGTTTTCTTAAGCTCGCTGTCGATTGCCCTCGCGACAATATCGCGAGGTGCGAGACTACCGAGTCGATGGTAGTTATTCATGAACTCTGAACCATCGAGTCTTTTGAGGACGCCTCCTTCTCCTCGGAGCGCCTCACTGATTAGAAAGCTATTGGCTTTGGGGTGGAAGAGACATGTCGGGTGGAACTGGAAGAACTCGAGATTAGCAACGCGGGCTCCGGCACGGTAGCCCATGGCCAAGCCATCACCCGTGGCAACGTCTGGGTTGCTGGTGTAGCGGTAGACCTTACCAGCACCGCCGGTGGCTAGGACCGTTACCCCTGCACGAATGGTCGTGACATCCTTGGTGTGTACATCGAGCACATAGGCACCGAGACAGTGATTGTTCGGACGCTGCAGATGCTTGCGGCTCGTCAATAAATCCACTGCATGATGGTTTTCCAAAATCGTGATACGAGAATTTGTACGGACTGACTCGACCAGGGCGCGTTCAATCTCTGCGCCGGTGATATCACCGGCATGCAAGACCCTACGGTGCGAGTGCCCCCCTTCTCGACCTAAATCGAATGCACCGTTCTCGCCGTCAAAATGGACACCCCACTCCACTAACCTTTGGACCGCTGCAGGGCCCTCACGAACGCAATGTTCCACCACATGGGGTTTACACAATCCAGCGCCGGCCTCGAGGGTGTCATGAAGGTGCGACTCAAAGGAGTCGTCTTGCCCCATGACCGCTGAAATCCCCCCTTGGGCATAACGTGTATTGGCTTCGGATAAGTCGCGTTTGGTAACCAGGACCACCTCTGCGAAAGCGGCGCATTCAAGAGCGCAACTCAAACCCGCGATCCCACTGCCAATGACCAGAATGTCTGTATCTCTCACGTGCTACTCCGCAAACGTCTCCGACGTTTGGCTACGCTTATTGTCCAAAGCATCAAAAAAGCCTTTGATGTATTGACCTGCGCTAATCAGACTCACGATGGTGGCCAGCAACAAAGTCCATAGGCCAACAAGGTTAAAGTCGACCACCGCTTCGTGTAGACCGAGAAAGTAAACTTTGTACGGATAATGAACCAAGAGGCACATGACGGCGACAAGCTGCAACGCCGTCTTGATCTTTCCAAGTTGGCTCGCAGCAATAATGAGCCCCTCGGCCGACGCGACCGCTCGTAGGCCATTAATGGACATTTCTCTCGCGAGGACGAGCACGACCAACCAACCAGGCACGCGACTCAGCGCGACCAACATGACGAGCATTGCCATCACCATCAGTTTATCCGCCAGGGGGTCGAGAAACTTGCCAACAATCGTCTCACAGTTCATACGGCGCGCGAGATAACCATCGAGGTAGTCTGTCACGGTAACGAGCGAGTACAGCCAGCCTGCAATCACGCAATCCTTCGGCTCACCGCGCCAGATACACACCATGACCAGCGGGATTCCGAGAATCCTGATATAGGTCAAAATATTTGGCAGATTTAAGAGTTCATCCCGGAGGGTTTTCTTCATGGTGCTTTCGTCGGCGGCTGGGCTTCAAAGGTGTAGTATGCGTTCATTACGCGTCTAACATACTCGCCCGTTTGCTTGAAGGGAATGCCATTTGCAGCAGCGACCGCACCAGGGCCCGCATTGTAACCTGCGATCACCTTATATAGGTCGCCTTCAAATCGATTTGCGAGGACCCTAAGGTAGCGTGCACCGCCCATGATGTTTTCTTCTGGGTCGAAGATATCCCGTACGCCCATAGACTTTGCGGTCTCCGGTAGAAGTTGCATAAGTCCGTGTGCCCCCTTATTGCTGACCACGGTGGGGTCAAAGTGGCTCTCTGTATGCATCACCGCCCAGATCAGCGCTTCGGGCAGACTATAGACCTCTGCCGCATTCTTAACAAAGCCCTCATAGCGCTGCGCACGCTCTCTTGCCGCCTTTGATGTCGTCGGTCTCGCTTTTCTTAATCGTTGAAGCTTCGATGGCCGTTTCACCGGGCTCCAGGAATCCCTTGGCGTTTCAGCCTCCCTCGCTGCACTCGATTCCGAACGGGACTTTGTGCGTCGTTTTTTCTTCCGGGTGTTTTTTTTGGCAGCCATCGAGCCGTAGCACGAAATACGTTTGGCGCCCCTCGGCACCGGGCGCCCATCTGTCACGATCTTCGTGTCGCCATTGGGCAGTTTATACTTGCACATTTGGGCATGCCCAGTGGACACGAGCCCAATAATGCAAGCAACAGTAGTAAGAGAACGATACATGGGTGACTTATAACACAATGAAAAATTAGCGAAACATTCTGTCTTGCGACCACTCAACGCGGAAGGTGGTTAGAACATTCGATACTTTCGTCCCAAAAACAAAAAACCCCTTGACGGAACCGTCAAGGGGTTGGTGGCTTCGCAGGGATTTGAACCCCGGACCTAACGATTATGAGTCGTTCGCTCTAACCAGCTGAGCTACGAAGCCGCGGCGCAATTCTCTAACAACTTTCATCCACTGTTACAAGTAAATATTCTAGCCTTTGAGAACCTCGGCTGCAACCCGACGAACCATACCTTCAATTTGCCGCTTAGAACCGGCAGTTCCAAGGGAGCCAATCGCATCGACGACGCGCTGTTCGAGTCGCTCGACGCCCTCCGGAGCTGGTGATGTGCGCCCCTCGTCGGGCGACGACAGGTTCGCTTTACGCCTCTTGGCCAAAAGTTCGGCTATCATCGGTGCAGGTAAGCTCTTGACCCCGCCGAGCGTGTGCGCATGGTGGGCGATCCTCGCTAAATGTTCTACGAGCTCCATTCTTAGGTATGCAAGCTCCAGGCTTGGCCCCCAAGTAAATACACCGTTGCCCGCCACAATCACTGCATCACACGCTCTCACAAACGGCTCGATCGCTTTGACCCCATCTGCACCTGGCATGGTCAACGGGATGGTTGGCACGACCGCCCCCAGACTAACGACCGCTTCCGGTAAAAAGGGATGAGGCAGTGTTTGTCCTGCTGCACCAAACGCCGTTGCATAGGGCGGATGGGCGTGTACAACGGCGCGGACATCGGAGCGGCGCTCATAGACGATGCGATGCAACGCCATCTCACTAAAAGGTTTGCGACGACCTGACACACGTTGACCCTTGCCATCGACGATGAGTAAGTCGTCAAGGACGATATCAGCCTTACTCATCGCTGTCGGCGTGATGAGATAGCGGTCGTCGGTGACCTTAACCGACAGGTTGCCATCATGGTTGGCAACCCAACCGGCGCTCGACATGGCGTGTGCATATCGGAGGATATCAGCTCTGAGGCGATGCTCGGTCACGTCTCTTCCTATAGCCTACAGCACGATGTCGTCGACAATACCGACGATGACACTGCGGACCGGAAAGTCCGTCTCACCGTAAAGCTGCCTCACGCCCGTTCCTTCACGGAGAATGAGCACGCGTTCACCCACACCTGCCTGGACGCGGTCGAGCGCAATGATTTGGTTTCCCGTGTGAGAACCATCTGGTGTAAGCGGCTGACACAGCATGATGCGTTTACCGTCATACGCCTTATGATGAATGGTCGACACCACTGTGCCCACGATCTCAGCAAGAACCACAGCGTCTACTCCACCACGTCAACAGCATCAACAATACCAACGATGGCCGCGTCGACGGGAACAAAGGTCGGCTCACAAGCGAGCGCGGCTTCACGGGAGCCAACGCAATATACGAGCTCCCCCTCCCCCGCCTGTGTTGCGTCTACGGCCGCGTGCGCTGGACCACATGGCGCCCCATCGTCGCCCACGGGTTCGACGATCAATAACTTGGTTCCCTCAAGGCCCGGATACTTGACCGAAGCGACAACCGTTCCGATAACGCG
This sequence comes from Bradymonadia bacterium, assembly GCA_049889275.1. Classification (GTDB taxonomy): domain Bacteria; phylum Myxococcota_A; class Bradymonadia; order UBA7976; family UBA1532; genus UBA1532. The sequence goes on along the minus strand of JBMHDS010000066.1, from coordinate 11,504 downwards.
TGCTAAGTACATGGGGGCACCTTAGCCCACTTAGCCCATCTTGGGAACGGCATTTCACCAATGGCGTCACTTCGGCCCAACTGACTCGCAGCTAGTGGAGCTCTTTACTCGGCTCGCTTGGTTGCGGGGGCGCTTTCCAAATGGCCTCTACGGCGTCAACCGCTTCCTCAGCTTGCCTCGCGAGGTCGCGTGCAGTGACGTCGGCTAGTCCATCCAGCTTTGGGGCGAGTCGAACCACCTGCTGTGTCGCAAAATCATGGTGTAGATTCATTTGATTATGCTCGACGAGCACTCGAGCCATGCAAGCGTATTTAAATGCGGTCGTGACATCGTCCGCCGACTCACGAGCGAGCGCCTGATCGAGATACACGCGAACCAACCCAAAGCGATCTCGCGCCCTCACACGCAGCTTTTCAACCTCATCGAGCAGGACCACAGCGTCTGAGGCCTTCTCTAGAGCGATGAGACATCGAGCGGCCCCATGCTGCGCATCAGCCCATTGAATCGCCGCACGCGCCTTCTTGAATTGCTCAGACACTGCATTGAATCGCTTGAGAGCATCCTCGGCCTGGTCGTGACGCCTCTGTAAGTCCGCTGCAACTGTTTCCAGCACGGTTACAGGCATACCGATGCGCTGAAAGCACTCAGCAGCCGTATTGAGCAGCACAAAGGCCTCGGTCAACTCGTCCGCTTCCGAATGAATGAAGCCACGGGCCGCACATGCAGCCGCATGCGCTCGTGGATCGCCCGCGTCCTTCGAGATCGTCATAGCTTGCTCGAGGTCATTTACTGATTCGTTTACTTGCCCCATTTCGTAACGTATCCGCCCGCGCCTCATCAGGGCGAGTGCTGCATGGGACACATCTTTTGAAGCAGTTAATCGGTCGACCGCATCACTCAGCTGCTCCACCCCCGCGGACAAATTCCCCTCAAGCACAGCGACCTCAGCCCTGAGGAGTAGAATTCGATTGAGACTACTCTCCGAGCCCGCTTTCTTAAGCAATGCTTCCGCTACATCGAGGGCGGCGTGCGCCGGATCGGGCAGTGCGAGCGCAAGGCGAATCTCCCCTAACTTAGCCATGGCTTCTCCAGCTGGACCGGGCCGCTGCAATCTTTCGGCGGCGGCCGCTGCTGCCTGAAAAGCTTGATCGGCTTCGGCCACTCGACCTAATTGTGTCGCCAAGCTACCGAACTCGACAGCTGCTCCATGTAAACGCGCCAGCCCTAAATGGTACACTTTCTCAGCTTGCAACACGGGGAGAAGACGACGAAAGCTGGTCTCAACCCGGTCTGGCGTGTGGCGCGCGATGATGCCACGTTGCAACTGGTGCACCGCATTGACACTTGTCGCGAGCCTGCGGAACTGCGAGAGCGACTGCCATAGCTGCGCTGGACCATGCAACTGCCAAAGCGAGTCCAACAGGGCTCTCGCCACCGTCTTCAGACGCTTTTGCTCCATCCCCTCAGTCAGCGAGAGCATATAACGGACATCTCCGAACCGGTAACATGCTTGCGCCCCATCCGGCAGGGCTTGCCAACTGGCCAATCGAATCGGGACTGCATCGAGGCATCCGCCAGTTCGCTCACCTTCATGCTCGAAATCTTCATCCTGAATCAGGTCCTCGACAACCTCCTCAGTTTTGTCGATAACTCGAGCGAGCGCTGCGCCATGAAACTGCACCCCTTCAACGGCTGCGACAGATAAAAGTGTCGTCAGTACTGGATGTTTGGGCATCCAATCGGACGACCCAAACCCATCCTTCAGGTACGCAACGCGCTTGGATGCATCAAGCTGTAGCAAATCGTTGCACCATGATCGGGCTGCAGCCCATCGCAACGATTCGCCACCATGGCTCAGCGAGACCTGGCTGATCAGTTCGCCCACTTCGGGTTCGACGACATCCGTGACTATAGCTGAGAACAAAGCAGTGGCATGCTCGGCGTTGAGGTCTGGCAACTCGACACGGGTTAAAATTCCTCGCGAATCAGCATCGATGAGCACTTCCTCAAGCGGGCCTAGATTCTGACCACCGTGTGCGACGGCGCAAACCAATAAGGCGTTGCGCTGACCGTCAGGCTCAAGGAAGACCGGCAGCCCGTGCAGGTATGTACGCGAGCAGAACTCGGCATCGTCTAACAGCAATACGGAGGCAAAGTGCACACCGAGGCGACCACAGATACCGACGCGGTCTTCATCGAATTGCAGTTGGGGGATAGCCGACTCGAGCGCGCTATCGATCTGCCCTGGAAACGCTGATGGTCGAATGAGTATGGACGCGTCATCGCGCGCAGCGCTGACCACGGGCGGTACATAGCATGCCTCATCGCCCGAGAGTAAGCGTCGGCGGAGTGCTGCCAAAAAACTGCTTCGACCCGGACCCGAGACCAACACAACCTGCTGTCCCCTGCCCAGCTTACTGAGAACGGCGTCGATGTGCTGATGCAAATCGATGTGGGGCATCGAGCAAGACGCCGCTGACTCCAGCCAATGTTCGAGTTGGACCTGTGTGAATTGCTGTGGTGCGTCCCCTGTCCTGTTTAGCTCATCGAACACCTCGAGCCAGCCACGTCTGAGCAACGCCTCCGTCAGAAAGCTGCCCACTTTTACTCGATACAACTCATCTTCCATCAACTGGGGATGTGCGCCTAGCAAGACGCTGGCGCCACACTGTGCAAAGGCCTCTAAGAAATCATCACATGCGTCATCAGCGTTGACGTGACTCTCGCATCGTTCGTGAATCACACGGCACGCCTTTCGAAGCGCTGTCTGAATTCGGCCACTGGACATCTCAGTCTGCGCCGCGACATCTGCTGCAATCTTCTCAATCTTCATGTGCTCTATCCGCCGAGAAAATGATTTTGCGGAGGTAGCAGACAGTCACCTGGACTGCAAGCCCTGCCACTTTTCAGCGCGCACAGCCAAGGCCCCATACGACAGCCAGCATGGACTCAAGCACAACTTTTCATTCGGATGCCGTCGACCCTTTCAACAAAACCAGTTAGCCTGCCATCGTTGTCAAAAGATGTGACCCTGAAAGCGTGATAGGTGTTGACCATGTCTCTCACCGTTTCCATAGATACGGGCGGAACGTTTACCGACGTTGTGGTCTCTGAGGCCGGGGTCATTACCGACCGCCTCAAGATCCCTTCAACCCCATCCGATCCCAGTCAAGCCATCGTCTCAGCGCTCGCCAAGGTATTGACCGATAGAGACCAATTGTCGGCGTTTCAACTTAAGCACGGGACCACGGTGGGCACCAATGCTGTGCTGACGTATTCGGGTAGCAAGATGACCTTGGTGACGAATGCTGGCTTGACAGACGTCTTAGGCATTGGTCGTCAGGATCGACCTCATCTGTATGCCTTACACCCAAAGCGCCCCAAGCCATTGATCGGTTCGAATCGGATCATTGGCATTCATGGACGACGTATGCCGAATGGCGAGGTCCTAGAGCCGCTCGAATCACTTGACGACTGGTATGCTCATCATGAAACGGTTCTGGCTGACGTAGATGCGATCGCCATCTGCCTTATCAATGACTACAGTGACGGACTCGATGAGGCTCGCATCGGGTCTTTCCTAGCCCAAAAACTGGGCAATGCATTCATTACGCAGAGTCACCAAATCACGTCGACGGCGCGGGAATTTGAACGCGCGTCGACCACAGTGGCGAACGCCTATATCGCACCGATCATGGCCGCGTATCTAAGCCGTCTCGCGGACAGACTTGGTCGGACAATTCAGTCGGCGGCTCACGTCTCGGTGATGGGTTCAGCGGGCTCATTGATGTCGCTGGAGCAAGCAAAGCGAGCGCCCGTGCAAACGGTCCTGTCGGGACCTGCAGGTGGTGCGCGCGGCGCTTGGCTCGCCGGACTGCGCAATGGCTGCGATGCAATTTTATCACTCGACATGGGCGGCACGTCCACTGACGTTGCTGCCATTGTCAGTGATCTAAATCCGATCGATGAAGGACGTATCGGTCCACATCCGATACGTATTCCTGTATTGCCGATTGAGACCATCGGAGCAGGCGGTGGTTCAATCGCTCACATCGATGCCGGTGGCGCACTGCGGGTTGGACCCGAATCCGCAGGTGCCGTTCCTGGTCCCGCTTGCTACGGACATGGTGGAACACGACCTACGGTGACCGACGCCAATGTGATTCTAGACCGCATCGATTCACTCGTCGGTGGACAATTCAAACTCGACGTCGAAGCGGCAGCCTCGTCGATGAAACCGCTCGCCCATGCACTCGGCGTAGAGGTCGCTGAATGTGCTCGCATGGTCATCGAAGTGGTCGAAGCAAATATGACGAGAGCCTGCAAAGCGCTGCTGGCGGAGCGCGGTGTCGATTCTACGGCCGTCTCGCTCGTCGCTTTTGGAGGCGCAGCCGGCTTACATGCATGTGCCATCTCAGATGCGCTCGGCTGCAAGGAAGTCATTTTTCCAGCCGACGCAGGTCTCTTGTCGGCACGAGGCATAGACAGCGCAGATGATTATCTCAGCGCGACGAGACCCGTCTACGAAGATTTAACGCACTCGGATGATGCCCAGGTTGGTCGCATCCTAAATGATGCATTCAAGAAAATAGCAGGCTGGCCGCAAATATCTCACAGCCAAGCGTTCGCCGACCTAAGATATCGAGGACAAACATTCACCCTTCCGATAGAATGTACAACCTCTACCCCAACCGCTGCTTTAGCGCATGCCTTTAAACGCGAGCACAGACACCGTTACGGCTACATTTTTGAGGCCCGACCAATCGAGTGGGTACAAACACGCGTGTTCGTTTGGACCGATGCACGAGCACCGCGACCGCAACGAGAATGCATCGCGACTCAGCATCAGGGACCTGAGACAATTCGCCAGTACAGCGCCACTGTCTTTGTCCCTGAGCACTGGCATTACGGACGCAACCAGTCCGGTGATATTGTCGCACAAAAACAAGCTCCGCCGTCAATGGCGCTTTCAGCGCCGCAACGCTCGGTCCCCCTGGATGTCGTCCGTCAACGCCTACTCACCATTGCGGAGGATATGGGCGCGACGCTCAAACGCGCCGCCTTTTCGGCAAACATCAAAGAGCGTCAGGACTATTCATGCGCGATTTTTGATCAGCATGGTGAGCTGTTGTGCCATGCCGCACATATTCCCGTTCACCTGGGCAGCACCCCATTAAGTGTGCGCGCCGCCATCGAACAAGTTGAGTTCAAGCCGGGCGATTCAGCCATTATGAACGACCCATACCATGGTGGAACTCATTTGCCGGATGTGACGCTGGTGACGCCGGTTTACCTAGACAACGTCACATCTCCGGCCTTTTATGTGGCAAACCGTGCTCACCATGCCGACGTTGGGGGCGCAGTGCCTGGTTCGATGATTCCGCTCTTAGATATCCAAGGCCAAATGCGTGCTCTAACGGTTGACGACGAAGGCATTCGACTCGCTCCGCAAATTCTCAGCGACGCTATTCGTACGCAATTTGCGCAGGCATCCCGTACACCCGACGAGCGATACGGAGACCTGCGCGCCCAGGAGGCCGCAAATCAGGTCGGCGCTGCCGGAATCGTGAGCTGGGCTGAACGGATTGGAGCGGATACCGTAACCCAATGGAGTCATCGGTTACTCGATTACAGTGAAAGACTCATGCGAGAAGCTGTGTCGAAGCTGTCTGATGGTGTCTACGATTATGTGGATTATTTGGATGACGATGGAGGCGATGCAGAGAATATTCCACTCCCGCTCCGAATGACCGTCTCGGGCACTGAGGTTACCCTCGATTTCTCGAAGGCGCCCCCCGCTGTACGCGGACCATTAAACGCAGTGCCCGCGATCGTGCAATCGGCATGTTTTTACTGCTTTCGCTGCTTGGGAGGAGAGAACATCCCGGCCAACGAAGGTTTGATGCGACCGCTTAAGATAATTACGCGGCCCGGATCACTCCTTGAGCCTTTCGAGCCTGCCCCCGTCGCAATCGGCAACGTCGAGACATCACAGCGTCTCGTCGATGTCATCTTCGGCGCCCTGGACCAGGCAGGCGCCATTGGCATCCCCGCTGACGCGGCAGGCACCATGAACAATGTTCTGTTTGGTGGCGTCGATCATCGGCAAAGTCCGCCCAGACGATTCGTCCATTACGAGACCATTGGAGGCGGCGCAGGTGCAAGCGTCCAGGGTCCCGGCGCCGATGGCATCCAACTCCACATGACGAATACACTCAACACCCCTATCGAGACACTGGAGCGAGATTTCCCAGTCACGGTCAGGGAATATGCGATGGCAGAGCCACCGCCGTCTGTCGATGGAGAGATGCGCGGCGGCCGGGGTATTGTACGGCATTATCAATTTCACGAAGATGTACTCGTCACCGTCATGGCGGAGCGACGAAGGCAACGGCCGAAAGGCCGCAATGGCGCAAGTCATGGCCATTTAGGCGTCGACGAGTGGTCAGCCGATGGAGACACATGGTACCCACTTGGCAGTAAAACCAGCATTCGGCTAAAGGCAGGCCAGCACCTTCGAGTGGTCACGCCAAGCGGCGGCGCTTGGCGCCCTTCTAAGCGTCGTCCGTAAGGCCAAACAAGCGTGCGACGAAACTCGGCCGCGCATAGAAACAATGGCCTCCCCGACCCGCGCCAGCACCACCTTTGACCCTCGGTTGGACAACTTGCCCGATATGCCCCGTCACTGCATCAATGCCCTCATTGCGCACAAACCACCTGATCTCTTCATAGTCAGCGCGAATCTGGCCGAGGAGTTCATCATCGACTAAGTCGAAGGTCGCGAGACCGAGCACCATCGACTCACTTTCCGTCGAGTCGACGTACAACCTGGCGACCACGAGAAGCCGCCTTAACTTTTCGATCAGGTGGCTGTTTTCAAACTCCTGAGACTCGATCTCAGCCTGCGTGAACATCGCTATCGCCATACTCTCTTTGGGTTTCAGGTCCCCCTGACGATTAACAACAAACGGAACCACCTTGAGTTCCCAGTCACCAAAATCGGCGGCCTTGGTGGAGTTGGGACGCTGGCCCAAATAGCACTCCACCACCTGACCCGCCCAGCCCTTGTTCCGTTGTCCATCACGATAAACGGTCACTTCAAAAGTCTCAGCGAGCGGGCGCAAATCTTGACCGATTAGAGCCTCGAGTTTCAATTCCGCATCATCTCGAGTCAAGATGTCGGCGTCTGGTAAAAAGGAAAGCTGGTCTGTCATTTCGCTAGCATCCGCTCGACTGCCGAAACCCATCTTTTCGACTCAATTTTTGCTCAATTCGTCGACAGCGACGTTGCGCCGCATGATGCCCTTCGACTGCAGCGCACTGCCGAGCGTAGATAAGCGCTTTGCCGTAATCCTTGAGTTTGTGCTCTTGAGTAATGGCCAATCGATGGCATGCGCGTTCCCGAAAGCAGCCGTCGTCGAGCACCAGAACATTCTCGAGTAAGCTTACCTCTCTTGCATAGTCAGTATCCGCATGTGCGTACGCGGCCAGAGCCAGATGGGCTTCCGCAGCACTCGCCCTAAAGCCGGTCCGTTCGCTTACCGCTGTAAAAATCTCTAACGCGCGTTCATGATCGCCGTAGCGTTCGGCCACATGGCCAAATCCCACTAAATCTGCGGGATGAACATCTTCAGCGGGTGAAACAAACTTCGACGCGAGCCAGCCCATGATCGCAGGCATGGCATACATGTCCCATTCATTGTGCCGAATGACATTGACCAGCTCGTCCACCCGTCCAGTTTGCAGGAAATCGAAATAGATGGTTGGGATCTCAGCTCCATCGACATCTCCCACCCGTTCAAAGTGCAGTAGCTGCCTTTCCAGAGTTGTTAACCTCACCGATGGGAGGCGCCGCTTTAATACACGCCTCGCCACATGTAGCAGGTCGTAATGGGGCGGCGGTTCAGGCGGTTTCAGTCGGTTCATGACATACCGTGCCCTCAACAACGGCCAGTCAAAACTCTTGCCATTGAACGTGACGACACAGCTCGCCTGATTGAGTCGGTGTCGCAGATACTCAAGCGATGGCACTTCAAGTCCATAGTTTTCGACCAAGAGCTGCTCAACGACGAACTGCTCGCCTTCGAATCGAGCGATTCCCGTCAGAAAAGGCAGCGTCCCTGCACCGCCCGCCAACCCCGTGGTTTCCGTATCCAAAAAAAGTGCTTTGGCAAAATCGACCTGCTCAAACTCAGAGTTGAGCGCAAGACATGCGTACACCTCAGCCGGCGGTTCAAGCATACGACCTAAGGGCCAATCTCCATGGCAATCCCAAGCCGATTTATAGGATTCAATCAATCGCAAGGGGCCACCGGGTCGCTGTAGCACAGCCCCCGGTAGCCGAGGGTGGTCCACGGACACAGTGTCCAGAGACTCAGATTGCGGTGACACCTCCGAGCGTGATTTAGCGCCGCCGATGTTGCCGGCCGCCCGCAAACGCATCAGTCCCCTGCTGAGTTTCATTGTTCGCCCGTCACACCAAGCTGATTGAGAATATCGAGAATGAGCTTACGGCGCGGCACCACATTCAAACCGGTCGCGAACGGTGGCTGTCCACCGATCCCCTCACCCGTGGCGGGCCCGATGCAGGCTGGGCACCCTTCCATACACGAGCAACCAGCGATCAGAGACCGAGCGCGCGCCATTAAGAGACTGCGTATATCGTAGAGACGCGTCGCCAAACCGATGCCGCCAGGAATACTATCATAAAGAAAAATAGTCGGATCAAACCCCACCCCGCGCCCGGTGCCCAAGGGCCCATCGGGCTCGTCGCGGTCGCCTAATGTGCGTCCAAGGTCTCGCGGATCGATCATCAAGCCTGCCGACGCGACCAGATGCATCGCCTTCGATAATCCTCTCAATGCGTCGATAATCACCGCTCGAGGCTCAGGCCGGGCTTCAACAAATGCTTCCGGGAACGTGACCCAAAAAGCCGATGTATGCATTTGCATTGCAGGTAAGTGCACCTCACCGAAACCAACATTTTCATGAGTATCAAATCGAATTTTCTTAAAACCAACCACTTTGTCGACAACGCTCACCTCCCCCAATCCGCAGGGTATATGCCAAGCGCTGACTTGTTCGAGCGGAGACGTCTCGTCGACCTCTGTAACCGAAACGGTTGTGTGAGTTTCAGCCGTCGTGAAGTAGTCGGGCTTAACGTGCCGTACAAAGGCCTTTCGATTTTCGTAATCTAATTCCTCCACCTGATATTGACTGGCGTCATGCTGATAGATTGCTTGCTCATGCAGCATCGTGTGCGCTGACCGCCAGTCCATCTCCGCCAATGTTTTATCGGTATCAAGGTCAATGATTACAAAGTTGTCCCATCCAACGCTTCTGAGCGAGACCGCGCTGGCCGGATAGGCATCAGAAGCCCAATGATAGGTCATATCGTCCTCAGACGGGACCCTGTGAACGACCCTGTGATGGGCAAGAAACGCCAAGGCTTCTTCAAGCTGCTCCGGAGCCAAATCGCCAAGGGACTCGCTCGCTTTGAATGGCAACTCAAATGCAGCGCACTTGAGATGCTGTATCAGAATCTCGACATTATCCGGATCGATCCGAGCATGCTCGACCGTCGAACGAATCAATTGTTTAGGTTGATTGGCAAAGAACTGGTCCAGCGGGACACTCGACGGCACCAAAATCGCTGCGGACGATGCTTGTCGACGCCCAGCACGTCCAAAACGCTGCCACAGTGCTGCGATACTACCCGGATAACCAGCACACACGACGGCGTCGAGGGCACCGATATCAATCCCAAGCTCAAGCGCATTCGTTGCCACGACACACTTTATCTCACCCGCTCGCAACGCACGCTCAATCTCTCTACGTCGCTTTGGTAAATAGCCGCCTCGATAAGCCATGATGGCGTCTTCCGGAATCGGCTCATCAGCCAACGCTTCTCGAATGTACTTGAGCATGACCTCCACACTCGTACGACTTTGGCCAAAAACCAACGTGCTTACGTTTGCCTTCACGAGTTGGGCTGCAAGCTTCACTGACGTTTTGGTGTAGCTCGCCCGCAGTCCGAGCTCGGCATTGACAATAGGCGGATTGTAGACCAGGAACTGCCTCGGGCCTGTCGGCGCACCACTCTCAAGTATACCCTCAACCGGCGATCCAACGATCCGAGCGGCATGCTCGGCCGGATTTCCGATGGTGGCCGAGGCCAAAATGAACGTTGGGTCAGCGCCGTGAAAACGCGCCAATCGACGAAGTCGGCGGACCACATTCGCAAGATGAGAACCAAAGACGCCGCGGTACATGTGCAATTCGTCAATGACGACATACTTTAAGTTCGCAAACAAACGCGCCCACTGAGCATGGTGCGGCAAGATACCAGCATGAAGCATATCTGGATTGGTCATCAGCACGCCTGCGCGTTCGCGCGCCGCACGACGCGCATCACCCGGCGTGTCCCCATCATAGGTGATCGCCCCTTGCTGCAGGCCCGCCTCTCGCATCAACGCGCGCATCGACTCTTCCTGATCCCTCGCCAGTGCCTTCGTCGGGAATAGAAAAATTGCACGGGCTTCCGGATGTGATGCGAAATGATTCAAGATCGGCAAATTGTAACACAAGCTCTTGCCTGAAGCCGTCGGCGTCGCGATGACCGTGTGTCGTCCAGCAGAGATCGCATTGAACGCCGCCAATTGATGCGTGTACAAGCGCCCGATACCCCGTTCTTCTAAAGCACGAACGACATTTTCACTGAGCCGTGGTGGCAATTCAGCGAACCGGGCTTCTTGAGCAGCGATTTGCTCATGCATTGCAATATTGTGCCAAACCTTCCCGGCTCGCCATTCGATAAGCAATTCATCGATGCCGCGGGGGCCCGGGTATAGCGGTCGCTGTGGCGCCTGCGAATGTTTTCTATAGTCCATGGTAGGTAAATGTAGTCGGTCGCCCTTCACTGTTCAAGCGTTCAGTTAACTTTTCTCATTTTAGCGTTTTCCAGCAATTCAAATCTGAGCTTAAGCGGTTTTAATAAGACTCAAACCAATGGGCGGTGCTAGTATCGGCGCGAATGACCACAAACACATAGGGGACAAGCAGTGTTTATGATTCGCGGTCAACTGGTTCTGACGGCCCTGGCTTTCATCGGATTGGGATGCCAAGAGGCAAATCCTGACTTTCTGAACCTCGACACCGACGGGCCTGAGGCAGACGCACAAGTCTTTACCGATGGCGGCGCGGGTGGTGCCGGCGCCGAAGGTGGTGCGGGCGGTGCTGGTGCCGAAGGCGGTGCCGGAGGTGCTGGCGCAGAAGGTGGCGCGGGTGGTACCGGTGCCGAAGGCGGTGCTGGTGGTGCTGGTGCAGAAGGTGGCGAGGGTGGTAACGGTGCTGAAGGCGGCGCGGGTGGTACCGGTGCTGGAGGCGGTGCTGGTGGTACCGGTGCTGAAGGGGGTGCTGGAGGCGCAGGAGGTGAAGGTGGTTCTGGTGCCGGTGGAGGTTCAGGTGCTCCAGGAGTAGAGGGAGGATATGCTGGGGCAGCATGC
>JBMHDS010000065.1:0-43643 GCA_049889275.1 Bradymonadia bacterium | reverse complement strand
GTCAATGCGTGGAGCACAACTGTAAAAAATCCACTCATGCCACAGACGCGTCTTACAGCAAGTTAGGGACTAGGACAATCAAATGTTACGACGTTTGCTCATCATGCGACATGCGAAGAGTTCATGGAACAATGCAACGCTTTCCGACCACGAACGACCACTGAATGGGCGTGGTCAGCGCGCTGCGCCTGAGATGGGACAACAACTGGCTAAAGCGCCGTACAATCTTGAGCGCGCTTATGTCAGCGATGCGACTCGAACGACGGAGACATGGCTATACATGGCACCGTATCTGCCCGATTTGACCGTCAGCTACCACGCTCAGCTCTACGGCGGCACCCTCCAAGATATCGAGAGGCTCATCGGCCAGGCGAGTCCATCAACTTCCACCATACTGGTGCTCGGACATAACCCTGGTTTTAGCGCGGCGGCGAGTTATCTGACGGGTGAATATATCGAGCTGAAGACAGCCCACATCGCGGTCCTTGAAACTGAATCTGAAGACTGGGGAGCGCCCTTTGAGAAAAACAGTTGGACGCTCGCCGCTGTGCTCAGCCCGAAGGAAGCCATCAAACGGTGATGAACCAGGCGACGCCTGCACCGATGATCGCGGCGAGAACAACCGCGAGAACAATTTGAATTTGAGTCAAGCCCGTTTGCGATGGAGCGGGGGGCGCTCGTCTTGGGCTCGGCGCGGCGCTTGGCTGTGCTCTTTTTTGAACGGGTTGTGAAGAGCGGCGTCTTGGGTCTGGCCGGCTCGGGCGCGGAGGCTGGCGCAAGAATATACTGGTGCTGTCAGGGTCGTTGGGCGGGACCGGTGACTGACTCTGACGCCCGTTTCCCTGCACCGCCAAACGGGCGTCGGACTGACTATCGAGGGGTCGCGTGCCCACATCGCGCGGTGCGGAAGCACGCCCCTCGCCCATGCCCAACGATCGACTCGCGCTATCCGCTTCATTTAACTTCACCGTGTTGGAGGCGACCTCAACACGGCGATTATGAGAACCCGCTTGCGGCGGTGACGACTGACGCTCATCGGGTGGCGTAAGCCAGGCCATCGCGGCGCCACAGCGGTCACAAGTGGGACTCTCAGCTCCGATAGCTGGACGATTGATGGTAATGTTACAGGCTGCACAGTTCGCGAACGGCACGTGTTCCTCGCTCTAGCAAGTCATTGCGCTTCGGCGACGCAGTGTATCGGAGATTTACAAACAGTCCAAGACCAACATTGATTGTATTTTTGCCTGCATCGACTTTGCTCGGTCGAGCATCCATGATAAGCGCACGATGACAGGCGAGAGCGAGATAAGAGTCAAAGAATGAGTAGGCAAAGTGGGCGAAGACCCAGTGGGCAGGGAAGCAACGGCGGGTTACGAAATCTAACGCTTGGGGGCGGCACCATCGGCCTGTGCGTGGCGACCGTGGTTATGACGCTGCTCTACGTCTTTGTGCCGAGCCTCCAAGACGCATTAGTGATCGAGCCGGCCACAGCTGACCAGCTCAGCTTGCCGTCTGTCGTGACCAACAGCTTCGTCGCTGCGCGTGGCTCATTGTTTGGCTTGCTCATACTCTTTGCGCTCATCGGCTATTTTGTTTGGCCCCAATTGCAAAGTCTTTGGCGTCGATCACCCGGTTTCATTATCAGCACCAGCCTGGTGGTATTGGTCACAGTTCTTGGACTTGATTTCGCGCTTGGTCGTGGTCGTGGTGTCGGTTTGGTGTCTGCGCTCGTGCCACTGCTGTGGTTTGCCGGCACCATCGAATCGCGCTGGGGCGAAAAACGGCTGCTGATGTTTACCGGCATCGTCATCGTTGTGGTCAACGGTTTTGGCCTGCTGGTCGCATATGCATTTCCTGGGAGTTTTGGTTCGCTCGCCGGCCGGAACAGCGCATTGGTCTCAGGCACCGGTCCGATGGTGAGCGCACTCTTGACGGTGTGGTGTTTGATGTTTGCACGCGTCAGGCTCGCTATCTTGAATATCGAGGCCCGCAAACTCATCTGGGTCCTCGTGATTCTCGGCTTTCTCGACATACTCTTCGTAGGCCGGCTCAAGGGGCTGATGACGCTGATGGCCATACTCACAGCCTATTTGCTGGTCTCAGGCCTCTGGAGGCCGAACCTTCTTTTGGATAAAATTCGTTTAAAAATCATAGAGACCCGAATTCGACGAAGACGTAGCCAGATTCGGATCGTCGATAACGACAAGAGGCATCATTAAATGACGACCGCTGAAACACCTTGTCCCCAGTGCAAGAAGGCGACGACTCGTAGCGCATCGAAAGCTTATCCATTCTGCAGCTCCAGGTGTCAATCCGTGGACCTATCCGAATGGCTGACAGACGGCTACGTCATCTCAACGCCGCTGTTTCCTCAAACACTGCAGATCGTGAGCGACACCGAGTCTGCGGAAGACGAGCGTTGAAAACCGTCTAAACGCAGTTCATTTGAGCGCTTCAATGTCAAAGCTTGGAGCGCCTTACTCCGACTCAGTCGCCTCTGAGCCAGCGGCATCTGCTTCAGCTGGTTTTTTTTCGGCATCAGGCTCTGTGGGTTGGCTCGTTTGAGCGGCCGTCTCCTTAGATTCTCGTTTAGCCTCAGCCTCAGCGGCGCCTTTCTTCTGGTCAACGCCGGCGTCTTTAGACGGCACTGGAGCCGTCTTTTCTTTCACCTCGACCTCGGATACATCCGCCGACTCATCAGCGACCGGCGCGCCTGCCTCGCTGTCCCCCTGTTCGGGTTGTGCAGGTGCACTCGGGTCAACGGCTTCTGGTTGGGGCTTGCTCACAGCATCCGTCGTCGCGCTGGCGTCAGGGGTCTTCGGCGCCGTTTCCGCGGCGTCTTCAGCGTATGGGTTATCCTCAGTCATAGTGCTAGAGATGGGTTCAATGACCTTCGGCTGTTTGCCGGCCGCCGCAAAAACCTGCCAACGCGCCCAATAATAAGGGTGGTGCAGTTGAGTCGCTGACTCGGCGGGTACAAACGGCTGTGTCATCGCAAATCGCTTCCAACTGAAGATCGCATCCTGAATGCTGCGATCACCCGCCAAATAAGGCGCGAGCCAAGCCAATGCATCACCGTCGTCGGCGGCACTCCGCAAGTTGATGGCAATCGCCTCCGCCCCACTCGCAATGGCGACGCTCTGTAATTGTCGGATGGCCAAACCCGTTTCTGCCGGCGTCGGGTCAAAAAGCGGGCTCAACACGAATAGCTCCTTGGCGATACCGAGGGTCGCAAGTTCGTTGAACTCTAACGAGCCGTCTTCGCCCCCAAGCAGAAACGAAGCCGAAGAGAAGTCAGTGGGCGATAGAATCAATCCACTGAGCTTACCGGCCAGCGCTGTGCCAAAAGCTTGTTTGGAAACCGTTGGGCCATCCAATCGAATGCCCCCCTCACCGTTGGTCAGTGCAGGCGTCAATGCAGCGACGAGTGATGCCCCCCGTTTGGCTTTACAAGCGTCACCCCCCTCACCGCGGCCACTGCATGCGGCCTCAACGCCCTTCATCGGTCCGATCACGGCCGACGTTCCAGCTTGTTTGAACGTCCCTTGAACTTGATCAGGAAACACGAGCCGAATGTTCATCGCCGTACCAGCAAACACAGGCGGACGCCCTGGTTCCTTGCGGCTTGGCGCCTTGAGCACGAGGGCGTCGAAGGGCAGGCGCATCAGCGGGCCATCGGCGGTGATGAGGAGGCGTCGTCCCTCGATGCTGGACATGAGCCTCCGGTTCTTGGTGAATGGCATGAGAGCGGTGGCGGCGCGAGCGAGATCGTCCCAGGCAGCTGCGTTGGGATCTTTTGGTTTCTTAGACTCGGTATCCCAGGGCTGTGGTGGGGCTGTCACCGTTGACAACACATCATCGACGAACGCTGCGATTTTTTGCCGGCCAGGCAGCATATAGTGACGCACATCACTGGTGCTCAACACGAGCCATAGATGAGTCGCATCGTCCTGCACTCGATAGATCAAATGAGCGCTATCCGGACTCAACTCGATGGCCTTCTGTTGTGGTGCATAGAAGTCATACAGCGATGCATTCGCACCACGAACGGCGGCGACCGATTCGCGAAAGGCTTCCACCTGGATGCGATATTTTTGTTCGATACTCGCACGTTGACGCTGACTCACCGCTGAGTCCGACAAAATCTGCCGCAGCCCATCCAGACGAGCGAGTTGACTGTGGACAGCACTGGTCACTTCAGCGACTTCATCCGGGTCAAATGCCCGTTGGCTTGGTGCTGTCGCCCAACGGCGAAGCCACTCTGCAACCTTGATGGCAGCCATGGAGTGTATTGCACGCGCGCCTTTATCTTTCGCCGCGGCCCGAGCGAGGAGGTCGGGTAACCGCCTCAAATAGGTCATTGGTTCTGCCGGCAAAGCGAGAGTTTTGTAGCTCACGCTGACCCCGCGCCAAGCGCGCTCTCCCAAATTCAGCAAGAAGGCATCGAGTCCTTGGCGAAGGCTACCCGCCGCTTCGAGTACGCGACCCGAACGGGCCGCGACTTCACCGTCGAGAATGTGCAGACGCCACGCGAGACCAGCATGCGGATACTTTTCGAGTCGCCTCAACGCCGACGCGATGGTTTTCTGGGCACCCGACTCATCGCCCTGCTTGAGCTGTCCGAATGCCAGGCAGGTGCGTCCGACCATGTTTGCATGATTCAAATAAGGTAAAGACAGTTGGGGAATGAGCAGTTCAAGCATCGTGACGCCTTCCTGCATTTGCCCACTTCGAACGAGAATGCAGCCACGCCAAACCGTCGCGATTTGAGCGAACTCTGAGTCCATCAGTGGTTCGATGGCTGCGAGCGCGCCTTCGAGATCGCCACCTTCAATCATGGAAGAGACCGCCATACGCACAATCTCTGGATCCTGCGGTTGATACTTGAGGGCATAGGCGACTCGTGCAGCAGCGTCTCCTGCGAAGCCAGCACCGTCTAAGACCGCTGCAGCCAAGGCATGCAGCCGCCCTCGTGTCGCCTGTATGGTTGCAGGGTCCTGTGCGCCTTTGAGTACCCTGAGGCCATGATTGGCGTTGCCGTAAGCCTTCGCCAGCTGTCCAAGGGCATACCGAATCCATCCCTGGATCAAATAGCCGCGCGCACGGGTGGCACTGTCTCCCTCTGGGCCGAGGGCTGCCAGCACGGATTTCGTAGTCGCAAGTGCCGTTTTCCAATCACCCTGTGCCAAATTGGCTGAAGCCTGTGTGAAGCGCGATTGCGCCGCGCCGACAAGATCGTTGAGCCGTTTCTCAAATACATCGGCAGAACGCATCAAGCTGACTTTGGCGCTCTCGAGGTTACCCCGTCTCAATTCAACCTCACCACGCAGCCTGTGGAGTTGAGCGACTTGCTCGAGCCGTTGATAGAGTATGCCTTGCACCTCGTCCTTCATCCGCCCAACCGAGGCCAACTCATCGTCAGAGAGGAGGGTATACAGAGACGTCGCCTCATCGGTCACGGTCAACGTGAGGGCCAGTTTGCCTTCCTCGGAGAGCGTACGCGCCACTCGAGCCAACGAGTCCGCAGCCAACTCCAAGGAACCAAGGACATATTTTCGTTTCAGTGCGGCTTTCGGAGATGTCCGCAACACCCGCGTCACAGCTCTCATCGCATCATAGGTCTTGTCAGCGAGGTGGGTCTTCACGATCTGAGCTGCGAGCATGGTGCTCATGACCGGCATCCCAAGTTGGCGGACGCCCTGCAAGACCTGCTGATGCAAGTTTCTCGCGGCTTGAGGCTGACCCGCAGCGGTCGCCGCGTGCGCGGTCCCGTTCATAATCAGAGCGACCAACAGGTTGTCGCCACGCGCCGAACGTGCTGTCCCCAGCGTTTTCTGCATCGCCGCGAGGGCATTAACCGGTGATTGATTGAGCCGGCGATTGAGCGCAGCAACAAGTGATTGCTCGACGACACCATCGACTTTGATGTCGACAGCGAGGCCATCTACACCAGCCTTTGGATGGTAGTGTGCCAGTGCTTTCCACGCGCCAAAATCACCATCCAGTAACGCAAAACCCTCAGCGAGTAATCGCGTCGCCTTGAGAAACGTGCGCACCTGCTCCCGCCCACCGAGCCTCGGTCTGGAAAGCTCCGCCCGATAGAGCAGCGCGTAGAACACCGCGAGCATGCGGCGGGGGTTTTCCACTGTTGATAAACGAACCGCCAAGTCTCTGCGACCATTTAAGGCGTCCAGCGTCTTCTGCTGCGCCTGACGGTTCGGCTCAGCCTCACTCGCAAGGGTACCGTTGGCGAGCCGATCCATGTAAAGAGCGGGCAAATCATCTCTCGAGTCAGCCGCCTTGAGTATCGTGGCAATCGCCGCCAAGCGTGGTTTGATCTGCGCTTTTGTTTTGTCTGGAATCCCGTCTGTGACCAGGTCAAAAACCTGCCCAAAGAAATAAACCTTGGCAAACTCCGGCCGACTCTTGACGAGCTGTTCGAACGCGGCATCATCGCTTGCGCGACTCACGTCGAAAGCCCAATCGGCATAAGGTACTGACCCAGCGTGAGCTGTGCCGACAAAGGTCACTAGAAAGCCAACCACCAGAGCGTATGAAATGCGCGCAAGCATGCATCTCTCCCAACATGTCATCATTATCTATTGCGCTACCGTATCGTGGCTTCACCGGATATCCAAGAACTCGGTCGCGGAACGAGGGAGCAATTTGCTTACAGAACTTTGAATCGCACCAGATGTAGTGGGTTAATAGGTCTGTATGTTTGGACCACTGGGCGTTTGTTTGGCCCATTAGACTGGCTACATCTGAGCCTGAGCGCGACGCGCTACACCAACAATCGAGGCGGTTGACAAGGGCTGGGATGATTGCCACTTTTAGGCATGGCTAAACGTTACGATTTCAATTCGATTGTCTCCGCGCGCTCACGCCGCATCGCACGCGATGCTCAACAACGTGCGCAACAACCCGAGGGCGCATCGAGCAGGCCCGGGCATCAGCGTTCACCGACCTGGCTGAAACGTGTCATGAACCAGCTGCCTGAAAAACTCGTGAGTCACTTACGAGACGCGCTGGGGCCAGATCCGCGGGCAAGTGTCCTCGATGAGCTTGTCTCGCAGGCCCGGCGTGATGTGGAAGACTTGAGGGTGAGGGAGGCCGTTATCACCGCTGCGCGTCGCGAGCTCGTCCAGCGAGAACGCAAGATTGATGCCCAAGAGCTCACCATCACACAGACACGCGCTCAGCTGGAAGCCGCACTGGCCGCCGCGTCTCAGGCAGCCGAGCAAGCGAGTAGTGAGCGACGCGTTCCAATCGGTAAGGTCCTCTACGACGTGGCCGATTCACCACGCCCAATCAAGGACGTCAATCGATTGGCCGTTAATATGAAGCGGTTTGGACAACTCTCACCGGTTGTCGTTCGACCAGCGCCTGGCGGTCGACTCACCTTGCTGACCGGCTATAGGCGGATGGAAGCGATGAGGGCGGCGGCATTCACCCACGTATCAGTGCGCGTGGTTGAAGGTATAGACGAGCAGACCGCGGCCGCACTCTATGCGGCTGAAAACTTCTTAGCGACAGACGTCTCGGCCAAGTCCCTCGAACGACTCGGCCAACGGATAGATCCTCAACATCCCCTGCAAGAGATCATTTCGATGATACAGCGAGATGATGAAGAGGTTGTCGAAGATGTCTATTTGGAAGACATGGCCGAGCAGGCTCATTTCGCCCTCGCCGAAGGCGCCGCATGGGTGGCAGCGCTGCGGCCGTACTGGCAAGATTTGGCCGCCGATGACCGCGTCCCTCTCGAACAACTGATCGTGTACTTCGCACGCGTCTCGAAGCGGCTACGTTGACACTCGGCCGGGTAAATAAAAGACGACCCCTGAAAGCGATTCGCCCGGAATACTTGCGGGCATATGCCGACTATGTCGGTCAAATTCGCGCTTTTTTCAGCCAACGTGATTACGTTGAAGTGTTCCCACCGGTCATTGTGCCAAGCCCTGGGCTAGAGCCCCACATCGAGCCATTCGCGGTGAGCGGTGAGAGTCGACAGGGATATCTACAAACAAGCCCCGAGTATGCGCTCAAGACCCTACTTGCGACGGGGCTACCCAACGTCTATGCGATCACGCCTTGCTTTAGAGACGAGCCGAACTCGGCGACACACTCACCGCAGTTTACAATGCTTGAGTGGTATCGTACGGGTGCGGATTTACACGGACTGATGGATGAGACAGAGGCGCTCATCAAGACGCTGGTGACGTCCGGTCATGGCTCATCTAAGCGCTTTGGCTGTGACCTGAATACCACCTTTGAACGGCTCTCCATGCGCGAGGCCTTCATCAGATATGCCCACATTGACCCCTGGCAATACGCCTGTGGTGAAAGCTTGCGTAGAGCAGCCCTGAAGGTCGGTGGCCGACTCTCGAGCATGGACGATCACTGGGATCATGTGTTCATCGAAATTTTTGTCAATTGCGTGGAGCCAAAGCTCGGATTGGATAGACCCTGTTTCATCTATGGTTGGCCCGCCAGCCAAGCTGCCCTCGCCAGACTCGACCCTAGCGCGCCCGAATACGCGCTGAGGTTTGAACTGTTTGCCGGCGGTTTTGAACTCGCCAATGCCTTTGACGAGCTCACGGACGCAGACGAGCAGAGGGCACGTTTTCTGACAGAGCAAACAGAGAGAGCAGAGTTAAATCGACCCGTATATCCCGTTGATGAGCGATTCCTTGAAGCACTCGAGAACGTCAACCCATGCTCAGGCATTGCATTAGGTGTAGACCGCTTGGTGATGCTGCTCTTAGAGGTCGATACCATCACGGAGGTTCAAAGTTGGTAGACGGTGGTATCAAATGGCTTGAGACCTGCGGCAGCACCAACGACGAAGCACGGAGACTTGAGGCGACTGGCTCCATTGATACGGTCGTGGCGTTTCATCAAACGAAGGGCCGTGGACGCTTGGCCAGGCAGTGGCATTCCCCACCTTTATCAGGTCTCTACCTAAGCTGGGTTGCGCAACCCTGTCTACCGCTTGAGGCCGGTGGTTCAATCCCTCTTCTGGCCGCCATCGCAACCGCCGAGCTGTGCCGAGAGCGGGGCGTGAAAGTTCAGGTCAAATGGCCAAATGATGTGTTGGTCGACGATGCCAAGCTCGCAGGGATTCTGTGTGAGGCACGTAGTGGCACGGATGGATGGACCGTGGTCGTCGGCATTGGGCTTAATGTGTTAACCCCGGCAGGGGGATGGCCCAAGGAACTCAATGCCATCGCGCTCGATTCATTGGTGGCAGAGCCCCCGGATCGTCACGAGCTGGCGGTGGAACTCCGTGACCGGCTGCGTAGAGAACTGTCAATCGCAGAGAATAAAGGGTTATCCCACGTCATAGAGCGATGGCTTCAGTATGGTCCTCCCTCGGGAACGATGATGCGCAGGGGAGACCGAGTTGGCAGATTCGCAGGCCTGAGCGAAGATGGCTCATTGCGTCTAGAGACCAGCGCAGGTATTGAGATCATCCATTCGGGTGACGTAGACCTAGTAGATAAGGAATAGATCATGCTCTTGGCAATCGATGTCGGCAATACCCATACCGTACTCGGCGTTTGGGACGATGCGCGACTTGCCGCGCATTGGAGAGTTGGAACGCGCCGCGAGAGAACCTCCGATGAGATGAGCGTTCTGATCCAGTCGCTCTTCAATACGTCGGACGCATTATCGACGAAAGATATTTCAGCGGCCATCGTCTCCAGTGTGGTCCCGTCGATGACGCGCATCATGGTCGGCATGGCAAGGACGCTCTTTGATGTGTCCTGTCAGATCGTTGGTCCCGGACTGAAGACCGGTATGCCCATCCGATATGAAGACCCGCGAGAGGTCGGTGCCGATCGGATTGTCAATGCGGTTGCAGCTTACGAACGCTGGCCTGAAGGTCTCGTTATCGTCGATTTCGGCACGGCGACAACATTCGATGTGGTGAGTCCCACGGGGGACTATCTGGGTGGCTCAATCTGTCCAGGTATCGGCATCTCGAGCCAAGCGCTGTTCGAGCATGCCGCTCGATTGCCTCGGGTCGAGTTTGTGAGACCTAAACATGTCGTTGGCCGCAACACTGTCGCAAGTATTCAATCGGGCCTCGTCTTTGGTTATGTGGGTTTGGTAGAAGGCCTCATCAGGCGCATCCGTGACGCGATGGACTTCGAATTTAGGGTCATCGCAACCGGTGGCCTTGCATCGCAAATCGCCCGTGAGACAGAGCTGATTGACTGCGTAGAGAGCGACTTGACGCTTGAGGGCCTCCGCATCATTCACGCGCGAAATCGCCAGCACTGACGTCGAACTCACCCTCGCTGGGGACACTGTGTACTTGACCCACACAGCAAACACCGTCAACGTGGAACAAAACGGGGATAGGCTGTGGCATTACCGACCAACCGACTGATACCACTGGATAAGTTTCCAGAATCGGCGAGGCGCTTTCTTTCGCCGGATGCGCCCGAGCGATTAAGGGATATGCTCGCCAAGGGCTTGGTTCCAATGAAACCCTTGGTCCAGCTGTGCGCCCTGTATCAGATCGCCACAAGCGATCCCGAGCGTTTCGAAAACACCGCGAGAGCGACGGTCGCAGCGATCCCATCGAGCAACTTGAAGCGCGTGCTTGCGCAACCACTTCAACCCCTCGTCTTGGATTGGCTGGCGACCATCTTTGCGGACGACAGAGCCACGCTGAGAACGATCGTTCTCAATGCCGTCACCGATGACGAGACCATCTTGCGGCTCGCCGACGCTGCCGACGAAACCATGTGCGACCTCATCGCACAGAATCAAACCCGGTTGCTTCGAACGCCTGCGATCATTGAGGCCTTGTATTTCAATCCGGCGGCGCGCGCCTCGACCGTAGACCGCATGCTCGACTTCGCCGCTCGCAATCAGCTTAAGCTACCGGCCATCCCAGATTATGAAGCAATTCTGGCCGAAATCGGTGCCGATCTGCCCCAAGACGAATTCGAAGCGGCGACTCTGGATGCGCAGTTTCGAGATGCACAAGAGGCACTCAAAGAGCTGAGCGGCGACGGGAGTGAACTCGACATAGAGAACGCTGTGGAAGCGCTCGATCGCTCCGTTCAAGGGGCCGATGCCTTCGAAACTGGCGCCGTTGAAGAAGAGCAAGAGAAAAAGAAAATGTCTGCCGCAGGGCGGATTCGGCAGCTCAACGTCGCGCAGAAGGTCAGACTGGCGCTGATGGGTAACTCTGCCGAGCGCGGCATTCTGATTCGGGACTCAAACAAGGTGGTGGCGCGTACCGTGATCAGAAGCCCGGCTGTCACCGATTCCGAAGTCCTCGCCTACGCAAAAAACAAGTCGCTCATCGATGAGGTGATTTCATTTATCGCGACCAACCGAAAATGGACCCGACACTACGCGGTCAAGTTGAATCTTGTGAAGAACCCGAAGACACCAACGAGCGATGCAATGCGTTTTCTAACGCATCTCCGACTCAGCGACTTGCGTACGGTTGCGAAGAGTCGTGACGTGCCTGGGCCGATTTCGAAGGCCGCTAAGAATATGATCAAAACGCGAATGAAGTGAGCCTACGCCTCGTGAAAGCTGTGCCCTGGCAACACTGAATCGACCACGAGCAGGCTGTTCTGCGCCAATGGGTTCTGCGTTCACAGCGCACCAATCGAAAAGATAGATTTGGTCATTTTTTCGACCCCCCACGAAAACCCCGTATTTGAGCGCGCAACCGCAGGTCTCTGAGTGTTCATGGCTCGCCGTGTAAGGTAGATGCTCCCAAGAGCCTGGGTTAATCCATTGCACGCCGCCGTTGGTCTCAATGGTGGCCTTGTGTGTGTGCCCAAATACGACAACCTTTGTACGCGTCAACTTACCAATACGACGTGCCAACTTACCGAGAACGGGCTGCACGTCGACGATTGGACGCGTCCGATTCAAGCGTGTGAGCATGAAGACGCCTGTCAAAATCGAGGTTAAGCCGCCGCATAGAGCCAATAATCCATCGAGAGACGAGACACTTAAACTCACGCCGGCGACCACGGCGAGTGTCAACGCGATGATGTCTAATTGCATACTCTGGGCTAAGCGCGAGAAGCTCGCGCCGACATGCCGCCGACGCAGACGGTCAAGCGCCAAGACGTTTTTAAGACTGAGCCCTGTCCGTGTCGCAACACCTCGCAACTTCTCACGGCGTCGGTGGCGTAGTGTCGCACCCATCTCATGGGTTTCTTTGCGCAGCCAGACGTTGACTGTGAAATATTTCCAAAGGAAATAGAGCCAGTAACCAAAGGCGAAGGCGACCTCCTTCTTGGGTGCACCGATGACCCATTTCAGGATCTTGGTGACCGGTTCCTTGTCCATGTCATAGATGGGAAAGCTGCGCACGCGATTACAAAAATATCGCAGACTGAAATGACCAAACGTCGGTGCGAGCTGACGCTCTTCGGTGACGACGATAGGTTGAAGCGGGTCGGGAAACGTATTGTAAGGATCGAAACGATGGCCATGCTCAACATAGATTCGCCCAGGCTCATAGTGAAACCATGGTTCGAAATGAATGGCTTCGCGGATGCGTGACCGGTTTGTGCTGACAAGTTCGAGCGCATCAAGAAATGCCTGTCTGACTTTCTCGAACCATAAATCCACGTCATGATTCCCCAACACGAAGACGCATTCATGACCGGCATCGACGAAGCGTGCCAGGGCTTCGAAGGTGTGACGATGAACCTGGCTGATCACCCCCATCTTCCAGCAGGAGCGGTTCTCCGCGAAAGTGAGCCCGTAGACCGTCTCCTCTTCGCTCGGTGCCCCATTTTCGGCAGTAGGCATCACGTCGACATGGAGAAAGTCAAAAATATCGCCGTTGAAAATCAATCGCCAGGGTTTGAGTGTCCCCTGCCCGTCCGATGCACGGTTAAGCCGATGATAATCTAGGAATGCGGCCACCGCTCGGTCGTGTTTGACGGCGCGCCGCAGAACCCCGAATGGCAGTGATTTTCCGTGCGCCGCGACAACATCTTCACCCCGCAGTGTCCCGCCGAGATGAAGGTCGGAGCAGATCAGTAGATTGTAGTCTTGTTGGCGTCCCCGATTACCCATACCAACAAGAGTAATCCGAATACGACACATCGATCAAAAAAAACTCAGCTTTTGGCACCTGAGAAGGTGTCTTTAAGTCTTTGCAGACCGACACTGAAGAACCGCTGCATGCACACGGCTGAGCAACTCGGGTAAAGCGGCCGTTGGAACCGATGAGAAGGCGATACGCAGCAGGCCTTTCGTGGCGATGAGGCCAACATCAAATTCTCTCAGCAAACAGTTTCTGACCACCTCAGCGTCTGCACCGATGGGCTCGACGCACATAAAATATCCTGAGTTACAGGGCAGTGGCGTGTAGGTCTCGAGATACTCCGGGTTGTGACTCAACACCTCCCGAATCTTGAGATAGCGAGCCTTGAGGGTGTTAAACGCGGCCGCCTTCCAGCGTCCATAATCGGTATTTTGGTAAGCGCCGAGCAACAGTGACTGGGCGAGATGCGAGGCATTCGAAATGGTGGCGCGGACGGTCGCTGCGGCTTTGTCTTCGAGCACCCCAAGCGCTTGTTCGGTCGCCCCTGCGAAGCCGAAGGTCAGAAAGCCGACTCTAAACCCCCAAGCAAAGTCTTCTTTAGTTGCGCCATCCACTTTGACAGCCAGCACATTCGGGTGGGCATCTGCGAGCTTTGCGAAAATAGACTCCACCATCACGCCATCTTCATAGACGAGGCCAAAGTAGGCGTCATCGATGAGCGCGACAACAGTACGACCGGTCTCAGCAATGCGGACTAAGGTATCTCGAATCTCATCGGCCTCAGCTTCTGTGCAGGTATAACCCGTCGGATTATTCGGAAAGTTGAGCAATACAATCACCTTGTCGCCTTCAACTTGCGCCATGCACGCTCCAAGTCCGGCGACATTGTAGCCACCATCTTCGAAGGTCTCATAGTGGGCAAATTTGGCGCCATATGTGTGTTCGAACACAAGCCTGTAGTTGCCCCAGAAGCGATCAGATAAGACCAACGTATCGCCCGGATCGATGAATAACGAAGCTGCGACGCTCAAAGCGTGCGTCAACGCGTTCGTGACGACCGGCGTACTCACGGGCGTTCCGTCTAGGCTTGGGTTCTTCTCGCGCAACATCTCAAGCCATCGCGTCCGCAGCTCTGGTTTGCCGAAGCTAGAGGCATATGGAAACACCTCAGAGGGTGGTAAATCGACTTTATTATCGAGACCGTCCAAGTACATTGGGCCGCCGACATCATCGAGGGCGATGCCAATGCTCGCGTTAATCTGGCAGGCACGTGCCTGCGCGCTTTGGCCTAATATTCCGCGCCTTGGAAACTCGATCTCGCGCCCTTTACGACTCAGGGCCCTTAAGACCGACATCGGAAGTGGCTGCGACGCGTCGTCCTGGTTAAATGTGTTCAAGATAGGTTGCTCCATATATGTCGCTGAGACCGCCGCATTGTGACCTCTGAAGCCTCGATTGTCAGTATATTTTGGGCTCGATGAATGCGCCCACGCTACGGGCTGTAAATCTACAGCGAATTCAGCGCCTCGGATAAAACCGCAAGGAGGCCGTCTGGATCGTCTACGTGAACCCAGTGTCCCGATTCGGGAAGAACGCGAACCTGGGCATTCACAAGCGACTCTAGGCGTTGGTAAGTATCACCTTTCCACCAATCTGAACGACCAGCCAGTACCCATAAGGTGCGCACAGCGCGACCACTTGATTCAAGGTAAGACCAGTATGTCTGGTCGCGATAATCATCGAGCAGCGTCTCCACAATATCGAGGTCAAAGCGCCACACAAAGCCATCGTCACCGCGACGGAGATTGGTGGTCATCCACGCACCGATACTGCGCGAAAACCCGAGCGATTCAAAATGAGGCACCATGGCAAGTCGGTTGGATACGGGCATCGGCGCTGCCCGCGCTGCCCGTATCACTGAGTCAACCACAGACGTTGTATCCGGCGTCATGAGCGACGGTGATGAATCGAGACAGGCCACCTGCTTGAGTCCAGGTAAACCCTGGCGTGCGACCTCCAAAGCGATCTTACCGCCGAAAGAGTGACCGATGACCAACTCGACGTCGAGTTCTAACTCCATCACGAGGTCGATCACGTCACGCGCACAAGCGTCGACAGTATGAAAGGGCTCTACGTCGTGTGAGTCTCCATGACCACGTAAGTCCACGGCGATAAACGACCAATCAGGATGAGCCTGCGCGAGTCGTCGCCCAATGGTCGACCAATTCTTGCGCGAACCCAAAATACCGTGCAACAGGAGTGCCACCCGATGTCCAGCTTTGTCATTTTGCTGATGTGTGGTGTAAGCGAGAATTTTGGTTACCTCAATTCGGTCTGTTCGAGCTCAGCACCGCAGTTCCAGCAGCTCGAAAAATGAGCTGGGCTCTCTTCACTACACGCAGCACATACGACGGCACTTTCCTCCCGTGCCTTAAGCTCATCGACGAGTGCCCGAGCGACCTTGAGATGCCAAGGCCGAATCCAAATCTCTCCACCCTTAGACGGATAAAGCGCATCCGCGGCGGACTCGTGGTCGCGCCTGATACGATTGTCATAGCCCTTATCCTTGAGTGCATGACTCAAGATATGAGCCTCTACGGTTGTGAGACGAGATTTGAAGAGAACCCAACCCGGAAAGGGGGTCTCCGAGATACGACGATCGATCACATACGCGAGCATGAGTTTATCGTCGTCATCTAGATTCTCAAGGGTCGTCTCCATCGCCGATTGGAACTGATCGAGTGTCTCCGATGAGATATTGGCTTCCTGCATTGCTTTCTGTGCAACGAAGAACACAACTCCCAAGGCGGATTCAGCCTCTCTAGAATCGTTAACAAGCGTTGAAAAATCCATTGAACAGCCTTTCATTCAACCGACAGCTCGGCGCAATCTACACCAGAGAAACAGAGTCGCAGCGTCTCGTATGCGAAGCAAGTTCAATCTCAAAGGTTTCACGACGTATGGGCTGTACGCTCGAGTATGGTATTTAATGGCTCAACTGACTCGATACAGCGAACAGATTAAGCGAACAGGCAATTACAGGCACAGCAACGACGAAGATTTTACCGACTTGCCGCGATGCAACTGCCAACGAGATCGGACGATGGACATCGCGCGAGGA
Organism: Bradymonadia bacterium; assembly: GCA_049889275.1. Taxonomy (GTDB): domain Bacteria; phylum Myxococcota_A; class Bradymonadia; order UBA7976; family UBA1532; genus UBA1532. The sequence continues at coordinate 27,480 of JBMHDS010000065.1, read as the reverse complement.
ATACAGAGATTGACTTATGGGGTCTGCGCGGCGTAGTGTCTCGCCCGGACTTTTAACAACAGCCGCGCGGGCACGTTATATGATTTGTTTGAAGAATGTACATTACTTGGCGCTCATCATTTGCCTAGGTCTCACATCACCTGCCCTGGGCATGGGTACGCTCATTACCGCAGACGGAACCACGATCACAGCGTCGCGAACTCTCGTCGCGCGACACGCCGACAAGGTGCAGCTGATCACCCAGGTCAAGTATGGCGCGCCTGCCGATTCATTCATTTGGTTGGTTGCCATCCCGAACTTCAATCGGCCAGACGAAGACGGCGTACGGGTGAACACCTTCCCGACAGCAGCTCTCGACGAACTCGACGCATTGAGCCGTCCGCGTCTACAGGCAGTCTGTAACGAGATGCCAACGGGTGCGGTCTGGGAATGGATCCAAGGTGATGGATTTGGACCCGGCCTCGACATGAGACCAGCGGTCTCGTTCTATACCGCTGCCGAGATCACCATGGGAGATCTCAACAACTACATCGCAGGGCAAGGGTTCCAGGTTAGCGAAGAGACGCAGACCATGATCGATGACGTCGTTAACAAAAACATGATGATCGTTGCCGCTCGTGTAGACGTCGGTGCGCTCGGCGTCGCGCGCGTTGACCCGATTCTTAGCATATCGTATCCAGCCGAGCGTGACAGCCGACAAGGCCTCGCGCTGCAAACGCTGATCCCCAACCTCGGTGGACAGCTCGCCGATGTCGTCGTGTTCGTACTCAACACCGATCGCGCAAAGATGATCTCTCGCACGGAGCCACTGGCATTTGACGATGTGGCTTTCATCGACGCAACCGAGACAAACTATATCGCCGCAATGGACGAACAGCTCGGTATCCATCAGACGCGTATGAGCGTGGTCGAATACGCGGGTAATGTCGATCCAACAGCCCTTACTGAGACCGCACTGAGTGAACTGATCGGCGAGAGCGGCTCATCGTTTTTGACCCGACTCCATACCCGAATCTCAGCCGCAGCGCTCCGCGCTGAAACCCAAGCACAAGGCATCATCGCACTGCGGGATGATCCGGCCGGCGATTACAGTCGGGACCATCAGGTCGCAAGCAGTGGCTGCAGCGAACCAGAGCCAATGGAGGACGCGGGACCAGCTGAGCCAATGGCCGACGGAAGCATGCTGGAGATGGATGGGGGGGCTGCCGATAGTCAGGTCCTCGCACGCCCCGACGGCGGCGTTGACGAAACGAGCAATTCAGGAGGGAGCGACGGCGGATGCGCAACGGTTTTCCGTGACACGCCGCTTCCAATAGCCTTCTTTACACTGGTGCTGCTTCTCAGCCCAATCACCCATCGACGTAATCGTCGATAAACGGATTATCATGAGCGAACATCAAATCGACGAGAGTGTGTTGCCACTTGGCGCCTGGTCACCTGAGGTACATCAGGCACTGGTGAACTTGATCACAACCCACGGCAGCATGAGCCCCGACTACGATCCAGAACGACCGCCACTCGCAACAATCGACTGTGACGGTACACTCATCTTCAACGATATCGGCGAGGCAATGATGCGTTACATGGTGACCCGTCGGCGCTTAAACACCGACAGGGGCTTTTGGAATCATGTGATTCCTGAGCGCATGGGTCGTGATGCACTCCAGGCCGCATACAAAGCGGTTGCGGGACGTGGTGACAATGAAGTCCATGACACCGCTGCCTATCGAAGGTACCGAGCTGGAATGTTCAGCTTGTACGAAAACCTCAAAGCCCGCGACATGGAAGAAGCCTATGTGTACGCGACGCGCTTACTGCGTGGCCTACATGAGCGTACCGTCGCTGACCTTGCGGAAGAGGTCTTAGACTATGAACTCGATCGGCCACTCGGCCATGAGGACGTTCAATCGGGCCCTCCATTTTCGGGCTGCGTTGTCCCTACGGGCATCAGCGTCTTCAACGAAATGATCGAACTCCTGCAGGCCTTGGATGCATACGGATTTTCAACCTGGATCATCTCGAGTTCAAATGCATACATCGTCCGCGCGCTCGCGCGCCGAGCGGGTTTCCCTGAAGAGCGTGTGCTTGGCATCGAGCTGCAAACGCAGGGGGGTCGATACACCGACCAAGTGGTCGACCCAGCTCCCATCAATGAAGGTAAGCTCGAACTCTTTTTGGACACAGTCGGCCGCAGTCCGGTACTCGCAATCGGCGATTCGATGAACGACTTCCCACTTCTGGAGAACTGCGAAGGTGTATCGATTGCGATCGATAACGGGGATGAAGCCTTCCTAGAAGCTGCGACCGAAGCAGGCTGGTACGTTCAAGGGCGCCTCACCATCTAGAGGCTAGTTTTTTGTCCGTCCGATGCAGATCGCATAGATGACACCACCGGCAGCTGTCGCACACAGCGTAAAGGCCGCCAAAATCACGGCCGGGATTAACAAACCGGCCAACCCCGCGAATACACCACCGATGTCGAAACCGATATTCGTCTCCATGCCCCCGGAACGCGGGGAAAAGAATACGCGCGCGGCGACCATGAACGCATCAGGTGTCGCTGCGATCGTGGAGCCGAATGAGTCGCCCATGCTGGTTCGCGCGATGCGATTGGTCAGCTCCCTCGCGATGATGAGCGCAGGACCAAAAGTAACGAACAGAAACGAGGTGATGGCAACCAGCGATGCGCTGAGTAGCAAAATAATGCGCGCAGTCTGGCTTTTGAAGAGGTAACCGACACGCTTCAAGGTCTCGAACGGCCCCGTTCTCTCAGCAACGATCAGCGGCACATAGAGCAAAAGTCCGAACACCAAGCATACGAGAGCCAATCCGCCCGCAATGCTGACCAAGACCATGACAATACTCAAGAGCCCCCAAATGACAGGTCCAGCGTATGGGATTCGACCGAGCAGGCCGATTAACGACTCGATGACAACAACCACCGCGATCACGCCAATGCCAACCAGCGGCGCTCCAAGTACACTCGCCCACCAGCCGCGGACCCAGTCGAGACTGGTATTCAAGGTGGTGGTTTGTTGCTCCACGTATTGTCGATAGGTTTGATGAGCCGCGAACGCACAGATCATGCACCCGAGCATCACAATGCTCGCCCACGCCAACAGCCCGATAAAGCCACCAAGACCAGCACTGCGAATACTCAATCGCAGCGCCAAGTGTTGCAACAGGCTATAGGCGATGAGCGCGACCCAAAAAGCGCCGACGACCGACAAAAATCGCGCAGGCTCAAAAGGTGCCATGAGCGTCTGAAAAAGATCCTTCCACGCAAAAACCCGACCCGCTAGCCGGTTGGATATATCCGATATTTCACCCGTGGGATTGTTCACATTCGACGTCTGACCCGACACCTGATCAAAATCCACTGCACCGCGAAGAGAGTTGAGCGCCACACTCATCCGAGAGGGTGGTGTCGATTGACCGTCTTGACTTGTCTGCCGGGGTTGTGGACGCTCCCCATTGGCGCCTGGGTTGAGCGGTTCCATGATGCGTGAATCATCAACATCTGGCCAATCAGCGTCATCGAGCTTGATTCGGGCTGACAAGACAGCCCTTGGATCGTCTTGGGGTTGGTCACTCAATTGAACATTTGTGTGGTCATTCTGGTTAAAGAGAAGCTCATCCAACTCAATGTGATGCTTGCATGACGTACACTCTACGACGAGGCCTCCTTCTGGAATTTCGGAATCAGGAAACTCATGAGCTGTTTTGCACTTTGGACAATCAAACTGCACGTTCTACTCCCCTTGGTGACCGGCCACTGACGCATTCGTGCGCAGACAAACGCGCACGCCTCGTATCCAAAATGTCGCACCCCCCTGCGCGCGTGTCAATTTGAGACGTTGACGTGGGGGGTCAGACTTCGGTAAGCCTTCCGAGGGGACTGGCATGCAGGGGGATAGAATATGTCATGGCTGAGCCAAGAGTTTAATCTCGCAGATTATTATCTATTCGACCGTGTTGCAGAGGGGCATGGTGATAGACAGGCCATTCGTTTCGGTGAACGGTCTTATTCGTATAAAGACGTTGCCCAAAGAAGCCTCGCCGTGTGTACGCTGCTCGGTCAGCAAGGGCTTCGGGCCGGCGACCGCGTTTATATCGTGTTGCCCGATATGCCACCTTTTGCATGGACATTCTTCGGCGCTCTCAAAGCGGGCGCGGTCGTCGCCATGGGTAATCCCTTATCGAGCACTGATGACCTCAATTATGTCATCGACTACATCCAGGCCCGTGTGGTCGTCACCACTCAGTCGGTTGCAGCGAGACTCAAACCTGAGCTCGAGAGTCGACCGGATCGCCCGTGCCTGCTCATTACACCCGATGCAGGTACATTCGATGACCCCGAAGCGCCCACCGATGGGCCTGGCTGCCTCGCCACGCATATCGACAACATCACTGAGTCAACCGTACCACTGCCAACCCGGGGAGACTCACCGGCCATTTGGTTGTTTACCAGTGGCAGCACGGGTCGACCAAAAGCAGCGATGCACTCTCACCATGACTTTGCGTTCAACACAGAGCAATACGCCAAGAAAACCATTGGCTATCAGGCCGATGATGTTTGTGTCAGCGTACCCCGACTGTTTTTTGGCTACGCAACCGGCACGAACCTCATGTTCCCATTTGCAGTGGGTGCAAGTGCGGCGCTTTTCACCGAAAAGCCAACCGCCGAACGGATCGCCTGGGCGGTTCGCTACTATAGCGCGACAGTTTTAACAAATGTACCCACATTGATGGGACGAATGCTCGATACACATGAGAGCGATGAGACGGCTGTGGATCTCTCGACTTTACGCTTTTCACTCAGCGCTGGCGAGGCACTCCCACCCGCTTTGCTCGAACGGTGGCTCGAACGTTTTGATGTGCCCGTATACGACGGCATCGGCAGCGCTGAAATGTTTCATATTTACCTCACCAACAGACCAGGAGACATCAAGCCCGGCTCGCTCGGTCGGGTTGTAGACGGTTATGAGCTCCGCGTTCTCAGTGCGGACGCCGACGCACCAGGTGCGCCGGAGGTACCATTAGATACCCCAGGTGTCCTATGGATTAAGGGAGACAGCGTTGCCCAAGGATACTGGCTTGACCGAGCGAAATCTTGGAAGACATTTCATGGTCATTGGTGCCGCTCTGGCGACCTGTTTCGACGGGACAAAGATGGCTATTTCTGGTTCTGCGGGCGTGCCGACCATCTGCTGAAGGTCTCAGGCCAATGGGTCAGTCCACTGGAAATTGAGCATAGCTTAGCTGCGCATCCACAGGTCAAAGAAGCCGCCGTTATCGGCGTGAAGGTCGATGGCTTGATGAGCACGCGCGCGTTCGTCGAGTCTCGCATCCCCGGCTCTGATGCGCTCGCACTTGAGCTCCAAGACTTCGTGCGAGAAAATCTCGCCAAATATAAATATCCTCGCGAAGTCGTTTTCGTGGATGAATTGCCACGTAACGATCGCGGAAAAGTAGATAAGAAGGCATTGCCCCATGAGTGACAAAACACCTCAGTCTGTGGGAGACTTCACCACGACGGAACTGAAGCACAAGTTGGGCCAAACCGGCGACAAAGTGATCCTCTGGCCGGTGGGGAGCACAGAACCCCATGGGCCTCATCTGCCGCTCGCAACCGATACAATCCTGGCTGAAGAGAACGCCAAGCGTGCTGCCGCAAAGCTCAATCAGGCGGGTTATGACACGTTGGTCGCACCTGCGTTACCCTATGGCGTGACCGATTTTGCCGCAGGTTTTGCGGGTGCGATCAGCATCCCGTTTGATGCGCTTGTAGACTTTTTAGAGGCGGGTGTTTACGGGTATTTGGATAACGGCTTTGATCACGTTTGTCTGATCAATCATCATCTTGAGCCGGGTCAGTTGAAGGCGCTGGCCGCGGTGGTCGAGCGTGTGAAGATGTCACGGGGTCCGCGCGCGATCAGCCAGCCACAGGTGATCAGTCGGCGCTGGGGGAAACAGCTCGGCGAAGAGTTTCGGAGTGGTGCATGCCACGCAGGGGCTTATGAGGGTTCACTCGTACTCGCAGCGCGGCCCGACTTATTTCGAACAGATGCGGCTCAATCACTGCCCACAGTGCCCATCAGCTTGAGTTCAGCCATACAAGCCGGTAAGACCACATTCTTAGAAGCAGGTGCCGACGCCGCCTATACGGGTTCACCGAGTCACGCGACGGTGGATGAGGGTGAACGGCTGTATGACGTATTGACAACGATGGTGATGACCGAAGTCATCGAACACTTGGAGGCCCAACAATGAATCCGACGCCACTACTCGACCTTTTCGATATTGAGAGTCTGTGGAATGAAGAGCAATGCATGGTTCGGGACAACGTGAGGCGATTCGCTCGCAACGAGTTCGCGCCAGGTGTCGCCGAATGGTACATCAATGAGACCTTTCCAGACGAGCTCATCCCATCTCTCGGATCACTGGGCGTTCTCGGCGCCAATTTAACGGGCTATGGTTGCGCCGGCCTCGATGCGACAGCCTATGGCTTGATCATGCGGGAACTCGAGTATGTTGACAGTGGGCTCAGAAGTTTCGCAAGTGTCCAGGGCGCACTGTGCATGTATCCGATTTGGGCTTTCGGCACAGAGGCGCAGAAGAATCGGTTTCTACCGAAGATGGCGGCGGGTGAAATCATCGGCTGTTTCGGTTTGACAGAACCCGATAGCGGCTCTGACCCTGGTTCTATGCGCACCGTCGCGAAGAAAGTCGATGGAGGCTATATCCTCAACGGCGCGAAGATGTGGATCACGAATTCGCCCATCGCCAAAGTGGCCATCGTGTGGGCCAAGGTGGACAGTGGCTCAGCCCGCAGCATTAGAGGGTTTCTCGTGGAGCGTGGATTTGACGGATTTTCCACGCCAAAAATGAAGGATAAAATGAGCCTGCGAGCTTCCTGGACAGGAGAAATCGTTCTCGAAGATTGCTTTGTGCCCGATGAGAACGTTTTGCCCGAGGTCGAGGGTTTAAAAGGCCCACTCAGTTGCCTCACTCAAGCTCGCTACGGCATCTCTTGGGGCGGCCTCGGTGCGGCTCTTTGCTGTTTTGAGACCGCGCTGAACTACGCGAACGAACGCACTCAATTCGGTCGGACAATTTCATCGTTTCAGCTGACGCAGAAAAAACTCGTCGATATGGGCGCACGCATCGTCACGGGTCACCTCTTGAGTAAGCATTTGGCGGATGCGAAAGACGCGGGCCGTCTCACCCCAATTCAGGTGAGCCTCGCAAAGCGTGAAAACATTGGGCTCGCACTGGAGATCGCCCGAGAATCACGAAGCATCCTCGGTGGTAACGGGATTATGGCCGAGTATCCGATCATGCGCCATGCAGCAAACTTAGAAAGCGTCTACACCTACGAAGGGACCCACGAAGTGCACACGCTTGCCATCGGCCGGGCACTGACTGGGCATTCCGCGTTTAGCTAAGTCCACCGAGGCCCGACAAAATACCGGCGAAAAACATTGTGGACGAGTGGATCTGATAGGTAATTTCACGTATGGTGTGACACTTGAGGCTTAGGCTGTCTCTCAGGGAGGGAGTGGCCAAAAGCCGCGATCATGTTTCTGAGTCTTAGGGGCAATAGAATGCGAGCACTACTTGTAGCAGCACTCCTCACGCTTGGTGGAAGCGCCATTTCGGTGGCAAACGCGCAAGGATGCGAGGGCACGCCCTTCGCGTGCGCGGTTGATGACGCCATCAACGCAGGTCTTCAACACTTCCGAAATCAGGAACGTGGAGCAGGTCACTTCAACGAGGCAAACTCAAGACACAACTTTCTCGGGGCACTCACCTTTCTAGAGAAACGTCAGGGTGTTGGATGGGGCGGCCGCGCGCAGGGTTTTCAGGGGATGGACCCGAACGACCAAGCGATGGTCGTCCGCTTGATCGCAAACCTCATCGGCAATGAGCAGTCGATGACCAACCCCAACGCGGCACCGTATGTCTACGTGGCTGGTGGTAACTTGATGGCGCTCTCGGCCTATGTGGCGACGGGCGGGCCGGATGAAGTGGGCGCCGCGGTCACAGCGACTCAGGCGATCGCCAACGGTGTGGTCTCACTGCAGAACAACCAAGGCAACCAGGCGCCGAACAACCAAGGTGGTTGGAATTACACTGCCCCCCAAGCCTCAGGCGACTTGTCGACAACACAGTTTGCTGTTGCGGGTTTGTCGGCTGCGGCAAACATCATCGACGGGGCAGACCAAGCGCTACCGGCCGTCGTCAACTTCTTGATGGCCAGTCAGAATGCCGATGGCGGCAGTGCTTATCGACCGGGCCAAGGCTCGACGTCATCGATGACGGCGTCTGCTCTCTGGTGCTACCGCTTAGCGCAGATCCCAGCAGGTGACCCGCGCGCTCAGAACTCGTTGAGCTGGATGCGACAAAACTACACCTACGACCGGATGGTCGGTAATGCGTTCAACCCGACAAGTACCTTCTACTACATGTGGGCCGGAGAAAAATCCTTGAGCGTGTCGGAGGATGACGGGCTTGGCGGTGCGATCTACGGCGATGCCTTCGCCGACCGCGACCCAGCTGCACTCGGCTACCCTGAAGAGGAGCCGTCACACTATTTTGACTACTCGTACACACTTCTCGGATGGCAAGACGCCAATGGCGCGTGGGGTGGACAATTTGGCGGCAGCCCGCGCGGCTGGAGCGAAAACTCAAGCCATGCATTCGCGCTGCTTATTCTCGAGCGCTCACTTGGCGGTGTCTGTTTAGACACTGACGAAGACGGTCTCTGTGGTGTCGACGATAACTGCCCCGACGTACCGAACCCCGATCAGGCGGATGAGGACGAGGACGGCATTGGTGATGCATGCGACAACTGTCCGAAGGTCATCAACCGAAGCCAAGAGGACACCGACATGGATGGTGTCGGTGATGCCTGTGACCGCTACATCTGTGTACCAGACGGTAACCCAGAGGTCTGCGACGGCGTAGACAATGATTGTGATAACCTCGTAGACGCGCTACCCGATGGCTCTCCGGTCATCGAACCAACAGCATGCGCCACCGGACTACCCGGGCAATGCGCACAAGGACATCTCGAGTGTTCAGCGGCCGGACGCGTTGTCTGTCGAGCCGACACAAGCCCAGACGAGGAAAACGAATGTGACCTGGTCGACAATGACTGTGACGGCAGCGTCGATGAGGGTCTCTTGAACGACTGTGGTACGTGTGGTGCAACCCCATCGGAGACCTGCAATGGTAGCGACGATGACTGCGATGGCCTCGTCGACGAAGACGCAAATATTTGCGGCCGGGGCGAAGCCTGCGTTCTCGGCGAATGTGCAAGCGCTTGTGAAGATGGCCGCGGCTGTCCGGATGGCGAGTATTGCGCCGAAGGTAGCTGTGTATCGCTCTGTGCCGGTGTTGAATGTCCAGCTGGCCGCCCATGTGACCCAGCGAACGGCCTCTGTACAGACCCCTGCGAGGGTGTCGAGTGCGCTGACGGAGAGTACTGCGTTGGTGGTGAGTGTTTCGGTGAGGGTGATTGCTACGAAGCAGGTTGTCCAGGCTCGCAGCTCTGCCGAGATGGCGTCTGCGTAGCCAACCCATGTGACGGCATCGAGTGCGGTGATACAAGCTTCTGCCGAGATGGACAGTGCGTCTTCTCATGCGCTGGCATCAGCTGTGCGTTCGGGCAAGAGTGTGTTGACGGTCGCTGTGTCGAAGTGAATTGTGGCGGTGTCGTTTGCGCTGAGGGTCAAGCCTGCTCCGATGAGACATGCCAGCCTGATAACTGCAACCCTGAAGAGTGTGGGCCTGGGCGAACTTGCCTCGGTGGACAATGCGAGGATGACCCTTGCAGCGGCATCGAGTGCCCAGCCAATCAGCGCTGTGAGGTTGTAGACGGTACCGCTCAATGCGTCGCCGATTGGTCTCAGCCCGTTGACCGGCCCGACTCAGGCGTTGGGGACGACGCTGGCACGGGTACTGACGGCGGCACCGAGGCTGATGCAGGTATACCGGCAACCGATGGCGGCACTGGAACAGACGGCTCAAGCGTGGAGTCCGACGGTGGTGCCGGTGGTGCCGGTGGCGCCGGTGGCGCTGGTGGTGCCGGCGGTGCCGGCGGTGACGGTGAATCGAGCGGTGATGATGGAGCCGCTGGCTGTAGCTGCGATGTCAACGCTCAGGACAACCCCTCACCCATCACGCTGCTACTGCTACTCGGCATTGGCGCACTACGCATTCGCCGACGCTAAAATCGCCTAACGGGGCGATCGAGAGCCACCTCTGAAGAGAGGGGTGGCTCAGCCTGACCCCATTTCTTTCTACAAGCTGAGATGTCCTAATCGAGCAACGCTGTTAGATCGAGATTGCCACCACTGATGACAAGGCCAATGCGCCGAAACGTGTGCTCCGGATCGAACCCTTCGGACAAGACTGCTGCGAGTACTGTTGCCGAGCTCGGCTCAATCACGATCTTCATGCGCTCCCAGATCAACTTCATCGCGACCTTAATCTCCTGGTCTGTCACCACGTAGATTGCGTCCACCAAATCGCGAACCACAGGCCAAGTCAGTGAACCAAGGCTCGTTCGGAGCCCATCTGCAATGGTCTGTGGCGACAATTGCGGCAAGAGCTGACCGCTCTGTTTAGAACGAAATGCGTCGTCGGCGCCTGAGGGCTCTGCCGCGAGCATCTTACAGTCCGGTTGTAGTTCACGATACCCGAGTGTGACACCCGACAAGAGACCACCGCCGCCGACTGGACATATGACCGCATCAAGCTCGGGGACTTGTTGGTTGAGTTCTAAACCAACGGTACCCTGTCCGGAGATAACATCAGCATGGTTGTAGGGTGGAATGAGGATACCTGAAGTTTCATCACATACCTGGGTGGCAACGCGAATTCTCGCTTCAAGGGTCGGCTCACATGGGTGAACTGTTGCCCCATATTCGAGCACAGCTGCCTTTTTGACCGCCGGAGCGTTTGTCGGCATGACGATGTGAGCAGGCACTCCATGGCAATGGGCGGCTAATGCAAGCGCCTGGGCATGGTTTCCGCTGCTATGGGTGACAAAGGCTGAGGGCTGTTGATTCTCGAGGGCTTTAGCCGTTGCATTCATCGCGCCCCGAAACTTAAACGCGCCCACCTTTTGAAAGTTCTCACACTTAAAAAAAAGCGAGCGACCCGCCAATCGGTCGATCGCTTTGCATGTGAGCACGGGTGTAACATGCGCATACCCAGCGATCCGATCAGCTGCACGCTGAATGGAATTGATGTCTGCTGCGTATGTCATCGTCAGGCTAACATCTCGATATCGGTTGGGCATGGTTGCGACTGTGATGAGCTGCGCTTAAACAATGCTCGAGTGGATTCGCCGTCCTCACAGGCATCTGGGCATATCGACACTCTATTTGTTGGCTCTGCGCGTTCTCGGTTGGGCCCCCTCGGTGCATGTAAACTAGGGCCGCAAGTAATGCGGCGAGAACCAAAACGGGAATGGCCCACCAATACTTGCCCCGCCTCACGGTCTGACGAGACGCGGCCTCGTCCAATGCGAGCTGAGGCTCCACTGACTGCGCTTCAGACGTCCATCTCACAGTTTCAGGGGGCTCATTCTCCGAATCAAAACCTGACATCGGTGGTGGCAGCAAGCCACTCAAATCGCTGCTGTTGACACTAAAGCGTTCGGTTGCAGGCAGTCCCAAATCGTCGTCCTCTATCCCGGGCTCAAAATCCGGCATCGGGGCGACCTCAGGCAACTCTTCTCCCGGACTTAAGTTTTTATGCGCGCTCGAAGCAAATGAACTGTCAGCATCTAAGGACGCACTCACCCCGCTTTCTGGAATGGACGAAGCCTCGACTGTATTTGTTTGTTCCGCTCGTATACCAATTGTCTCCTCGTCTCCCTCGGTTTGACTTGTACCGCCCTGAAAAGACGGGTGCAGATCGCCAATCAGTTGAGCTACGTCGACCACATCAAAAACAGTATCTTCATCGTGCATTTGATCATCTGTTGTGCTGACCGCTTTGTCCTTGATCGGCTCGGCGAGTAGGGCGACGGGTTCGATACTTGACTCTCTCGAAATGCCCATAGAGCTGGTGTTGAGCTGCGTATGAACGTTGTCTTGCTCCGTGATGGTCTCGTCAAACACGGCCTGTACCAAATCAGCCTGCATCGTCAGGGCGTCGACATACCGATGCGCGGGCTTCTTAGCCATCACCCGTCCAAACCAAAGATTAAGAGAATGAGAATAGCCCTGAGCCGCCAGTGACGGAGAGTCTTCGTATAGAATCGCTGCCGCGATTTCGGCAGGCGAGCCCGTATATGGGTTCTCGAGACAGAGCATTTCGTAGAAGATTGAGCCCACGGAGTATAGGTCTGTCTGGAGACTATCTAACCCATCCTGCTGCAGCTGCTCCGGCGCCATGTAACGAACCGTACCAAGCACCATGCCGGTGCCTGTTTTAGGTGCCTCGCCTTCTCGCGCGCCAAGCACTTTGGCGATCCCAAAATCAATAATCTTGACGCGATCACCATCCGTTTGGTCTAGCATAATATTAGCGGGTTTCAAGTCACGATGGATCAACCCTTGCTCATGGGCGGCTGCGAGGCCGTGGAGGATCTGACTGGTGATATTGACAGCTGTGGTGAGTGGTAGCTTTGGCTGGCTTGAGAGAAAATCTTTGAGAGTCACACCCGGTAGCAACTCGAGCACCATATAGAGCGCATTTTCGTACTCACCAAACCCAAGGACTTCGACAATATGTGGCGATGTCAGCGAGGTCAGCAGCTTCGCTTCTTGACGGAAACGCGCCATTGTATCTGCGCCGAGGACTTGCGCCGATGCGAGCACCACCTTGATGGCGACGTCGACATCGTCTTGGGTATCGTAGGCTCGATACACGGCCCCAAATCCGCCGACGCCGAGAACGTCGAAGAGCGCATAACGGTCTTCGATCGTACGTCCCAACCAAGGCGCATGAATGGCCTCATCCTTACCCTGAGGACGAATCAAAAGAGTCCCGTCATGCGGACACACGTCGCCACCGCGCATATTGCTAAATTCCGCTCCACAATGGCGACAGGCGAGATGCTGCATCGATTCTTATTTTAACCCTGCGTGATCAATCAGGGTTAGTCTAGACGAAGGCGCTTGCTGTGAACAGTCCCGACGTCTAACTATTTATCTTGGAAAGGGTATAGCGTTCTGGATTTGAATCGCGAGTCGAGTCGTCGATTCGCTCCAGTCGATGGGTCGTCGTCACCAAATCGACCTGGCCCCCGGGCCCCTGTTGCAATCTCGTGAGCACGAACTGCCGGTAGAAAGGCTCCAATTGCAGCGCGTCTTCCGAGCGGCAGTCGATGACGACTTCAGGTAATCCAAGGCGGCCCAGACCGTAACTTTCTAGAATATGATTCTGGTCATTTGTTGCCGTCACTTGGCAACTTGCCCAGAGTGGCCACAGATGCTGCTTATCGCCCATCGCCGAATCGAATAGTCGCCAGGCACTGCGTGGGGTCCAAAGGGTCCTGGAGGACGGTGAGAATAGCCCCAGCGCTAACTCATGCTCGAGGAGAAAGTTTGCGCAACGGTGCATTTGTGCCAAGGCCTCCAGGCGCTTCTCAGCGGCGACGTCCCAGGGGTGTTCATGATCTTCGACCAAGCTGAGACGCAGCCTCACCATGGCCTGATGAGTCAGGAACTCAGCCTGCTCTGATGCATCGGCTCTGGCTAGTGCCAAATGGTAGCTCTCCGGTTTAACCATGAACCCAAAATGACCCATACGAAAAGCGACCGAGAGTGCCCGTTCTGCACTCAAGGCTTGGCCCGAGGGCCAAGGAGCGGGAATGACATCAATGAAGAGCCTTGCGACATCTTCACCAGGGTTGTGTACCGTCAACCCATACCCCATACGAGACCAATGTTCCCGCCGAGGTGGTTCAATACGCTGGCCCAAGCGTAGGCGCTGAAGCTGGCCGATGACCTGCTCTACCGTCATCGCCGAATGGGTTAAAACATAGAGGCTATGAGTATACATTAAGAAAACCAGACGAATTAATAGCGATTAATAACTATATTAAAACCCAAAAAAGCTAAACAGTAATCAATGGGGAATACTCTTTGATCGAAACCGGATACGTCATAGCCCGCTGGTGCCATCGATGCCTAAACGAAGAGGTGCTGGTAGATAAACCAGCAGAGGCCCGTCATCGAGCCTCCCGCAAGGAAGGTCAACAGATAAATGCGGCGTGGCCGGCTCGTCGACGCAGGGTCCGCATCAGTAACGTCACCGTTCCCATGAGATACCGTAGTGGACGAGCCCATCGTCCATTCATCCGCCGTATTCTCTTTTGATATCTCTGGAGTCGACGATTCAGGTGCATCGAGCTGTGCGACCCCAAATGGCGGCGTCGGAATAGGACTGATCGAAGGGTGAGGCGACAGGTCTGACGAGGTCACAACGGGCTCGACTCCTTGTGCTGAGGTCACCGCGAAGCCAAGCGCATTGAGATCTCCATCGCACAGCGTACCGTCGGCAGTCGACACATTAAACTGGTCACTGTACACGACATTTTGATGCGGGGTCGCTTCTTGCTGGCCATGATGAGGCGTATCCACATCTGCCGCATAGGCGATGCCACCGGAGCAACGTGAGCGTATCTTGTGTAACGGGACGACCAATTCTCCAACCGACTGCGGCCGATTAACCGGATTTCGAGACAACAAACGCATGATCAGATGCGCCAACTCGGGATCCGTATTGGGCCTAATTTGGGCGATGTCGGTTGGGTTACCTGCCTTGTGTGCTTCGAGTACCTCAAGAGGTGCGCTCTTGTGTGTAATGCCGTCGAAGGGCAAGCGCCCAGTGAGTAACTCATAGGCGACGCAACCCAACGCGTAGAGGTCTGTCCTAGCATCGGGCACGAGATCTCCAGACGCCTGTTCGGGTGCGATGTAACCGATGGTCCCGAGGATACCTAGGGTGCCATGCCCAGGCCCTCCGATCGCACGCGCAATGCCAAAATCGATCACTTTGACGAAGGATGGGTGCCCTACGTGATGAAGAAGCATGATGTTATTCGGCTTGATATCTCGATGAACCACCCCACGGCTGTGCGCTTCAGCGAGACTGCAAACCGTCTGGAACAAGACATGACTGACAAACGCATCCGACTGACCATCCGGACGTAAGAAACGAGTTAAATCAGTACCGGACAGGTATTCCATGACAAGGTAGAAGACGTCACCGTCAGAGCCGAAATCAAGTATGCGGACGGTGTTCGGGTGCGTCAGTTGGGCGGTGGTCTCAGCTTCGTATTTGAAGCGATCTATCGTCTTCTGGCTCCTGTCCAGCGTTGACATGAGCTTGATGGCAACACGTCCACCCGTACTCAGCTGCCGACCTTGGTAGACCTGGCCCATGCCGCCAGCACCGACAGGTCGAACCACCTCATATTGTTCTCCAAGCACAAGCCCGGCGTATTGGTTGTCGCCCACTTTCGACAAAACTGCTGCCCCCGATCAAAGCACCCCGCCAGCATAACAGCCTCTCTCTTATCGGGTCATTATATTTCACAGGGACCCTCGATCCAGTGTGTAAGGGGCGTCAACAACAAGTGCAATACGATGAGAAAATCGGCGGCTAAGCGAATAAAGCAACGAATTAAACCGAGTTACTGATGCAAACATGCCCCCGCCACGATATTCTCTACGAGCGAGGCTGCGACGGTGGGCATCGGCACATCGGAAAACCTCAAAGAAATGGGCAAGAATGCGAGATCAAGGACAGAACCTACAGGCATGCCGAGAATGCGATTTGTTGTTCGAGGTGAGCGGACAGCAGCTTGCGGCGTGTCCAGAATGCGGTCGTGCCATGTCCTTCTTCAAGCCTCGCAATACGTTACGGGGCGTTATGCCACCATCAGGTCGAAGAGACGATGCCGATGGGCATACCAGGCTCGTCTCTCAGCTGCCACTCGGGTCCATGACTGCGAATCAGAACATCGCCACGGACGTGGAGCCACGTGAGACCACGGAGCCCGGTCGCCGGCTGCTCGAGACGACACAACTGATCAACGTCGACTCCGACTGGGATGCGCCTGAATCCGCAAGCCAAGATTCTATGTTCGATGATCTTGATGCGACCCGTGCGCTGTCGGTTGATCTGTTCGATTTAAGCGAGGAAACAGCCTTTCAAGCACCAACGCAGCGAGGCGGCCAGTTGAGCCCCAGCCAAGCTGTGCCGAACGCAGCGAAGTCGGAAAAAGCAAGCCCCCCGCCAGTACCACCGACCGAGGAGTTTGGTGCCGCTGCCTCCAAGTATCTTGTAGACCGGAAATCGCTGGACGTTGCTTCATCGGCGGAACCTCGACGAGGACATCCACTTGAGACTCAAGAGAGCATCGGACCAGATCCACGTCCACGGGCACGGACACCACGCGGTCCGCGAAAAGGTACCACGCCAAAACGAGCTGAGCCACGTACGCGCGCGACACTCGACGCAGCAAAGCCAAGGCCCCTCGAATCGAAGCCAAAGAAGTCAACTGGAGACAAGCGAGCTGCGGCGCATGCGGCGAAGCGCCCCAGCATGAATCGTCGCCAGCGGACGTCCAACACGCTGGCCTCAACTAGCGAATCAGAACAGCTAACCGATGCGGACGTCATCTCTGACGTATTGAAGGCAGCCCAGGAGGAGATTCATCCTCATCAGACAGAAGCCTTTCCACAAAATAGGGCGCGAGGCCTCTCGAAGAAGTTTCGAGCCGGTATGTATGGTTTGGTCCTCGTATCGGTCGCAGTCGGAGCTGCGCTCATCCTCACCCGAAAATCCGACGATGCGGTACCGCACACGGTGGCGCGCCTGCAGCGCAGCGACCTCAGCTCTAGCCTCGTAAGACTCGGCGTGCGTCCCTTGATATTCGAGCGAGCTGACCTTCTCAATCAGCAGCCCTATATCGTAATGACACCCACATTGACCTTGTCATCGGCTGGTCCAGTGAAAGGACTCAAGGGCAGCGCAGATCTGAGTCACATGATGACAAATCAACAGGTTAAGGGCGGCCCTCAGCGGCTACTCGAACACCTCGCCGATGCTACACAGAATAACACACTGCTGGTTGGACTCCGACCAGAAGAACCAGTCAAGACTCTTGAGATCGTCATCCAAACGGGCCTAAAGGCGGGATATCCTGAGGTGGGACTCATCGTTGAGAGAGAAGCAGACGGACGACTCGGCTCTTTTCCGCTCAACGCTGGTTTGGGCACTATACCGGCAGTTGGTTGTCTAGACGTGCGTATTTCTAAAGGCATAGCGAGCGCAAATATTGTTGGACGCAAGGGTGAAACACTCGGCGAAGCGCTGCCTAATATAGCGGCGATCGGCGCATCTAAGATCAATCTAAAAGAGCTCGATAAGCGCATCGCCAAACTGCATGAGTCGGCGCCATTAGTTCGACTGGCAATTCTGAGAGTCCCGTCTGAGATGGAGCTAGCGGACACCATGGAGATCGTGAAGCTCATTCGTTTTGGCGACAGGGCTGAACGTTTTAGGAGCGTGAGACTCGTCTCAGAATAATTATCTGCGACATCGTCAAAGATTCGGTAAGCTGGCATTTCGGGTTCAATACTACGTTTAGGTGTAGCGATGACCGGTCAGCGTCGAAAAAAACGAAAAGCGTTCAAAAGAGAGGCGTTGGTGCGTACCCTGAAAGCTCAAGGTAACCATCGCTGGCGAGACGCGTTACGCTCGGACTTGAGTGACTTGCAAGAACACGCGGGTGGAATGGACCACCTCGCCGCCGCCATTAAAGCGGTACTTCGTTCCGACAAGTGGAAGAGGTAAGGAGCGCGTTCTCGCGAGCTGCCTAGCAAGAGAGACCATGCTCGTCTGGCGCAAGGCGGACTCTTCAGCCCACCCGAGAATCACAGCTCTACTGGCGTGAGCGGCGGATTCGAGTCTGAACAGAGCGTGCTCTTTTCGAGAGCGATGTTGGATCCTGACCAAGAATGAACTTGTCAAACCCACCAACGTGCTCGATGGATCGGATTGTGCGTGTCGCGACGCGCAGCGTAACGTAAGAATCGAGCGTATCGCTGAAGAGGCGGCGCTTCTGGATGTTTGGCGTCATCCATGCCTTAGTCTTGACATTGGAATGGCTGACCTTGTTTTTGACGATCGGGCCTTTACCCGTCAGTTCGCATCGGCGTGACATGAGTCTGTCCTCCAGTTCTGCCTTGAAAGCGTCAGTAACGTTGTATTCCACGACCACACATCTCTGCGCGATCTTAGCGGAGTGCGGTTGTTTACACGATTTGGAGCGAAACGTCGAATGATTCTTAGCATTTTTACAATTTTTTTATGATCGCCCCGTCTCAATCAGGGTGAAACCGCGACCGCGGAGGATGAATCGTCTTGCATGGCGTAACGCCTCGGGCGATGCTCGGCTGGACCAACGAGAGGAATCAATTATGAGCGAACTAGCAGGCAAGACACTGTTTATCACGGGCGCGAGCCGCGGCATCGGCAAAGCGATCGCGCTGCGGGCGGCAAGAGATGGCGCCAACATCGTGGTGGCCTCAAAAACCGCTGAGCCTCATCCACGTCTCCCAGGTACAATTTTCACCGCGGCGGAGGAGATCGAAAAAGCAGGCGGAAAAGCGCTGCCCATCGTGGTCGATGTACGTCACGAAGACAATGTCGAGACCGCTGTCGCGCAGGCCGCTCAGCACTTCGGCGGTATCGATATTTGTGTCAACAATGCGAGCGCGATCTTCTTAGCGGGCACGCAGCAGACGCCAATGAAACGCTTTGACCTCATGCATCAGGTGAATGTTCGCGGTACCTATGTGACGTCACGGGCCTGCATTCCCTACCTCAAGAAGGCGGAGAACCCCCATATTCTTAATCTCTCTCCCCCACTCAACTTCGAAGAGCGGTGGTTTGCGCCGCACGTCGCCTACAGCATGGCCAAGTATGGCATGAGCCTCTGCGTCCTAGGTATGGCAGGAGAGTTCAGGCGCGACGGGATTGGCGTCAACGCGCTTTGGCCAAAGACCACCATCGCCACCGCTGCGATTAAGAACCTGCTCGGTGGCGAAGAGATGGTGCGCTCGAGCCGTACACCAGAGATTATGGGTGACGCAGCGCACGCGGTGCTCAAAAGGAGTGCGAAAGAGACAACCGGCCAGTACTTCATCGATGAGGAGGTTCTACGAGCCGATGGCATCACAGATTTCGATCAGTACGCCGTGGAGCCTGGTGTCCCGCTGACACCTGACTTCTTTGTTTAAGATGACGCGCATCTACCTGGTCGTGGGTGTCGCTTGTCTGCTCATGGGCTGCCCAGGCATGCCCCGCGAACAAATGGGTAAGCCGGTAGGTGAGATGAAATGTTCGAGTCATGGCGCTCGATGCAAGACGGCTGCGGGACCTTTAGGTGTCTGTCTAAAAGAGCAGTCGACCAATACTTGGAAGTGCGTTCCGCAACACTAACCAGTAGACCGGCTTCAGGGCGCCTGAACACCAGAAGCGAAACGCAACAAGCGTTCCTGGACTAACTGCCACATTTCTAGCGTCACCGTATGCGCC
Source organism: Bradymonadia bacterium (assembly GCA_049889275.1). Classification (GTDB taxonomy): domain Bacteria; phylum Myxococcota_A; class Bradymonadia; order UBA7976; family UBA1532; genus UBA1532. The sequence goes on along the minus strand of JBMHDS010000065.1, from coordinate 7,905 downwards.
ACATTCTCGAACGGAAAAAACTCAATGTCGCTTGCGCTCGCTCGAAACGCCGCGGCCGTACTTTTTGCATAGCGAAAGGGCACCACAGAATCGTCTACTCCATGAAGGGCGACAATCGAGAATGCTGTCTTGTGCTTAGGCCAGAGGGACTTGGGCAATAGCCCGCCAATCGGAATCGCGCCGGCCAAGGGCTGCATACCTGGAGTCGCTGCGTACCCGTATGTCAGCATCCCGCCTTGTGAGAAACCCATCAGCACGATACGGCGACCATGCTCTTGCTCACTCCGAATCTCGTCCACAAGCAAGGCTAACCTCTTCACCGCTCGAGTGATTTCTGACGCCAATAACTGTGGGCGCTTTAGAGCGCCCGGTGGGATATCGAACCAGCTATAACCGCGACCATATCGATATGTTGCACGAGGAATAATCCAGCGTGCTGAAATCGTGCTGCGTTTCACAAGGCGCGCAAAATTCTCGGGCGAATCGCCCAGGCCATGCAGAGTGATCACGGTCAATGGATTCGCAGGCGATTGCGCACCCGTCTCCACAACCACATGGTGCCCAACCGGGTTTCCAAAGGCCGCGCCCGTGGACAAGAAAATGAGGAGCAACGCTCGCCAAGCAGTCCTTCGGAGACTGCTGACGCGAATCGATTTATTCGGCACTATGGTGAATCCATACTTGCCGAGCCAACGCTCGTCGGGCGTGCTTTGCGCTGGCGCCACAGGATGATCAGCGCGGTCGTCATCATGCCAAGACTGATAAACTGGGAGGTGGACAAGAAGGTGACAGAGCCTGCCTCAAATCCGAGCAAACGATTTAATGGCTCCACAACAACATCAATCAAAAATCCGCGCTCCACATTGTCGCCGCGGAAGATCTCCACCGTGGATCTAAACAGCGGGTAGAGGAACAGCCACCAGATGAACACCTGACCATGAAAACGCTTATTGTGACGGATATAGATCAAGACACAGAACAGGATGAGGCCTGCGAGGCTATCGTAGAGTTGGGTCGGGTGAACGGGCAACGAATGATGCGCACCCGCCTCCAATAAGCCAGCCTTAGCATGCTGCGAGAAGACCATCGACCCACGGGGATACTCAAGGGCGAAACTCGAACCCGTGAGTTTGCCCCAGCAACATCCGGCCGCAACGCATCCCAATCTCCCAAAGAACTGACCGATCGCGAGAGATGGAATCAAGATGTCAGCGATGGGTAAGATCGCGACACCCTCGCGCCGTAGAAACCAAACCATTGTCAGCATCGCACCAATCACACCACCATAGAAGACGAGCCCACCGTTCCAAAACCTGAGCACACGAGTGCAGTCAGGCTCGGTGATCGCATACTGCGGATACAGTTGATTGAAGTACTCATAATCAGCACACGGGTAGTAATACTGATCCCAGTTGACGATCATGAACACGATTCGTGAACCCACCAACCCGCTGACGAGCAGCCACCAGCACAGATCGAGGATCATGTCGCGGTCGTAGCCCGTTTGCTCCGCATGGCGCGCGGCTAGCCAAATACCCACGATAAAGCCGAGCGCAATCATCACCGCGTACATGTGAATGGGCTCGCCAAATATACGAAATAGAACGGGATGCATGCGGTGTTACAACCTCGGAATGCTCAGTTGCGGCCGTCTAGGACGACGCTGTCGCTTGGTCTGAATCTCGATCACGATTCACGATCATATCGAGTACGAGTAAGCCGACACCCACGGAGATGGCAACGTCGGCGATGTTAAAGGTTGGCCAATGGTGCGTCTTGTAGTGCCAGTCAATAAAGTCGACGACAAAGCCAAGACGAACGCGGTCGATCAAGTTGCCGATAGCGCCACCAAGGACCAGCGTGAGCGCCCACCTGACCAAGTTCTGCCCGTCGGATGAACGATAGATGCCAATGATGACCGCGATCGCAACCACGCCGATGACCACAAAGAACGGCACGCGCCAACCATCCGGCAAATTACCGAAGATCCCCCACGCTGCGCCCTTGTTACCCGTGAGTCGAAAGTTAAACCAGGATTCAAAAACGACGATGGTCTGCGTGCGTATTTGCCGCGCAAACTCGGGTAGAGTGCCATCTGGAATGGACAAGGCTCTAACCGCCCAGACCTTGGTGATCTGGTCGAGTATAATCGTGACGATCGAACCGATCGCCAAAAGCCTGTAACGTTGCATGTATCCATGCCTCCGATTCAATTCTTGGGGCAACCTAACCGCATTGGGTGTGAAGTACAATGCCGCATTCACAGAGGGCGATGGCACGGCGTTTTGGGGTGCTGAGTTTAAGAAACCCTCAGAAACTGAGACTCAATCCGACAAGACCGCCGCGCTGACCCATCTTCAACACGGGCGCCGCGACGATTTCTGGCCGCCTCTGTTTTCGTTGAGCTGTCGATTCGATATCTTTGCGTAATTGCGTATTGTGGTTCGACACTGTGCTTCCAGCCCAAACCGCACCGAGAGCGGTGGTGACAACGTAGGTGCTCACCATGATGATGACCCCTGTGTTAAAGCCATCAAAGTCCTTGCCTGCTACAGATGTGCTGTAGTCGCCTGCGGTTCGAAAATAGGGCGTGCGGCCATCGACAGAGCGTGGGTCTTGACTTTGATTGTCGATTCGGTCACCCGCTGTCGGGTCGCGCTCGATATTTTGATATCCACACTCAGCGTTGGGTACGCGTCCATCTCTCTCGTGGTTACAAATGGTCGTAGACGAGGTATCGAATGCGCCTAGCATATAGGCTGCACCCAGACCGTAGCCGAGAGCCGACAGCACGAAAGGAACGGCGGCCTGCGTCTTCTTCTTGGTGTATAAAAGACCCCAGCCCGCGCCCGGAATCAAACTTGACCCAACAGCTCGCGACATGGACATCGCATCTTTGCGATATTCGATGTTCATCAGTTGCTTTAAGTTTTCTTCGTCATCCAGGTCGGAGTCGTCAATTTGAGCGATTAAACGATCTACATTAGGCCGATTAGCCGTCTTGCCCATCGGTTGAGCGAACGCACCTAGGGAGAATAAAAGACAACTAATGAGGATGACTAAACGCGACATTCGGCAAGCCTTTCAGCATGGGGATCTTTGAAAGTGTACTCCCAGGGTCGGTCAACGTCCAGACCCGAGATGGAGAGAATCGCGCAATCAGATCAAAAGTTTAGAGACAACCCTCAGTGTCGACGCTCAGGCTGTATGAAGCTTCATCACCCATGAAGCCGTAGACATGAACGAATAGTGTTGCCTGAACTCCGGAGATATTGAGCCATTCAACACGCTCTTGATTGCCAATTCCTTCGGAGGCATCCAACGAAGCTGCATTCTCCGACAATAACTCCATGTCGAGGTCCCCCTCATTTGCGTCAAAATCAATGGTCGCAACCAATCGACCGTCAGGACACACGGTGACCTCGTAAAAGTCTGCGTCGAATGCGCAGATTTGCAGCTCTCCAGCATTCCCCGGAATGAACAGGGCCGCGGATTCGGCATCGTCATTTGGTTCGAAAGCGTCATCGATACAATTATCGGGGCCGCCGCCGACCGCGTTATTGGTGCAGACAACGCCGATATCTTCGGAGTGAACACAGTTGTGTTGGCCCAACCCTCGGCTCGCGCAGTCGAGCAGCCTTTCCTCGTCACCCAAGCATTCGACGTCATCTAACAGAATGGGACCATCACCACCGGGCACATCGACATCAATGCGCTCTGCGTCAGCAAAGCCGAGTTGTCGGCAGACAACCCGTGCATCAGCGAGATCGAAGAAGTCATCGCAAACAGTCCCCCACTCGCCGTTGGAAAAGATCTCGACTCGACCCGACGAATCGTCGTTTCCGTCGGCGAGGCGTAAATCCCCCTCTTCTACACCGCCGAGTTCATTCTCATCGAAGCAATCTACGAGCGCGATGTTCATGACGTAGTCGTTCTCAGCCCCACTAAAGCCGAAAACCCGTAAATTGACCGTCTCCTCTACAGCACCATTATTGGTCCACTCAACGGTCTCCTCATTAAAAATCGAAGCCGAGCTGTCGAGAGACAAACCTGCAATCGACTCGAGGTCCATGTCCAAGTCTCCATCTGCGTGCGTGAAAATGATCTGAACGGAGAGGGTGCCGCCTGCACAGACATCGATCGCGTACCAATCGTCGTCGTCCTCACAGATCTGCAGGTCCACATACACATCCGCAAGAATCGCTGCAGAATCAGCCGCGTTGTCATTGTCTTCGAATGGATCATCGAGACAACCTGGCGCCTCAACTTCACAGATTGGCGAGCAACCATCGCCGGCGACAAGGTTTCCGTCATCACACGCTTCTCCCGCCTCTAATCGACCGTTACCGCATCCCGCTTCGCCAAAACATGCGGCATGCTCCACAACACAGCTGGCTTGAGCGCAGGCCCCCACCGAATCCGGACATTGATTGGCGACGGCGCAATCTTCAAGGGCAAGCGCCTGATCGACGCCAGCCTGACTGCTCTCCGAGATACATCGGCGCATACAATTCATGTCCTCACATTCAGCAGAGCAATCAAAGAGCTGAGCGCAAGAGTCATCACCATTTGGGTAGACGATTGGGCCAAAGCAGGCGGTCACCTCGTCAGCGCAGAGGGCGTCGACACAGTCTGGATCGACGCCTTCAGCAGCATCGCACCCGTTCGCGGTGATACAATCGATTAAAGCCGTCAAGCGTGCCTGGCCTTCCGGAGACGCTGCATTCACACAGGCCTGTACACATGCATCATCACCTGGCCCACAGTCGCCGAGGCACGTATTGAATGTTCGGCAGTCAATTTGACCGGCTTCAAGGTCTCGGAGGGGCTCGATGGTACACAACGCAGAACATCCATCCCCCGCTCTCAAGTTACCATCGTCGCACGCTTCTTGGGGGTCCAAGCTTCCGTCACCGCAAGCGGGTGTGAGTTCACATCGGTTATCGCAAGCATTATTGTCCACGCGATCACCATCATCACATTGTTCGCCCGGCTCCCGGCGTCCATTTCCGCATTCGGCCGCACCAAAACACACGCGCATCTCCGCAGCACAGTTCATGACCGCGCAATCAGTCTCTCGGGTATCGCATCCGTGGGTATCAAAAATGCATTCATCGAGTGCAAGCGCTTGCTCGAAACCGAGTTCACTCCCGCTGGCAACGCATGTGCGCAGGCAGTTGAGATCTTCGCACGCGTCTGCACAATCGATCACGGCCTCGCAGGTGAGATCACCCGAAGGTTCCACAGGGCGACCAAAACAAGCCAGCTCGGCATCGCGACAATGAGCGGCAACACAGTCTGCATCAAGTTCACCGTCAACCACGCATTGATTATCCAATAAACATTGGCGCAGCTCATTGAACCGAATCTGCCCGATGGGCGTACCCCCCGCGATACATGCATTGCTGCAAGCAGCGTCGTCTCCTGGACAGTCGATGAGGCACTGATTGATGGCAATGCAACCGAGCTGTCCGTCGTCGAGAAACACCGGATCACCTTCGAGTGTGCAATTCGCGGAACAGCCGTCACCATCGAGCCGATTGCCATCATCACATTCTTCGTCGATACCTTGAACGCCATCGCCGCATCGGTCGACGGCCTCTAAACGGCAGTCGGCGGAACACCCATCGCCATCGATATTGTTTCCGTCATCACAGGCTTCCCCTGCACCCTGTATCCCATCACCACACCGGTCCATCACTTCGCGTAGGCAGTCGGCCGAGCAACCATCGCCATCGATGTTGTTGCCGTCATCGCAGGCTTCTCCAGCATCGACGACACCATCTCCGCATCTGGGTTCTTGCTCAACGCGACAATCGCTCGAACAGCCATCACCATTACGATTATTGCCATCATCGCATTGTTCACCGGCCGTTCTCACGCCATCGCCACAACGCGCCTCGACCGCGCAATTTGCACCGCAGCCATCGCCATTGACGTTGTTGCCATCATCACAGGCTTCACCTGGATCGACGACGCCGTCCCCGCACCGCGGCTCCCTCGTACACATCGAAGAGCAGCCATCGCCGTCGCTGGTGTTGCCATCATCGCAGCCCTCGCCCGGATCGACGACACCGTCGCCACAACGACTCACTGCCCCCATGTCCGTCACGATGGTGCCTCCACCACCGCCTTGGCCTGCAGTACCCCCCGTTCCGCCGGCGCCACCTGCACCACCACGGTCAAGTCGCTGAGACGCATCTCTTGGATTGATCAAACCGAGGTCGGAGGTCGATTGACCGCCTGTTCCACCAAAGCCGCCTAAGCCTAGGGATTGGTCGCGCAACGTGCCCGCATCTACAATAAACGTGCCCGGCGCTTCTTCATCACCGCACCCTATCGCTAAGGTGCTCATCGCAAACGCAAAGACGCTCATGGTGGTCTTCGTCAACATACATCCCTCCTGCTCTTAAGCTTATTCATAGCTCAATCATGGATAATCCCTCAAGAATTCGGTCATGATTATTGCCTCACAAACGCGATTTATCGGTGCCTTCGACGGGCTTCAGCGCATTCGATCAAGCTACGATTTGCAGGAGAGCCTATTCGTTGTACAGTGAGTGCGGGGTGGGTGCTCAGTGACAGCCCACAGAATTCAGAGCTGCTTGTGTACGAGCGCGTTAATCACGAAGCGTCTGAGACCTTCGTGCCAGAGGGGGAGTTGATATGGCCGACTTAAGTATTACCGTAAACGGAATGACGTTTCCGAATCCGTTTGTTCTGGGTTCGGGCCCTCCGGGTACAAACGCTAAAGTGATCAACCGCTCCTTCGACTTAGGCTGGGGCGGGATCGTCTGCAAGACGCTCAGCCTCGACAACAGCAAGGTGCATAACACTGTGCCCCGTTATGCGCGACTGAAGAGTCGAACAGACAAAACGGTCATCGGTTTTGAAAATATCGAATTGATCTCCGACCGTCCATTCGAAGCGTGGCTCGACGATCTCGCAGAGTGTAAACAAAAGCATCCCGATAAGGTTCTGATCGCCTCAGTGATGGAGGAGTACAACAAGGATGCCTGGTGTGAGGTCATCGAGCGTACTCAAGAAACAGGGGTTGATGGCTTTGAGCTGAACTTCTCTTGTCCACATGGTCTGCCGGAGAGGCGGATGGGGATGGCGATGGGTGAGAACCCCGACATCGTTGGTGAGGTAACCGGTTGGGCCATGGAGGTCGCAAAGATTCCAGTTTGGGCTAAGATGACCCCAAACATCACCAATATCACAGTTCCAGCTCGCTCGGCTATTGAGGCCGGCGCCCATGGTATCTCTGCGATCAACACGATCTTAAGTGTATGCGGTGTGAACCTAAAAACACTCAGACCCATGCCCACGGTGCAGGGCCACACGGTGCCCGGCGGCTATTCGGGTACAGCCGTAAAGCCCATCGCGCTGCGCCACGTGATGGAGCTCGCACGGCAATTTCCCAACGTTCCAGTCTCCGGCATGGGCGGCGTTGAAACGGCCGATGACGCTGCAGAATTTTTATTGCTTGGTTCGAGCACAGTTCAAGTCTGTACAGGTGCGATGTTGCGTGGTTATGAACTGATCGAAGAACTGTGTAACGGCCTATCGGATTTTCTCGACCGACATAACTTTAAATCCGTGGAAGAGTGTATCGGCCTGTCGCTGCCCTATTTCACAACACATGCCGATCTCGTCGAACGTCAGCGTGCCGCCAAGGTCGCCAACGCTGGCCGCGCAAATCGTGACGATATGTGGAAAGGCGACATCGCCGCTGAGACACGGCAGCTCGCAGCTGACGAATAGAGCCGTCGCCGGCTAAAGCGCGACGCTGGCCTCTCTCGCTGTCGCGCGGTCTGGCACCTGCCCCGTCGGGTGCGCGCGTCTCATGCGCGCAACCAGGCGCTCTCTGTCTGTCATCTCCGGATGGTTGAGCAGAGAGAT